>NZ_CAUPII010000019.1:0-35232 GCF_963511325.1 uncultured Streptococcus sp.
GAACCAGCTGTAGTTCCAGAAAAAGTTACACCTGCAGAACCAGCTGTAGTTCCAGCAGAAGTTACACCTGCAGAATCTACAGTAGCTACAGAACCAGTAGTACCTACTGTAGATCCAGTTGAATCTCATGTACCTGTTCAGCCGGTTCAAGAAGAGAAAGAGTTCAATGCAAATTCGACAAGGATTCCAGTTTCTTATCGTACGAATCAGGCCAAACCAAGTCCTACTCGAAAGAATATTAAACCTCAACCGAAACCAACAGTTCTTGCCAAAGAAACTCCAAGTCAAGAACCAGTTGCTCCAGTTGAAACTAGAACGGAGCTTCCTAGAAGAAGTCGTAAAGAATCAGTGAAACCAATCAAGAAAAAGAAAAAATCACGCTTGAAAGGATTTTTCGTAACAGTATTTGTTTTATTGATTTTACTAGGTGTGGGTGGATTCTTTGGTTACCGTTATGTCGAATCTGCACTCCAACCGGTTGATGCTAATTCAAAACAGTATGTTACGGTTCAGATTCCAGAAGGGGCCAATCTTCAGCAAATTGGTGATACCTTAGAAAAATCTGAATTGGTAAAACATGGTTTTATCTTTAGCCTTTATGCTAAGTATAAAGACTACAATGATTTGAAATCTGGTTACTATAATTTGCAGAAGAGCATGAGTACAGATGATATCATCAAAGAATTGCAAAAGGGTGGAACTCCTCAACCTCAAGAGGTTGCACTTGCAAATCTTACAATCCCTGAAGGTTATACCCTTGATCAAATCGCACAAACAGTTGGTCAGCTTCAAGGAGACTTTAAAGAACCTTTGACTGCTGATGCCTTCTTGGCAAAAGTGCAAGATGAAACCTTCATCTCTCAATTAGTTGCTAAGTATCCAACCCTTCTCGGAAGTCTACCAACTAAAGAAAGTGGTGTTCGTTACCGTTTAGAAGGTTATCTTTTCCCAGCAACTTATGCTATCAAAGAAAGCACAACTATTGAAAGCTTGATTGATGAAATGGTGGCAACTATGGACAAAAACTTGTCAGCACATTACTCTGCAATCAAAGAAAAGAACTTGACAGTGAATGAACTCCTCACCATTGCATCACTTGTGGAAAAAGAAGGTTTGAAAACTGACGATCGCAAACTGATCGCTGGAGTTTTCTATAATCGTTTGAACCTTGGTATGCCACTTCAGAGTAATATTGCTATTCTCTATGCAGAAGGTAAGCTAGGACAAAATATTAGCTTGGCAGATGATGCAGCAATTGATACAACAATCAATTCACCATATAATGTTTATACGAACCTTGGCTTAATGCCTGGTCCAGTAGACAGTCCAAGTCTGGATGCAATTGAAGCTAGTATCAATCAAACTAAGAGTGACAATCTCTACTTTGTAGCCAACGTACAAGATGGCAAGGTTTACTTTGCAACGACACGAGAAGAACATGATCGAAACGTTGCAGAGCATGTTAACAGTAAATTGACACAATCAAGTAGTTCAAACTAACTCTTAGAACAAGATTTGCTATTAAATCCGTGAGTGTAGAAGAGAAACTCTCTTTTTACGGGAATAGCAAGTCACACCAGTCTTTCCGCTATGATCAGAAACGCCTGAAATTCACAAGTTTTAGGCGTTCGGAAATTGCGAAAGTAAAAGCTTACCTCTTATTTGAACCTGGGTCTAGAAGTGATAGAATTATTAGGTTTAGGCACAATTTTTAAAAGGTTGATACTGACTAAAATCATTTAAGGAAAGCTATAAAAAGACTTTGTCTTCATTGTAAAATTATGTGGTTTACCACATAATTTTGCTTTACTAGCTAAAGAAATTAAAATTTAATCAAAAGAAAGTTGAGAAAAATGGCAGAAAAAACATATCCAATGACCCTTGAAGAAAAGGAAAAACTCGAAAAAGAATTAGAAGAGTTAAAACTAGTTCGTCGTCCAGAAGTTGTAGAACGCATCAAGATTGCGCGTTCATACGGTGACTTGTCAGAAAATAGTGAGTATGAAGCAGCTAAGGACGAGCAAGCCTTCGTTGAAGGACAAATCTCTAGCTTGGAAACAAAAATCCGTTATGCTGAGATTGTCAATAGCGATGCGGTTGCTCAAGATGAAGTTGCTATCGGGAAAACAGTAACTATCCAAGAAATTGGTGAAGACGATGAAGAAGTATATATCATCGTGGGATCAGCGGGTGCAGATGCCTTTGCAGGTAAAGTATCAAATGAAAGCCCAATTGGGCAAGCCTTGATTGGTAAGAAAACAGGTGATACTGCTACGATTGAAACACCTGTAGGAAGCTATGATGTTAAAATCTTAAAAGTGGAAAAAACAGTTTAATAGGAATGAAAAGAAGGAGTAGATATAGGGAAAGCGCTTCCTATCACTCCTTTTCTTCATTCTAAAAACTAGAGGAGACTATATGAATTCAGAAAATAAGCACAAAAAGAAAAATAAAATGGAACGTGGGTTAACCAATCGCCATGTTCAGGTTATGGCGATTGCAGGAACAATTGGAACAGGACTTTTTCTAGGAGCTGGACGTTCCATTAGTTTGACAGGTCCGTCAATCGTCTTGGTCTATATGATTACGGGTGGTTTTATGTATCTTATGATGCGTGCTATCGGGGAAATGTTGTACCAAGATCCGGAGCAACATACCTTTATCAACTTTATTACCCGTTATCTAGGTCAGGGTTGGGGTTACTTCTCAGTCTGGTCTTACTGGCTCTCAGTAGTCTTTATCGGTATGGCTGAGATTACAGCTATTGCTCACTATGTTCAGTTTTGGTTTCCATCCTGGCCATCTTGGTTGATTCAGGTTGTATTTCTGACAATACTCGGCTTGGTGAATTTGATTGCCGTTAAAATCTTTGGTGAAGTAGAATTTTGGTTTGCTATGATCAAAATCGTGGCCATTCTTGCCATGATTGCGACAGGTGTCTTTCTAGTTTTGACTGGCTTTGAAACGCCTTATGGTTCAGCAAGTCTTGCCAATATCAGTGATCAGTTCTCACTTTTCCCAAATGGTGGTATGAACTTTGTCATGGCCTTCCAGATGGTTTTCTTTGCCTACTTGATGATTGAATTTATCGGTGTTACCACATCTGAAACCAAGGACCCTCGAAAAGTCTTGCCTAAGGCTGTTAAGGAAATTCCCTTGCGAATTATCTTTTTCTATGGTGGAGCTCTTTTAGCCATCATGTCTATTATTCCTTGGCGTGAGCTTTCTGCAGCAGATTCACCATTTGTAACGGTATTTGAACTTGTTGGTCTTAAGTGGGCGGCTGCTTTGATTAACTTTGTTGTTTTGACTTCAGCAGCGTCAGCCTTGAATTCAACCCTTTACTCAACAGGTCGTCACTTGTATCAAATTGCCCATGATTCACCAAATCGTTTCTTGAAAGCTATTAAGGCAGACACGCTCTCACGTCACAATGTTCCTCAGAATGCAATCATTGCTTCTGCTGTATTGATTGGTTTTGCAGCCTTCATCAATGTACTTCCTGGAGTATCAGATGCCTTTGCTTTGATTACAGCTTCTTCATCAGGTGTTTATATTGCCATCTACATCTTGATCATGGTAGCTCATCTCAAGTATCGTAAGTCTAAAGACTTTATGGCAAATGGCTATCTCATGCCTCAATACCGCTTGCTAAATCCTCTGGCCATGCTCTTCTTTATCTTTGTATTTGGAACACTCTTTTTACAAGACTCTACATTTGTAGGAGCAATCGGTTCAGCTATCTGGATTGTCGCATTTGGTATTTATAGCCAATGGAAATTTAGAAAATAAGTTTTACTCTCATCAACTTAGGTTGGTGAGTTTTTTAGTTTGACAGTTCTTCAAAATAGGAATATAATCAAGGCGTAAGTGTCTTTGAGGAGGTTTTGATGCACATTAGATTGGATAATACAGAGTCTCAGAAAGCGCAAGAAATTGGGGATTTGATTCGCTCCTATAATCGTTCTAAGAGAGAAGCAGCTGAAAGTGAGCCACTTAACCTTTATGTCGAAGATGATAGCGGTCAAGTCATGGCTGGTTTAGTAGCAGAGACCTTTGGAAATTGGCTAGAAATTGAGTATTTATTTGTGAAAGAGGATTTGCGAGGACAAGGAATCGGCTCCCAACTATTGCAACAAGCAGAAAGTGAAGCTAAGAAGAAAAACTGTCGCTTTGCTTTTGTGAATACGTATCAATTTCAAGCGCCATCCTTTTATCAAAAGCATGGTTACAAGGAAGTCTTTACTTTAAAAGACTATCCCTATACTGGACAAAGGCACTATTATCAAAAAGAGTTGTAAATGGAAAATGAACGATCGAAGAAATCGACACATCATAATGGAGTTGGCTTAATGGATATCATACTAGATATGGGTAATGTTCTACTGGAATGGAACAAGGATAAGATTTTGAAAGCTGTAGCTAAAACTCAGAAAGATTATCTGATCTTAGACAAGTCTATTTTCCAGTCGGGGCTCTGGGAAAGATTAGACTTAGGGACTTTGACTCGGGAAGAACTGGTTGATAAGGTTCTTTCTTTATTAGGGGATTGTTATCGGGAAAAGGTCGAAGAAGTGATTTGGAATTGGCCAGCCTATATCGATATTTACACGGAAGTCTTTCCGCTGCTTGCACGTTTAAAGGAAAAAGGTTATCGTATTTTTGTTCTATCTAATACATCGCCAGTTTTTTATGAATTATTGAAAGACCAACTATCTCCTTTAAATGGAATCTTAGATGGTTTCGTCCTTTCCTGTGATATCAAGATCATCAAACCAGATCCAAAGATGTTTGAAGAAATTCTCCGTAAATATCAGTTGGATCCAGAAAATTGTATTTTTCTGGATGATGTTAAAGATAATACTAATATGGCTGAAAGTTTAGGTATCAAAGCCTATCAAGTCAAACACAGAAGCGATGTCGTAGATGTTTTGAAAAAATTTGAATAAGTGGAAAACTCTCTATCATTTAGCTGGTAGGGAATTTTTGTTAAAAAAATCGCACAAAAAGAAAGATATATATTGCATAATGTAAAATATATGATATAATAAAGTTGAAAAAAGAAGCGCGACTTTTAAAATTAAGGAGGAGGTAAGAAGTGGCTAAGAATTTAAAATTAAAACTCGCTCGAGTAGAGCTTGATATGACACAAGGTGACTTGGCAGAAGCTGTAGGGGTTACGCGCCAGACTATCGGCTTGATAGAAGCTGGAAAGTACAATCCTTCGCTTTCACTTTGCCAATCCATTTGCAGATGCTTAGGGAAAACTCTAGATCAACTATTTTGGGAGGAAGAAGATGAAAAATAGATTTTATTATTATCAATTACTAGACGAAAGGGAAGAACAACTGATGAATAAAGCAGGGGCAGAAAGTTTCTATATCTCTATAGCTTTCTTGCTTTTATCTTATATGATTACAGTATTAGCACCAAGTCTTTTTAATCCGAGAATGATTCTTATCATTATCATTATTGGAACTTCTTACTTTTTCGGCCGTGCTCGAGATTTGGGTGTGAACTACTATAGTCGTTTTCATTTTACAATTATAGGGTGTTTGCTGGTAACTCTCGCTATTACGACTCTTTTGATGTTGCAGAATTATCAATTCAATATCGAAATTTATCAGCACAATCCTCTGAACGTTAAATACTTGTCTGCTTGGGCAATTACTTATGTTATTTACCTTCCTTGGGTTTTTATTGGCAATCTAGGCCTGAAGAGCTATGGCGAATGGGCTCAGAAAAAATTTGAGCAAGACATGGATGAACTGGAGAGTGGAGAATAGCTTGTTACTCTTTTATCAATCCAGCTAAAATGTGATATAATAGTACTAATTTATGAGAAAAGAAGAAACATTTTCATCTTTTTACAAATAAGGAAGAAGGACAGTATATGTACCCAGATGACAGTTTAACATTGCACACAGATTTGTATCAGATTAACATGATGCAGGTTTACTTCGACCAAGGAATCTATAACAAGAAAGCAGTTTTTGAAGTTTATTTCCGCCAACAACCGTTTAAAAATGGTTATGCTGTTTTTGCAGGTTTGGAACGAATTGTGAACTACTTAGAAAACTTACGCTTTTCTGATAGCGATATTGCTTATTTAGAGTCACTGGGTTATCATGGAGACTTCTTGGAATATCTGCGTAATCTCAAGCTAGAGTTGACCGTACGTTCTGCTCAGGAAGGGGACTTGGTATTTGCTAATGAACCGATTGTTCAAGTGGAAGGACCTTTGGCTCAGTGTCAGTTGGTTGAAACAGCACTTTTGAACATCGTCAACTTTCAAACCTTGATTGCGACCAAGGCAGCTCGTATTCGTTCAGTCATTGAAGATGAACCGTTGATGGAGTTTGGTACACGTCGTGCGCAAGAAATGGATGCAGCTATCTGGGGAACTCGTGCCGCTGTCATTGGTGGTGCCAATGGAACTAGTAATGTACGTGCTGGTAAGCTCTTCGGTATTCCTGTTCTAGGGACTCATGCTCACGCCTTGGTACAAGTCTATGGCAATGATTATCAGGCTTTCAAGGCTTATGCCTCAACGCACAAAAACTGTGTCTTTCTAGTAGATACCTATGATACTCTTCGCATCGGTGTTCCAGCAGCGATTCAGGTTGCGCGTGAACTTGGTGATAAGATTAACTTCCTTGGTGTTCGTATTGACTCTGGAGATATCGCCTATATTTCTAAAAAAGTTCGTCAACAACTGGATGAGGCAGGATTTACAGATGCTAAGATTTACGCATCAAATGATCTTGATGAAAATACCATCCTTAACCTCAAGATGCAGAAAGCTAAGATTGATGTCTGGGGTGTAGGTACTAAGCTCATCACTGCTTATGACCAACCAGCACTTGGAGCAGTCTACAAGGTTGTTGCCATCGAAGATGAGAACGGTCATATGCGCAATACCATCAAGCTTTCAAACAATGCAGAGAAGGTTTCAACGCCAGGGAAGAAACAAGTTTGGCGCATCACCAGTCGTGAAAAAGGCAAGTCAGAAGGTGATTATATTACCTATGATGGTGTCGACGTTGCTAGCATGACTGAAATCAAGATGTTCCATCCAACCTATACTTACATCAAGAAAACTGTCCGTAATTTTGATGCTGTTCCTCTCTTGGTTGACATTTTCAAGGATGGTAAGCTGGTTTATGACTTACCAAGTCTGCCTGAAGTTCAAGCCTATGCTCGTAAGGAATTTGATAAGCTCTGGGATGAATACAAACGTGTTCTTAACCCACAACATTACCCTGTCGACTTGGCTCGTGATGTATGGCAAGACAAGATGGACTTGATTGATAAAATGCGTAAGGAAGCTCTAGGTGAAGGAGAAGAAGAATGAGTTTGCAAGAGACTATTATCCAAGAACTGGGGGTTAAACCAGTGATTGATGCCCAGGAAGAAATCCGTCGTTCGATTGACTTTTTGAAAAGATACTTGAAAAAACATCCTTTTTTAAAGACATTTGTCTTAGGAATTTCTGGGGGACAGGACTCGACCTTGGCAGGACGCTTGGCTCAATTAGCCATAGAAGAAATGCGAGCTGAAACCGGTGATGATAGTTATAAATTTATCGCTGTTCGTTTGCCTTATGGAGTGCAAGCTGACGAGGATGATGCTCAAAAAGCCTTAGCTTTTATCCAGCCAGATGTGAGCTTGGTCATTAATATCAAAGAATCTGCTGATGCTATGACAGCAGCAGTGGAAGCAACAGGAAGTCCTGTTTCAGATTTCAACAAGGGAAATATTAAGGCGCGTAGTCGTATGATTGCCCAATATGCCCTTGCAGGTGCTCATAGCGGAGCTGTTATCGGAACAGACCATGCTGCGGAAAATATCACAGGTTTCTTTACTAAATTTGGTGACGGTGGTGCAGATATTCTCCCACTTTATCGCCTCAATAAACGCCAAGGGAAACAACTCTTGAAGGAACTTGGAGCTGATCCAGCCCTCTATGAAAAAGTTCCAACAGCAGATTTGGAAGAAGAAAAACCAGGTATTGCAGACGAAGTAGCCTTGGGAGTCACTTACAATGAAATTGATGATTACCTCGAAGGTAAACAAGTCAGCCCAGAAGCCCAAGCTACCATTGAAAAATGGTGGTACAAAGGCCAACACAAACGCCACCTACCAATTACTGTGTTTGATACGTTTTGGGAGTAAAAACCTCCGGGGGAGGTTTTTACCCCGAGTCTAGAAACAGGAGAACGAGGAAAGTCCGGAGGACCTTTTTCACTTTATAACTTGCAATAGGAGACTGAGATAGGTCAATGTAAGTTTGAGCCCATCCATAAAATAGAAAGCGAGTTACGATTATGAAAGCACTAGGGACACAACCTATAGAAACTGAACGATTGATCTTGAGGAGATTTGTGGAAGATGATGCTCAAGCTATGTTTGAGAATTGGGCTTCTCGTCTAGATAATCTAACCTATGTTACTTGGGATCCACACCTGAATGTCGAACAGACTCGAAATTCTATTGGCAATTGGGTAAAAACCTATGACGATCCAAATTGCTACAAATGGGCCATCTGTCTCAAAGAAAATCCAGACTATGTCATTGGAGATATTAGTCTGGTCAGTGTGGATAAAGAAAACTCTAGCTGTGAGATCGGATATATCTTGGGGATGGACTACTGGGGACGAGGACTCATGACAGAAGCCTTGAAGGCAGTTTTATCATACTGTCTAGATGAGATTGGATTTGAAGAGGTTGATGCTTGCTATGTAAGTCTAAACCCAGCATCTGGTCGTGTTATGGAAAAGGTGGGTATGGCTTTTTGGAAGACGATTCCAAATGCAGTTGAACGAAAAGGTTATATCGCTGATAAAATTTATTATCAAATCAAAAAATAAGATGGAAAAGAATAACTTTTCCATCTTATTTTTTATAATATACTTTTTAATCAAAATAAAGTAAATCTTTGCTGGTACTTGTAAAGAGGTCGAAGCCATCCTTCGTTACAACACCACAGTCTTCGATGCGGACACCGACTTTACCAGGGATGTAGATACCAGGCTCAACTGAGAAGCACATGCCTTCTTCGATAACCATGTCGTTTCCTTCCATGATGGATGGGAATTCGTGTACATCCATACCGATACCATGACCGAGACGGTGGTTAAAGTACTCACCGTAGCCAGCTTTTTCAATCACTTCACGAGCTGCGCGGTCTACTTCATGAGCTGTCACACCAGGTTTGATAAAGTCAAGGGCAGCTTGTTGGGCTTCCAGAGTCAAGTTGTAAATATCTTTCTTGAACTGGTCAGGTTTACCAACAGCGACTGTACGAGTCATATCTGATGCATAACCATTGACCATCACACCGAGGTCAAAGAGGAGAAGGGCATTGTTTTCAACCTTGTTAGCTCCAGGGATACCATGCGGATTTGCAGCGTTATCACCTGTTAAAACCATAGTATCAAAGCTCATTTCATAGCCTTCACGTTTCATAGCAAAGTCGATTTGTGCAATGATATCTGTTTCCGTATTATCAAGAGAGATATTGTCAAAACCAACTTTAACAGACTTGTCGGCGTAAACACCTGCAACCATCATCTTTTGCACTTCATCTGCTGATTTGATCAAGCGCATACGTTGGATCAATGGAGTTAAGTTCTCAAACTCAGCAGTTTCAAAGACAGTTTTCAAACCGTGATATTTAGTCAAGATGAGATTGTCAAACTCAACTGCTACACGTTTGAAATCAAGCTGTGGAAGAGCATTTTGGATTTTCTTCCAAGGATTTTCAGAGTCCACGTAGCCAACTACTGGGAAAGAGACAGTGCTAGTCGCACGTTCAACCTCAAGTGCTGGAACGAAGAGAAGCGGTTCCTGATCTGCAAGGACAAAAAGGAACATTTGACGTTCGTGTGGATCACTGTAAAAGCCAGTGAGGTAATTAATTGTGACGGGGTCAGATACGACAGCGACGTCTAGCTTTTCTGATTCAAGATAAGTTAAGATTTGTTGTAATTTAGACATATTCTACCTTCTTTCTACCCCTCTATTTTTGCAAAAATTAGTAGAAAATGCAAGGAAGAAGGAGAAAAGAACCTAAAAAAATTCCAACAGCTAATAGCATGTTGGAATCTAAATATTAATTGAAGTCTGCCTTGCTTTTAACATCGCTGTATTCTTCAGCGACTTCTTGATTGAGAATGTCCTCGTAAGCCGGAAGGACAAGATCCTGACCGTATTTCTTTTTGAGGGCAAGGGTTACTAAGCGATAGGCTAAGTTTGCATTACGGGATAAAATAGGTCCGTGGAAATAAGAACCGAAAACATTTCTATAGTGAACACCTTCACCGATTTTTTCTTCATTATTTCCATTTCCGTAAACAACCTGACCGAGCGGTTTTTGGTCATCTGAGAGGAAGGTACGGCCTTGATGATTTTCAAAACCATAATAGGTTTCATCGAATTCTTCATTATGAATTTTAATGTCACCGATAAAGCGGTTGTTGGTTTGGTTGAGTGTGTAGTGTCCCATGACACCTAGACCTTCGATACGTCTTCCAGAAGCTTCGATATAGTATTGACCCAGTAATTGGAAACCGCCACAGATAGCTAGGACGACACCATCATTTTGGATAAAGTTGCCAATGCTTTCTTTTTTAGCAGGCAAATCACCAGCAATGATGCTTTGTTCAAAGTCTTGACCACCGCCGAAAAAGGCGATGTCGTAGTGATTTTCATCGAAATCATCGTGGAGAGAAACGATGTCAACTGTAACATGAGCACCCAGCTTTTCAGCTACATACTTGAGCATAAGGATATTCCCGTTATCTCCGTAGGTATTCATGAGGTTACCATAGAGGTGGGCGATATTTAGCTGGTAAGGATAGTTGCCGTCTTTTGAGGAAAGTGAAGTATAAACCATTAGTTCATCTCCTTTCTAACAAGCTGACGATTGGCTAGTAGTTCTCGGAATTCCAGCATAGCAGTATAAGTCGCAAGGATATAAGCATGTTTGCAGTCTTGGGCTTCAATCGTTTTAAGAACTTGTTCCAGACTACTTGTTTCAGTGATTTTATCAGCTGGATAACCAGTTACTCGAAGACGACGAGCGATTTCAGAATGACGAACGCCACCGGCGTTGATTTCTGGGATATCCATGTCAGTTATCTGTTCAAAATCCGCATCCCAGATCCAGCTGGTATCAATACCGTCAGCATAGTTAGCATTGAGAAGAACAGATAGACTAAATGGGTAAGGAGCTAGCTTAATCATTTCAATAGCTTGTGTAGCACCGACAGGATTCTTGATGAGAACCAGTGTGCATTCCTTGTCACCGATATGGAAGGTTTCTTGTCGTCCAAAAACTGCACGACTCTTGTCAAAACCTTGTTTGATCAGTTGAGAATCAGCTCCGAGGTAACGGGCGATAGCAACTGCAGCCAGAGCATTATAGATGTTGTAGAGTCCACCGATTTGAATACCGTATTCCTGTCCGTCAATAACAAAGCGAGAACGATTGTTAGTCAATTCCACCAATTCTGTCAGACGGTAGTCCAAATCAGGACGTTTACATCCACAGTTTTCGCAGATGTAGGCACCCAAGTTGGCATAGGTATTGAGCTCGTACTTAAGAATGCTATGACATTCAGGACAGAGGATTCCCTCCGTGTTGTAGTGAGCTAGTTGTGCTGGTCCTTTTTCCAAGTCAAAACCAAAATACTGAACAGGATTTGGGAAAGAGCGCTTGTAAAAAAGTGGACTATCACCGTTGAGAAGGACAGTAGCAGTAGGAACTTTCCGAATAGCATCCAAAATCATGTTATAGGTCGTATAAATTTCACCGAAGCGATCCATTTGGTCGCGGAAGATATTAGTGATGACGAAGAGACTTGGCTGGATGTAGTCACAGATACGAGAGAGACTAGCTTCATCGATTTCAAGGACAGCGATGTTCTTGCCTGTTTTAGAAGATTTGGCTGTCAAGAAGGTGGTGGTAATCCCTGTAATCATATTGGCACCACTAGGATTGGTCAGAACTTGACCATAGACTTCGTTTAAAATACCGACAGTGAGGGCGGTTGTCAGGGTTTTTCCATTGGTACCAGTAACTACGACAATCTCGTAGTTCTTCGCTAAATGTTGTAAAATGTCTTTATCAAATTGGAGGGCAAGTTTCCCTGGGAGCGTACTTCCACGTCCGAGACGACTCAAAATAAAGTGAGAAGAACGTCCAGCAATGAGCCCAAAAGTAGTTTCTAATTTCATGTTTCTATTATATCATAAAAGCTGAAAAAGACAGATTTGAGATTTTAGAAAAAGAAAAACAGCCCAAGGAGGGCTGCTTGATAAAACTAAATCGCAAACAAGTCATTCAAGTTTTCAGCCAAGGTTGGGTGAGTGAAGATTTGTTTTGTGAAGTAAGTGTAAGGAATCTTGTTGTCCATAGCAACAGTAATGATATTGATGATTTCTTGAGAACCTTCAGAGAAGATAGTTGCACCGAGAATTTCTTTGGTTTCAGTGTTGACAACTGCTTTGAAAGCTCCACGAAGGTCACCATTTACATGACCACGAGGCATAGCAGCGACAGGGATTTCCTTAACAGCATATGGAAGTTTCAATTCAGCAGCTTGGCTTTCGGTCAAACCAACTTGTGAAAGTGCTGGTGTGATGAACATAGTGTTTGGCACATTGAGACGGTCCTCAAGGGTGTAGCTGCCATCACCAGCGAGGTAGCTGTATACAACACGGAAGTCATCAAGTGAAATGTAGGTAAATTGAAGTCCACCGTTGACATCTCCAACTGCAAAGACACCAGGAACGTTTGTTTGACAGTGTTTGTCCACCTTAATCGCACCACGTTCAGTTAGTTCAATATCTGTATTTTCAAGTTGAAGTGGTTCTACATTTGGTTTACGTCCAGTTGCGTAGAGAAGGGCATCGAAACGGTAGGTTTCATTCTCTGTCACGACAAGAACTTGGTCACCATCGTTTTTGATTTCAGTAGTATGGATATTTTGAAGGAGTTCAATGCCGTCTTCTTCCATGTATTGTTTAGCAAGAGCTGCGATAGAAGGTTCAGCACGAGGCAAGAAAGTATCCAGAGCATCTAGGACTGTTACCTTACTTCCAAGTTTGTTGAAAAGACCAGCAAATTCAAGACCAATATTACCACCACCAAGAATTCCAAGTTTTTCTGGTAATTTGTCTAAGTTTTGGATACCTGTTGAGTCAAAGACGTTTTTGCTTGTAGCAAGTCCTGGAATTGGCAAGACGTTTGAAATAGCACCAGTGTTGATGACGATAGTTTCAGCAGTCAATTCTTGTTTTTCCTCACCAGCTTGGATTTCGATGACTTTATTTGAAAGGAAGTGAGCTTCCGCATCAAAGATATCGACGCCTGTACCAGCAACAGTCGCATAGTTTTTACCATTGAGGCGTGTAGTAACCGTATTTTTAGTAGCCATGACTTGATCAAATGACAAGTCTTTTTCAGCAGCAACTAACAAGGTTTTAGTTGGGATACAACCGATATTGATACAAGTACCGCCGTACATCGCCTTACTACGTTCGATAAGGGCAACCTTTTTACCAGCTGAAGCTAGTTTTCCAGCAAGCGTTTTACCTGCCTTACCAAAACCAATGACAATTAAATCGTATGTTAACATTTTTATTCCTCCTGTTCGAATTTCATTCTAGCATAAGAAAAAAACTTTTGCACAAATCTGCTACGGAAAATCATTTCAGGAACCGAATGCTCTAACAAATACTTTTTGAGTGAAGCAAATCGATAGAAAAATCGTTTACATGATTTAATCAGGAGGTTAGACTATCTTTTGACCCTCTCTTGTGTTATACTAGATAAGTTGCAAAAAAGCAGTACTTTTCTTTAGTGGAAAAGAAGCAACACGGTCTTTCATAAAAGATATGAAAGTACGTCATGACAAGAAAAGTATAAACTAAGCGCTATAGGATGGCTTCGCACCATCTTTAGAAAGAAGAATAACGTGAAATTTAATGAATTTAATCTTTCTGCTGATTTATTGGCAGAAATTGAAAAAGCAGGATTTGTAGAAGCAAGTCCTATCCAAGAGCAAACCATTCCTTTGGCTCTTGAAGGAAAAGATGTTATCGGACAAGCCCAAACTGGTACAGGAAAAACTGCTGCCTTTGGCTTGCCAACCCTTGAAAAAATTCGTACAGAAGAAGCAACCATTCAAGCTTTGGTCATTGCACCAACCCGAGAACTAGCTGTGCAAAGTCAGGAAGAACTCTTCCGCTTTGGTCGAAGCAAGGGTGTAAAAGTCCGTTCTGTTTATGGTGGTTCAAGTATCGAAAAACAAATCAAGGCTCTTAAATCAGGTGCTCATATCGTAGTTGGAACACCAGGTCGTCTCCTAGATTTGATCAAACGCAAGTCCTTGAAATTGCAAGATATTGAAACTCTTATTCTTGATGAAGCGGACGAAATGCTTAACATGGGCTTCCTTGAAGACATCGAAGCCATTATCTCTCGTGTCCCAGAAAATCGTCAAACCTTGCTCTTTTCAGCAACTATGCCTGAAGCTATCAAACGTATCGGGGTTCAGTTCATGAAAGAACCTGAGCATGTGAAGATTGCTGCAAAAGAATTAACAACAGAATTAGTAGACCAGTACTATATCCGCGTTAAGGAACAAGAAAAATTTGATACCATGACTCGTCTCATGGATGTTGATCAACCTGAGTTGTCTATCGTCTTTGGTCGTACTAAACGTCGTGTGGATGAGTTGACTCGTGGGCTTAAAATCCGTGGTTTCCGTGCAGAAGGGATTCATGGAGATTTGGACCAAAACAAACGTCTTCGTGTCCTTCGTGATTTCAAAAATGGCAACCTTGATGTCCTCGTAGCAACTGACGTTGCGGCTCGTGGTTTAGATATCTCAGGTGTGACCCATGTCTACAACTATGATATTCCTCAAGATCCTGAGAGCTATGTTCACCGTATCGGCCGTACAGGTCGTGCAGGTAAGTCGGGTCAGTCTATTACCTTCGTTTCACCTAATGAGATGGGCTATCTCCAAATCATTGAGAACTTGACTAAAAAACGTATGAAAGGTCTAAAACCTGCAAGTGCAGAAGAAGCCTTTCAAGCTAAGAAGCAAGTAGCTCTTAAGAAAATTGAACGTGATTTTGCTGATGAAGTTATTCGTGGAAACTTCGAGAAATTTAGCAAAGATGCCCGTAAATTAGCAGCTGAATTCAGCCCAGAAGAATTGGCAATGTACATCCTAAGTTTGACAGTTCAGGATCCAGATAGTCTTCCAGAAGTTGAGATTGCACGTGAAAAACCACTGCCGTTTAAACCTTCAGGTAATGGATTCGGTGGGAAAGGTAAGGGAGGTCGTCGTGGAGATGACCGTCGTGATCGTGAACGCCGTCGCGACAATCGTCGTGGTGAACGTCGGGATGATTTCAAAAAAGGCAGTCGCAAAAACGACCGCTTTGATAAGGAAAAACGTTACCGTAAGGACAACAAAAAACCTCGCACAACATCTAGCGAAAAGAAAACAGGCTTCGTTATTCGTAACAAGGGCGATAAATAATAAAAAAAGCGGTTCACTGTGGTGGATCGCTTTTATATATAAGGAGACCGAGAGTTACGTAAAAATCAATACTAGAAGTGATATCTATATATTTGTTATCTTGTAATATTATATTATCAAAAAACGAAGGAGCTGTCAACAAGAAAATTGAAAAAAATATAAAAAATTGCAAATGTAAGAGAATTGCAATGCAATAAGCAATTTTCAGATAATTATTGAAATAAAGACAGTTTTGTGATATAATGGAAGCGATTAAATACGAGGTGAAAAATGGCACATTTATTAGAAAAAACGAGAAAAATCACATCTATCTTAAAGCGTTCGGAGGAGAAATTACAAGATGATCTTCCATATAATGCCATCACACGCCAATTAGCGGATATTATTGATTGCAACGCTTGTATTGTTAACAGTAAGGGGCGCCTCCTTGGCTATTTTATGCGTTACAAAACCAATACAGATCGTGTAGAGCAATTTTTCCAATCAAAAATTTTTCCTGAGGACTATATTCAAGGTGCAAATATGATTTACGATACAGAAGCAAATCTGACTGTAGATCACGAATTAAGCATCTTTCCAGTTGAGAGTCGTGCAGATTTCTCAGAAGGTTTGACAACCATTGCTCCAATCCATGTTTCTGGGATTCGTTTGGGATCTTTGATTATCTGGCGTAATGATAAGAAATTCGAAGATGAGGATTTGATCCTTGTTGAGATTGCCAGCACGGTGGTTGGTATTCAGCTTTTGAACTTCCAACGTGAAGAAGATGAGAAAAATATCCGCCGTCGTACAGCCGTAACAATGGCAGTTAATACTCTTTCTTACTCTGAGTTACGAGCAGTATCAGCTATTTTGGGTGAATTGAATGGCAATGAAGGACAATTAACTGCATCAGTCATTGCAGACCGTATCGGTATTACGCGCTCTGTGATTGTCAATGCCCTTCGAAAACTCGAATCAGCAGGAATTATTGAAAGTCGTTCATTGGGTATGAAGGGAACTTATCTAAAAGTTTTAATCCCAGATATTTTTGAAGAAGTGAAAAAGAGGGACTATTAATGGCTAAGGCTTTAATTTCGATTGACTACACAGAAGATTTTGTAGCGGATCATGGAAAATTGACAGCAGGAGCTCCTGCTCAAGCGATATCAGAAGCAATCAATCAGGTAACTAGATTAGCATTTGACCGTGGAGATTATATTTTCTTTACCATTGACGCTCATGAGGAAAATGATGTCTTTCATCCAGAAAGTAAACTATTTCCCCCTCATAATCTGATTGGGACTAGCGGGCGTAATCTATATGGTAAGTTAGCTGAATTTTATCAGGAACAGGCCCAGGATAGTCGTGTTTTCTGGATGGACAAACGTCACTATTCGGCTTTTTCTGGCACAGATTTGGATATCCGTCTGAGAGAGCGTCGCGTGGATACAGTTATCTTAACAGGTGTTCTGACAGATATCTGTGTATTGCATACGGCTATTGATGCCTATAATCTTGGGTATCAGATAGAAGTTGTCAAGCCAGCAGTCGCATCCATTTGGCCTGAAAACCACCAGTTTGCACTTGGACATTTTAAGAATACATTAGGAGCGAAACTCCTTGATGAAAATCTAGTTGAAATCAAAGAATAATGTATTCAAAAAAACTGAAAAAAATCTGAAAAAAGTGTTGACAAAGTTTTTGAAAGTTGATATACTAGTAAAGTAATCGACGCGGGGATGGCGGAATTGGCAGACGCGCAGGACTAAGGATCCTGTGACCGCTTTAGGTCGTGAGGGTTCAAGTCCCTCTCTCCGCATAGGAAAAGAGTTAGCTTCGGCTAGCTCTTTATTTTTATATAAACAAGGGCAAAGATTTTGCTCTTTTTTTTCGATTTCATAAACATTTCATATTTGAATATTATAATGGTTTTACAAATATGGAGGTGCTATATGAATCCCACTCAAAGAGCTTGGGCTTACGTCAGCAGAAAACGACTGAGAAGTCTCATTTTATTCTTGATTCTATTTGTCTTATTGGCTGGAATATCGGCTTGTCTGACGCTTATGAAGTCCAACAAAACAGTAGAAAATAATCTCTATCGCTCATTGAATACATCTTTTTCTATTAAAAGAATAGAAGCAGATCAGACCTTTCAACTGTCTCAACTAGATGACCTTAAAAAGATAAAGGGTCTTGAGGAGATTTCTCCAGAGCTTGAAACAATAGCTAAGTTGACTGACAAAGAAGTCGTCACTGGAGAGCAAAGTATCCAAAGGGATGATTTGACAGAGGCTGAAAAAAATCTTATCAGTTTGATTGCATTAGGAGACTCTTCCAAGGATGTTTCTTTTACAAGTTCTGCCTTTACCCTTAAAGAAGGAAGACACCTAGAAAAAGGAGATAGTCAGAAAATCTTAGTCCATGAAGAATTAGCTAAGAAGAATAACTTAAAACTTGGGGATAAGATTAGTTTAAATCCTGGTCAAGTTGAAGGAAGTAGTGGACAAAGGCTAGATTATGAAATCGTAGGTACTTTCTCAGGTCGGAAGCAAGAGAAATTTACCGGTCTCTCATCAGACTTTAGTGAAAACACGGTCTATACAGACTACGAAAGTAGCCAAACTCTTCTTGGAAATAAGGAAGCTCAAGTTACTGCCGCTCGTTTCTATCTAGAAAATCCAAAAGATATGGATAGTATCATTCAAGAGGTTGAAAAGTTATCTCTTGAAACGAAAGGTTATCAAGTCGAAAAGGGAAATAAGGCTTTTGAACAAATCAAGGATTCAGTTTCGACCTTCCAAACCTTCCTACAGATTTTCCTCTATGGCATTATGATTGCTGGGGTAGGAGCGCTGGTCTTGGTCTTGTCACTTTGGTTACGAGAGCGGGTCTACGAGGTTGGTATTTTATTGGCACTAGGTAAGGGAAAAGGAGCAATCTTTAGCCAATTCTGCCTAGAAGTTATCCTAGTTTCATTGGCATCTATTCTGCCGGCATTTGTGGCTGGGAATGCCATTACTTCCTATCTCTTGAAGACTGTACTAGCAAGTGGCGACCAAGCTGCACTACAAGATACTCTAGCAAAAGCAACGAGTCTTTCAACAAGTCTTCTATCATTTGGAGAATCTTATATCTTCCTACTTATCATTAGCTGCTTGTCAGTTGCACTTTGTTTCCTATTTTTATTTAGAAAATCACCGAAAGAAATTTTATCATCCATCAGTTAATAAAGGAGAAATTATGACTTTACTACAATTACAAGATCTTACTTATCGTTACAAGAACACTGCAGAAGCAGTCTTATATAAAATCAATTATGATTTTGAACCTGGCAAGTTTTATAGTATCATTGGTGAATCAGGAGCTGGGAAATCGACACTCTTATCTCTATTAGCAGGACTTGATAGCCCAGTCGAAGGTGCTATCTTATTCGAAGGCAAGGATATTCGTGAACAAGGATATTCTTATCACCGAATGCACCATATTTCTTTGGTTTTCCAAAACTATAACTTGATTGATTATCTTTCTCCATTGGAAAATATCCGCTTGGTTAATAAAAAAGCTGGCAAAGATACCCTTCTTGAACTTGGTTTAGATGAAAGTCAGATCAAGCGGAATGTTCTCCAATTATCAGGTGGACAGCAACAACGGGTTGCCATTGCTCGTAGTCTTGTATCTGAGGCGCCAGTGATTTTAGCAGATGAACCAACAGGAAACCTAGATCCTAAGACTGCTGGGGATATCATCGATTTGCTCAAATCTCTCGCTGAGAAAACAGGCAAGTGTGTGATCGTTGTGACCCACAGCAAGGAAGTAGCACAGGCGTCAGATATTACACTTGAATTGAAGGATAAGAAACTGACTGAAACAAGAAAAAATAGTAACTAAAACTTTTAAACATATTAAAAACTGAAGTAAATCTAGAAAGGAATCTTATGTTACACAACGCATTTGCCTATGTCACAAGAAAATTTTTTAAGTCTATTGTGATCTTTCTTATCATTCTCTTGATGGCTAGTTTGAGTTTGGTCGGCTTGTCTATCAAGGGTGCGACAGCCAAGGCTTCTCAAGAAACCTTTAAAAATATCACCAATAGTTTCTCCATGCAAATCAACCGTAGGGTCAACCAAGGAACTCCACGTGGTGCAGGGAATATAAAGGGTGAGGATATTAAAAAAATTACTGAAAATAAGGCCATCGAATCCTACATCAAACGTATCAACGCTATCGGTGATTTGACAGGCTATGAACTGATTGAGACACCTGAAACCAAGAAAAATCTAACGCCAGATCGAGCTCAACGTTTTGGAAGTAGCTTGATGATAACGGGTGTCAATGACTCTTCTAAAGAAGACAAGTTTGTATCAGGTTCTTACAAACTGGTCGAAGGTGAGCATTTAACAAACGACGACAAGTACCAGATTCTAATGCATAAAGACCTGGCAGAAAAGCATGGTTGGAAGGTGGGAGACAAGGTAACACTCAACTCCAATATCTACGATGCCGATAATGAACAAGGAGCAAAGGAAACAGTAGAAGTAACCATCAAAGGACTTTTTGATGGACATAACAAATCTGCTGTAACCTACTCACAAGAACTTTATGAGAATACAGCTATCACAGATATTCACACAGCTGCCCAGCTCTATGGTTATACAGAAGATACAGCTATCTATGGAGATGCTACCTTCTTTGTAGCTGGAGATAAGAACCTAGATAGTGTCATGCAAGAATTAGGATCTATCAACGGTATCAACTGGAAGATGTATAGCTTAATCAAGAGTTCATCAAACTATCCTGCTCTTGAACAATCTATCTCAGGCATGTACAAGATGGCTAATCTGCTCTTCTGGGGTAGTTTAGGCTTCTCAGTTCTCCTACTTGGTCTATTACTGACACTTTGGATTAATGCTCGTCGTAAAGAAGTGGGAATTCTCCTTTCAATTGGTCTTAAACAAGCAAGTATTCTAGGTCAATTTATTACAGAAGCGGTTATGATTGCAATTCCAGCTCTTATTTCAGCCTACTTCCTAGCCAACTATACAGCGCGTGCTATTGGAAATACAGTTCTTGCCAATGTCACATCAGATGTGGCCAAGCAGGCAAGTAAGGCTGCACAAGCTTCCAATCTCGGTGGTGGTGCAGAAGTTGACGGCTTTAGCAAGACACTTTCAAGTCTGGATATTTCCATTCAACCATCAGACTTTGCCATCATCTTTGTACTTGGCTTGGTTTTAGTAGTACTAGTTATGGCGCTTGCTTCAAGCAATCTTCTCTTTAAACAACCAAAAGAACTCTTGTTGGATAGTGAATAAAAAACCTGCTACCTATTCTCACTCAAATGAGATATAATATAGGTAGCATTTTTGATAGAAAAGGATTTATATGAAAATTCTAATTGTAGAAGATGAAGACATGATCCGTGAGGGAATTAGTGACTATTTGGCGGATTGTGGCTATGAAACCATTCAGGCAGCAGATGGCCTTGAGGCCTTAGAACAATTTTCCAATCACCAAGTTGCTCTGATTCTCCTAGATATTCAAATGCCTAAACTCAATGGTTTAGAGGTTTTGTCAGAAATCCGTAAAAGCAGCCAAGTTCCTGTCTTGATGTTGACAGCCTTTCAGGACGAAGAATATAAGATGAGTGCCTTTGCTGCATTAGCAGATGGTTATTTGGAAAAGCCTTTTTCTCTATCTTTGTTAAAAGTACGAGTGGATGCCATCTTTAAACGTTATTATGATACTGGTCGTAGCTTTACCTATAAGGATACCAAGGTCGATTTTGACAGTTATAGTGCCACAGTGGCTGATCAAGAAGTTGCAGTGAATGCAAAAGAATTAGAAATTTTAGACTATCTCGTTAAAAACGAAGGTCGTGCTTTGACTAGAGCTCAGATTATCGACGCTGTATGGAAATTGACAGATGAAGTACCTTTCGATCGTGTTATTGACGTTTACATCAAGGAACTACGGAAAAAATTAGATTTAGACTGTATTCTTACCGTGCGCAATGTTGGTTATAAATTGGAGAGAAAATGAGACGTTCAGGTTTATTTAAAAAAATTTTTATCTATACTTTCTCGGTATTTTCTACCTTGGTCATTTGTTTGCATTTGGCCATCTATTTCCTCTTTCCATCGACCTATCTCAGTCACCGTCAGGAAAGCATCGGGCAAAAGGCTACAGAAATTGCCCAGTCTCTCCAAGGCAAAGATAGTCAAGCTATTCAGGAAGTCCTTGAACTTTATTCTAAAAGCAGTGATATTAAGGGAGCTGTTAAGGGAGAGATGACTCAGGATAAGTTGGAAGTCAATGATAATCTTCCCATTGATAAAGAACGACAGACGGCTTCCTTGGTTATTGAGGAAAGAGAAGTTCAAACTAAGGATGGTCAGACCATGACCTTGCAATTCTTGGCTTCTATGGATTTGCAGAAAGAAGCAGAAGACATCAGTCTTCAATTTCTGCCTTATACTTTATTAGCGTCTTTTATCATTTCTCTCCTCATCGCCTTTATCTATGCTAGAACCATTGTTGCTCCTATTTTGGAAATCAAACGAGTGACTCGACGGATGATGGATTTGGATGCAGAAGTGAGGTTGCGCGTGGATTCTAAGGATGAAATTGGCGATCTCAAAGAACAAATCAACAGCCTTTATCAGCATCTCTTGACGGTCATTGCAGACTTGCATGAAAAGAACGAAGCCATCCTTCAACTAGAAAAGATGAAGGTTGAGTTTTTGCGAGGAGCTTCCCACGAACTGAAAACACCTCTAGCAAGTCTGAAGATTCTTCTGGAAAATATGCAAGCCAATATCGGACGTTATAAAGATAGAGACCATTACCTTGGAGTTTCTCTAGGAATTGTGGATGATTTAAGTCAGCACGTTCAGCAAATTCTATCCCTTTCTTCGGTACAGGAATTGCGAGATAAGAAGGAAGAAATCAACCTTCTAGATATGACCAATCTTCTATTGAAGGACTATGACTTATTAGCCAAAGAGAGAGAAATCTCTATCGAAAATCAACTGACTAACCAACAAACTTATCTAAATCCTTCTGTACTCAAGCTGATTCTTTCAAATCTGATCAGTAATGCGGTGAAGCATTCTATCCAAGGTGGCTATCTCAAAATCGGTGATAAGGATGGCTGGATATTTATTGAGAACAGTTGTACACTTGAGGAACAAGATAAATTTGAACAATCCTTTACGGCTTCTAGTCGACAAAGTAAGGGAGCTGGATTGGGACTCTTCGTAGTTAAAAGTTTATTAGAAAATGAAGAAATCGACTATCGTTTCGAAAGATATAACGACTACTTGGCATTTTACATGAACCTGCCTCAGAACAAGGATTAGACCAAGTGGGAAAAGGTTTACATATCTGAAAATAGAAGAAATTCAATCGAAACTACGGGAAAAACTAGCTTTTTTTGCTAAAAAGTGATAAAATGAACAATGTAAATGGGATGTCCCATAAAAATATACAGGAGGCCTGATAAAATGGCAATCGTTTCAGCAGAAAAATTTGTCCAAGCAGCTCGTGACAACGGTTATGCAGTTGGTGGATTTAACACAAACAATCTTGAGTGGACTCAAGCTATCTTGCGCGCAGCAGAAGCTAAACAAGCTCCAGTTTTGATCCAAACTTCAATGGGTGCTGCTAAATACATGGGTGGTTATAAAGTTGCTCGCAACTTGATCGCTAACCTTGTTGAATCAATGGGTATCACTGTACCAGTAGCTATCCACCTTGACCACGGTCACTACGAAGATGCACTTGAGTGTATTCAAGTTGGTTATACTTCAGTAATGTTTGACGGTTCACACCTTCCAGTTGAAGAAAACCTTGAAAAAGCTCGTAAAGTTGTAGAATTTGCTCACGCAAATGGTGTATCAGTAGAAGCTGAAGTTGGAACTATCGGTGGTGAAGAAGACGGAATCATCGGTGACGGTGAATTGGCTCCAATCGAAGATGCTAAAGCAATGGTTGCAACTGGTATCGACTTCTTGGCAGCTGGTATCGGTAACATCCACGGTCCTTACCCAGCAAACTGGAAAGGTCTTCACCTTGATCACTTGCAAAAATTGACTGAAGCTGTACCAGGATTCCCAATCGTATTGCACGGTGGATCAGGTATTCCTGATGACCAAATCCAAGCAGCTATCAAACTTGGTGTTGCTAAAGTTAACGTTAACACTGAATGCCAAATCGCATTCGCTAACGCAACTCGTAAATTTGCTCGTGACTACGAAGCAAACGAAGCAGAATACGACAAGAAAAAACTCTTCGACCCACGTAAATTCTTGGCTGACGGTGTCAAAGCTATCCAAGCATCAGTTGAAGAACGTATCGACGTATTCGGTTCAGAAGGTAAAGCTTAATCTAGCTGAACAATACAAAATGAAACCCGCCTGTGAAGGTGGGTTTTTGTGTTTGGACAGTAAATATTGTAATACAAAAAAATAAGCGAAAAACGATTAGATGATTGTTCGTTTTTTGCTTATTTTTTTTATTTCTTGTCTTTTGAGTTCATTAAGGCTGCAACAACTGTTGCCCCAATAATTGGTGCAAGTGAACCAATGATTCTAGAAGCATTTTTAACAGTAGAGGTAGTTGCAATTAACGAAGATGCTTCACTAATTTGTTCAAAATCTACTGATTTATTCTCAGACACCGCATATTTTTCTGATTCATCAAAAAAATTTAGCAACAACTCTGCTCTATCAGCTCTGTCTTGATCTGTCGTTTTTAAATTTTCAATTTCAAAATCTATTACGGTACGTAATGCAATATAATGGAGTTTAGTTAATCTACTTTTTTGAGTTTCAAGATTTCTGATGGTTTGTTTAGTAACTCCTATAAGATTGCTGAGATCTGAACTTGTCCAATTCAAAATCTCTCGAATAGCTTTTAAGTTATTTTGTAGAATTGCTCTTGTATCTTCTGTTGATGGATATTTTTCTTTTAACATATCTTCTTACCTATAATTTTCTATTTCTATTATAACAAAAATAAAATATAATTTAAATAGTTGTCTACGGTAAAATATTTTCCGAAGACAAAAATAAAACATTTGAACAAAATTCTTGACAAGATAAAAATATTGTACTATACTATGCTTATCTAAATAAGAGGAGTGTTTTTATGGATATTCAATTGGCGTTTATCTTATTGTTAATTTCTTTGTGTTTCTTTCTATTGGTTAGAAAGAACATAATTACTAAAAAGTTTACGGACTTTTTGATAAACAATAAAGGACCAGAAATAGATTTCATAGAATCTGGAGACTTAAGTGTCTTAGAATGTGCAAAAATACTGAACAAAAAATATAGAATTGGAATAGTTAATGCATATATAATTGTTTGTTCAATTAAAGCAAGTTAATTTTATATAAAGTAAAGGAGTGTTACAATGGATGAACTTGTAAAAAAAATAGCAGCTTTTGGTTTACCTGGTGTAGTACTAATGATAGCAATGAGTGCGACAGGATTAGCAGGTGGGGCAGCATTGACAGCAGCTTTAGCTGCACTTGGACCTTTTGGAATGATAGGAGGAATAGTTCTTTTAGCAACTATTGGTTTATTAGCCGATAAGATAGCGGAGTTAGGTTATGAAGAAGTTACAAAGCTTGTTCTTAAAGAACATCTTAAAACATCTTCTAAGGAAGAAGCTATTGAATTGGTTAAAAAATATCCTATTACAAAATCGATGAAATTAAAAATTATTGACTACATTGAAAATTTTAATGAAAACTAAAAAGAGGTAATATTATGCCAAAACTATACGAGTGTAGAGAGTGCTTACAACAGTTTACAAAAAAGGATATTGATTGGGAAGCTAGTGATGAAAGGTATGAAGATTACTACTGTCATGACTGTTCAAGATTTCTAGAACAATGTGGTATTGATGCGATGGATCCTGATGGATTTGGATATGATGAGTATGGCAATTGGGATCAAGAACGTTTAGGTTTTTAAATTTTTGTGTGCTTTGACTTACTGAATTGGATATATTTTTTATTTTAGCAAAGAAAACTGCCCATTCTGGCAGTTTTTTTTGGTATTTTAAGGAGACTATCAAACCAGAATTTTGAATTTTAAATACCATTTTAAGAGAGAAATTTTCAATTTCACAATCTATAGGCAAACGCTTGCATTCCGTTTTTTATTGGACTATAATAGGTTGGTATAAAGCCTTCT
Organism: uncultured Streptococcus sp.; assembly: GCF_963511325.1. Lineage (GTDB taxonomy): Bacteria > Bacillota > Bacilli > Lactobacillales > Streptococcaceae > Streptococcus. The sequence continues at coordinate 25,751 of NZ_CAUPII010000019.1, forward strand.
GTAAGAATAAAACGTAAAAGGTTTAGAAAGTAAGGATTTAGATTACTTGTATTGGAAAATACGATTTTCTATTCCTTATCATAGGGAGATAGATATGGCTATGATAGAAGTGGAACACCTTCAGAAAAATTTTGTGAAGACTGTTAAGGAACCAGGTTTGAAGGGGGCTTTACGATCCTTTATTCATCCTGAAAAGCAGACTTTTGAAGCGGTCAAGGATTTGACCTTTGAGGTGCCAAAAGGACAAATTTTAGGCTTTATTGGTGCTAATGGTGCTGGAAAGTCGACAACCATCAAAATGCTGACAGGGATTTTGAAACCGACATCTGGTTTTTGTCGGATTAATGGCAAAATTCCGCAGGATAATCGCCAAGATTATGTCAAGGATATTGGGGTTGTCTTTGGACAACGAACTCAGTTATGGTGGGATTTGGCTCTACAAGAGACCTACACGGTTTTAAAAGAAATTTACGATGTGCCAGACTCACTCTTCCATAAGCGCATGGATTTTTTGAATGAAGTTTTGGATTTGAAGGAATTTATCAAGGATCCTGTGCGGACTCTTTCACTGGGTCAACGGATGCGGGCGGACATTGCGGCTTCCTTGCTCCACAATCCTAAGGTTCTCTTTTTAGATGAGCCGACCATTGGGTTGGACGTTTCGGTCAAAGACAACATTCGTCGCGCCATTACTCAGATCAATCAAGAGGAAGAAACCACCATTCTTTTAACCACTCACGACCTGAGTGATATTGAGCAACTTTGTGATCGGATTTTCATGATTGACAAGGGGCAGGAGATTTTTGATGGAACAGTTAGTCAGCTCAAGGAGACCTTTGGTAAGATGAAGATTCTTTCCTTTGAACTGCTACCAGGTCAAAGTCATCTCGTCTCTCACTTTGAATGCTTGCCTGATATGACCATTGATAGACAAGGAAATAGCCTGACCATTGAATTTGATAGTTCCCGCTACCAGTCAACTGATATTATCAAGCAAACCTTGTCTGATTTTGAAATCCGTGATTTGAAGATGGTTGATACAGATATTGAGGATATTATTCGTCGCTTCTACCGAAAGGAGCTCTAAGATGGTCAAATTGTGGAGACGTTATAAACCCTTTATCAATGCAGGGATTCAGGAGTTGATTAGCTATCGAGTCAACTTTATTCTTTATCGGATCGGCGATGTCATGGGTGCTTTTGTGGCCTTTTATCTCTGGAAGGCTGTCTTTGATTCCTCGCAGGAGTCCTTGATTCAGGGCTTCAGCATGGCAGATATCACCCTCTACATTATCATGAGTTTTGTGACTAATCTGTTGACCAAGTCAGATAGCTCTTTTATGATTGGGGAGGAGGTCAAGGATGGTTCCATTATCATGCGCTTGTTGCGACCAGTACATTTTGCGGCATCTTACCTTTTTACAGAGCTTGGTTCCAAGTGGTTGATTTTTATCTCTGTTGGACTGCCATTTTTAAGTGTCATTGTCTTGATGAAAATCTTGTCTGGGCAAGGGATTGTAGAAGTGCTGGGCTTAACAGTCCTCTATCTGTTTAGCTTAACGCTGGCCTATCTGATTAACTTTTTCTTTAATATCTGTTTTGGTTTTTCAGCCTTTGTTTTTAAAAATCTTTGGGGTTCCAATCTACTCAAGACTTCCATAGTGGCCTTTATGTCTGGGAGTTTGATTCCCTTGGCTTTCTTTCCCAAGGTTGTTTCAGATATTCTCTCCTTCCTGCCATTTTCATCCTTAATTTACACTCCGGTCATGATCATTGTTGGGAAATACGATACCAGTCAGATTCTTCAAGCACTTTTGCTTCAGCTTTTCTGGCTTATAGTGATGGTGGGTTTGTCTCAGTTGATTTGGAAACGAGTTCAGTCCTTTATTACCATTCAGGGAGGTTAGTATGAAAAAATATCAACGCATGCATCTGATTTTTATCAGACAATACATCAAACAAATCATGGAATACAAGGTGGATTTTGTGGTTGGTGTCCTAGGAGTTTTTCTGACTCAAGGCTTGAACCTCTTGTTTCTCAATGTCATTTTTCAACATATCCCATCCCTAGAAGGTTGGACTTTTCAAGAAATTGCTTTCATCTATGGATTTTCCTTGATTCCCAAGGGACTGGACCATCTCTTTTTTGATAATCTCTGGGCGCTAGGTCAACGCTTGGTGCGAAAAGGCGAGTTTGACAAGTATCTGACTCGTCCTATCAATCCTCTCTTTCACATCCTAGTTGAAACCTTTCAGATTGATGCCTTGGGCGAACTCTTGGTTGGTGGAATTTTACTGGGAACAACAGTGACCAGCATTGCTTGGACGCTTCCAAAATTCCTGCTTTTCCTAGTTTGTATTCCTTTTGCGACCTTGATTTATACTTCCTTGAAAATCGCGACAGCTAGTATTGCTTTTTGGACCAAGCAGTCAGGCGCCATGATTTACATTTTCTATATGTTTAATGATTTTGCCAAATACCCGATTTCTATATACAATTCACTTCTTCGTTGGTTGATCAGTTTTATCGTGCCTTTTGCCTTTACGGCTTACTACCCTTCCAGCTATTTCTTGCAGGATAAAGATGGACTCTTTAATATTGGTGGTTTGATTCTGATTTCTCTTATCTTCTTTGGAATCTCTCTAAAACTCTGGGATAGGGGCTTAGATGCCTATGAAAGTGCGGGTTCTTAATAGCAAAAATTGGACTAAAATCATGAAAGGATTTTATGATGTTTGTAATTGAAGAAGTGAAAGATGTTAATCAAAAAATGGCAGTTGTCGCTGAGGTTTTAAAGGATTTGCCAGAATGGTTTGGAATTCCAGAAAGTACGCAAGCCTATATCGAAGGAGCCAAGGACTTGAAAGTCTGGGCTACCTATCAGGAGAGTGATTTGACTGGCTTTGTAAGCTTGTCCTATTCTAGTGAAGATTGTGCAGAGATTGACTGTCTCGGAGTCAAAAAAGCTTATCAAGGCAAAGGAATTGGTAGTCAGTTACTTGCTACTTTAGAAAGTGAAGCCAGTAAAAATGTTGATTTTTTGCAGGTGAAAACAGTGGCACAAGGCTCTAATAAAGATTATGACCGAACAAATGTCTTTTATCGCAGTCTTGGCTTTAAAAAATTAGAGATTTTTCCACAACTGTGGGGACCCCAAAATCCTTGTCAGATTTTGATTAAAAAGATAGGTTAAGAATCCCTTGACATCCGTCCTTATAGTGCTATACTATAAGTGGAATCGCCGATTTAGCTCAGTTGGTAGAGCACCGCATTCGTAACGCGAAGGTCACAGGTTCAAGCCCTGCAATCGGCATTTTAGAAATGTAAAGAAAGACAAAGAAAATTCAAAATGTTTATTTAAAGGCTATTATCACAAGTTGATTGTTAAAAATAATTTAGTATTTTATTTGAAAAAAACAGTAAAAAGCGCAAAAAAATCACTTCCTGTGCTACACTGTAATTGAAAATTTTTTATTTTGGGCGTTAGAACTGTTTCCTCAGTCCTAGCGCCTTTTCTGTTTGATAAGTCTGTTTGGTGGAGAGTAGTTTGTAAATGATTCTGAGAATCTTATGTGCGCAAGCAATGATGGCTTTCATCTTGCTTCCTCTTTGGGAAATTCGATTGTAAAAAGAAGAAAAAGCTGGATCCTTAGAATGTGCTGCAATCAATCCCGACATAGTCAAAGCTTGCTTGATATATCGATTTCCTTGCGTGATGTGTGAGGATTTTTTAATGCCAGCACTTTCATAAGACTGTTGAGCATAGTCGGCAGAATAAACCATTTAGAAGCGCCCTATTCCAACACATTGTAGGACTGTCCCACGCTTGATTTCAGTATGGATAGTTTGAGGAGTTTTTCCAAGTAGAGGGGCAATTTCTCTATTTGATTTCCCTTTTTTTCCATAGTTCGATTAACCGACGGCTATCGATTGTCAAATGTTTGGCTTTTGTAGTATAATGGCTTTGAATCTCTGTGCCTTTCTTGTGTTTGTGGTTGAACAACAAGTATAATACAGAGCTGTTTTCTTATGCCTATAAGAGATTTCATGTGACAAGAGGAGCCCCTGAAGCTGTTTTGTCAGCTAAAGCAAGGCTAGTCTTAGCCTTGGACACCAGTCTAACATCATCAAGCCTCTTATCAAATGAAATCGAGTACTAGCTATAAGTTAGTTGAAGCATCTAATTTTTAGGAGGGCTGGATGGCTAACTTCATTATAGAACTTTCAGTAAAGCAAAAATCATAAAAAGTATAATAAAATTTTCTGAAAATAATTGACAAGAGCTAAATTTTCTTGTAAAATAAGAAAAAATTAAATACAACACCGAATGAAGTTTAATAGAAGTGGAAAATCGTTTGATTTTTCATGACTGTAAATGGACGGAACTCTGGAGAGACCGTAAAGGCACCGAAGGGGCAAGGCAGGCAACTGCTCAAACTCTCAGGTAAAAGGACAGAGCAATGATAGAGCGCTTTTTGGCATTTATCGATGCATTCCAGAGTACATGTTTTTAACATGTGCTCTTTCTTTTGGGGTTGAATAGATAGGAGAATGGTATGTTAAATTTGCTAAAAGAGCTGGATGCTCTGGTATGGGGTCCACCCCTTTTGATTTTATTGGTTGGTACAGGGATTTATTTGACTCTTCGTTTAGGGCTTTTACAAATCCTGCGTCTCCCTAAGGCCTTCCAGCTTATTTTCACCAAGGATAAGGGGTATGGAGATGTGTCGAGCTTTGCTGCCTTGTGTACAGCCCTAGCAGCAACTGTTGGTACAGGAAATATCATCGGGGTCGCAACGGCTATCAAGTTTGGAGGACCAGGGGCTCTTTTTTGGATGTGGGTGGCTGCTTTCTTTGGAATGGCAACCAAGTATGCAGAAGGACTACTTGCTATCAAATATCGAACCAAGGATGATCATGGTGCGGTAGCAGGAGGACCGATGCATTATATCCTTCTAGGGATGGGCGAAAAATGGCGCCCTCTTGCAATCTTCTTTGCTGTAGCTGGAGTACTAGTTGCACTTTTAGGGATTGGTACTTTTACCCAGGTGAATTCCATTACAGAATCCGTGCAAAATACGGCTAGTATTGATCCGACAATTACTGCACTTGTTTTATCTATTTTCGTAGGTATCGCAGTCTTTGGTGGGCTCAAGTCCATTTCTAAGGTTTCAACCACCGTTGTTCCCTTTATGGCTATTGTCTATATCTTGGGAACCTTGACAGTCATTTTCTTTAATATCGAGAAAATCCCTGAAACTCTGGCCTTGGTCTTTACATCGGCTTTTAGTCCAGTGGCTGCAGTAGGAGGCTTTGCAGGAGCCAGTATCCGAACTGCTATTCAAAATGGTGTGGCGCGTGGTGTCTTCTCAAATGAGTCTGGCTTGGGTTCAGCTCCCATTGCGGCTGCGGCAGCTAAGACCAACGAACCGGTGGAGCAAGGTTTGATTTCCATGACAGGAACCTTTATTGATACCTTGATTATCTGTACATTGACTGGTTTGACAATCTTGGTGACTGGGGTTTGGAATGGTAATTTAGATGGTGTTGCTCTAACTCAGTCAGCTTTTTCTACAGTATTTTCTTTCTTTGGACCTGCTCTTCTAACAATCTTCTTGGTACTCTTTGCCTTTACTACGATTTTGGGATGGAACTATTACGGAGAGCGTTGTTTTGAGTTTCTCTTTGGCGTTCGCTTTATCTGGCTTTATCGTGTGGTCTTTGTACTCATGGTTTTACTAGGAGGATTCATCGAGTTGGATATGGTCTGGGTCATTGCGGATATCGTCAATGCCCTCATGGCTCTACCAAACTTGATTGCACTCTTAGCCTTATCACCAGTCGTTATCGCTGAGACGAAGAAGTATTTTGATAAATAATGTAAGATTGATATTCCCATTTATAGATAAGACTAGCATCTGTTTGTGAGATGCTAGTTTTTTCACTACTAGGGTTAGTCTTTTATTTTATACTCAATGAAAATCAAAGAGCAAACTAGCCGCAGGTTGCTCAAAGCACTGCTTTGAGGTTGTAGATAGAACTGACGAAATCAGCTCAAAGCACTGCTTTGAGGTTGTAGATGGAACTGACGTAGTCAGTATCCTACACATACGGCAAGGCGACGTTGACGCGGTTTGAAGAGATTTTCGAAGAGTATTATGTCATAAGATGAATGGAATTCAAGAGTACTTCTTTTATGATATTCTTTATTTGAACTTTTATTTATTGTATAATAGTCAGCATAAATCTGTTTTTGTTCTGATATGTCTTGTTTCATCTATGTGAGAAAGAAAAATAAACTGGAGGTGTTTATGTCAAAAGATATTCGAAAATTAGTGACTTCACAGGGAATAGCGAATCTAGCAGATGTCTTTTTTAGAGTCATTGTGATTGCAAATGTGTTTGTCTTATCTGGTTCGGTCATTTCAACCTCCCTAGTACCAATTCTGATTGGACTATCCTCCTTTTTAGCTAGTTTCTTAGTTCCATTAGTAACGAAGAGATTAGCTTTAAATCGTGTTCTTTTCTTGACTCAATTGGGTAAGACGATTCTGCTAGCGATTTTGGTTTTTCTACTCAAGCAATCTGAAACTATTTCCCTCCCTCTTTTATATGCTATTGTTACCTTAATCTCCGTTTTGGATGGTTTTGCAGCGCCCGTTTCCTATGCGATTGTTCCACGCTATGCAAGTGATTTAGCTAAAGCGAACGCAGCTATTTCTATGAGTGGTGAAAGTGTACAGCTAGTAGGTTGGGGCTTAGGAGGTTTCTTATTTGCGAGTCTGGGAATGAATCCTAGTCTGCTCATTGTGTTAGTTTTGTTTACAATTTCGACGATTTTGATGTTTGGTTTGCCACTAGTCGAAAAAGAAGAGTTGTCCTCTGAAACGAATGTTGAGACGTTAACAAAAGGTTGGCGATTGGTGGCTAAAGAATCAAGATTACGCTTTATTGTCCAAGCCAATCTTTTAGAAATTTTAGCTAATGCTATCTGGGTATCTTCTGTTTTACTTGTTTTTGTGACTGAGATTTTACATCGGTCAGAAAGCTATTGGGGCTACGTCAATACATCCTATTCCTTGGGGATTATCTTGGGAGGTGCTATTGTCTTCCGTTTAGCAGAGAAAGTTGTTACCTATAAATATCAAACTATGACCTTTTCTTTGTTAGCGACAGCACTAGTAACTCTGTTGATAGTGTTATTTCCAAATCCATCTGCTTTTCTATTCCTATCTCTAGTAATTGGTTTTCTATCTCAGATTAAGGAAGTCCCTGAGAGCGTATTTTTACAGGAATCGGTTGATGAGAAGGAACTTGTGAATGTTTACTCCGTTATCGAAGTTGTCTCTACATTGGCCTTTTCTGCTTCTGTTTTTCTAATGAGTTCTATCACAGAATATTTTGGAGTATTTACTGGCTTTGTCTTGGCTATCTTCTGCTTACTAGTAGAGTCCATCTTGGTTTTAAGAAACAAGCATCAGATAAATTAACAGTATGATCACACATCTGGTGTGATTTTTTTGTTTTCATAAAAATTTTTTATCAGTGCAATTTAAAATATATATTATGCAAGGTATAGATTCTGTGTTAGACTTATTGTCAACGAAAAGCTAATGAGTCATCAATCAAGGCAAGGATTTGTTCAATAGGCTGATGAGATTTCGTAAGATTTTCGCAGAAACTATTTAATTACAAAACGAAAAGAGGTCCCCTTATGACAACATTTACTATCCACACAGTAGAATCAGCACCAGCAGAAGTGAAAGAAGTTCTTGAAACGGTACAAAAGGACAACAATGGTTATATCCCAAATCTTATCGGTCTTTTGGCCAATGCCCCTACAGCCCTAGAGGCTTATCGCACTGTTGGAGCTATTAACCGTCGCAATAGTCTAACACCTGTAGAACGAGAAGTGGTGCAAATCACTGCAGCTGTAACCAACGGTTGTGCCTTCTGCGTCGCTGGCCATACAGCCTTTTCTATCAAGCAAATCCAGATGAACAATGACCTACTTCAAGCCCTTCGCAATCGTACTCCAATCGAAAGCGATCCTAAGCTGGATACCCTAGCTAAGTTTACCTTGGCAGTTATCAATACCAAAGGGCGCGTAGGAGATGAAGCTCTTGGAGAATTTCTTGAAGCAGGCTATACGCAAGAAAATGCCTTGGATGTTGTTCTCGGTGTCAGTCTAGCAAGTCTTTGTAACTATGCCAACAACCTAGCTAACACACCGATTAATCCAGAATTACAACCTTATGCATAAGAGGAGGGCAGAGTATGGGATTTTTTTCAGAAGAATTTTTAAGTTGGTTAGACCAGCACGCCGATGAAATTGACAAAAAATCATGTCAAGCTGGAGAAGAGCTGATTGAGAAAATTGCTGCAGAAGGTGCCTTTCGTGTAGGAGTACCAAAAGTTCTTGGAGGGCTAGGTGGAAGTGATCAAGATGTTATCGATATCCTTGCAGAACTCGCTCAACATTCCTTAACAGCTTCCTTTATCTCATGGGGGCAACGAACTTTAATAGACAATATTCTGCATACTGATAATGCTTATTTCAAAGAAGTTTACTTGGAAAAACTCTTATCAGGAGAATATGCAGGTGCTACGGCCTTATCTAATGCAGTCAAGTATCTATCTGACTTAGAGGAACTAAATGTTCGAATCCTTGAAGAAAATGGGAATTATTACCTAAAAGGACGACTTCCTTGGGTGACCAATGTTCGTAGGGATCGCTTCCTCACTATTTTTGTAGCAGGATTTGCAGATGATCCGAGTAAAAGTTACGTAGTAGCTGTACCATCGGACGCAGAAAACTTTAGTCGTTCCGAAGATTTGGAATTTGTTTCTCTCCAAGGAGGAAATACAGCAGCTCTGACTTTTAACAAGGTATCTTTAAAGGAAGAGTGGATTCTATCGAGGGATGCCCATCAATTTTTAGCGCAAAATCGTCCAGCCTTTTTAGGCTACCAATTTGGCCTAGCCTTTGGTTTGGCTGAACGTTCACTCTCAGAAGTCGAAAAAGAATTGGGGAAACGAGGTGTCTTGAAGGAAGAATGGCAGCATCAGGTCGAACAGTTAGATGATATTCGACATTCTCTCTATCAAGGACTATCTGAAGAGTCCTATTTCGTTAGAAATCCGCGTGAGCTATTCCAGTTACGAATTGATATTGTTGATATTGTTGCTCAAAGTCTCTTGTTAGAACTACAAGCTGGTGGCGGTAGAGGATATTTTAGTAAATCGACATCCGGTTTCATACGTCGTTGGAATGAAGGTGCCTTTTTACCAATTGTTTCTCCTAGTGCAGTGCAATTGCGACATATTCTAGCGACAAACTAACAATAAAGAAAATAAAAACGAGGTTTATCTTTTTAAACTTCGTTTTTTATCCTTCATTTAAGCGCTTTTATGCTATACTGATAATATAGTCACTTAGTTTATAAAATACATGTTATAATAAAGCCATGGCATATAGTAC
>NZ_CAUPII010000020.1:0-32906 GCF_963511325.1 uncultured Streptococcus sp.
GCAATTCTGGCTGAACCAAAGATTCGCCTTCGTGACCCTCTTCTTGGGTTCCTTTGGCTGTAAGCTCGCCGGTGTAGGCTGGCAATTCTGGCTGAACCAAAGATTCGCCTTCGTGGCCTGCTTCTTGAGTGCCTTTAGCGCTAAGTTCGCCTGTATAGGCTGGCAATTCTGGTTGAACCAAAGATTCGCCTTCGTGGCCTGCTTCTTGAGTGCCTTTAGCAGTAGCAATTTTCTCTGACTGGTCTTGGAAATCTGATGCTTTAAAGTAACCTACGTACTCGTATCCTTCAATTTGAATGACACCTTTTGCCAAGTCCTCTTGACTACTTCCAGCAATCGTTTGGTTATAAGACACCAAGATTTTATTCTCAAAGGCTTGAGCTGACTGAGGGATAAAGTAACTACCACCTAGAGCTCCAATAAAGAGAATACCCAACATTTTATTACGATGTTTTTTAGACATCACCACAACAACCAAAGACGCTGTTGCAAAACCAAGAGTTGCTAGGGCCAACTCCTTGCTTCCAGTGTTCGGCAATTGTTGAGAATTCACTTCCTTTTTTCTGTAAACAAGATAGACAACATCATCTTGCTTTAAATCTGAAGGAAGTTCGCGATGGATCAAAGCCTTTTCTGCTTCTGTCAATTCTTGTTCAGCCAAATAACGGTAATGAACTTGGTTTGGTGCTGCCACTTCGTTAGCTGCAACAGTTTCAACTAAAAAGTTGTTTGCTCCCAAAAGAAATGTCCCGATAACTGCAGAACCTACACCAACTGAGAACTTCCGAATAGAGTATTTAATAACTTTATCAAACTGCATTTTTCTGTTTTTCATTTTAAATCTTTCTAATGTGATCTATTGGATATTGAGCACGCGCCCCTCCAATGAGTTTTGGTCGACTAGCAAGTGCTGTCACATGAGCCAGACCAATATCTCTTAAGACTGGTCGAATGGGTACCTGAACATGTTTGATATGCATACCGATAGCTGTATCACCAATGTCTAGACCAGCATCTGCCCTGATAAATTCGACCTCCACGGGATCCTTCATATAGCGAAAGGCGGCCAATTGACCAGAACCTCCTGCATGTAAGGTCGGGAGTACACTCACAATCTCCAACTGATGTTTTATAGCTACTTCTCGTTCAACAACTAAAGCCCGATTGACATGTTCACAACCTTGAACAGCCAGATGAATTCCCTTAGCCGTCAATAGTTCCAACATAGTCTTGACAATAAGTTCACCGATTTCCTGACTCGAATCTTTTCCGATGTGTCCTCCCAGCACTTCACTCGAAGACAAACCCAAGACAAATAGTGCTCCCTCCTGTAAAGAAGCCTTGTCTAGTACATCTTCAAGAATCTGCTGTGTTTCTATTTGAATCCGTCTTTGGTCCATATTTCACCTCGCTTTTTTCATTCTATCATATCGTTTTTCATCAATTTTAGCAAGATTGGAAGACATAGGAATACCATTTGCTAGGATTCAAAAACTATATGAGGGCTCTTTTCAAAAACTGATTCTAATCTCTTTCACTTCCCAAGACAACATAAAATGTCATCTTGAAAACAAAAAAAATATAATAGTTTAGTAAAATAGTTGATTTAACAACATTTACACCTAAAAGATTTGTCAATTGATTCGATTATAAACTACCGAAAAGCAACTTCTATCATTCTACCCCATTTCTTACTTTTAAGCTACTACTTTACCTTATTTTTTGGACTTTTTTTCTACTTTGTACTAACCTTTGATCATTCAGAAAACTTTCATGAAATTATGCTAAAATTTTAATTCTACTATCAAATTATAATATAGCAATTTTTTGAATACAAACTGTATCCAATTTTTTAAAAATAGATTTTACAGAGAAGATAACAAAAGGCAGTGGGACAGAAATCGATAGACAAAGTCTAGATTTCGTAGTCCCAGCCCCGCGAGGATGATTAGGAGCTTTTTGGAGTCTAATACTCAATGAAAATCAAATAGCAAACTAGGAAGCTAGCCGCAGGCTGTACCTGAGTACGGCAAGGTGACGCTGACGTGGTTTGAATTTGATTTTCAAAGAGTATAAAAGACGAACAAAAAGTTCAATCAGCTACCGCGTCAAAGTTTGATTGCTAATAAAAAGTGAGGTCGGGATCTTTTGTCCCAACCTCTTTTTCTAGATTAAACTTTTTGGAGTCCTTTGACGGCATCGTGGTTGATGATGATTTGACCGTATTCTTGAAGGACTGAGCGACTGATATCACTATCATCCGCAAATTCTCGCATGCGAGCCAGTAACCAAGCAGGATAAAGATTTGGACGATCCTCTACATCCACTAAAACTGTCAAATAGTATTGATCATTCATCTTATATAGCTCTGAAGTCTCCATTTGGTAATCAACTGTTTTAGCGAAAGAAACCAAACTAGATAAATCGTCAAAGCGTAAGATATAGTAGATATAAGGCTCTCTCTTTCCTTCTTCTGCTTCGAGGGCTTCATCAAGCACTGCTTCCTCTTCCTTTTCAACTTGCTCTAAAGATTGAATGGCTTCAATATCATCTTTAGTTTTTTCTGCCATGGTTTTCTCCAAGGTTTTTAAAAACTCATCTGGAGACATTTTAGCCAACTCATCCATATCAGGAAGATCTGCCAAATCGTCAAAATCTAAATTCTGGTCGATCTTAGATTTTGTCACAAAAACATCAACCTTGTCTGGCTTAGGTGTTACTCGGAAGCTAAGCATACCTGTATCCAAGAAGCTATCTGGCATCTCTAGCTCATCCAAGATGGCATAGAAAAATTCTTCTGTTTTCTCTTGCGGAACGAGAAAGTCTGCGATTTCCATTCCACGATCCATCAAATCTTCTAAAGACATGGTGATCTTTAATGTCGTATCACTGATTTGTTTCATTTTCATAGTTCGTAACCTCATACTTTCAGTTCTATCTATTATACAAGATTTCATAGATTTTATCAAAAGAATGGCGTTGGAATGTGATATAATACTAGTATCTATTTTAGAATATAAGAAAGAAAGTTTCATGAAAAATATAAAAGTTAATGCTTTGGCTAGCTTGCTGGTCAACATCTTGAATATCGTTTTTCCTTTGATTACTAATCCCTATCTAACGCGGATTCTTAGCAAATCGAATTACGGTTACTTCAACACTGCCAACACCTGGGCAAGCTTTGTCATTCCACTCGCTGCCTTTGGGATTTACAATTATGGGATTCGAGCCATTAGTAAAGTTAAGGATGACAAAAACAAGATCAATTATGTCTTTTCTAAGTTATTCTATATTTCGCTAATTACTTCAGTTGTAACAACAGTTATCTACTTCCTCTTTATTCACTTTGATACCAGTATTGTCAACCTCAAAATCCTTTATTATATCCTTGGAATCCAAGCACTCTTTCAATTTCTAAATATCGAGTGGATGAATGAAGCCTACGAGAATTATTCTTTTATCCTTTATAAAACACTGGTTATTCGGATTGGAATGTTGGTCGCTATCTTCGCTTTCGTTAAGACACCTGATGATATCGTCCCTTATGCTACCATCATGAGTGCGACAACTATCATCAACTATCTGCTAAGCTTCCTCTGGATTAAACGAGAGGTCTCCTTTGTTAAGATTGAGTTCATCGAACTTCTCAAGTCATCTAAACCTCTCCTAACTATGCTCCTTCTAGCAAATGCTAATATGCTCTATACCTTACTAGACCGTATGTTCATTACCAAAGGTCCTGATGAGAATTACATCTCATACTACACCATCGCCTCCAGTATCGTTATGCTGATCGCTAGTGTCCTTAGCGGAGCTATCAACGTCAGCATCCCACGACTTGGTTATTATCTAGGAAAAAAAGATTTTACTTCTTATAAAAATTTGGTCAATCAGGGCGCATCCCTCTTTTACTTCCTCATGATTCCTACCAGTATTGGTATTATGGTTTTGGGAACCTATGCTACAGTTATTTACTCTTCTGAGAAATATCTAGAAGCCGGAATTGTAACAAGTGTCTTTGCCTTTCGTACCATTATCTGGGCCATAGAATTAATCCTTGCTAAACAAATTATCTTTATCAATGACCATGAAAACCACTTGACTGCTTTCTACTTTATCGGAGGTGGTGCAAATATTCTATTTAACTCCTTGCTGTTTTTCAATAATATCTTCACTCCTGAATACTACATTGGAACAACCGTTCTAGCTGAAGCAATTGTGGTTCTGCTAGAGATTCGCTTTATTAGGAAGTACAAACTATTGGATTTGAAAGAGATTTTTACAACCTTAACTCGCTACACAATCGTGTCACTCGGTTTCATCCCAATTTATTTTGTTTTTAAAACCCTCTTCCAAGTTCATAGCTATGAAGTTACGATGAATATGATCTGCATGGTTCTTTCTACAATCGCAGCTTGTGGCATCTATTACGCCATCACCCTCTTTATTATCAAAGATAAAACACTTCATTATGCGCTCGACCTAGTTCGTGCTAAGATTAAAAGAGGATAGAGGTCATTAGCCTTCTCAAAAATGTTCAAATTAAATATTATGTAACAAAAAGAAGACCTTACAGAGTCTTCTTTTTTCTTTACGGCCTACACAATAAATACCCACTCAATAAGCTTGTTAGAGCAAACGAGGTCAAGACAACACCGACCTAGCTTTAAAAAAATTAGAAAGAGTATCACTTACAAATCTACTGTTAGTACGTTCCCAGCTCTCACGACTTGCTCACCTGCAATGTAGACGTCATCAACATCACTGGATTTGACAGCATAAACGAGGTGAGACAGCATGTTTTCTTGCGGTTGGAGATGGATTTTGCCTTGGGGTTGAATAACGAGAAAGTCAGCTTGCTTGCCGATTTCCAAACTACCAATCTCATCTTCCATTCCCAACACCTTAGCACCCTCGATCGACAGGGCCTTGAGGGCAGTTTCAATTGGAAATTGGCTGGCATCACCACTCTTCATTTTCTGTAAAAGGGCTGCCGTGCGTCCTTCCTCAAACATATCGAGGTTATTGTTAGAAGCAACTGAGTCAGTCGCAATCCCGACTGGCACTCCTGCCTTTTGAAGTTGGACGACTGGTGCAATCCCTGAGGCTAGTTTGAGGTTGCTGATTGGATTGTGGGCGATAGCGACTTGCGAATCTGCCAAGCGGGTAATTTCTGCTTCATTTAACTCAACACCGTGAGCAAAGACAGCTTTATGGTCTAAATACCCAAGTTCATCTAGAAAGGCTAGTGGGCGTTTGCCATAGCGTTTCAGGATAATACCTGACTCTTCCTGGGTTTCTGCAACATGGATATGAAGAGGAATGTTTTCTTCTTTTGCTAGGTCAAGACTTGCCTCCAGCAAGTCTCGATCACAACTATAGGGCGAATGAGGGGCCACCATAACCTTGAAATTTGGGTCTTGATAGCCTTTGATTGTCTCGATGACAGCTCGAGTTCTAGCTATAGTTTCAGCCGTCGTCTCCACATCTGAAGAAAAGAGGGTTGGAGAAAAATAGCAACGCATCTTGGATGCCTTGACTGCCTCATAAATCTCAGCTATATCCACTCCATTAGGATTGTACATATCATTGAAAGTTGTCGTTCCTGACTGGAGCATCTCTGTTAGTGCCTCTTTGACGGCCTTTGTAGTCATCTCTGGTGTGAATTCTGCTTCTGCTGGCCAGATATAGTCCTCTAGCCATTCGTGGAGATTGCTATCGTCACGAATGCCTCTCAAGCCTGTCATGGCAGAGTGAGTATGGCAGTTAACCAAGCCAGGCATAATCCAGGCACCCTGACAGTCTATTATTTGATCTGCTTGTTTAAGAATCTCTTGATTTTCCTGACCGACATAGACGATTTGGGATTCTTTGACAGCCAAAATCCCATCTAGATAGACATGGAAATCTTGGTCACAAGTCACGATATTTGCATGCTGAAAGACTTTCATCCCTAGGCTCCTTTTCTATATAAGTATTCATACTGGATAATTTTTCTAGCTATTGTAACAAAAAAGTCACCCGAAGGCAACTTTTATTTTGTATTTGCTTAAGAAACTAGGTAAAGTCTATTCTGGACTAAAAGCGGCTGCTTGCTGCATTTGATAGTATTTGCCTTTTCTCGTCATGAGTTCCTCATGATTGCCATATTCGACAATATCTCCATCGACCAAGACAAGAATCAAATCAGCATCCTGAATGGTCGATAAACGGTGGGCAATGATAAAGCTCGTCCGCCCCTTCATGAGTTTGGCAAAGGCGTCCTGAACCAGCACCTCTGTCCGGGTATCGATGGAGGAAGTCGCCTCATCTAAGATAAGAATCTTAGGAATGGCTAGAAAGACGCGGGCAATGGTTAAAAGCTGAGCCTGACCAACAGACAAGGATTCCCCTGCATTTTCAAGCTTGGTATCATAACCATGTGGCAACTGTTGGATAAAGAAGTCTGCGTTAGCTGCCTTGGCTGCCGCAATGACCTGCTCTCGGCTAGCATCAGGATTTCCAAAGGCAATATTGTCATGAATGGTTCCTTGCTTGAGCCAAGTTTCTTGAAGCACCATCCCAAACTGCTGTCTCAATGATGATCGGGTACAGTCATAAATCGAATGACCATCTAGCAAAATATCTCCAGAGTTAATCGGGTAAAAACGCATGAGGAGATTGATGAGGGTTGACTTCCCTGCACCCGTTGGCCCAACGATGGCAACCTTGCTACCCTCCGGAATGTCAATAGACAAGTCCTTGATTAAGATCTTTTCAGGATTGTAGCCAAAGGAGACATGCTTAAAGGAAATAGCTCCCTTGACTTGGTCGCTGTTCAATTCTTTAAGACCAGTTTCTCTAATCTCAGGGCTTTCTAAAACAGTATAAACACGTTCTGCACAAGCCAAGGCACTTTGCAACTCAGCTAAGACCGATGAAATATCATTAAAAGGCTTGGTGTACTGCTGCACATAATTCAAAAAGGTCACTAAACGCCCAACCGTCAAAGTAGAACCTGCCATGATGCGTAAGGCTCCAACACCAGCAAGTAGGGCATAAATGAGGGCATTGACAAAACGGGTGGAAGGATTGACTGTCGAAGAATAAAAGATAGCCGACTGAGAATAACCTGCGTAGTTGTCATTTGCCTCATGAAGTCTCTCGATAAATTCTTCCTGAGCATTGAAGGACTGGATAATGGCCTGTTGGGTGAGCGATTCTTCTATCAACTGAGTCTGAATCCCCCTAGTCTCTGTCTGCTTTTGAAAGAGATGGTAGGATTTCTTAGCGATAAAGCGTGAAATGACCATAGATAGAGGTGTTAAGAGCAGAACCAAGAGAGTCATCAATAGATGGATTTGGAGCATAGCAAGGATGCTGACCAAAATCATCAAAACTCCTATGAAAAATTGGTTGAAAATCATATTCAGACCCGCTGCCAACTGCTCGATATCTGTCGTTACACGGCTGACCATTTCCCCACTACCTTGTCTATCTACAAGGGCAATCGGAAGACGATGGAGCTTTTCAATGATTTTTTCGCGCAAATCTCTAGTATAGGAGAAAATCAGTCGATTATAGAGGAGAGGATTGGCCCATTGTACCAGCGTATTTCCTATCACCACCAAAATCATCTGGAGGAAAAACTGCCAAAATAGCTGAGATGAACCATCGACTAGGACTTGGTCAATCACCTGTCCTATCAAGATTGGTAGATAGATTGATAGGGCTACCTGAGCAATGGTACCTAAGAAAGCCAGGAAAAGAAGGACGGGATGGCCAGCTAAATCTTTTGCTAATCGTTTAAGGGTTTGACTTGCATGTTTGCCTTTCATTCTAGTCCTCCTTTCCATGTTGGGATGCATTGATTTCACGATAGACTTGGCTAGTCTCCATCAATTCCTTATGATTTCCAAGTGCTAATTGCTCCCCTTTCTCTAAAAGGAGAATTTGATCAGCAATCTTCAAGGTTGAAGTTCGTTGGGAAATCAAGATCAAGCTGGTGTTTGGTAAGTTATCTTGAACAGCCTTCAGAAGATTGGACTCAGTAATGGTATCAAGAGCAGAAGTCGCATCATCCAAGATGAGGAATGGTGCTCGACGCAAGACTGCCCGGGCAATCGATAAACGTTGCTTTTGTCCACCTGAAAAATTACGACCGCCTGCTTGAACCTCTGCGTCCAACTGACCTTCCTTTTCACTGACAAAGTCCTTGGCCTGAGCAATTTCCAAAGCCTGCCAGAGTTCTTGGTCAGAGACAGTTTCTTCCATACCCAGAGTCAAGTTAGAACGAATGGTTCCCTTAAAGAGTTCAACCTTTTGAGAAACATATGCCATCCAGGACCGCCATTCAGAAAGATTGCGAGGACTACGTCCATCTCGATAAAGGGAAATACTTCCCTTATCTGCCGGATAGATCCCAAGTAGGACTTGTACCAAGGTCGATTTACCAGAACCAGTCCCACCGATGATTCCAAGAATTTGTCCTTGTTGCATAGCAAAAGAAAGATTTTGCAAGGATGGTTGAGCAGCATCTGGGTAGGTAAAGCTCAAGTGTTCAACTCGTAAGGACTGGTTCGAGGAAGTTTCTTTTTGAGCAATTTCTGCCAGTATATCTTCAGGTTTTTCAGCGAAGACTTCTTTAATCCGCTTGGCAGAAATATAAGACTGGTTGAGTGAATTAATGAGCATGGCTAGTTTTATCAACTCTACCAAGATTTGTAGAAGATAGTTAATCAGGGCAATCAAGGCGCCTTGACTGAGGAGTCCGCCTTGGATAGAAATATAGCCATTCCAGATAATCACTAGCAAGGTTCCATTGACGATCAAATAGGTCAAGGGGGGCAAGAGAGTGGACCAATAGCCTGTTTTCATTTGGATAGCTGTATAGACTTGATTGAGTACTTGGAAGTTCTCGATTTCTCGTCTTTCTTGGCCAAAGGCACGAATCACACGCATACCTTGTATCTGTTGGCGTGTTTCCTGAACCAGCTGGTCTGTTTTCTTTCTCAAAATACTATAGAGAGGATTGACCAAGCGTGATAACACGACAATGACAAAGGACAAAATGGCAACCATGACCAAAAACCAGAAGGTCAATTCAGGCGAGAGACGATAAGCCATAAAAATGGCACCAAAAACAATAATAGGCGCTCTTAAAAATAGGCGTAAAAATTGATTAATCCCTGTCTGAATCTGATAGGTATCTGAAGTCAAACGCGTCACCAAACTCGAGGTCGTTAAACGGTCTCTACTATCCTTGGGCAAGGAAAGAATATGACGATAGAGGTCATTGGTCAACTCCTTGGCAAATCCTACTGCTGCCTTGGCTGAGTAAAACTGAGCAACTAAGGCTACCAAAACGCCGATAACCGCAAAAACAAAGAGGAAACCCATTTGCATCCAGAGGTGACCCTGATCTTTTTTGGGGATAGATTGGTCGACAATCCCAGCTATCACCATGGGAACCAAGAGTTCAAAAACGGCTTCTAGCAACTTAAACAAGGGTGCTAGAAATGACTCCTTGAGGTAGGGTTTAAAGTAAGAAAGTAATTGTTTCATGAGTCCCTTCTATTTCCAAAATGAAGAAGGTGGAAAAACCACCATCTTTTTACTTATTCAAATATGGAAGCAGGTAGCCATAATCAGCCTCTTCCATTTCATCCTTAGCAATGAATCGTAAAGAGGCAGAATTGATACAATAGCGTAAACCACCTAGTTCCTGAGGTCCATCTGTAAAGACATGTCCCAAGTGAGCATTACCCGAACGTGAACGGACTTCAATTCGCTCCATCCCGTGACTCAAGTCTTGATAGTAATGGATAAGCTCTTTAGAGATTGGTCGGCTAAAACTTGGCCAACCACAGCCTGAGGCAAACTTATCCTTGGCAAAGAATAGCGGCTCACCAGTGGTGATATCAACATAAATTCCTTCCTCAAAAGTTTGGTCGTAGGCATTGCTAAAGGGAGCTTCCGTCGCAGCTTCTTGGGTAACTCGGTAGGACTCTTCTGATAAATTTTCCCGTAAAACTGCCTGACTAGGTTTTTCATAGTTTGCTGCATCTATCAAGGGGTTTTCAGCATCTCTCACATCGATATGGCAATAACCACCAGGATTTTTCTTGAGGTAGTCTTGGTGATAGTCCTCAGCCAAGATATAGTGACGAAGCTTCTCCACTTCTACCGCTATCTTGCGACCGAGCATGCGCTCCTGCTCTTGGACAAGAGCATAGATAGTTGGCAAATCCTCTTCATCTAGGTAATAAATTCCTGTGCGGTATTGACGACCACGGTCATTTCCTTGTTGGTTGACAGATAAAGGATCAATGACTCGGAAATAATAAAGCAAAATCTCACGGAGCGACACTGTCTTTTCATCATAGATAACTTGCACAGTCTCTGCGTGATCTGTTTCTTTAATTAATTGATAATTGGTAGTTTCTACCTGACCATTAGCATAACCAACACTGGTTTGCAATACTCCAGAAATACGGGAAAAGTATTCCTCTAAGCCCCAAAAGCAACCACCTGCTAGATATATTTCTGCCATCTCATACCCCCTTGACCATCTATCGGTCAGCAAAAGTGGGAAACATTTCATATCCCATGTTTCATTTTCAAAAAAAGGACAGGAAGCCCTCTAATAGAGAGTTTCCCCATCCTATTGCTAAATTTATTTTGCTTCGACGCGAACGCCTTCTGTGTCTACTTGCAAATCATGAAGCTTACCTTTGAACGGTTGCTTTTCAAGCTCAGCCTTAATTTTAGGCATCTTATCAGGCTCAGCTAGAACCATGACAGTAGGCCCAGCACCAGACAAGTAGGTCGCATAAGCACCGTTTCTCTTGGCAACTTTTTTTATGGTCGCAAATTCTCGCACCAAATCTTGGCGGTAACGCTCGTGGAAAAGATCACTCTCGATAGCTTGACCAGCTTTGACCATATCTCCTGTCAATAGAGCTGCGATAGCCACATTGGCTATTGAACTTGCTGCAACAGCTTCCTTGTATGATAATTTCTTAGGCAAGACACCACGACTATCGCGAGTTCGCAATTCATAGTTTGGAATATAGGCTAGGAAGGCACACTCTGGGAAAGGCGCCACTACTGCTGAAACCTGACCTTCAACTGAGCTGGCAATAACCAGATTTCCGTAGATGGCTGGTGCAACATTATCAGGATGGCCTTCAATCTTAGTCGCCAATTGCAATTTGTCGTGATCGCTTAATTTAAGATTTCCTAATTGATTTGCCAGTTCAATCCCTGCAACGATGACAGAACTAGAAGAACCTAGTCCACGTGCAAGTGGAATATCACTAATCATTTTCAGACGTCTTGGTTGTAGGTCTGGAACGATTTGTAAGGCAATCTTTAGCAAAAGATTACGTTCGTCACGTGGAATCCATTTACCTAGTTGGTGCTCAATCATCCATTCTTCACGTTCTTCACAAACCTGAATTTCTAGATACTTAGTTACAGCTACACCAACCGAGTCAAAACCTGGACCCACATTGGCACTTGTAGCAGGTACAATAATCTTCATCTTAGTCTCCTAAAACCTTGAAGGTGTTGAGAAGTTCAAATTCAGCTACACCCTTCAAAGCTGCTGTAATATTTTCAAGTTGTGCCTTGTTGATTTTATGAGTGATGATGACAACACGAGCCTTGCCTTCTTGCTTACCATCTTGCAAGATTTGCTTGAAGGAAATATCTTCTGCATTAAAGAGCTCAGCCAATTTCAAGACTTGACCTTTTGAATCTGGAGCCAAGATTGAGAAATAGTAGTTGGCTTTGACATCTTCTGGCTGAGCCAAAACAAGGTCACGATGATATTCGTTGAAGGCTTTTCCAATTGTACTGTCATTCAAACGACGAACGATACGAACGATATCAGCTACGACACTCGTCGCAGTTGGTTTTTGTCCGGCACCTGGTCCGTAGTACATAGATTCACCGATACCAATAGACTCCACAAAGACTGCATTCATGACACCATTGACACTTGCAAGTGGGTGAGCCTTAGGAAGGAAGGTTGGTGTAACCTCGGCAGCGATTCCAGATGGTGTTTCTTCGATAGAACCTACTAATTTAACCACATACCCAAGATCTTGGGCAACTGCCACATCTTCTGGAGTGATGTTGCGAATTCCTTGGTGGCCTACATCTTCAAACTTGACATTCATCCCAAAAGCAAACTGGCTGAGGATGACCATCTTGTAGGCTGCATCAATCCCGTCAACGTCATTGGTAGGGTCACTTTCAGCAAAGCCAAGTCGTTGGGCTTCTGCTAAAGCATCTTCATAAGACCAGCCTTCTGTTACCATTTTGGTCATCATGAAGTTAGATGTTCCATTGACAACACCAAGAACACGTGTGATTTTATCTGATGCTAGTGAGTTAACCAAGGTACGAAGGATTGGGATTCCTCCCGCAACAGCTGCTTCGTAGTATAGGGCAACATTGTGAGCTTTGGCTACCTCAAGCAATTCTGCACCATGGACTGCTAAAAGATCCTTGTTAGCTGTCACGACGTGTTTCCCTGCTTCTAAAGCACGAGTGATAAAGGTTTTAGCAGGTTCGATACGTCCCATCAACTCAACAACAATCGTGATGTCTTTGTCTGACAAAATTTCATCGATATTTGTTACAAAATTAAAATCATTTCCTGCTTCAAGCAAGCGGGCTTTCTCTTGATCGTCTTTGACCAAAACTTTAGCTACTTCAATTTCTGACTGGGCTGCTTGAACAATTTTTTCTCTATTTTCCTTTAGTAAGAATGGCACACCACTGGCTACTGTACCAAATCCAAGTAAAGCAATCTTAACTGACATGTTTGTCTCCTTGAAATTTTCTAATAGTCCTATTATACCAAAATTGTGAGAAAATTCCTACCATTCTGAACTAAAAATAGAAGCATCAAATCATAAAAAAGCCTGCCCTGATTCAATCAAGAGCAGACGCTATTTTCAATCTATTTTACAAAGACCATTTCCTTGTCACTAGACAGGTCGTCTCGATAGGTAAAACCTGCAAAACTGAGCTTTTTAATCTCTTCAACCGAAGCTACCTGACCTTCCATCAAGGCTGTTAAGAAAGCCCCTCGGGCTTTTTTAGAAATGGTTGAGTGGATTTTTAGTTTTCCATCTCTATCTTCCATGAACTTGAAGGTCACCATTTTCTCACGGATTTCTTTAGGGAAGACAGTTTCAAACTCCGAAGACAAGAGTGAAAAGATTAGTTCTTCACCCTTCACCGACTCTTCATAAGCTGATTGCCAGTGACTTTTCAAGCTTTTCCCAGCAATTTTAAGCTTCATCAAAAAGTCCAGTCTGTGAGGTGCAATCGGTGCAAAGGCTGGAATCACACCGTAAAGAGCTGACGTTATCATGAGGTGTTTCACCAGATAGGCTTGTTCAGCCTTGCTTAGATTGTCCCGTTTGATGTTGCGATACATGAGTCCATCAAAGAGGTGCAAGGCTGGATAGTTTGTAGCCGTTCCATTTTTCAAAGCCTGGATATGGTCATACTCCTCTTGTGCTTTTTCAGCAGAAATTTTGTAAAAACTTTCCAGCTCTTGGGCAGAATATCTGGCCAATTCATACAGCACTGCCTGACTTTCAGGACGTAATGGCCTAGCCTCTAAACTAGGGATTTCGGTATTCATTTCTTTTGCAGTTGGGATTAGAATTTTCATAGTGTTAGTGTAGCATATTTTTTTAGGACTACCAAGGATTTGTACTTAAAAGAGAGTGGGACAGAAATCGGTAATTCGTTAGAATTCGATTTCGTCGTCCCACCTCCGCACAGTTGAGTAGGGCTGTAAAAGCTGATGAAATCAGCGTAGTAGAGCCCACTCAACCACTGCGTCTTGCTCGACAATCCAAAGACAATTGAGAGGCTAGGACTTTTGTCCCAGACTCTTCTTTCCTTATTTTGGCAATCCTAACCAGATTGCAAAGAGAACTAGTGCTGTCCCAAGGCAGCTTGCCAAGATAGATGACAGATTAAACTTTTTCTCCTTTAGATGAGAAAATCCTATCTTCAAAGCGAAAAGACCAAGCAACATCGAACCAATCATCAGATAAAATCCCATTTGACTGTCCTCCATTTATTATTCTTTCTTTCATTATCACAAATTTCAAACAAGAGTGCAAGAAAAACGAGGTTGTTTCCTTAAGCTTGAAGGATGTACCCTGATCTGGGATACAATGCCTATATGATAATCCCTTCCAAATGATCCAATTCATGCTGACAAATCTGAGCAGGAAATCCTGTCAGGATAATGGTTTGCTCTTGCCAATGGATGTCTCTGTAGCTTACTGTAATTTTTTCATACCGAGTTGTTGGTCTCACTCCTGTCAAAGACAAACAACCTTCCTCTGTTTCGTATGACCCTTCAAAAGATTTGAGAACTGGATTAAACATAACCATGGGAATCATTCCGATATTAAAAATAATAACACGTTTTTGTACCCCAATCATATTGGCCGCTAGTCCAACACAGCTTTCTCGGTTAGCCTGTAGGGTATCCTGCAAATCCTTTGCTAGGGGTAAATCTTCCTGACTAGCAGTCTGGGATACCTGCGACAAAAACAAGATATCTTTTACAATTTTCTTTTCCAAGATTCTTTCCTCCATACCATATCATTATCTTTGATTATAGCACAAAATCTTTGGCAGTTTATCTTTATATAAATAAAAAGCCATCCGAAGATGACCTTTCATAAGTGATTAAATCGCGTTTTTATCTTTTCCAAGTGCTCGTTGAACTGCTTTAACAATCTCAACAAGGACCACAATCATAAGTGCTCCTACGGCAACAACCATCCATTGAGTCAAGCTCAAGTGTGACACGTGGAAGAGATTATTAAATCCAGGAACCAAAATTGTCACCACAAAGAGGACAAAGGCAACTGGGATAGACCAGTTAAAGGTCTTGTTCGTAAAGAGTCCCACTTTAAAGATTGATTGGTAAACCGACTTAACGTTAAAGGCATGGAGCAATTGAATCAAACCGAGAGTTGCAAAAGCCATGGTAAGGGCATCCGCATGGATTTCTGCATGACTTTGGTGCTCTGGGAAGAGAAGAGCCCAACCATAAACACCTAAAACGAGCATCGTTTGGAAGATCCCTTGATAAATGATTGCTCCGAAGACACCACCATCAAAGAAGTTAGACTTACGTCCACGAGGTTTGTGAGTCATAACGCCTGGCTCAGCTGGTTCAACCCCAAGAGCGATAGCTGGAAGCGTATCTGTTACCAGGTTAATCCATAGCAAATGCACTGGTTGAAGCACATCCCAACCAAATAGGGTTGCAAAGAAGATAGTGAAGACCTCAGCCATATTGGCAGACAAGAGGTATTGAATTGATTTTTGGATATTTGAGAAGACCTTACGTCCTTCTTCTACCGCTACGATAATGGTTGCAAAGTTGTCATCGGCAAGGACCATATCAGAAGCACCCTTAGAAACCTCTGTACCAGTAATCCCCATACCGATACCGATATCAGCTGTCTTAAGTGATGGCGCGTCATTAACCCCGTCACCTGTCATGGCAACAACCTTACCTTCTTTTTGCCATGCTTTCACAATACGAACCTTGTGCTCAGGTGATACACGAGCGTAAACAGAGTATTGTTTGAAGACCTTTTGGAATTCTTCATCAGTGAGTTCATTCAACTCAGCTCCAGTGAAGACATGGTCTTCTGTATCATTTGGATCGATGATTCCAAGACGTTTGGCAATAGCTTCCGCTGTATCTTGGTGGTCACCCGTAATCATGATTGGACGGATACCCGCTTCCTTAGCAACACGAACAGCTTCTGCAGCTTCTGGGCGCTCAGGGTCAATCATGCCGACCAAACCAGAGAAGATGAGGTCAGATTCAACAATTTCAGATTCCAAGGTTGGAATTTCGTTACTTGTCTTGTAAGCCATCATCAAGACACGGAGGGCTTGTTTAGCCAAGTCTTTGTTGGTTGCAAGGATAGCATTTTTATCTTCTTCTGTGATTGGGCGAACTTCCCCATTGACTTCAATACGAGTCACGCGCTTGAGCAATTGGTCAGGCGCACCCTTGACAGCGATAAAGTAAGAACCGTCTGCTTCCTTATGAATGGTAGACATGAGTTTACGGTCTGAGTCAAATGGCAATTCAGCTACACGTGGCTCATCCTTCAAGACTTCACGAACATCAAAGTTGTGGTCCAAACCAAACTGTACAAGTGCTGTCTCCGTTGGATCACCAATCAGCTTACCAGATGGGTCCACCTTGGTATCATTGGCAAAGTTCATGATGCGAAGGGTATTGTTGCTAGCAGCAATCTCAGCTGCTGAGCTTTGCAATTGACCATTAGTATAGACTTTTTCAACCGTCATTTGGTTCATGGTCAAGGTACCTGTTTTATCAGATGCGATGATTTCTGTTGAACCAAGTGTTTCAACCGCTGGTAATTTACGAACGATTGAATTACGTTTGGCAAGGGTTGTTGTTCCCAAAGAGAGAACGATGGTTACAATGGCAGGGAGACCTTCTGGAATCGCCGCAACCGCAAGGGCTACTGCAACCATCAAACCTTCTAATGGATGTTCCCCACGGACGAAGACACCAACCAAGAAAGTGATAATCGCAATCACAACGATTAAGTAAGTCAAGGCTTTAGATAATTGTTCCAAGCTTTGCTTCAATGGGGTTTCAGTCTCATCGGCATTTGCCAACATATCCGCAATCTTACCAACTTCTGTATACATACCAGTATTGGTTACGACACCAATACCACGACCGTAAGTTACGTTTGAGTTTTGGTAACCCATATTAACGCGGTCCCCAATACCAGCATCTGCTTCTACCACTTGAGTAATATCTTTTTCAACTGGTACAGATTCACCAGTAAGAGCAGCTTCTTCGATTTTAAGAGACGCCGCTTCAAGCAAACGCATATCGGCAGGAACTACATCTCCAGCTTCTAGCAAGACGATGTCCCCAGGCACCAATTCTTTTGAGTCAATCTCAATGACATGACCATCACGACGAACACGAGCCATCGGGCTAGACATATTTTTTAACGCTTCAATAGCTGCTTCAGCTTGACCTTCTTGGTAAACACCAAAGGCTGCATTCAGGACAACTACGGCCAAGATGATAATGGCATCTGTTAAACCATCCATTCCTTCTGTAATGACAGAAAGTGCCGCTGCTGCTAGCAAGATGATGATCATCAAATCCTTAAATTGATCAAGGAATTTAGCTAATAGGCTACGTTTTTCGCCCTCTTCTAACTCATTTCGACCATAAGTCGCTAAGCGTTCTTGAGCTTGAGCAGTTGACAAACCTTCGACAGATGAGTCCAAATTCTTTAGGACTTCCTCAGAAGATTGCGTGTAAAACAAGTCTTTATTTTGTTCTTTTGACAAAATAGTCTCCTCCTTTTTGGCCTCTTTTTACAAAAAAAGAGACCTGTTTTTTAAAAAAACAAGTCTCGCTGTTTAATATAGTGCCGGAAATAATTCGTAATGACGACACTATCGCGGTTAACCGCCAGCTACTCCCTTGAGTAGTTCTATTATAACAGATTTTCAAAAGTTTTCAAGTGCTGGGGTGGGATTATTCATCATAAGTACGATCGCTAATAATATATCTAGGACGACGCTTAGTTTCTAGATAGATTTTTCCAATATATTCCCCGATTACACCGAGACTAATGAGTTGAACCCCGCCAAGTAAGCTTACAATGGCGTAGGTACTAGCCCAACCGGCCACAACTGTACCAGCAAATTTACTCCACAGAACCCAGATTATCAACAAAAAACTAAACAGTGAAGTCATAACACCCAAGCTGGTAATCAAGCGAATGGGTTTAATAGATAGGCTCGTAATCCCGTCCATTGCTAGACCAAGCATTTTAGAGAGTGGATAGTGACTCTCACCAGCAATCCGCTCATAGCGTTTATAAGTTACAAACGAATACTTAAAGCCTACAAGAGGCATAATTCCACGAAGGAATAAGTTTACTTCTTTAAACTTAGCAAGTTCATGAATAAATCGTTTGGAGACTAAACGATAGTCGGCATGATTAAAAATGACTTCTGCCCCAAATAAATGCATCACTTTATAAAAACCTTCTGCTGTAATACGTTTAAAAACTGAATCTGTATCTCGGTTATCCCGAACGCCGTAAACAATTTCTGAACCGTTTTTATATTCTGCAACCATTTGATCCATGCAGTTGATATCATCTTGACCATCAGCATCAATCGTAATCACGATATCCGCAAATTCTGCAGCTTCGTACATTCCAGCCAGGACACTACTTTGATGGCCACGATTGCGACTTTGAGAAATACCTACTACATATGGATTCGATGAAGCATATTCTTGGACGAGTTCCCATGTTTTATCCTTACTGCCATCATTTACGTACATCACCTTACTAAGTGGATGAATTTCTTGACTCTTCACCAATTCCTCAACCTTCCCAACAAACATCGGATTTGTATGAGGTAACACTTGTTCTTCGTTATAACACGGAATAACGATATATAAAATCGGATTTTTTCTACTCATCTTTGTCTCCTAGTTTTTCCGATAGATTTTCATTGTATCGATTTGTTTGTCTTCATGATAATTTTTTTGAATAAATTCCTTTATATAGGAGTCTGTCAATCTACCATAATCCCACTTAGAATCAAATACAATGTACTTTGGTGGATTCGTTTCAAACGATTCTTTGAAAGACTCAATAATTGGAGTTTCATCTTTCAATGATGGAACAAAGAAGAATTTTGTACTAGATAGTCTTTCACTATAGAGATAAATAATCCCATTCAATCGATGAGAATAAATCCTATCATTCTTGTCTGAGTGATCTCGTATATAGTTAGCCACCTCTTTTTCATAGACAGAAACATCAACATAGCGATTATTTATTTGACTTTTTATGGACTGAATTTCACCATAATAGATTAACCCTAACCCAACAATCGAAATGGCAAAGTACTTAAAGATGTTCTTCTGCACAAATTTATCTAGTGTCAGACTAATATAAGGTATCATCAACGGGATAATCACTAGTAGATAATGTAGGTATGGTCGCTTTGATACTAGCGATAAAAATAGGCAAGATAAAAATATCAAATGATAGATCAGTATCTTACTTGAATATCTTTTCCATGCCACAATAGACGAAATGAGAATCATGAAATTAATTTGCAAAGCATTTGCTTTTTCCATATACCATAATAGTACCTCTCGAATCGTTAATTGCGAGCTTTCCTTAGAATAAATAAAATTCATTATCACGGATTGATAAAACATCTCCCATAAGGATCCTTGTAACTGCAAATAAATACATAATGGAACTACAAATAAGGAAGTACCCAGTAAAAATAATCCTACTATTTTCGCTAAATAGAGAAATTGCTTTTGATAAATGGATTGAAAAAGAATAACTAATGCAAAGGCCAACCATATACCAATCATATTTGCTTTTGTAAAAAGTACTACTGCAAATGATACTCCTGTTAATACTATTTCAATACTTTTCACTTTTCCGTGTAAAAAAAACTTTAG
The DNA here is from genome assembly GCF_963511325.1 of uncultured Streptococcus sp. Classification (GTDB taxonomy): domain Bacteria; phylum Bacillota; class Bacilli; order Lactobacillales; family Streptococcaceae; genus Streptococcus. Next base: position 19,553 of record NZ_CAUPII010000020.1, read on the forward strand.
AAAAATGTATAGAGAATATGTTAAAAACGGCAAAACATACCCTTCTAAGCCCCATCCCCCTTCAAAGAAACTCACAAAAACAATGAAAAGAATGACAAGAGTAACGATTGAACTTTTCCAGCTTGTAAATATTCTTGAGATGAAATAAGATATGTAAAAAAATACTGTTATAGAAAACAAATACAAAAATTTAATCCCTAAAGGACCGCCTAAAACATATCCAATATAATTAATCAAAAAAATCACAGGACCTTTATGATCAAATAAATCCAAATACATTTTCTGTCCATGACTCATAGCATATCCAAAATATTCAAAAATACTAGCGTCAAGTAAAGGCAGTCCTTTACGAACACTTGTTGCCATTGTTAACCAAACGAATATGGTTAATAGCACAGCTGAAAAAAACGCAACTAACCTATCAAATTTCAAAATTATCTCCCTCTATTTTTAGAACTTCTTCTGATATCTGTGTGTAAAATAAGTCTGTATTTTTTATCAAAACAGTCTTCTCATGATCTCTTTTTACCAAAAAGCGACCTGTTTTTTAAACAGCTCTCACTGTTTCATATAGTGCCGAAAATAATTCGAAACGACGACACTATCGCGGATTCCCACCAGCTACTCCCTTGAGTGGTAGTATTATATCAAAAATTGTCAAGTTTTCAAGTGCTGGACTATAGTTACTCGTTATCTTCACCATAATCACAATCATTGATAATATATCTTGGATACCACTTAGCTATCAAGAGATTTTTTCAATATGTTTATCAATGATATCTTAAGATTCCGTCAATAATTGTGTGTAAATACTTAATTGCAACTACAAAGTACTGATCGAATAACCTTTAAAAAAATTACAATAACAGTTTACAATATATTTATTGACTTTTCTTGCAATTATAAGTCACAGATAATGAATAGTTCTAAATTATATTAGTTAGAGAAAAGTACTTTTTATTTTTTAGTTATTGAAAAACTTACTATTATTTGTTACTCCTTCTTTTTAAGGTTAGTATAGATGTTATTTTCTCTAGTCCATTAGCAGCAGTAGGAATCAAAAGTAGAACATATATAAAGACATATTGACTCTTCGTTTCCCATAGAAGATGGAAAAAGAACCCTCCAAGAAAGAAAACAATTGTAATCAGTTCAAAGATAGAAAACTTTTTACTAATAATATAATAGATTACAGCTATTAAAGTTAGTAAGTAAATAGAAACAGTAAAAACTTTGCCAAAAGAATTTAAAAAATAGTAGCCACTTTTTTCTTCATAAATACTTTTCAAGAGTCTAGAATTCTGTATATTTCCCCTTTCAGGAAGAGGTCCTGTCCAAATTGATTGGAATGTCGGTTCCAACCATGTTGATAGAATTTTTTTATAGAAAAATTTTACAGCAAACATCGGTTGTTTATAGAAAGTTAGCAAATTTTCTTTTAAATCATTTTTAGCTTGCTGGACAGCCTTAGTTTGATCAAAATCATTATTGATTAGTAATGATGAATTGTAGCCATCCCACCAACCTCCGAGACTAGGTACATTAGGGTTATCTTGCGTTCCCATAGTAATGAAAGAAATCATAGGTGCCCCTTGGGGAATAGGATTATGAGTTACCTTTTGATAATAGCTCTTCAAAAGAAATGAAGACATGGGAATACTTATTACTATTAAGAATGTCACAAGTAATTTTCTCCATTTCATATCTTCTAAAAAGTTGAAGATTTGAATCAATATAATAGCAATGACAAAAATGTAATAATTATTTCTAATTAGACATGCTAAAACAAAACTAACTATGCTCATTAACGCATTATAATAACGAGAAGTTTCATTGTATTTTAAAAGGTGATAATATCCAAATACAACTAAAAATAATCCTGGTATTGTTCCATACGCAAATGTCAAAAAGAAAAAATGTGGGAAAAATAAGAATGATAAAATGATACTGTAATTCGTAACCAACTTATTCTTAAAAAGTTTCAAACTTATTTTATAAATATAAAAATTAGTCCCTATAATAAAGAGTAGATTAATAAAATAAATCAGTTTTTCGCTATCATATAGAAATATGTATATTCTTTCTAATGTGGTTAATCCTAATTGATGTGGATATAAATATAGATACCCTTCTTTATTAGTTAAACTATCAAAAATACCGCTATTAAATTCTTTTGCAGCTTGATAAACATTGTAAGCATCCGCTCTTAATCCACCTACTAATCGATAAATCAGAAAGAATCCTACGATCAGATAGGCAACAGAAAATATTAAAATTAACTTTTTAGATGATATTTTCTCTACATTTTCTCTACAATTTTCTTACTTTTAAAAAGCACCAATATAAAAAGAAAAATTAATAATGGAAAATACCAAGTTGAATTATAAAATTCTATTTTCTCTTTTCCAGATAGTGGCATATATACTGTAAAAAATAAAGAGGATAAAATGAGTAATGAAAGAATAGCGGATGTTAAATAAAAAAGCAACCCATAAAATATATTTCTTATTATTTTGAAATTATTAAATATTTTCATTACATTTACCTCTTATCATTATACTTAAACATGCCTGAGTAACAGTCAATTTTCTATACAAAATTTATTAGTCGTCCTTTTCAAGCCATCCGCATTTTTCCAAGGGAGATTAAAAATAGCACTATAAATCTTTTGATTATTCCAATATCGGATATAATATCTTGCCCAGATTCTTAGCAATGATAAAGACCGAAAGTTTTATTTATTATGGGACTCAATCTAAAAATGTACGATAAGTAATTTCAGATACAACATTGTCTCAAAATCTTTCCCACGAATTTAATAAATGAAAGCAGTAAACCATCATTATGGTTGTAAAATTCTCTCAATTACTTATTTGATAGTGTTACGGTATATCAAATTAGAATCATTTAGATAACGAATCTTAAACATAATACTCCTCTTAAAAAATAATCTACTAACTGGAATATTTAAATAATTATTCATTTTTTCAACCGAGTATTTAAACAGAAAAAACTCCTTGAGGCATTTTTCACAGCCAGTTAGATAATGTTATATTACATCTAGTTTTTAAAACTTTCTAAGAGCCAATCTTTTCATCTTTAATGTAAATTAAAGGTAACAACAAAGGAATAATCATCATATATGCATAAGAATATCTAAAATAATTTACAATTGGAGAATAAATACATGTTAAAATAATGGATAAAACAAAAAATACTATTGGCAGAAGTCTCTTATCTCGTTTTAAGATAGCTAGCATTAGTATCAGTATTAATACGATTGTATAAAAACCTGGTCTATAAAGCAATTCAATAGTCGATAAATCTCCCAACGCCCAATGTAATTCATAAACATATTTATACAGGTTGCTATGTATAGTTTCTTCCTGAGAAAAACTCATACCTTTGTCATATATTTTTTTATTACCGAACCAGTTATTTTCACGACTATACATCGCTTCATAATAACTTGAAACATAAGCCATATCAGGTAAATTATATATGTACCAATAAGAAACGGATAAATTTAATACAGCATCAATATATGTCTTAGGATGATTTCTATATCCCTTCCACCAGATTTTAAAGAACTCCCGTTCTTTTCCCTTAAACTGCTCATTTTCCATTTTATTTTTTATAGGATCCGCTTCGCCTTGTAAAAAATTTTTATTATTATCTAGTCCCAATGTTGAATCATAGAATTCCAATTCAGATTTAGTAAAACTTTCTGGGTGATAATAAACAGCGGCTGCTAATTGTTGAAATCGTGATGATAAATAGTCATACTTCTTCTTTGATGCTTCTGGTCTTAATGCAATTGTTCCCAATGCGTTAATTAGCAAGGTTACCAAGACTGAAATAATCACATATTTTGCAATTTGTTTCTTATACAACTTACTATACAAGAAAAGTACAACAACACCGACTAATACGTAAATTACTGCTTTTCTATGTAGCATATAGACCCCTAAAAAGGATAATACAAATAAGGGTAAACTATAAGTACTGGAAAAAAAGCGGACAGGTAAATAGTTTATCAAAACCATTGATAAGAAAAATAGGAGCAAAAAATTAACTAAATACACATCTTTATACATAGTGAAACTTGTTATAATAAAATTAGAGAAAAAAGCATAAAAAATAAACAATCCAACTTTTAAATATTTATTTATGTTGAAAATCTCGAACAATTTATAAAGAACAAAAACTATAATAACAGATGTCACAACTAGTGTGAGAAAATTAAAGATTGAAACACCTATCCCTAAGCTTCCAAAAAACTTAATTCCTATTTTCGAAAACAAACTAACTATCCACGTATATATATATGGGTGTGAATTAGTCAGGGGCCAATATCCTAACCCTTCCTCAATAATATACATACTATCCCAAGTCGTAGAACCTGGAAAAAAAATAAAGAAAAATAGTACACGTATCGCCATAAATGGTAAAAACATTGACAGATATAGTTTTTTTCTAAAAACTGTCTGCTCCATATTAGTAGACTTCAACTTTTGTTGATGAAACCAATTCACTAATAACCTTAATAAGGTATTAATTGAAAAAAATGAAATCCCCACTAATATCAAAAAAGCTCCAATCGAAAACTTATTTACAGTCCCTCTCAACGTAGAGTGTGTATATGTAATATCACTCCCAACGATATGAAGAATCGAAAGTATTAATCCAAATAGACTCACTATTACGTTTTCTCTTGTTTTTAATTTTGGTATCTTTATTTTTGAAAAAAAATATAATGATAAGATAAATAATGTTACAGAAATTGTTGTATCTGCTTGAAACAGTTTTAAAAACGTTTTCAAACCAGTGATGGGGATAGGTCTATTAAAAGTTAACATTAGAGTTAAGCAATATGCATTGATTAAACTCAAAAATAAATCTCTATGATTTTTAAATACTTTGGACACTATTTAAACACCCACCTTCTTTGAATTTGATAACTAGCAAGGAACAAAATTGTATCAACTACTATTTTTATGGCAGTTTCAGATCCTGAAAACATATTCCAAAGAGCCGTCACCATTGCTGCGGATAACAACATTTGGAAAACAGCCAAGCTATAGTATTTTACAATCGTTCTCTGTATTCTTTTTTCACCATCAAAGACAAAGTTTTTATTCATTGTAAAGTTAAAATAAGATGATATTACTCTTGCCAAAATAGTCGATAGTAAGATTAATAATGCTCCCCTATGAATTCCTACAGCTAAGGCCCCCCAAAGGAAGAACTGAAACAATCCAATATCTAGCAAAAAAGAAGAAAGAGATGATAATAAATACTTAAAGAATGAAGCAAAGATTACTTTGTAAATTTTCAATGAGTCTTTAATAGGATTAAAATGTGTTTCCGCATTACCATCAAAATAAATCGTTTCAATAGTAATTTCTTGTATTGGGATAGCTTTATCAAACGTATGAATGAGCATTTTGGTTTCATATTCGAAACGTTCACCTGGAATCTCTAACATTTCATTTAATATTGCTTTCGGAAATCCTCGTAATCCCGTTTGAGTGTCTGTTATTTTTCTCCCATAAAGTAGTTTAAATACTAATTTGGTCAGTTTATTACCGAATTTACTTTTTGGTGGTACATTTTCAGTATCGAAATCTCGACAACCTAAAATTAGTGAATCAGGATAATTAGAAATCGTATCTACCATAGATAAGACATCCTCAACTCTATGTTGACCATCTGAATCTGCAGTAACAATTCCATTAAACTCTTCTACATCTGACATTGTCAAAAAATAGTTAAAGGCATTTTTTAGTGCTCGACCTTTACCTAAATTTTTTGCATGAGTTAATATCCTACAATTTTGTTCATCTCTTAACTGTTCAAAAATATATTTAAACTCTCTCCTACTCCCATCATCTACTATTAAAATATTTTCCAACCCTGCTTCTTTCAGTTTAACTATATAATTATACAAATCTGAAGGTGGATTGAGTGCTGGGATGACGACTAATGTTTTCATGGAATCTCCTTTATCACCTACTAATATCCCCTTATAAAGGGCACAAACTTCCAAATAACATTCTATCATTTTTCCTAAAAAAAAAAAGTATTTTCTGATTTTTATCCCCTTTATACTGACCCCTCCATTTGAATTTTCCATGGAAAACCAGTATAATGATAGGATATGAAAATCCTAGAAAGGGAGTTACATGAATCAATCGTTTTCAAACTTGAAATTGGCTGAACGTGGTGCGATTATCAGTATTTTAACCTATCTATTCTTGTCTGCAGCTAAGTTAGCTACAGGGCACCTCCTTCATTCGTCCAGTTTAGTGGCGGATGGTTTCAACAACGTTTCAGATATTGTCGCAAATGTGGCCCTCCTCATTGGGATTCGTTTGGCTCGCCAACCAGCAGATAGAGATCATCGCTTCGGCCACTGGAAAATAGAGGATTTGGCAAGTCTCATCACTTCCATCATCATGTTTTACGTTGGCTTTGATGTTCTACGGGACACCATTCAAAAGATACTCAGCCGAGAGCAAACGGTCATTGACCCACTTGGGGCGACTCTAGGAATCATCTCTGCTATCATCATGTTTGCCGTTTATCTCTACAATACCCATCTGAGTAAGCAAGCTAAGTCCAAAGCTCTCAAGACAGCAGCCAAGGACAATTTGTCAGATGCCGTGACATCTCTTGGAACTTCTATTGCTATCCTGGCAAGTAGCTTCAACTATCCAATCGTGGATAAGTTGGTCGCTATTATCATTACCTTCTTTATTCTTAAAACTGCTTATGACATCTTTATCGAGTCATCCTTCAGCCTTTCTGATGGTTTTGATGAACACTTGCTGGAAGATTACCAAAAAGCTATCATGGAAATTCCTAAGATTAGCAAGGTCAAATCTCAACGCGGTCGTACTTACGGAAGCAACATTTATCTGGATATTACTCTCGAGATGAACCCAGACCTCTCTGTTTTTGAGAGTCACGAAATTGCAGATCAGGTTGAATCCATGTTATCAGAACGCTTTGGTATCTTTGATACCGATATCCACATTGAACCAGCACCGATTCCTGAAGATGAAATTCTTGATAATGTCTATAAAAAATTGCTCATGAGAGAGCAACTAATTGACCAAGGAAATCAATTGGAAGAATTACTGGCAGAAGATTTTATTTATATTCGCCAAGACGGACTAGAACTAGACAAGGAAGCCTATAAGGAGGAAAAAGAATTAACCTCTGCTATCAAGGAACTTCACTTGACGTCCATTAGTCAGAAGACAAAACTCATCCGCTATCAGATTGGTGACACCATCCATACAAGTATCTGGCGCAGACATGAAACTTGGCAAAATATATTCCATCAGGAAACGAAAATTGAAAAAGACTAAAGAAAGAGGCCGGGACAAATCCCGACCTCATTTTTTATACTTATTTTGCTACGCTCTTAGCAAGAACGAAGTTTCCAAGTGTAGCCGAACCATTACCTGCAACAGCTGGTGTCACGATATAGTCGCGTACATCCGGAACTGGTAGGTAACCATTGAGTAAGGATATGAATTTCTCACGGACACGGTCAAGCATGTGTTGTTGGGCCATAACCCCACCACCAAATACGATAACGTCTGGACGGAAGGTTACAGTTGCGTTGACTGCAGCTTGAGCGATATAGTAGGCTTGAACATCCCATACAGAACTGTTCAATTCGATGTTTTCACCACGAATTCCTGTACGAGCTTCTAAGCTTGGACCAGCCGCAAAGCCTTCCAAACATCCTTTGTGGAAAGGACAAACACCGTTGAATTCTTTTTCAATATCCATTGGGTGTTTAGCCACGTAGTAGTGACCCATCTCAGGGTGACCCACGCCACCGATAAACTCACCACGTTGGATGACACCTGCACCGATACCTGTCCCGATTGTGTAGTAAACCAAGTTCTCGATACGGCCACCAGCATTGTTACGGGCAACCACTTCACCGTAGGCAGAGCTGTTTACGTCTGTAGTGAAGTACATTGGCACGTTTAGGGCGCGACGAAGGGAACCAAGCAAGTCCACATTTGCCCAGTGAGGTTTTGGAGTTGTTGTGATAAAGCCATAAGTTTTTGAGTTTTTGTCAATATCAATGGGACCAAATGAACCAATTGCAAGACCTGCAAGATTATCAAATTTTGAAAAGAACTCGATGGTTTTATCGATTGTCTCGATAGGAGTTGTTGTTGGAAATTGTGTTTTTTCTACAATGTTAAAGTTTTCATCACCGACAGCACAGACAAATTTTGTACCGCCCGCTTCCAAGCTTCCATATAATTTTGTCATGATAAACCTCTAGTTTTTATTTTCTCTATTATAGCATAATTCCAGAAGGAAAGTTGCCCTATATTTTAGTTTTTCCTCTGTAAATTTTAAGATTCAATCAAAAACGAACAAACATGACATTTGTTCGTTTTTTGATCTATTAAATCGAAAGTAGTGTACTCAATGAAAATCAAAGAACAAACTAGGAATCGAGCTGCGGATTGCTCAAAGCACGGCTTTGAGGTTGTAGATAGAACTGACGAAGTCAGTAACACATACATACGGCAAAGCGAGTATGACGCAGTTTGAATTTGATTTTCGAAGAGTATTAAGCTTTAACTTCGATGATTGCATCACCTTTAGCAACTGATCCAGAAGCAACTGGATTTACTGAAGCAAAGTCTGCAGTGTTTGTCACGATAACCATTGTTGTGTTATCAAGACCTACAGCAGCAATCTTAGCTGAGTCAAATGTTCCAAGAACATCTCCAGCTTTAACCTTGTCACCTTGAGCAACTTTTTGGTCAAATCCTTCACCGTTCATTGAAACAGTGTCGATACCCACGTGGATCAAGATTTCAGCTCCGTTTGCAGTTTTCAAACCATAAGCATGTCCTGTTGGGAAGACGATTGTCACTTCAGCATCAGCTGGGGCGTAAACAACATCTTGACTAGGTTTTACAGCGATACCTTGACCCATAGCTCCACTTGAGAAGACTGGGTCATTAACATCTGAAAGAGCAACGACGTCACCAACGATTGGTGTTTGGATGACACCTTCGCTAGGTGCAACAACAGTACCAGTTACTGCTTCGTCAGCCAAACGTTCAGTTGTAGCTTCTGAAGCCACTTCTGCTTCATCTTCATAACCAAACATGTAAGTAAGAGCAAAACCAAGAGCGAATGATACAGCTACCATAAGAAGGTATTGTGGAAGTTGTCCGTTACCAATGTAAAGCATTGTACCAGGGATGATTGTGATACCATTACCAGTACCAGCAAGTCCAAGGATAGATGCCAATCCACCACCGATTGCACCAGCAATCAATGAAAGGAAGAATGGTTTACGGAAACGCAAGTTAACCCCGAAGATAGCAGGCTCAGTAATACCTAGGAAGGCAGAAAGAGCAGCTGGGAAAGCAAGTGTTTTAAGTTTAGGATTTTTAGTTTTCACACCAACGGCTACTGTCGCAGCACCTTGAGCAGTCATGGCAGCTGTGATGATAGCGTTGAATGGGTTAGCATGGTCAGCAGCAAGCAATTGAACTTCAAGCAAGTTGAAGATGTGGTGAACACCTGATACGACGATTAATTGGTGAACTCCACCAATCAAGAAACCACCAAGTCCGAATGGCAAGTTAAGAATTGCTTTAGTTCCAATGAGGATGTAGTTTTCAACAACGTGGAAGACTGGTCCGATAACAAACAATCCAAGAATTGACATTACAAGGAGTGTTACGAACGGTGTTACCAAGAGGTCAAGTACATCTGGAACAACCTTGCGAACTGCTTTTTCAAACTTAGCTCCGACAACCCCGATAATGAAGGCTGGAAGAACTGAACCTTGCAAACCTACAACTGGGATAAATCCGAAGAACTGCATTGCAGTTACTTCACCACCAGACGCAACAGCCCAGGCATTTGGAAGTGAACCAGAAACGAGCATCATACCAAGAACGATACCAACGGCTGGGTTACCACCGAATACACGGAAGGTTGACCAAACAACCAAACCTGGCAAGATGATGAAGGCTGTGTCAGTCAAGATTTGAGTGTAAGTTGTCACATCTTCTGGAAGTGTCATTCCAAGAGCATTCAAGAGACCACGAACACCCATGAAGAGACCAGTTGCTACGATAACTGGAATGATTGGAACAAAGACGTCACCAAAAGTACGGATGGCACGTTGGAACCAATTTCCTTGTTTAGCAGCTTCTGCCTTCATCTCATCCTTAGATGTCGTTGGCAAACCAAGAGCTACGACTTCGTCGTACATCTTGTTTACTGTACCTGTACCAAAAATGATTTGGTATTGACCTGAGTTAAAGAAAGCACCTTGAACTTTTTCCAAGTTCTCGATAGCATCTTTGTTGATCTTCGCTTCATCTTTCACCATAACACGAAGGCGAGTCGCACAGTGGGCTACACTGTTAACGTTCTCACGTCCACCCAAGGCTTCGATGACTTTTTTTGCAATTTCTGTATTGGTCATTTGCAAAAATCTCCTTATAAAAAAATTTGTTCTTGTTTGAAAGCGATTTTACTCGCCTCACGAATATTATTCTATCACGTTTTAAAAATATGTCAAGCGTTTTGCAGAAAAAATTTTGCTATTTTTTATTTTTTGATTGTTTTTGCTATTTTTTTCATCAACACAGCCATAACACCCTCTAAAATCAAGGTTTTTACTTTAAAGTTTTCAAAAACTTCCATATTTTCATCATTTTTCATAAAATTACGTTCCTAGATTCTGTCAATCGTTTGACATTTTTTTCTTTAATTTAGTGTAAAAGACTTGCTTTTTTATAAGGAAACGTTTACTATTAAGATAGTAGAATTTATGGAGGAAATAGAAATGGAATGGACTACTGAACGTCGTTACAGACGTTATGAAGATTGGACACAAGAAGAAAGAAAAGAAATCCAAGAAAAGATGGCGCAATCCCCATGGCATGTCAGCTATCACATTGAACCAAAGGAAGGACTTCTCAACGATCCAAACGGTTTTTCTTATTTTGATGGTAAGTGGATTGTCTTTTACCAAAACTTCCCCTTTGGAGCAGCCCACGGCTTGAAATCTTGGGTTCAACTTGAGAGTGATGATTTGGTGCACTTTACTGAAACAGGTGTTAAAATCTTACCTGATACTCCACTGGATAGCCACGGCGCTTACTCAGGATCTGCTATGCAGTTTGATAATAAATTGTTCCTATTCTATACAGGAAATGTCCGTGATGAAAATTGGGTACGCCACCCTTATCAGATTGGTGCCTTGATGGATAAGGATGGAAATATTAAAAAGATTGATAAAATCTTGATTGATCAGCCTGCTGATGCTACTGACCACTTCCGCGATCCACAGATTTTCAACTTTAAAGGACAATACTACGCTATCGTTGGTGGTCAAGACTTGGAGAAAAAAGGTTTTGTCCGTCTCTACAAAGCGGTCGATAACGATTATACAAACTGGCAAGAAGTTGGTGATTTGGACTTTAACAACGACCGTACTGCCTATATGATGGAGTGCCCGAACCTCGTCTTTGTTGGAGAACAGCCTGTCCTTCTCTACTGTCCACAAGGTTTGGATAAAAAGGTTCTTGACTATGATAATATCTATCCAAATATGTACAAAATCGGTGCTTCCTTTGATCCTGAAAATGCACGTATGGTAGATGTGTCTGAACTTCACAATCTTGATTATGGATTTGAAGCCTATGCCACTCAAGCCTTTAACGCTCCTGATGGTCGCGCCCTAGCAGTCAGCTGGCTTGGTTTACCAGATGTTTCTTACCCATCTGACCGTTTTGACCACCAAGGAACTTTTTCATTAGTCAAAGAACTTACCATTAAAGATGGCAAACTCTATCAGTACCCTGTAGCAGCTATCCAGGACCTCCGAGCTTCAAAAGAGGAATTTTCAAATCGTTCTGAAACTAAAAATACCTATGAACTTGAGCTTAACCTTGAAGCAAATAGCCAAAGCGAAATCGTTCTTCTTGCTGATAAAGACGGTAAGGGACTCTCTATCAATTTTGACCTTGTCAATGGTCAAGTTACCGTTGACCGCAGTAAAGCAGGTGAGCAATATGCTCAAGAATTTGGAACTACTCGCTCATGCTCAGTTGCTAATCAAGCTACTACTGTAAATATCTTCATCGATAATTCAGTCTTTGAAATTTTCATCAATAAAGGAGAAAAAGTATTTTCTGGTCGTGTATTCCCACATGCGGATCAAAATGGAATCCTCATTAAATCTGGAAACCCAACTGGAACTTACTACAAATTAGAATATGGTCGCAAAACTAACTGATGTCGCAAAATTAGCTGGCGTCAGCCCAACTACTGTCTCACGTGTTATCAATAAAAAGGGCTACCTGTCAGAAAAAACTATTCAAAAGGTTAAGGATGCCATGCGTGAATTGGGCTATAAACCCAACAACCTAGCTCGTAGCCTCCAAGGGAAATCAGCCAAGTTAATTGGGTTGATTTTCCCAAAAATCAGCCATGTTTTCTATGCTGAATTGATTGACAAATTGGAACACGAACTCTTCAAAAAAGGCTACAAGACAATCATCTGTAACAGTGAGCACGATTCGGAAAAAGAACGTGAATATCTTGAAATGCTAGAAGCCAACCAAGTGGACGGCATTATCTCTGGTAGCCATAACTTAGGGATTGAAGACTACAATCGCGTAACAGCTCCAATTATTTCTTTTGACCGTAACCTATCACCAGACATTCCTGTCGTTTCCTCTGATAACTATGCTGGTGGAGTCCTTGCAGCTCAAACTTTAGCGAAAACTGGAGCTAAGTCTGTCATTATGATTACAGGTAATGATAACTCCAATTCACCAACTGGACTTCGCCATGCTGGTTTTGCTTCAATCTTACCCAAGGCTCCCATTATCAATGTTTCCAGTGACTTTTCACCCCTTCGAAAAGAAATGGAAATCAAAACTATCCTAACCAAACAAAAACCAGATGCTATTTTCGCATCAGACGATTTAACAGCCATCTTGGTTATGAAGATTGCTCAGGAACTTGGTATCTCTGTTCCAGAACAACTCAAGGTTATTGGTTACGATGGAACTTATTTTATCGAGAATTTCTATCCTCACCTTACTACCATTAAACAACCCTTGGAAGAAATTGCTCGCCTGACAGTTGATTTACTACTTCAAAAAATCGAAGGAAAAGAAGTTGCCACAACCGGTTATTTCTTACCAGTTTCCCTCCTACCAGGAAAAAGTATTTAAACAAAAAGAGTCTGAGACAAAATAGTTCTCAGACTCTTAATTGGCTCTATAATATTTGTAGTGGGTAAATCCCCTATAGATATTATGGAGCCTAT
>NZ_CAUPII010000021.1:0-32062 GCF_963511325.1 uncultured Streptococcus sp.
AATAGGCTCCATAAGATCCATAGGGGATTTACCCACTACAAATATTATAGAGCCTAAAATCTATAATCAGAAGAAAAACAAGACAAAAATGTAACTAGTTTTTGCCTTGTTTTTTCTTTATAATGAGATAAAATAAACATAAAAAGAGTAATACTCAATGAAAATCAAAGAGCAAACTAGCCGCAGGTTGCTCAAAACACCGTTTTGAGGTTGCGGATAGAACTGACGAAGTCAGTAACACATATACGGCAAGGCGACGTTGACGCGGTTTGAATTTGATTTTCGAAGAGTATAAACATTAAAAGCGTAAAAAGAGGTAGAGCTATGCTAAAATTTCCAAAGGATTTTGTCTGGGGTTCCTCAACATCTGGACCACAGACAGAGGGGCGAGTGCCTGGTGACGGCAAGGGAGATAATCTCTGGGATTATTGGTACCAAGTAGAGCCAAATCGCTACTATAATGGGATTGGCCCTGACAAAACGTCGACCTTCTATGAAAATTGGGAGAAGGACATTGAACTTTTGTCAGAAACAGGTCATACAGCCTTTCGAACTTCTATCCAGTGGTCTCGTATTTTCCCACAGGGACGTGGGGAAGTCAACCCTCAAGGTGTGGCTTTCTATCGCCAGGTCTTTGAAGCCATCAAGGCTAAGGGCATTCGTCTTTTAGTCAATCTTTATCACTTTGACTTGCCTTTTGCCCTTCAAGAAGATGGAGATGGTTGGGAAAATAAGGCAACTATTAAGGCTTATGAAGACTATGCTCGCTTCTGTTTTGAGACTTACGGAGACTTGGTGGACCAGTGGATTACCTTCAATGAACCTATCGTTCCTGTGGAGTTCGGCTATTTCTATGATGCCCATTATCCTCATAAGGTAGATGCCAAAGCAGCAGTAAAGGTTGCCTATCATACCCAGCTAGCTAGCACTCTTGCGGTCAAAGCCTGCCATGAGGTCTTGCCTGGTTCTAAGATTGGGATCGTCCTCAACTTGACACCAGCCTATCCACGTAGCCAGCATCCTGCCGATGTAAAAGCAGCTCGCATTGCCGACCTCTTTCAGGCACAATCTTTCCTAGATCCGTCTGTTTTAGGAGCATATCCAGAAGAGTTAGTGGAAATTTTGGCTGAGCATGATTTGCTACCAGATTCTACAGCAGAAGAATTGGAACTCATTCGCCAACATACAGTCGACTTTCTGGGAGTCAATTACTACCAACCTTTACGTGTCATGGCGCCACGTTTTGCTAAGCACCCTGATAGTCCACTCTTGCCAGAACATTTTTATGAACCTTATGTCATGCCTGGTCGTAAGATCAATCCCCACCGTGGCTGGGAAATCTACGAGCAAGGGATTTACCATATTGCTCAAAATATCAAGGAAAACTATGCCAATATCGAGTGGATGTTGACCGAAAACGGCATGGGCGTTGAAGGTGAAGACAAATTCCGTGAAAATGGCATGATTCAAGACGACTATCGTATCGACTTTGTCAAAGGCCACCTGCGAGAACTTCATCGCGCTATCGAAGACGGTGCTAACTGTAAAGGCTACTTAATCTGGACCTTTATCGATTGCTGGTCATGGCTCAACAGCTATAAAAACCGTTATGGTTTGGTCGAGCTTGATCTTGAAACGCAAGAACGACGCCTGAAAAAATCAGGTCACTGGTTCAAAGAACTCAGCGAAAATAATGGGTTTTAAACTACTTTTCAAATAGATTCAAAAAAACCATTGGACCTCAATTCTTTTCGAGTTTTTCCAATGGTTTTTCTTGTTCTTATAATAGTCCGATAAAAAGTAGTAAAGCTGATAAAGCAATAAAGGCTAGGGTTGCTATACCACGTTGGCCTGGGCTATAAATCTTTCTTTCGCCTCGAACTGGGAAGACAATGGCAAGAAGAGCACCACCCACGGCACCACCTACATGTCCAGCAAGGCTGATTCCAGGTATTAAAATACTACCCACTAGGTTAATCACTAAGAGGGAGAGGTAGGATTGACCTAGTTGTTGGAGATAGGGATTGCGTGAAGCATATCGGAGAACAACAATTGAGGCAAACATACCGTAGAGGGCAGTTGAAGCACCTGCAGTAATAGCATTGGGACTAAAAACTAGGACAAAGAGATTTCCCATCATACCTGATAGAAGGTAGATAAAGAAAAACTGTTTGGAGCCAAAGATTTGTTCCATCTGACGTCCTAAGAAGTAGAGGGATAGCATATTGACTAAAAAGTGCTCCAAGCCAATATGGACAAAGGTTGCCGAGAATAAGCGCCAGATTTGTTCAGGCATGGCCTTGATAGCAGGGGGATACACAGCTCCGAATTTATACAAGGTGGCTGCGCTGGTATAGTTGAAACCACTGGTTAGAAACATGAGTATAAAAACCAGGGTTGTCACGACTAGAAAGAAGCTCGTGACAGGATACCGACGATCAAAAATTTCTTTCATAGATGAGTACCTCCTCAACAGGAATATCGTAGTGCTCAGGTTGAAAATTCTGAATCTGACATGGATAAATCGTACTAATTGTATGACCTGGGAAATGCTCCAAGTAGCGGTCGTAGTAGCCACCACCGTAGCCAACCCTATATCTTGAAAGATTGAAAGCCAAACCAGGGACATGAATCAGGTCAATCTGAGAGGGTTCAAGGATTGTGAACTCTCCTTGAGGTTCAAGAAGTCCAAAAGAATTTCTTTCGAGTTTCTCTGGTTCATATAGAACAAAGTCCATTTTCCCATGTGGATAGGTTTTGGGAATGCGGAGTGTCTTCCCATCTTTTTGAGCTTGTTCAATGAGTCTAGCTGTCTGAAATTCATGAGGAAAAGACAGGTAAGTGGCGATGGTTTTTGCTTCCTTGTAGAAAGGATGTTGAAGGAGCTGCTCAGTCAACCAAGCGTCCATGACTTCCTTTTCTTCGGCTGATAGAGATTTGAGTTCTTGCAAGACCTGCTTGCGTAAGTTTTTTTTCATAGTTTACTCCGCAGCTTTCTTGGCTAAAAAGCTTGATACAGCCTCGACACCGACAGCCAGAGCTTCTTCCTTAGGACTCATCTTTGGATGGTGAAGAGCATAGGGACTATCAATTCCAAGCCAGAACATGACACCAGGAACCTTGGAGAGAAGATAACCAAAGTCTTCTCCTGTCATGGCAGGTTCGATGTCGATTAGTTCAATTCCCTCTTTTTCATCAAAGAAGGCCATCAATTCCTGGGCTAATTCAGGGTTGTTTTCGACAGGTAGGTAACCTCCCTGCTTGAGTTCAACTTCCACATCCATATCAAAAGCAGCTGCGACACCTTCAGCGATGGCTTTGACACGTTTTTGCACCAAGAGGCTCATGTTGTGTGTAAGAGCTCGGATGGTTCCATGCAAGAAAGCTGTATCAGCGATGACATTATTGGTTGTACCAGCTTGAAAAACACCGAAAGTGACGACAGCTCCCTCGATAGGATCAACATTACGGCTGACGACTGACTGGACTTGAGTGATAAAATAACTCGCAGCAACCAGAGCGTCGTTTGCTTGGTGTGGAAAGGCAGCATGCCCCCCTTTACCTTTGAAACGAATCTTGACTTCGCAAGTTCCTGCAAAGAGTGTATGGGTATTGGTCGCAACTTGTCCAACTTTTAAGTCTGGACGAACATGGAGTCCATAGAATTGGTCAGGCAACCAGTCTTCAAAAGCTCCATCCTCATACATGAGCATGCCACCTGCTTCATTTTCCTCGGCAGGCTGGAAGAGAAAGAGGAGATTGTTTTTAGGTTGGTTTTCTAGAGCACGTTCGAGACTTCCTAGGGCAATGGTCATGTGAAAATCATGTCCACAAGCATGCATACGGTCTGGGTGCTGAGAGGCAAAAGGAAAGCCTGTTTGTTCAACGATTGGGAGTCCGTCTATGTCTGTCCGCCAGCCAATGGTACGTTCTGGCTGACTTCCCTGCAAGTAAACTAAAATACCTGTTCGCCAAGTACGAATCTGAACAAAATCCTTGTCAGCTGTTAATTTCTCAATGACATTGAGTAAATAAGCGTGAGTCTTGACTTCTTCTAAACCGATCTCAGGAATTTGGTGAAGATCACGTCGAGTGTGAATCAAATCTAACATATCTAATTTCCTTCTACTGATACGATAAAGAGGCTGGAAAAATTTCCGCCTCTGTTACTAATTACAAGGTGCGAAGCGCATCTTCTAGCGCTGTTTTTTGTTGGGTTTGGCTATCGATTTCTTTGATAACACGAGCTGGAACACCAGCAACCACAACATTTTCTGGAACATCTTGAGTAACGATGGCACCTGCTGCAACAACAGAACCGTTACCGATTTGAACACCTTCGATAACCACAGCGTTAGCACCGATGAGAACATTGTCACCGACACGAACAGGCTCTGCACTAGCTGGTTCGATGACACCTGCAAGAACAGCGCCGGCACCTACGTGACTATTTTTACCGACAATAGCACGTCCACCCAGAATGGCTCCCATATCAATCATAGTACCAGCACCGATTTCTGCACCGATATTGATAACAGCTCCCATCATGATAACAGCGTTGTCGCCAATCTCAACCTGGTCACGGATGATAGCGCCTGGCTCGATACGAGCATTGATATCACGTTTATCAAGGAGAGGTACAGCTGAGTTACGGGCATCTTGCTCAACAACATAGTCCTTGTTTTCTGTTAATCCTTCAAGAAGTGGAGCGATATCTTTCCAGTCTCCAAAAAGAACATTCCCAAGCTTGATAACAGAGGCAGGGATAGATCCGGCAAGTTGTCCTTCAAAGGTCACTTTTACACTTGTCTTTTTCTCAGCATTTGCGATAAATTGGATAATTTCTTGTGCATTCATTTTTGTAGCAGTCATAGGGGTCTCCTCATTCTTTATAATGCTTACTATTCTACCAAAAAAGGCTTCAAAATTGAAGCCTTAAGTGTTAAAAGAAGGTGTTTAATTATTTGATTTTGATTCTTCGATGGACAAGAAAATCATAGGAACGATAATCAAAATCATGGCCAGTACCAAGAAACCATCCAGAACCATGCCAAGGAAAAGAACGCTTAGAATAGCAGAGGATAGCGGTTCGCTTGCGCTGACGACTGACACCACTAATGGGGAAACGAGGGAGACAGCCTTCATCGATAGGAAAAAGGCAAAGGCAGTTCCCAAAAAGGCGATGGTCAAACAAATCAAGATACTGATGGCATCAACCTGGAAGCTAATCTCATAAACAGGGTAGAGAAAATTACTAAAAAGGCCCGCGATAATCATTCCCCAACCAACAGTTGGCACAAATCCGTATTTTTTTGCAAAGCGTTGGGGTAAGATGACATTGAACATGACACCTAGAGCACTGAGAAGGCCCGTAAGTAAAGCCAGTGGTGTAATAGATAATTTGGATAGATCGCCTTTGGTAGCCATCAAAAAGACCCCAACCATAGCGATCAAGACATAAAAAATAGCACTTTTAGAAGCTTTTTTCTTGTAGATGATGCGATTGTAAAAGAGGATAAAGACAGGACTGATAAACTGAAGGATGGTTGCAGTTGTCGCATTAGAGTATTCTACACAGAGATAAAAGAAAAACTGTACAGAGAAGATCCCTAAGATAGCATAGGCAAGGAAAGGAAGGTAATTGTTTCGATTTCTCCAGATATCAAAGAGCTGGGATCGGAGTTTAAGGCTAGATAAGATGATTACGAAACTACCTGCGACGAGTAGACGCATAGAAGTAATCCACCCTGAAGATACTTGATAATGTGAAAAAAAGTACTCTCCTAAAATTCCGCAGATCCCCCAGATCAAGCCAGATAGGAGAGAATAAATGGTTCCCTTAAAAATATTCTTTTGATATTTATTCATGTTGCTATTGTACCATGAAATGAAAAAAGAAAAAAGAGAGTGGAGAAAAATCATTTCTTTCCCACTCTCAATGATTGTACTAGTTAGCGCTGTTGATTGCTGCTTCTATTATTGGAACTAGAGCTACTGCTCCCGTTACTATTAGAAGTATTATTACGATTATTATTGTTATTGTTACTACTATTGCTATTGTTCGATGAGGAAGAAGATGCTTTAGGCAGACTTCCTAAAATGGTGTTCCAAGCATTTTGGTAGTCAGAATCGCTTCCACCAATAGCGAATTTATAAGTAGTAGTCGGCGCGCCAGCTTGGTTTGCCCAGTAGCTAGTCACCGTTTCTCCGCTCAGATTAATTTCTTTTCCATTAATAGTCACCTTCCCTGGCTTTTGACCAGTTGATTTGAGGACTTGTGATGAAGTGACACTTGAATCGAGTTTGAAACGTTCTGAACCCCAAGCAGAAGGGGCTGCTTGCTGAATGGCATTTACCAGATGAGCCATATATTTTGCATTGCGGTAGTAAGCTCCCTGGGCTAGAGGACTGTTATCATCATGTCCAACCCAGCCTCCAAGGGTTAATCTTGGAGTAGAGACCATTAGCCACATATCCCCTTCTTCATTGGTTGTACCAGTTTTTCCGATCCAGTCAGCACCTGCTAGACTGGAATTGATAGAAGTCAGATCCGTTTGGAAACTTGTAGTGACTCGAGATGAAAGCACATCTCTTAGCAAACTCTGCATAATGGTTGCAGTAGCTTTAGAGTAAACTTGGATGGGTTTAGCCTGATGTTCATAGAGAACCTCACCACTCGTTTTCTCAATTTTTGAGATCATGTATTTCTTATGATAGGTACCATTGTTAGCTAGCGTTTGGTAGCCATTGGTGTGCTGGGCTACAGTAACTTCAATTCCTCCCCCCATAGGTAGACTTTCGATGCCGTATTCAGGGATTTCATACCCCATCTTTTCCATGTAGGAACGAACATCAACCCCTTTTTGAAGAAGTAGCTGATAGGTCCAGTAGGCTGGAATGTTCCAAGAATAATTCAGAGCTTCTTTAAGGTCTATCATTGCTGTACCTGGGTTATTAACGTGCATGATAGGATTCCCGTTGGAAAAATTGGTTGGATAGTTTGATAAGATACTAGCGCTTCCCATGAGCCCTTGGTCAATAGCAATACCGTAGGCCAAGAGTGGCTTGGTAGTGGAGGCAGGGGAACGTTTGGTATCGAAGGCGTGATTGTTTTGATTGGTCTGATAATCTCGCCCACCTACAAAACCTAAAATCGCCCCAGTTTGATTGTCCATCAAGACATTCCCAACTTCAGGTTGCCCTGAACTATCATCTAGCAGGTAGCCGTAATTTGCTACCGCATCTTGCATGGCAGTATGGATTGCTTTGTCAATTGTAGTTGTGATACGGTAACCACCATTTTGAATTTCTCTTTCAGCTAATTCACGATAAGATTTCTGGATAGATTCGTTCTTTAATTCTTGGGCAGAAACGTTATCTTTCTGTACCAAGTAATCATACATAATATTGGTAGCCTCATCTAGCACAGTGAAGTAGAGGAAACCTTTAGAACTAACGCTGGCATTTTCTGCTGACAAGAAATCCTGTTTAATGTCGTATGCTTTATAGGTTTCGTAGTCTTCTTGGCTAAGAACTCCAGTTCTGTACATATTGTAGAGAACATCTTTTGAGCGCTTGATTCCAAGTTCAATATCTTCTTCGCTCTTCATCTCACCAGTAGACTCATAAGGTGAGTAGGAAATAGGGCTTTGTGGTAAACCTGCTAGGAAAGCTGCTTGAGGGATGGTCAGTTTGCTAGCATCCACTCCGAAAATCCCAGTCGCAGCCTGCTGAGCCCCTGCGATATTTTGCCCCTTGTTATTGCGACCAAAAGGTGCAACATTTAGATAGGTAGTCAGGATTTCATCCTTATTCATAGCACGTTCTAGGGCTAGAGCATCTACGATTTCACTAGCTTTACGAGAAAGTGTAGGAGCATCACCGACTACTTGTTGCTTGATGAGCTGTTGTGTTAGGGTAGAACCTCCACTGGAAGAACCAAGTCCGATGAATTTTCCTAGACTGGCGCGAATAACCGCTTTAGGAACAACACCGTTGTGCTCAGCAAAGTGTTCATCCTCGGTTGCAACGATAGCTTGCTTGAGATTATCTGAAATGGCATCTGATGACACAGATGTGCGAAGTAGATCGCTTTCAATAGCGCTAATCATGGAACCATCTGCATAGCGGATTTCAGAGATGGATGAAATATTATTGACCTGCTTGATCAAATCCTCCGTTTGAGGGACACTAACTTGATCAAAGAGAGAAACAGCATACCCCAAAACAACTCCAGTCCCGAGGAGACCGCCAATAAAAGCTAGGATAAAAAGAGTGTTAAAAGTTGCTTTTATTCCAAGTAAGATATTGGCCAAAATAGTCCAAATGGTCAGCTTTGTTTTGACTTTCTTATTTTTATCTGGACTTTTTTTGGAAGTTATTAATTTTAAAGACCGAAGTAAGGCCAGTCCTTTTTGTTTGATTCTTGTTACATGTTTGTTCATAGAATTCCTCACTCTTTATTATTATACCATAAAAGCAATTATTGCAAGAAATTAGGCTTAGAACAGGGCTTTGGATAGGGATTGGGTCTTGAGATTTAGACATTGAAAAAAGCCAGATTTAAACTAAATCTGACTGTTTGACAAATTGTTTATTTGTCTCCTGAAAGTTCTTTTCCAAGATCAATCAAGTAGTCCTTCAAGTGGTCTTTGACTTGTGGATGTTTGAGAGCGTATTCGATGGAAGTCTTCATAAATCCAAACTTGTCTCCAACATCATAACGAGCACCCTTGAATTCACGAGCAAATACTCGTTGAGTTTTGTTGAGAGTATCGATGGCATCTGTTAGCTGGATTTCATTTCCGGCACCAGGTGTTTGATTTTCAAGGATACCGAAAATCTCTGGTGTGAGGAGATAACGGCCAATAATGGCTAGATCACTTGGTGCGTCTTCAGGTGCTGGTTTTTCAACGAAGGTTTCAACGCTGTAAAGTCCATCTTTGCCTTCTCCTTGAGGAGCGATGACACCGTAGGCGGAGACTTCTTCGTGTGGGACAGGCATGACAGCGATGGTAGAAGCGTGAGTTTCTTCGTAATCATTCATGAGTTGCTTGGTCAATGGGACAGCCTTGTCATCATTGATATCCATGAGGTCATCCCCAAGCATAACTACAAAAGGTTCATTCCCAACAAAGGCTTTGGCTTGCAAAACGGCATCTCCGAGTCCGCGTGGGTGAGTTTGACGGATGAAGTGGAGGCGCATGCCAGTCGTTTCGTCAACAAGTTTCAAGAGATCATTCTTTCCTTTTTCTTTGAGGTTATATTCTAGCTCAAAGTTCGAGTCAAAATGGTCTTCGATTGAGCGTTTTGACTTCCCTGTGACAACAAGAATATCCTCAATACCAGACTTAAGAGCTTCTTCAACGATAAATTGAATGGTTGGTTTATCTACGATTGGTAGCATTTCCTTAGCCAAGGCTTTGGTAGCAGGAAGGAAGCGAGTTCCAAGTCCTGCAGCAGGGATAACGGCTTTTCTAACTTTTTGCATCATGAGATTCCTTTCTAACTGTGGTTTAAGACCACTCGTTTTCTGCCTTGAACTCATTGCTCATGAGTTCAGAAACGGCATCCTTAATATTAATGTTTTCATAAATAACTTGGTAAATGGCTTGGGTAATAGGCATATAAACTCCTAGTTCTTGTGCTAATTCGTAAGCAGCTTTGGTTGTTGAAATTCCTTCAATGACCATTCCCATATTTGCTTCGATATCTGCCAAGGCTTCGCCACGCCCAAGAGCATCTCCGGCACGCCAGTTACGTGAGTGGACAGAAGTTCCTGTAACGATTAAATCCCCAACTCCAGAAAGACCACTGTAAGTTAATGGATTTGCTCCAAGTTTAACCCCCAGACGAGTAATTTCTGCCAGACCGCGCGTGATGATCGCTGCTTTAGCATTATCACCAAATCCAAGTCCATGAAGGGCACCTGCACCAACAGCGATGATATTTTTAAGAGCACCAGCTGTTTCCACTCCGATAACATCCGTATTGGTATAAAGGCGGAAGTAGTGGTTGCTAAAGAGTTTTTGAACATATTGAGCAGTTTGTAAATTTTTAGAGGCAGCCGTAATCAAGGTGATGTCGCGTACAATTGTTTCTTCCGCATGGCTAGGACCAGATACGACGACGATCTCGCTTCTAAGGTCTTCAGGGATTTCTTCTTCAAGAATGGTTGAAAGACGTTTGTGACTATTCGGTTCCAGACCTTTTGATGCGTGCATGACGACCACTTTATGATCAAGAACGGCAGCAACTTGTTGGGCAACTAGTCGTGTAACCTTGGTTGGGACAACAAATAAAACAGCATCCACATCCTTCAAGGCTACTTCTAGGTCTTGGTAGGCTACAATTTTTTCATCTAAGACAATATCCTTAAAATAGTGTTTGTTAGTATGATGTGTATTGATTTCGTTGATTTGATCAGGAATATTTCCCCAGATTCGTACTTGGTGTCCGTTGTCATTTAAAACTTGTGACAGAGCAGTACCCCAAGAACCAGGCCCTAAAACAGCGATGGTTTGTTTGTCCATATTTTCCTCCTTCTGAGAAAGCACTTTCCTATATTCTACCATAAAAAGCCCTATCTTGCATCTATATAACTAGCTAATATATGTCCTATTGATAGGAATCTGTATTTATCGAAGGTGATGATTCGGGAAAATCAAAAGTAGAGATATAAAAAAACAGCCAGGGGGAATTGGCTGTTTTAGTAGGAAAAAACTAGAGCGTAATGCTGTTATTTTTAGAAATTTTCATAAATAGTAACAAGGAAGTAACTGTTAAGATGGTGAGGATAGTAGACAAGGCTGCGGCCACACCATAATTCCCACGAAGTACTTCAGTGTAGATAGCTACGGTCATTGTTCTAGTTTTAACATTATACAAGAGAATGGAAGTAGATAGTTCCGAAATCATTGTTACCCATGAAAGGATTGCTCCTGATATGATACCTGAAAGCATCATTGGGGTTGTGATTTTAGTAAAGGTATTGAGACGGCTACTTCCCAAGCTTTCTGCTGCTTCTTCGATACTAGGGGCAATTTGTTGCAAACTAGCAACTGAAGAACGAATGGTATAAGGAAGTCTTCTGACAGATAAGGACATAATCAAGATGAAGGCTGTTCCTGTAATCATCAGGAAACCACTTCCGAAGAGGCCTGTATTGAATGAAGAGATAAAGGCAATACCAAGTACAGTTCCTGGTACGATATAAGGTACCATACTAAGACTATCGATTAAGTTGGTAAATAGGTTGCGTTTGCGAACTGCAAGATAGGATATGAAGGTCGCAAAGACAACAACGAGAACCAAGGCAAGGAGAGGAATACGAATGGTATTAAAAATAGCAGAGCCCATGCGGTTAAAAGCAGTCTTATAGCTGTTTAGTGAATATCCTTTGACGAAAACCATTCCGGATGTTTTTAGGAAGGATGTATAAATCAAGTAAACTTGAGGCAAAACAGAGAATAAGATAATGCCATAAACTGTCACATAAATAGCAGCCATCTTACCTTTTGTCGTTTTCTTAGGTTCAATTGGATGAAGCGAGTTCATACTGAAACTGTAGCGATTTGAAACGTATTTTTGGATGAGGAAGATAACTAGGGCGATTGTAATCGCCATAATTGCTAAGGCTGATGCGAAGGCAGAGTTACCCCCTACCTCACTGATAAACTGTGTATAGATCAATACTGGGAAGGTACGATATCCCTCACCAATCAGCATCGGAGTACCGAAGTCTGAGAAAGCTCTCATAAAGACTAGGAGCGCTGCTGCTAGTAAAGTTGGGACTAGGAGAGGTAAAACAACTGTTACGATTCGTTTAAAACCGAAAGATCCCATGCTTTCAGCAGCTTCCAAGAGGGAGTTGTCAATGCTCTTCATGGTTCCAGCTACGTATAGGAATACGAGAGGGAAAAGTTGGAGTGTAAAGACAAGCACGATACCTTTAAAGCCGTAGATATCAAAACCTGGCAAATGTAGTGTGTTGGTTAGAAATTTTGTGATAACTCCGTTTCTACCAAGGAGTAGAATCCAAGAATAGGCACCTACAAAGGGAGCTGACATGGATGCTATGATAATCAAGATTTGTAAAAATTTCTTTCCCTTGAAGTCATACATTGAAAAAAGATAAGCTAGCAAGGTACCAACAACGACAGAAGTGACTGTTGCAGTTACAGAAACCTTGAAACTGTTGATAAGGGTTTCAGAGTAGTACGATTTGCTAAAGAAAGTAACAAAATTTTCTAATGAGAAATGACCTTCATGTACCAGTGCCTGTTTTAATACCGTAACAATTGGATAGACCAGAAAAACAAGATAAGTAAGGAAGATGAAGAAGGAAGACGCAGTCCAGATATTTAGTTTTTTACGCTCCATGGCTGACTCCTTTTATGAGATTGCGCGAACCATCTTCAGAGAAGACATTGAGTTTTTGAGTATTGATACGCAAACGAACGCGATCTCCTTTTTTCAAATCTTCTTCAAATGTAGATTCTTCACTTACCTGAAGTTTTGAAGCAAATCCTGTCTCAATGAAGTATTCGGTGTTAAGTCCAAGATAGACACTGTCAGTAATTGTTCCATCGATTGGTCCGTTTTCGTCACGGATAAATTCTTCGGGACGAATGCTGACATGAATAGCTTGTTCTTCCACCTGGTCTAGTGCTGGCATACGAAGAGAATAACCATCTTCAAAGACGATGTAAGCTCCGTCAGCTTGCTTTTCCAAACGAGCAGGGATTATATTTGTTCTACCAATAAATGTTGCGACAAATTCATTTGCTGGTTTGTGGTAGAGCTCTTTTGGACGACCAATTTGTTGAATAACACCGTCTTTCATAACAGCAATTTGGTCAGAAATGGCCATAGCTTCTTCTTGGTCGTGAGTTACGTAGACAGTGGTAATTCCAACTTCGTGTTGAATTTCGCGAATAGCCTGACGCATATCCAAGCGAAGTTTGGCATCTAGGTTACTGAGGGGTTCGTCCATGAGGAGAACGTTAGGATTAACAGCCAAGGCACGTGCTAGGGCAACCCGTTGTTGCTGACCACCACTAAGTTTATCTGGTTTACGATCAGCATACTGGGCAATCTGCATCAACTCAAGGTATTTATTTGTTTGTTCGATGAGTTCATCTTTTGGAACTTTCTTTTGCTTGAGCCCGAATGCAACGTTATCACGCACTGTCAAATGTGGGAAAATTGCATAGTTTTGGAAAACCATCCCAATGTTTCGCTTGCTAGGTTCCATGTTGTTGATTTTAGTATCGTCGAAGTAGAACTCTCCTCCTTCGATGCTATTGAAACCTGCAATCATACGAAGTAAGGTTGTTTTCCCACAGCCTGAAGGCCCAAGGAGAGTGAAAAGGCTCCCCTTAGGAATGGTCACGCTTAGATTTTCGATAACAGCTACATCGTGGTAAATTTTCTTGGCATTGATAATCTTGATCTCACTCATAGTCAACCTCTTTTACTGTTTAGATTGGATATCTGTAAAGACTTCGTTGTATTTCTTCACGATATCTGATTTGTTTTTGATGACATAATCATAGTCTTCAGTTAGTGTTTTAATTTGTTCGATTGGTTTCATGTTTTCGCTAGTTTTAGCATTTTTACGAACTGGACGGTTAGTAGTTGTTGTACCAAGGGTGTCTTGGACTTCTTGAGAAATGATGAAATCGATAAATTTCTTAGCGTTTTCCATGTTCTTAGCGTTTTTAATAATAGCAGCGCTAGCAGGCAGGAAGACAGTACCTTCTTTTGGATAAACAACCTTGATGTTAGCTCCGTCGTTTAGAAGTTTTACTGCGGGGTCTTCGTAAGAAAGACCAACAGCCATTTCTCCATCTGCTACGGCCTTGTAAACGCCAGATGAACTTGAGCCGATTTTACCGTCAATCAAAGTAAAGAGATCTTTGACATAAGTCCAAGCCTTGTCGTCTGTATAGCCGCCCTCAGCTTGTAACATGTTTGTTAGTTGAGCAAAGGCGCTAGAAGAGTTGGCTGGGTCTGCAGTTGCGATTTTTCCTTTGAGTTCTGGTTTGATGAGGTCGCTATAACCTTCAATATTCATCCCCTTAGTTAAGTCAGGGTTGACGATCAAAACACTACCATCCAATGTATAAGGAGTTGAGTAGCCAGTTGTATTTTGATATTCTTTGATTACATTATCGTTTTCCGTTGATACGTAATTTTCAAAAAGTTCCCCGTGGGTAGCATATTGGGTATAGGAACCACCAAAGATGATATCTGCCACAGGGGCTTCTTTTTCAGATTCTAGTTTTTTAAAGAGTTCACCTGTTCCTGCTTGAATGAGTTCAACCTTGATACCATACTTTTCTTCAAAAGCAGGAATAGTTGCTCCAATCAATCCTTCTGAGTTTGGGGAGTAGACTACTAGAGTATCGCTTCCTCCATTTTCAGTTGCCTTTTCTCCTGAAGCGTCGTCAGAAGAGCAGGCAGCAAGTCCCAAAATAGCAAGTCCACACGCAGCATAATACATCCATTTCTTTTTCATGATGGATACCTCCATAGTTTTGTTACCTCTATTGTAAAGTAATGAAAGCGTTTTTAAAACTTAAAATTCTATCCTAATGGGGTAAAATTCTCTACAAAAAAGAAGAATAGTGTCTAAACTATTCTTCCAATGGCTTTTAACTCTTTTGGAGAGATATGAAAGTATTTCTTAAAAACTTTACCAAAATATTTATAGTCTGAGAAGCCGACTTGCTCAGCGATTTGACTAAGAGGAGAATCAGGACACTGGCTCATCTTTTCAACGGCTTGTTTTAAACGATACTGAAGAATGTATTCGTTCAAGGTGATAGGAAAATCCTCCTTGATAACCTTGTAGAGATAACTTTCGCTATAACCTAGATTCTCTGCAATGGTAGAAATGGTAAAGTGTTGGGAGTAGTGTTGGTGCACAAATTCGAGAATTTGTTGAATCAATTGGTTTTGAGGATTGATTTTTTGAAGAGAAGTTACAAAAGTCTGATAGTCTTGTAAAAATGGATTGGTTTGGTGTTGATCCATCTTGAGGCGCAGAGTTATTTTTTCTAAACACTCTGTTAATTCTGCGACATTTATGGGTTTTGGGAGGAAGTCCACTGCTCCGAATTGCATGGCCTTTTTAGCATTTTGGAAATCATTATAGCCTGAGAG
The DNA here is from genome assembly GCF_963511325.1 of uncultured Streptococcus sp. Classification (GTDB taxonomy): domain Bacteria; phylum Bacillota; class Bacilli; order Lactobacillales; family Streptococcaceae; genus Streptococcus. Next base: position 15,169 of record NZ_CAUPII010000021.1, read on the forward strand.
GATCACTTTTTCATAAGAGAGTGAACGAGTCGCTTCAAACATCATAAAAGCATCCATGATGGGCATGGTAATGTCTGTCAGGACGATGTGTGGTTTCTCTTTTTGAATTAATTCCATGCCTTCTTGTCCGTGACTTGCAGTTCCAACAACTTGAATACCTAAGGCTGAGTAGTCGACGGCAATTTCAAGCCATTTTCGGATCAGGTGTTCGTCTTCGACAATGATTAACTTAAACATGCGTTCTTCCTTTCGTGATAAATTTTACCCAGGTTTCACCTTGCGGGTTCACTCCTAAATCCAATTCGACATTCTCAAAAAAGTTATTCAATCGTTTGTAACTATTGACAATACCGTGCTGTGTATGTGGACTGTCCAAGGATTCTAAGATATGTAGACGTTCTTGTTTGGTTAGACCACCAGCATTATCCTTAACGATAAAGGTCAGTGCTTCCTGCTCTTGAGTGATTTGGATAGAGATGGCAAGGTCGATACGATACTGCCTTCCGTATTTTAGAGCATTTTCCACAAGTGGTAATAGGAAAAGTTTCGGAATAGTTTGGGAATGTAGATTCTCAGAACAGTCAATCTGATAAGAAAAATGTTCAAATCGAATCTGATGGATTTTCAGATAAGCTTCGATAATCTCTAGGTCCCGTCCAAGAGTCGTTTCCTTTTCTAGTTCAGTTACACTATATCGCAGGATGCGCGTGAGATTTTGAATAAGTTCTTGAGTAATACTAGCATCAATCATACTCGTAATTTTAATGGTTTCCAAGGTATTGTAGAGGAAGTGAGGATTAAACTGAGCTTCCAGCATCTTTCTTTCAAAGATCCACTTTTCCTTCTCAATGGTCAACATCTTTTGATGGAGCTCATCCAACTCTTGGAGCATATCGGTGATTTTCTCAGCAATCAGTTCAAATTCGTCTCCTGTCTGGAGGATCAGCTTCTTGTCCTTTTTCTTAGGAATTTCCTGCAGTTGATAGACCAGACTTTCAATAGGGCCGGCATTGTGTGTCGCAATTTTATAAGCAATTCGTCTTGCCTGCCAGAAGTATAACAGAAAGATACAGAGTGTTAAGACAGAAGCAAGTCCCAGTAAACTCGGAATGGGAAAGAAAGATTGAAAGGTGTAGATTGAGAAAATCGGTTCAATTTTACGTTTTTCAATCAGAAGTGGATTTTCAACATACCAATGAGTTTTAGACTGGAGTAATTTTTCATCAAATTTTTCCAGAGTCGATTGAGTAAATTGATTGGTATTGCTAGAGTAGATGTTTCCAAAAGTATCTGTAATGGCGTATTTTGAATTGATGAGAGGGATACTGGACACAAATTCATTTTCATTTACAAAAGAAATGCTATAAGCCTTAACTCGTTGATTTTGAACGATAGGCATAATGAAGAGTGCGTAATGTTGTTTATCTATTGACAAAGCAACCTTTTCTGTAATGGTTCCTTGAATCGGATTTTGAATTAACAATTTTAAATAATAAGGAGCTAAAATAGTTTCTTGATGGTTGCGATTGGTACTAAAGAGAAGTTCTCCTGTGTCATCAAGGATGATAAAATCAGAACTGAGTTTCAGTTGAGCTTTTGTTTCATAAAATAGACTAAAGAGTTCTCGGTCAGTATGTTTACCCTCTAAAAATTCTGGGACCATTTTTTGATTCATGGTCTCCAATAATTGATAGTTCGCTTGTTTCATATTGCGAACATGTTGGACAATCTGTTGAGTGTCCTTGGTGAGCTGTTGCTTTTGAAGGAAATAGGAAAAACCAAACAAGAGAATGAGGAGTAAAAACGAGGTCGCTAAAGCAGCCAAAGAACTACGGTGAAGAATCTCTTTTTGGAGAGAATGTTTGAAAGAATGGGCCATAAATCACCTCTTATAAAGAGCTTGCTAAAGTAAGTATAGCAGTATTAAAAATGGAAGGCAAGGTGAAAAGAGAAAAGAGTTGAAAAGAAAGAGACTAAATTCCCCTAAAAATGGTATAATAGGAGCATCACGAAAATTGGAGAGACAGCATGAGTTTTTACAATCATAAAGAAATCGAGCCTAAGTGGCAAAAATACTGGGCTGACAATCACACTTTTAAGACAGGAACAGACGCCTCAAAACCTAAGTTTTATGCACTCGACATGTTCCCTTACCCATCTGGAGCAGGTCTGCACGTAGGACACCCAGAAGGATACACAGCGACCGATATCCTCAGCCGTTTCAAGCGTGCCCAAGGTTACAATGTCCTTCACCCAATGGGTTGGGATGCTTTTGGTTTGCCTGCAGAGCAATACGCTATGGATACAGGGAATGACCCAGCGGAATTCACAGCGGAAAACATTGCTAACTTCAAACGCCAAATCAATGCGCTTGGATTCTCTTACGACTGGGACCGTGAAGTCAACACGACAGATCCAAACTATTACAAATGGACGCAATGGATCTTCACTAAGCTTTACAAAAAAGGCTTGGCTTATGAAGCTGAAGTGCCAGTAAACTGGGTTGAAGAATTGGGAACAGCCATCGCCAACGAAGAGGTCCTTCCTGATGGAACTTCTGAGCGTGGAGGCTATCCAGTTGTCCGCAAGCCAATGCGCCAATGGATGCTCAAAATCACGGCCTACGCAGAGCGTTTGCTCAATGACTTAGATGAACTAGATTGGCCAGAGTCTATCAAGGACATGCAACGCAACTGGATTGGAAAATCAACTGGTGCCAATGTCACCTTCAAAGTAAAAGGAACTGACAAGGATTTCACAGTCTTTACGACACGTCCAGATACACTTTTTGGGGCGACCTTCACTGTTTTGGCACCTGAGCATGAACTAGTAGATTCCATCACAAGTCCAGAACAAGCAGAGGCTGTTGCTGACTACAAACACCAAGCTAGCCTCAAGTCAGACTTAGCTCGTACAGACCTTGCCAAGGAAAAAACAGGGGTTTGGACTGGTGCCTATGCTATCAACCCTGTAAACGGCAAAGAAATTCCAATCTGGATTGCCGACTATGTTCTTTCTAGCTATGGAACAGGTGCTGTTATGGCTGTGCCTGCCCACGATCAACGTGACTGGGAATTTGCTAAACAATTTGACCTACCAATCGTAGAAGTACTTGAAGGTGGAAACGTAGCAGAAGCTGCTTACACAGAAGATGGCCTTCACGTTAATTCAGACTTCCTAGATGGATTGAACAAAGAAGACGCTATTGCCAAGATTGTGGCTTGGTTGGAAGAAAAAGGCTGTGGACAAGAGAAGGTTACCTACCGTCTCCGCGACTGGCTCTTTAGCCGTCAACGTTACTGGGGTGAGCCAATTCCAATCATTCATTGGGAAGACGGAACTTCAACAGCTGTCCCTGAAAGTGAATTGCCACTTGTCTTGCCTGTAACCAAGGATATCCGCCCTTCAGGTACTGGGGAAAGCCCATTGGCTAACTTGACCGACTGGCTTGAAGTGACTCGTGAAGATGGTGTCAAGGGTCGTCGTGAAACCAACACCATGCCACAATGGGCAGGTTCAAGCTGGTATTACCTCCGCTATATTGACCCACATAATACTGAGAAATTGGCCGATGAGGATCTTCTCAAACAATGGTTGCCAGTAGATATCTACGTGGGTGGGGCAGAGCATGCAGTTCTTCACTTGCTTTACGCTCGTTTCTGGCACAAATTCCTCTATGACCTCGGTGTTGTTCCAACTAAGGAACCATTCCAAAAACTCTTTAACCAAGGAATGATTTTGGGAACAAGCTACCGTGACCACCGTGGCGCTCTTGTGGCAACCGATAAGGTTGAAAAACGTGACGGTTCTTTCTTCCATGTAGAAACAGGGGAAGAGTTGGAGCAAGCACCAGCCAAGATGTCTAAATCCCTCAAGAACGTTGTCAACCCAGACGATGTGGTGGAACAATACGGTGCCGACACCCTTCGTGTCTATGAAATGTTCATGGGACCACTTGACGCTTCCATCGCTTGGTCTGAAGAAGGTTTGGAAGGAAGCCGTAAGTTCCTCGACCGTGTTTACCGTTTGATCACAAGTAAAGAAATCGTTGCGGAAAACAATGGCGCTCTTGACAAGGTTTATAACGAAACGGTTAAATCTGTCACAGAGCAAATCGAGTCGATGAAATTCAACACAGCCATTGCCCAGCTCATGGTCTTTGTCAATGCTGCTAACAAGGAAGATAAGCTCTATGCGGAATACGCCAAAGGCTTTATCCAATTGATAGCCCCATTTGCCCCTCACTTGGCAGAAGAACTCTGGCAAACAGTCGCAGCAACAGGTGACTCTATCTCTTACGTAGCTTGGCCAACATGGGACGAAAGCAAATTGGTTGAAGACGAAATCGAAATCGTCGTCCAAATCAAAGGTAAAGTCCGTGCTAAACTTATGGTCGCTAAAGACCTTTCACGCGAAGAATTGCAAGAAGTGGCTCTGGCTAACGAAAAAGTTAAGGCAGAGATCAATGGCAAAGAAATTGTGAAGGTGATTAGTGTCCCTAATAAACTCGTTAATATCGTCGTTAAATAACGAGTTTATTAGCCCTATCTGCCACCTTCAATAGTCCAGTGGACTATTGAAGCCAACTAAATTGGTTAACATTGTTGTGAAATAACCAATTTATTTGCTTATTTGCAACCTCAAACAGTTCCCCAAACTGTTTGAGCCAACTAAACTCGTAAATATCGTAACGAAATAAATTTAAAAATCCTTCAGAGTAGAATCTGGAGGATTTTTAAATTGGATTATGCTATAATTAGCTCAACTAAGATAAAAACACAGTTCTGGTTGGTAGTCCAGACGTAGGCAAGCCTATCAGTAACCTTCCTCCTTGGGTTGTCCATTCTTAGGGATAGATTTAAGGAGGTGCTGTCGTGGAAACAATTTCAATTGGATTGACAGTTTATTTTGAAGATGGATTTTGGCATGGTTTGTTTGAACAAGTGTATCGAGAAACTTATCAAGTTTGTCGTGTGACATTTGGTCAGGAGCCAAAAGATGATGAAATTCTAGAGATTTTACAGACTCAGTTTACTCAATTATCTTTTAGTCCAGAAACTACAGTTAAGCAACATGTAAAAATCAAGAACCCTAAACGATTACAACGAATGGTGAGGAAACAAGTAAATCAAAAAGTTTCTTCCAAGTCGAAAGAACTATTGCAGTTGCAGTATGAGGAAAGGAAAAAGATTTCAAAACATCAATCTAGTGTCCAAAAACAATTGCTCAAACAAGAGAAATTCGAATGCAAACAGCAAAAACGTAGAGAGAAGCACAGGGGGCATTAACTCACTTGTTTCCATATTTGATCAATCCTCCATAAACTGGAGGATTTTTTATAGATTACCTGTGAGATGTGATATACTATTCACATCTTTAAACTTATAAGTGTGAGACAAGGAGAAAACTATGCCTGTAAATGAATATGGTCAGATGATTGGTGAACCTGTAGACGATACACCTGGAGTTTTACCGTCACTTGTACGGATAGAAGGACAGTATACGATTATCGAAGCTCTTTCAGTGGAAAAGCATGCGGAGGATTTGCTGGCTGTTTATGGTCCAGAATCACCTCAAGAGATGTGGACCTATCTCTTTCAACCACCAGTAGAAAATCTTGAAGAATTAATTGTTGCTATGAAGCAGATGATTGAGCGCAAGGATCGCTTCTATTATGCGATTATCGATAAAGTGACTGGAAAGGCGCTGGGGACTTTTTCTCTCATGCGTATTGACCAAGCCAATCGCGTGATTGAAGTTGGAGCCGTGACCTTTTCGCCGGCTCTTAAACAGACCAGGATGGGAACAGAAGCCCACTATTTGCTTGCTCGTTATGTCTTTGAAGAGCTTAACTATCGCCGTTATGAGTGGAAATGTGATGCGCTAAATCTACCTTCTAGAAAAGCAGCAGAACGTTTGGGCTTTATCTACGAGGGAACCTTCCGTCAAGCTGTTATTTATAAAGGGCGTACTAGAGATACGGATTGGTTGTCTATGATTGATAAGGACTGGCCAAGGGTTAAAGCGCGTTTTGAATCGTGGTTGAGTCCAGATAATTTTGATGAAAATGGGCAACAGTTGAAATCCCTTAGAGAATGTTAGAAAGGTTTGCTATGATTAAGATTACAAAAGAAACATCTGTTTCACTTGATGATGTTTTGCATCTCTACCAGGCAGTTGGTTGGACAAATTATACAAATCAGCTCCAAATGTTGGCCCAGGCTCTGACTCATTCACTGGCCATTTATCTAGCGCGTGATGGTGAGAAAATTGTTGGTCTAGTTCGCTTGATAGGAGACGGTTTTTCATCCGTTTTTGTCCAGGATTTGATTGTTTTGCCTAGCTATCAGCGCCAAGGAATTGGTAGTAACTTGATGAAAGAAGCCTTAGCTGACTATAAGGATGCCTACCAAATACAACTAGCGACTGAACAGACAGAAAAAAACTTGGGTTTTTACCGTTCTCTGGGGTTTGAAGCCTTATCTAGTTTCCAGTGTACGGGCATGATTTGGGTGAATCGAAAAAATTTAAAATAATTTTTTTCACTTAAGCTAACTTTAAGTCTTGTCTTGTATCATTTAGCTATTAAATAAAGACCTCCTAACTTTATTTAATAGAAATCCTAAACTTTTTTTCATCATAATCTCCTAATAAAGTCACCCAATTCGGTGGCTTTTTTGTTATGTGACTTTCAGCGATATTTCATTTATATTCGTTGTTTTGAACAAAAGTAAAAGTTCGTGTCAAGGATAACGCGGATATCCATATAATACAAAGATTGCCGTATCTTCTATTGTTTAGAAACTTGATGCCTTTAAAATTGGTGTTATTAAACTTTTTAATGACATACTTGAGATCCTGATAAAAAGTATCTGATCTATCGTGGTTTTATCAAAAGGTATCGAAATATAAAAGAACTAAATTTTTCAAAAAGAAGATTGTCGAGGAAATCTCGCGTAAAAATATACTATTTAGTGAGGAGGTAAGGCTATGAGAAAACTACTTTTTCTTGATTAAAATCTATATCTAGTATATAATCAATCTATATCGTATAGATTGGAGATATATCATGGCTATAAGCTTGTCGAAACAATACAATTTTAAACTGAATGAAGCTACTATGGAGCAAGCTCGAAATATTATCAAGGAAAAGGGCATGACAATGACAGATGCTATTTCTTTATTTGTAGAGCAAATAGTCTTAGAGCAAGATTTGCCTATTAAGACGGCTGAAGATTTGCATAGAGAGCAGTTGATTGCTGAATTACAAGCCCAATCTGAACGTTCCTTGAGAGAATATGAGGCAGGCGAAGGAGCTTCTCTAGACAATGTGAGGGCACGCTATGGCTTATAAAGTGATCCTTTCAAAAGAAGTTGAACAAGCTATCGACAATATACACGACTATATAGCTACGGTACTTTTATCCCCTCAATCTGCTAAAAATACTGTGACAAAAATTTTAGATGGTTTAAAAAGTTTAGAAGTCTTTCCTGAGGCTGGTTTTGATGCTGATGTGAAAATCGGTGTAAAGATTAATAGTAAGTATCCTACACGAGGAAAAATTATAGATCAATACGTTTTGCTTTACTTTGTTGATCAGACACAAAAGACTGTTTTTCTCTCCCATTTATTTCATACCAAGAGTGACTATGTTACCTTACTACAAAAAGACAATAAAAAAAGTTCAAAATCTTAAGCTAACTTTAAGTTTGCTTGTGTATTATGTAATCATTAAATAAAGACCTCCTAACTTTATTTAATAGAAATCCTAAACTTTTCTTTTTCATAATAATCTCCCTTAACTCCACCCAATCAGGTGGAGTTTTTTTGCTTTATTTCAAGTTTTTCGGAAATTTCCTAAACATCGTTTTCCGATAAATTTCGGTAGTTTTTGGAATTTGGTCGGGGAATTGGCGGGGACTTTTTAGCGAATATGATTAAGAAATATGTCTGTTGTTGCTTCAGCGAGTTCGTCCTCAACTTGGTTGTAACGGTCTGTCATATAGATCTTTGTATGACTTAGTGCCTGCCTGAATTGCTAGGTTGGAACTCGTGAAATAATGTGAGGAAGTGGTACATCATATGAAAGTCTGTCGTTTCATTTAGTGGATTAAAACATTTGTTTGGCTGATTTGAGTTGATGAGCGCCCATGTTTATTGATAGTGATGTAATCTTTTGTTTTCTTTGATAATTCCTAAGGTTCTCTTAATGTTGAAAGTCTTATTGGACAAGGGAGTAAAACTTTGACAAAAATCGCGAACTGTGGGATAATATAAGGGAATTAAGGATTAGTTCTATATCATGGACTAGAAAAGACCCCAAGCTAACTTCCACATTAAGCTTGGGGTCTTTTTTTGACACTATCTATCTTTGTTTAGCCATTTATCGACTAAGCGAAGAATGACACCGACCACAATTGGTCCGATGATAGTTTTAAGGATTAGTTCCATCATGGGCTATTTCACCTCCTTTCGTAGGCGGTGTATCAGTGCCGTAAAATATTATACCACATCAGTACTAAACTCGGGAGCCACCAAGTCAGGTGGCTTTTTTGTTTGTAGGCTGGATTTTTGCTATAATAGGAATATGAGTAGAATTTTAGATAATGAAATCATGGGCGATGAGGAGTTGGTAGAACGTACTCTCCGTCCCCAATATTTACGTGAATATATCGGTCAGGACAAGGTCAAAGATCAGCTTCAAATCTTTATCGAAGCAGCAAAAATGCGTGACGAGGCGCTAGACCATGTTCTTTTGTTTGGCCCTCCAGGTCTCGGGAAAACAACCATGGCTTTTGTCATTGCCAATGAACTGGGAGTCAATCTCAAACAAACGTCTGGTCCCGTTATCGAAAAAGCTGGTGATCTGGTAGCGATTTTGAATGACTTGGAGCCAGGAGATGTGCTTTTTATCGATGAGATTCATCGTCTGCCCATGTCAGTAGAAGAGGTGCTTTACAGTGCTATGGAAGACTTCTACATCGACATCATGATTGGTGTGGGGGAAGGTAGTCGCAGTGTCCATCTGGAATTGCCACCTTTTACCTTGATTGGTGCGACGACACGAGCAGGGATGCTGTCAAATCCTCTTCGTGCACGTTTCGGGATTACTGGCCACATGGAGTATTATGCCCATGATGACTTGACAGAGATTGTCGAGCGGACGGCAGATATTTTTGAGATGGAAATCACCCATGAAGCTGCTGCTGAGTTGGCTCTCCGTAGCCGTGGAACTCCTCGTATTGCCAATCGTCTTCTTAAGCGCGTGCGCGATTTTGCCCAGATTATGGGGAATGGGGTTATCGATGATGTGATTACCGATAAGGCTTTGACCATGCTGGATGTAGACCATGAAGGCTTGGACTATGTGGACCAGAAAATTCTCCGCACCATGATTGAGATGTACGGTGGTGGCCCTGTCGGTCTAGGAACTCTTTCGGTAAATATCGCCGAAGAGCGTGAGACGGTAGAAGATATGTATGAACCTTACCTAATCCAGAAGGGATTTATCATGCGAACTCGTTCAGGACGGGTCGCGACAGCCAAGGCTTACGAACATTTGGGGTATGAATACATTGAAAAATAAGGCTGAAATTTTAGATTCTTTCAGAGAAGATCCTGACATGATGGCTATTCTGACTATCATCCGTGACTTGGAGTTGAAAGATTCCTGGTTAGCAGCTGGTTCGGTCCGAAATTTTATCTGGAATCTCTTGTCAGATAAGCCATCCTTTGACCGTGAAACGGATGTGGATGTGATTTTCTTTGACCCAGATGTGAGTTACGAAGAAACGCTGGCTATAGAAAGCAAGTTGAGAGAGGACTTTCCCCAGTATCAGTGGGAGCTGAAAAATCAAGTCTATATGCACCAACACAGTCCCCACACATCTCCGTATAGAAATTCCTGCGATGCCATGAGTAAGTATCCTGAACGTTGTACGGCAGTAGGACTTCGCTTGCAAGCTGACGCAACTTTAGAGCTCTTTGCTCCTTATGGTTTGGAGGATATTTTAAACTTTCAGGTTCGTCCAACTCCCCATTTCTTAGAAAATCAAGATCGAATGAATCTTTATCAAAAGCGTTTATCCAAGAAAAATTGGCGAGAAAAATGGGAAAATCTCACATTTAAAAATACTTAAGGAAACTTTAAGATAGGAGCTGTATACTTATCTCATAAGTTAAAAAGACCTTAACTTATACTCCTAAAACTTTTTCATAATAATCTCCCTATAAAAAAATTAAGTCGCCCAATCAGGCGGCTTTTTTCGATGGATCGATGATTCGATATATAGTAGATTGAACCTAGAATAGTACGCTACGGATTTTAAAACATTGCTAGAAATTGATCGGACTTTTCTTTCTGGTCAATTTGTTTATATTTTATTTCATCCTACTGAATTTTTACAATAATATTTGATTTTTTAAAGGTAAATAGATGATTATTGGATAAAAAAAGAATCTTAAATTCAGGTAAAATCTACAAAAAGAACAAGTCATTTGTATTAATATATTTTTTATACAAATCTTTGGACAAAGCAGGCTCTAATGTGCTATAATAAGGTGTTATAGATTGAGCTCTATATCAAAATTTTTTAAGAGTACACCAGTGCTTGTCAGGGTGAAAAAAGAGAAAATATCCATGTAACATGACTGTGTATCTTAAGAATGTTTTGGTATTTAGTTTTTTTATAAAAAATGAACTCAAGGAGAAAAAAACATGTTTTTTAGACGTCAAGAAGGAGAGTATCGAGAAACCGATCGTGTAACTAGATACAAACTGATTAAGTCAGGGAAACATTGGTTGCGTGCCTCAACGTCTTTATTCGGGCTATTTAAGGTTCTTCGTGGTGGTGTTGATACTGCTCAGGTGACAACTGAAGTTGTGGAAGATCGTGTCTCAACTTCTTTAACTGGGATAGATGTCCTCAAGGGGATAGTTGCCGCGGGGGCCGTTGTTGGTGGTGGAGTTGCCACTCATACGCAAGTCCATGCCAATGAACAGCTGGCTGTAGAGAAAGTCGTGGATGGTACTGACAATCTAGTGAATTCTGATCAGGTTGTTTTGGGAACGGTCAATAAAGATGATGAGCAACAAACTTCTGTTTCAACATCTACCTCTGTTAGTGAGAGTGTCTCAATCTCTGCTTCTACAAGTGCCTCTATTTCGGCCTCAACAAGTGCATCCGAGTCCGTAAGCGCCTCAACATCAGCTAGCACTAGTGCCAGTGTTTCATCTTCAACTTCAACTAGTACCTCGTCTTCATTGAACGATTCTGCCTCAACATCAGATAGTGCTTCGACTGTTGCAAGCAGTTCCCTCTCTGAGGTTTCGCATGTAGAAGGTTCACAGACGGCTCCTAGCGAAGATGCTATCAGTAATGACGGAACATCCAGAGCCACAGTTAAGGCTAGCGATGCTCAGGTCAATCCTAATCTTTCTAGTGCTCTTTCAACAGCAGAAAACTTTACAAGTCAAAATGCGAGTCTGACAGCTACGACAACAGCGACTCTTGCTGCGACAACGACAGCAGAAACAAGCGCTAAAAAGCAAGCAGAAGACCGTAAGAAACTGGCAACTCTTTCAGCAGAAATGGGTGAATATCTAGCTAAAGCAGTTAATTTACCTGATACAGATGCAGCAATTATCAAGGTTAAAACCGTGGTTGCTGAGATTGAGTCTGCTCTCAAGGATCCAAACGCAGATCTAGGAGAAGTGATCAATTCTGCCACTTCAGCTCGCAACTCTATCGCTAATGCGGTTTCACGTGCAACCTCTGGTCAACGTGACAGCCGTAACGGGCAAGCGATGCCAACAGGGGGAAATCTCAGAGGTGTTTCGATAAACGGTCACACCACAGCTGAACTTGGGCAAGGAAGTTATTCAAGTTCTAATCGTGAGGTTGTCTGGAAAATAAAAATGCACTCGCAGAGTCCGCTTAATTATGCTGGTCTGATCGCGCAAGTGGATAGAAATACAACCATCACTCGTGTTCTTTTTAATGGACAACCAATGGAAAAACGTGGTGGTTCTGGTAATGAGTATATATTCAACAAGCACCATGACTTGAATAGAAACCTTGAGGCGACTATATTGGTTTATGCGACTGTGAACAATAAGTCTAATGCAGCTACTTTGAGTGCGCGAGTGGCGACAAGTAGTCAACCGTTCACAAGCGCCAACACTTCTGGGAATTATAGTGGCTCAATGAGCTCAACTGTTTCGACTGGAGAAGCTGGTCATAACCGTGGAACATCTAAGCGCCCTACGATTACTTTGCCTGCAAATGTTACCTACTATAATGACGACTCTATTACCACAATCAAGATGAAAATGAGTGATGATAGGGGCTTGAAAACATTAGCTGCAGGATCTAATAATACAATTATCACTGGCTTATATGCGCCTGATTATCCAAGAAATGCAAGAAATGTCGTTGGTGATTTTGGTGTGTATCAAAATGGTAGGTTTGCCTATTATCCAACTACTTATACGGTAAATATGCAAGGTACCATTGGTCGAGACAAAGGAACATGGAAGCCGTTTGCTACTGGCGCGCACATTCTTGAATATGTTGTAACAGATAGTGACGGTCAAACAGATACGGCACATATGACTCTCACCATCAAAGGTTTCAACGAGCGTAACGAGCCTGTGAGTGGTGATACTGTTACGGTAAATAATCCGTCATCTTTGAGCGAGACTGAGAAAACTCAAATCCTTGCAAACTTTAGGAACAATAGTAAAAATGCCACTATCCTCAACAGTTCTGATTACAAGAAAAATTCTGAAGGTAATCATGAAATAACGGTGTCTAATACGGGTGAAATCACTATTACTTATCGTGATAACACTGTGGATGTCGTTCGAGCTAACGTAAGAGCGGAAACTGAGGTGCCTGTACCTGCTGTAACCGTGACACGTGGTGGTCAGCAGATTACAGCTACTCAAAGTCCCGACTCTAGTCGTGGGATGGAACATATTGTCTATGCAGGTGATGATTTCACCGTTAAATTTACTGCGACTGATAATAGTGGTAAATTAAGAGAGTTCAAGATTGTACCTAGAGCAGATGGGAACCAACCAGGGTTGAGAGAAAACTACTTTGAAGGTTCTAACTATGGTACAGGAACTGTAGGGCTCTTGACAGGAAATATCACAGCTACGCCAGAAAGTCCTGCGACTATCACAGTCGACGCTCATATGAATGATAATCTGGAGTGGAACTCAGGACATACTTGGCAACGGAATGCAGTTGCAACTGACCAAGTAGGCAACTTCAACAGAGTGAATGGTACTGGCAATGTTCGTATCACCCAAGGACAACTGAAAGACCGTCTTAAAGTAACAAATCCTGACTTTACACCTGTAGTAAATAAAAACAGTTTAACAGATAACGAAAAGACAGATGTCAAGAATGCCATCTACGCTAAGAATGATAAGACAGTTCACCGCATCAAAGACATTGAAGTTGCAAGCGATGGAACTGCAAAGATTATTTATAAGGATTTAACAAGCAATACTATTTCTCGAGATGTTACAGTCAATGAACGACCAAAACTGGAGATTCATTATGATAATGCTACAACTAAGGAAATCTATCTATACCGTGGGGAAGAAGTTAATGTAACCTTTAGAGCAACTGATGATTCTGGCAAGATTTCTTCATTGAAGTTTGAAATGCAAGGTACAGCTGACAATGCTAATGGTACAAACTATGCAGGATATACCGGTCTCAATCGTTCAACTCCAATCACAAATTTGACAGATCAGGCGGATGCAAAGATTACCCTTACAGGCACTCTAGCAAAAAATGTACCGTTAGCATCATTTGAACGCTATTTAATGGCAACAGATGACCAAAACACCTCTGATAGTAACCATGCAAAAAACGGTATAACCGACAATGGTTATGTCAAATTTGTAATCAAAAGCCAGACTGATAAATATACTGCTGTAGCGAAGGCATCGACTATTTATACCTATACTGGTGAAACGGCAACGGATTTAAACGATGCTACGAACTTTGTCCAGCTTGATGGTGGAGGACAGCTCCCTCAAGGAACGACTGTTTCATGGGTTAGTCGCATTGACAACACATCTGCTGGGACAAAAAGTGCAGTTGCACGGGTTACTTATTCTGATGGCTCGACTGATGATGTAACAGTTAACTATACTGTTTATCCAAAAGTTGAAGTTAAAACTTATAATGGTGTAAAAGGTAAATTCTATGCCTTTAAGTCAGATCAAGGTAATGATAAAGTTACTGGCGGAGACTGGGCTAATAATATCGGTGGAACAATCCAACAATATACAAATTTGGGGGATTCAAGTCTGTCAGGGACAACATGGTCTTATAAGTATAAAATAAATAATCAAGGTAACGAAATTACAACCCCTGTTGGAACACAGCCGTTTGGCGCAATTTGGCATACTACGGGTTCAGAAGCTGAGAGCCATAGTACAACCTATACGCTAATTGCCACATATCCAAAAGGACGTTTTGGGGATGTTTCAACAAGCAATCCAGCCTTGACAAGTCAGACAAACTTTGATTATACAGTTGTTGATCCTGTAGCTAAACAGGAGTACGTTACAACTGTGGCAAATAAGACTCCATTAGCAGAGATTATTGAAAATCCAGGAGAGGCGCTTAAAAATTCGAACGAAAGTGTATCCTTCCCAGCAGACACTACCTTTAGTTGGGTTCAGGCTCCTGATGACGCTATGTTGGCAAACCCAGGAGTTTATACGCGAAAAGTGAAAATCACTCTTCCACAAGGATCCTACAGTGGAACTGCTAATAGTAGAACGGTAGATGTAACCATTAAGGTCAATCCACAAGCACCAGTTATCTCAGTTGATTCTACGAATGCAACTGGTGGCTTGCCAAATCGTTCGATTGTGGTTACGAATGTAACACCTGGAGCGGTTGTTACGCTCACATTAGCTGGACATAAATTTACCAAGACAGCTAAAGACAACGAATCAAGTGTTACCTTTGAACCTGCAGAGTTGCAAAAAGCTTACGATGGCAACAATGGGCTACTTCCGACGGAGGATGTGACTGCTAAGCAAGAAAAAACAGTAACACTTCCAAGTGGTGGAACTGAAACCTTGAGTTCGTCTACAACGACTGCAACTATTACCAAAGAAACTGTAGCACCTGAAGTAACTTTTGAACTTCATATTAAGAATGATAAGACTGGCCAATGGGAAAAACAAACGATCAAGAATAATGTTCGTCCAGGAGTCAGCGGTTACGAAGTCTTCGCAGGCGACAAGATTAAAGTTGTTCTAACTGCTAAAGATAATAGTGGTAAGATTAAAACTCTGAAATTAAACGATGGAACTTCTGATATCAGTCGTATTTTCCAAACTGGTTATTCTTCAGATGATGATGCACTAGGAATTAAGGATATTACCACTGAAGCTTCAACAACAAATCCAAAAGTATTAACGTACACTGCTACTTATGGAGAAAATGTCCAATATGTAGTTGGTAATAAATGGACCCGTGGAACTAGTGCTACAGATTTATCAGATAATACAGGTAGAGTCACAACTGTAGTTGCACAAGGTAAACTGAATGAAAAATTCCCAGGTATTAAACCAAACGGAGTTATTCAAGTTTCTAATTTAACTTCCTTGACTCAAGATGATCTTGATAAGATTCTTGCTGCAGTGAAGGCGTCTAACCCTACGTCAGATTTCCGTATTAAATCGTATGAGATTGCTAGCAATGGAACTGTAACGATTACCTACAAAGATGGAACCAAAAACACAGTGACTCCTGATTTGTCGGATTCGGATTATAAGTCAGCATCAGCCTCAACCAGTGCGTCAGTGTCTGCTTCAACCAGTGCATCAGTAAGTGCAATGATCAGTGCATCGACATCAGCGTCAGTAAGCGCAATGACTAGTGCCAGCACTTCAGCAAGCACGTCAGCTTCAACGAGCGCCAGCACTTCAGCAAGCACATCGGCTTCAACCAGCGCAAGTACCTCAGCAAGCACGTCGGCTTCAACAAGTGCAAGCACGTCAGCAAGCACATCTGCCTCAACAAGTGCAAGCACGTCAGCAAGTACGTCAGCAAGTACATCTGCGTCAACAAGCGCAAGTACATCGGCAAGCACGTCAGCCTCAACAAGTGCAAGCACGTCAGCAAGTACGTCAGCAAGTACATCCGCTTCAACAAGTGCAAGCACATCGGCAAGCACATCAGCAAGTACATCGGCTAGCACGTCAGCCTCAACAAGTGCAAGCACGTCAGCAAGTACATCTGCTTCAACTAGCGCAAGTACGTCGGCTAGCACGTCAGCAAGTACATCCGCTTCAACAAGTGCAAGCACATCGGCTAGCACGTCAGCCTCAACAAGTGCAAGCACGTCAGCAAGTACATCAGCAAGTACATCGGCAAGTACGTCTGCATCAACAAGCGCAAGCACATCGGCTAGCACGTCAGCCTCAACAAGTGCAAGCACGTCAGCAAGTGCATCCGCTTCAACAAGTGCAAGTACATCGGCAAGTACCTCAGCCTCAACAAGTGCAAGCACGTCAGCAAGTACCTCAGCAAGTACGTCGGCTTCAACGAGCGCAAGCACATCGGCTAGCACGTCAGCCTCAACAAGTGCAAGTACCTCAGCAAGTACATCCGCTTCAACAAGTGCAAGCACATCAGCAAGTACATCGGCTAGCACGTCAGCCTCAACAAGTGCAAGTACGTCAGCCTCAACAAGTGCAAGTACGTCAGCAAGTACATCAGCTTCAACAAGCGCAAGTACATCGGCAAGTACGTCGGCCTCAACCAGCGCAAGTACGTCAGCAAGTACGTCAGCATCAACAAGTGCAAGTACGTCAGCAAGTACATCCGCATCAACAAGTGCAAGTACGTC
>NZ_CAUPII010000022.1:0-31899 GCF_963511325.1 uncultured Streptococcus sp.
TCCTCTCCAGATGTTAGCTTTTTATTCAACCCACTACAGTTGACAGAGAGCCAGATTTTATTTATTTGTTAAGATTTCAAGGGTTTCAAGCAGGTTATCTGCATGAACTTCGATCGTATCCCCTGTCGCCTTGATCTTCACTTCTACAATCCCGTCAGCTGCTTTTTTACCAACAGTGATACGGATTGGAAGACCAATCAAGTCGCTATCGCTAAATTTAACACCGACACGTTCGTTACGGTCATCCGTCAAGACTTCGTAGCCTTTATTTACCAAGGCTTCTTCGATACGATTTGTCAATTCAAGACTTGCTTCGTCCTTGACATTAACTGGAATCAAGTGCACATCAAACGGAGCCAATTCTTTAGGGAAGTTGATTCCCCAAGCGTAACGGTATTCACCTTTAGGCGTTTTGTTAACAAAGAGACGAGCGTGTTGCTCCATAACTGCTGAAAGGAGACGGCTGACACCGATACCATAGCATCCCATGATAATTGGCACAGCACGACCATTTTCATCCAAGACATCTGCACCCATACTTGCTGAGTAACGAGTTCCGAGTTTAAAGATGTGACCAATTTCGATACCACGCGCAAAGTTGAGAATACCTTGTCCGTCTGGAGAAATTTCACCTTCACGAACTTCACGGATATCCACATACTCGGCAGTGAAGTCACGACCTGGGTTTACACCAGTCAAGTGGTAGCCATCTTCGTTGGCACCTACAACAGCATTGCGGCTATCTTGTACCTTGCGGTCAGCAATAATCTTAACATTTTCTGGAAGGTCTACTGGCCCAAGAGAACCAAAGTCAGCTCCCAACAATTCTTTCACTTCTGCCTCAGTTGCAGGTTCCAAGAAATCTGCTCCAAGGTAGTTTTTCAATTTGACTTCATTGAGTTGGTCATTGCCTACGAGTAGAGCCACAACTGGTTCCTCATCTGCGATATAAACCAAGGTCTTGATGGTTTGCTCTTCAGAAACATTCAAGAAAGCTGCCACTTCATCAATGGATTTGACACCTGGTGTTTCCACGCGAGCCACTTGATCTTCAGTCACAACACGATTGCTTGGTTTATACTCGTTGGTTGCCATTTCTAAGTTAGCTGCATAGCTTGATTCACTTGAGTAGGCAATGGTATCTTCACCAGAAACCATCCATTTGAGCAATTCTGCCTTGATTTCTTCTTGCACTTCTACAGGAATCTCATCAAATGATGCAACAGACTTGTCTAAAACCACCCAACGGTCAAGGTCTGTACGAGCAGGTGTGATGGCCATAAACTCTTGGCTATCCTTACCACCCATAGCTCCACCGTCACCGATGATAGCTTTGAAGTCCAAACCACTGCGAGTGAAGATACGCTCATAAGCTGCTTTATACTCATCATAAGTTACATCCAAGCTATCATAATTAGCGTGGAAGCTATAACCATCTTTCATGATGAATTCACGCGTACGAAGAAGTCCATTACGTGGACGTTTTTCATCACGGTACTTAGGCTGGATTTGGTACAAGTTCAGTGGTAATTGCTTGTAAGACTTGACAGAATCACGGACAATAGCTGTGAAAGTTTCTTCGTGAGTTGGACCCAAGATAAAGTCTGACTTCTCACGGTTTTTCAATTTGTACAAGTCCTCACCGTAGGTTTCATAACGGCCAGACTCACGCCAAAGGTCAGCACTGAGAAGGGCTGGAGCCAACATCTCAACCGCACCAATCTTGTCAAACTCTTGACGCATGATCTTCTTAGCTTTTTCGATAACACGGTTAGCAAGTGGTAGGTATGAGTAAACACCTGCTGATACTTGACGAACATAACCAGCACGCAACATAAGGGCGTGACTGATAACTTGAGCATCGCTTGGCATTTCGCGAAGCGTTGGGATAAGCATTTTACTTTGTTTCATAATGACTCCTCTATTTCTTAAAAGAAGGTTCGCATGATGTCATTCCAAGTTACGGCGATCATCAAAACGACCATAATGACAACTCCGACCAGAGTGACATAGGTTTCAATTTCTTGTTTTAGTGGTTTGCGGCGAATAGCTTCTAGGATGTTGAGCACGATTTTTCCACCATCTAGCGCAGGAATCGGAATCAAGTTGAAAATCCCGATATTGATGGAAATCATAGCCAAGAAGAACAAGACGTTTTCAAGACCATTCTTAGCAGCATCACTACTTGCCTTAAAGATAGCAACAGGACCGCCAAGCTTATTCAAATCTGGTTGGAAGATCAAGCTTTTCAAAGCATTGAGAATTCGCAAGGCTGAATCAGCCGCAGTTGTAAATCCACCCATAAACATAGACCAGATATCTGATTTGAGTCTCGGCTGGACACCCAAGATATAACGCCCTTGGCTTTCCTCAGGTGTCACACTCACTTGTTTTTCAGTGCCATTTTCAGAAACCGTCACATCCAAAACGGGCGCTGTTTTGTTCTTGGTTTCTGTATCAACCGCCTGGATCAGATCTGCCCAATTTGAAATCTCGTAACTGCCGACCTTAGTGATTTGGGCCGTATTTTCAACTCCAACCTTAGCCAAAGCGCTATCTGGAATAATACTGAAATTGTTCGTTTGCGTATCACGAACACCGCCTTGCATGAAAATCAAAATCCAGAAAACGATGACTCCTAGGATAAAGTTATTCATAGGACCTGCAAAGTTGGTAATCAATTTGCCCCAGACAGTCGCATTTTGATATTGGACGTCTAAGGGAGCGATACGAACTTCCGTTCCATCAGCTTCCACAATGGTCGCATCATGGTCTACTGAGAAAGTCTTTTCCTCTTCTAAGACCAAGCCTCTAATAAAGAGTTTATCCTCAAAATCAAACTGAGTGACCTGCATAGGCAGAGCTGTCTGGTCAACCTTTTTACCAGAGAGATTGATGCGTTTGACCTTACCATCCTCTGCCAATGTTAGGCTTGCAGGAGTTCCAGTCTTAATTTCTGTCGTATCTTCACCCCAACCTGCCATCCGAACGTAACCACCAAGTGGCAGGAGACGAATGGTATAAGCAGTTCCATCTTTTCCGATGTGGGCAAAGATTTTGGGGCCCATACCGATGGCAAACTCACGAACCAAAATCCCAGATTTCTTAGCAAAGTAAAAATGTCCGAATTCGTGAACCACTACGATAATCCCAAAGACCAGGATAAATGTTAGTAATCCTATCATTTAATTTCTATTTACCTTTCCTTAAAATAAGCCAAAGAGGTGCATAATAGGGAAGACAGCCAGCATGCAATCAAAACGATCCAATACCCCACCATGACCTGGGATAAACTTGCCTGAGTCTTTGACACCAAAGTGACGTTTCATAGCACTTTCGATCAAATCCCCCAACTGACCAGCTATACTAAAGAAAATAGCAAAAACCATCATTTTGTAAATCCCATAAGGTAAAGCAACAGTACTATCAACTAGCATAAAAATCAAAGTCACTAGCATAGCAGCCAAGATACCCCCCATAGCACCCTCTATGGTCTTGTTAGGGGAAACTCTCGGAGCTAGTTTTCTCTTACCAAACTTCATCCCTACCAGATAAGCACCACTATCGGTTGCCCAGACCATACACAGTCCCAAAAGCGCCTTATCCAAACCTGCAATACGAGCATCGACCAAAGCATTAAAACCAAAGCCAACATAAAAACTCATGGCAATCGGAAAAACAGCATCCTCAATAGTATAGTTCTTGCTGAAGACTGTTGCCCCTAGTAAAATCAGTATCACGACACTATAAGCAACAACGTTCCCATCCACAGGCAAAAACTTCAGGTAGTTTTCCAAAGGAATAGTCAGAAAAAAGGTTGCTAGTAAAGTCAAGAGTCCTTCAGGCGTCATGGTATTTAACCCCTTCATACGAAGCAACTCATGGACTCCCAACATAGCCACAATCCCCATGGCAATCTGGAGCCATAAGCCACCAATCGCCAAGATTGGGATAAAGATAGCCAAGGCCAAGACAGCAAAAAGGGTTCTCTTTTGTAAATCCTGTATCATAATATCTCCTAAACTCCTCCAAAGCGACGGTTGCGACGATTGTACTCGATGATAGCTTCTTTCAAGGCTTCCTCATCAAAGTCAGGCCACAAGACATCCGTGAAATAGAGCTCGCTATAAGCAGCCTGCCAAGGCAAGAAATTACTCAAACGAAGTTCACCGCTGGTCCGAATAATTAAGTCAGGATCCCGCAAGACTTTTGGCAAATGTCCCGTAAAGAGGTATTCCCCAATCAACTCCTCGGTGATATCACCAGGATTGATCTTAGCATCTAAAACATCCTGTGCAATCAACTTGACTGCTTGTGTAATCTCAGCTCGTCCACCATAATTAAGGGCAAAATTGAGAATCAATCCTGTATTTAACTTAGTCAGCTCTTCTGCCTTTTTAAGAGCATCAAAAGTCTGCTTCGGCAAACGATCAGTCTCCCCAATCATTTGAATCTTCATGTTCTTCTGATGTAATTCAGGAACAAACTTATCATAGAATTCAACTGGCAGGTTCATGATAAATTTGACTTCCTGATCTGGACGGGTCCAGTTTTCAGTTGAAAAGGCATAGACTGTCAAGGCTTTGACGCCCATATCACTAGCAGCAATAGCTACCTTTCTCAAAGCATCCATCCCAGCCTTATGGCCAAAGACTCGTGGCTGCATCCGTTTTTTAGCCCAACGGCCATTCCCATCCATGATCACACCGATGTGGTCTGGCACCATTGTGGGGGATTCTGTAGCTTTATCTTTTTTAAAAAATCCAAACATGATTGTATTCCTATTCAAAAATCTATCGTTTCATTATACCATATTTTTCATTTTTCTTCTATTATTGTCTATCATTCTACGGCGAAATTTCCCATATATCTCCTATATTTCCAGTATATCAAGCCTTGCAATTCCTAAAGAAAGTTGATACAATAAAACCATAGAGATTCGATCCTTGTTCAGCCACAGGGATTTTTTATTGAAAGGATTTTATCATGTCAAAGACACTCCAACGTAAAAAACAATTGAGAAACAGCCTACGTCGCTCAGGTGCATTTTCAAGCACTGTAAACAAGGTTGTCGAAGAAACAAAAAAAGTTGTAAAACATGCTGAAAAAGCGGCAAGTGATGCAGGTAAAGCTGTCTCTAAAAAGGTTGAAAAAACTGTAGAAGCAACCAAAGAGCAAGCTCAAAAAGTTGCTACTTCTGTAGAAGATTTCGCAGCAAACCTAGGGGGACTTTCAGTTGACCGCGCTAAGACTTTCTACGATGAAGGGATCAAGTCTGCTGCTGACTTCAAAAACTGGACAGAAAAAGAACTACTTGCCTTGAAAGGAATTGGTCCCGCTACCATCAAGAAATTAAAAGAAAACGGCATCAAGTTCAAGTAATCTTTCTTGTTCCTTGCTTTTCCGTCAAAAACTTGTTAAAATAAAGCCATTAGAGGTGTTTTGAGTCCCACATTTTACAGAAAGTGGCGGTGCTGAGAAGTCCACAAATGTGTCAAAACTGGTTGCTAATGGATGAAATTAAAAATTGAAATATAAATCTTTTTGTTTCCTTTTAGGACTAGACAGCTCGTCTTGCTGTACTCAAGTACGGCAAGACGAGCTAACGACGTCATAAAAGTGAAACAAGAAGATTAAAGATGCGGGCATGGCCCGAAATTGGGTGGTACCGCGGATTAACACATTCGTCCCTGTCAGATTGATGGCAGGGACGATTTTTCTTTTCCCCCCTAGCTAAAGGAGGTTGTCATGAAACAATCTTTTAACACCAGTAAACTCTACTATGGTTTTCCTATCTTCATCTTGGGCTATAAGGACCAGAACTTTGGATACAATATCACAACCTGTAGCTCCTCTTATAGTCTGGGAGATTGGCTGGTCATCGGTGTTGGTGCTGAGGAAAATGCAGCCGACCAGATTAAGCATTATCGACAGTTCAGCGTGAACATCCCTGACGAAAACCTCATGCTTGAGATGGAGCAGGCTGGCTTTATCAGCCATCGGGAGAAATTGAAACACCTGGGACTTGACTATGAGATTTCTGAACGAACTCAGGCACCGATTTTAGAGGCTTGTCCAGTCGTTTTGGATTGTCAGGTAGATCAGATTATCGAGGAAGATGGCATCTGCCATATCTTTGCTAAGATTATTGAGCGACTTGCTGATCCAGAGCTCTTAGATGACAAGGGCCATTTTAAAAATGACCACTTTGCGCCAACTTACTTTATGGGGGACGCCCATCAGCGCGTTTACCGTTATCTAAATGACCGAGTCGATCCTATGGGGAGCTTCATTAAGAAAGCGAGGCAGAAAAATGACAAGAGCAGCATTACCTGAACGAATCGAAACTGAGCGACTGGTCTTACGAGTCCGTACAGTTGCGGATGTAGAGGATATCTTTGACTATGCTAGTCGTCCAGAAGTTTCTTACCCAGCAGGTTTTCCACCTGTCAAGACCTTGGAAGATGAGATTTATTACCTAGAACATATCCTTCCCGAGCGTAATCAAAAGGATAATCTCCCAGCAGGCTACGGAATTATCGTTAAAAGAACCGATACAATCATTGGTTCTGTCGATTTCCCCCGTCGCTACGAAGACGATGTACTGGAGATTGGCTATATCTTGCACCCAGACTATTGGGGACGAGGTTATGTTCCCGAAGCAGCGCGTGCCTTGATTGATTTAGCTTTTAAAGAACTAAACCTACACAAGATTGAACTGTCTTGCTTTGGTTACAACCTTCAAAGTCAACGAGTCGCTGAGAAACTTGGCTTCACCCTCGAAGCTCGCATAAGAGACCGCAAGGATGCCCAAGGCAATCGCTGCGATGATTTGAGATACGGCTTGCTGAAGAGTGAGTGGGAGGTGATTTGATGCATTTTTTCATCATTGGTGCCCCAGCTTCAGGAAAAATGACGATTGGTCAAGAACTATCTCGACTGACGGATTCTACCCTCTTTTATAACCATCAAGCCATCGATTTTGCACTGGAAATCTATCAGGACTATACAGAGGAAATGTGGGAATTTGTTCGTGGAATGACCTTTTCTTTCCTTGGAGCTAGCGCTAGAAATCAGCGATATGTGATTTTAACAGACGTGATTGATTTTTCAAATCAGTACCAGCTGATCTATTTGAAACAAATTCAGGATTTGTTGAATGACTATCATCAAGAGATTCTTTTTGTTGAATTGGAAACAAGCCTTGAAGAGCGCTTACGTCGAAATCGAACGGAGAATCGATTAAAGCACAAACCCTTAAAACGACATATTGAGGTATCTGAAAGAGAAATTTTAGAAACCACTGAAACACTTCAATTAAATTCCCAACATCAACCGAATGAGTTGCACCACTACTTTAAAATAAATAATACGAATTTGTCTGCAGGAGAAGCTGCTAAGCAGATTCAAAATAAGATGAAAATAATAGAAAAAGGACAAACACATGTCTAAACAGCTTCCGCCTAAACACACTCCATCCTAGGTTGAAGTTGAACATTCCCAAAAAGGCTTCATGAAGACGTTCTCAAGACTCAAGAAGTTCAAAAGTCTCAATCTTTTTCGTTCGTGATTCCCACCACCCAATGTAACTGGAAAAACTCCACCTTGCTTACGCTTAGGGCACAACCTTCAAAATCAACGAATCGCTGAGAAAGTGGTTTTTCCCATTAATGCTTGTATCTGGCAGTCGAGATAGGACCTATTGAAGAATGAGTTAGAGGAGAAAATAGATGGCTAAAAAGAAAAATAGAAAAAAAGAATTAAAACGCCAGCAAAAGTTGGATATCAAAGTTATTTCTGAAGAAGAGGCTGCTTGGACAGAAATCATGGCCAAAAATCCAACTTTTGTAGAACGTCGGACCATTCAAAACTTCGATGAACTACATACAGCAGTGATGCAATATGCTGATGAACACGGAGAGTATCCAGATGTTCAGCTAATCAATTACCAACTGAAAAATAGGACTTTTGATTGGAATCAGGATCATGCTTTATTTAGAGAAGCTATGCATACTCCGAATACACAGAAGCGAAATAAACTGTTAAAGCAAGTTTTAAAAATCAATCCAGATTATTTTGCTGCTGATTTTCATTTATTCTTATCAGAAGTTGAAGATTTTGATTTGTCAACTTTTAAAAAAGTATTGGATTTTGAAGTTCTAGTTTTAGAAAAATGGAAAATGAACGGATACAATAGTTGGAATTATTTTGAAGCCCGCCCTATCCTGTCTGCTCTCATGTTTCTGATTGAATATTATATGACGGAGAACTTAAATTCTAAGGCTATAGAATTGATTGACCTATATTTGAGTAAGCGACCAGAACGTTTTCCTCCTAATTTTGTCTTCTGTATGCTTTCCTTGTATCATATTACTGGTCAGGAACTAAAGGTTGAGCGTTTCTACCGCGAAGAATTAAATAAAGGGAAACGGGACGATACCATTCTTATTCATGCCATCATCTCTGCTTTTTCTCAAGGAAAAATTGAGGAAGCTAGTCAGCTATTTGCAAAATTAGTGGAAATCAATGATGAAGCTGTTGAATTCTTTATAGAGGAAGATTGGCAATTCAAAGTTATAGATATCGAAGACCAAGAATGCTATTGTCCAAATTCAATTGAATCGCTACAAGCTAGTTTGTATCCTCTATTTGATTATTTACTAGAAAATATTATTTTAACAAAATTTCTAACAAACGAAGCCAAGAAGTTCCGTCGTAAACCAGTATTTTCGAATCATTCCAGTATGATAAAAACTTTATCCGAGGTAAACGACTGGTACTCCTTTATGAGCGAGGAAAAAATGAAGGGAATCCGGATGGATCTTGTTCACATCTTTGTTGAAAATGGGATTCGTAGGTCTACAGATTTCAAAAAATGGACCGAAAAAGAAGTTCTCGCTTTGAAGGGAATTGGTCCCGCTACCGTTCAAAAACTGAAAGAAAACGGTATACAGTTTAAGAACGAGAAGTAATTGTTTATGGAAGGGAGGAGGTGGAATTGGCTTGAATGAAATTTCTAATTTCATCCTGTATACTACACCCAATGGCGACGTTCAGCTAGATATCCTTTTACAAGATGAAAATCTTTGGTTAACTCAAAAAGGTCTTGCGGAGCTCTTTGGAGTTGAACGAAGTGTCATTACAAAGCACTTGAAAAACATTTATGATAGTGGTGAGTTAGATAAGGTGTCAACTTGTGCAAAATTTGCACAGGTTCAACAAGAGGGCAATAGAACTGTCCGGCGTGAACTTGAATATTACAATCTGGATGCTATCATTTCAGTTGGTTATCGTGTAAATTCCAGCAAGGCTACTCAATTTAGAATTTGGGCAACCAAGACCTTGAAAGAGTTTATCATCAAAGGTTTTGTTTTAGATGATGAACGCTTGAAACAAGGACAGACAGTTTTCGGACAAGATTATTTCCGTGAACTTTTAGAACGGATTCGTTCTATTCGCTCTAGCGAACGCCGAATCTATCAACAAATTACGGATATCTTTGCTGAATGTGCCATAGATTATGATCGAAACTCAGATATTACTAAAAACTTCTATGCTATGGTGCAAAATAAATTTCATTACGCAATTACTGGAAGTACGGCTGCAGAAATTATCTATCAGCAAGCCGATGCTAGTAAAGAAAAAATGGGATTAACTACTTGGAAACATGCACCTGATGGACGAGTTCTCAAATCAGATGTAACTATAGCCAAAAATTATTTGCAAGAAAAAGAAATTCGACAACTAGAGCGAACTGTTACAGCCTATTTTGATTATATCGAGAGTTTGGTTGAGCGCCGTAATACTTTTACGATGCGAGGATTGGCAGATAGTATTGATCGTTTTCTATCTTTTAATGAATATGAAATCTTAGAAGGAAAAGGAAGTCTTTCCAAGAAACAAGCAGACTCAAAAGCTATCCAGGAGTATGAAAAATTTAACCGAACTCAAAAAATCATATCAGACTTTGATAAACATATTACGAAGATAATGAGAGAAAGTTAATGTAAAATTTTTCACCGTTTCTTTGCTTATAGAAGATAATGATAAAAACAAGATGAGTTGAATCAAAGCCTATCTTCTACATACTAATTTTATTTCAAGATATAAACTAGAAAGGACACACACATGTCTAAAGAACTTTCACCTAAATACAATCCAGCCGAGGTTGAGGCTGGTCGTTACCAAAAATGGCTTGACGAGGATGTTTTCAAGCCTTCAGGCGATAAGAAGGCTAAGCCATACTCTATCGTCATTCCACCACCAAACGTGACTGGTAAACTCCACCTCGGTCACGCTTGGGATACAACTTTGCAAGATATCATCATCCGTCAAAAACGTATGCAAGGTTTTGATACGCTTTGGCTTCCAGGGATGGACCACGCGGGGATTGCGACTCAGGCTAAGGTTGAGGAGCGCTTGCGTGGTGAGGGCATCAGCCGTTACGACCTCGGCCGTGAGAAATTCCTCGAGAAAGTCTGGGAATGGAAAGACGAATATGCCACTACTATCAAGGAACAATGGGGCAAGATGGGCCTCTCTGTAGACTACTCTCGTGAGCGTTTCACGCTTGACGAAGGTTTGTCAAAAGCGGTTCGCAAGGTCTTTGTGGACCTTTACAAGAAAGGCTGGATCTACCGTGGTGAGTTTATCATCAACTGGGATCCAGCAGCTCGCACAGCCCTTTCTGATATCGAGGTTATCCATAAGGATGTCGAAGGTGCCTTCTACCATATGAACTACATGTTAGAAGACGGTTCACGCGCCCTTGAAGTTGCGACAACTCGTCCTGAGACCATGTTTGGGGACGTTGCGGTTGCGGTTAATCCAGAAGACCCACGCTACAAGGACTTGATTGGTAAAAACGTCATCCTTCCAATCGCTAATAAATTGATTCCAATCGTTGGGGACGAGCACGCAGACCCTGAGTTTGGTACTGGTGTCGTGAAAATCACGCCTGCCCACGATCCAAACGACTTCTTGGTTGGTCAACGCCATAACTTGCCACAAGTCAACGTCATGAACGATGACGGAACCATGAACGACTTGGCCTTCGAATTTGCAGGTATGGATCGTTTCGAAGCTCGTAAGGCAGTCGTTGCTAAGTTGGAAGAAATCGGTACCCTCGTTAAAATCGAAAAACGTGTCCACAGTGTTGGTCACTCAGAACGTACAGGTGTTGTGGTTGAGCCACGCTTGTCTACTCAATGGTTCGTTAAGATGGACCAATTGGCTAAGAATGCTATTGCCAATCAAGACACAGAGGACAAGGTAGAATTCTACCCACCTCGTTTCAACGATACCTTCCTCCAATGGATGGAAAATGTCCACGACTGGGTAATCTCTCGTCAGCTCTGGTGGGGTCACCAAATCCCTGCTTGGTACAATGCTGAGGGTGAAATGTACGTCGGTGAAGAAGCTCCTGAAGGCGACGGATGGACTCAGGACGAAGACGTCTTGGATACTTGGTTCAGTTCTGCCCTTTGGCCATTCTCAACTATGGGCTGGCCTGATGTCGACTCAGAAGACTTCAAACGTTACTTCCCAACGTCAACCTTGGTAACAGGTTACGATATCATCTTCTTCTGGGTGTCTCGTATGATCTTCCAATCCTTGGAATTCACTGGCCGTCAGCCATTCCAAAATGTGCTTATCCACGGTCTCATTCGTGACGAGCAAGGACGTAAGATGTCTAAATCTCTCGGGAACGGGATTGACCCTATGGATGTCATCGAGAAATACGGTGCCGATGCCCTTCGTTGGTTCCTTTCGAACGGTTCTGCACCAGGCCAAGACGTGCGCTTCTCTTACGAGAAAATGGATGCTTCATGGAACTTCATCAACAAGATCTGGAACATCTCTCGCTACATCCTCATGAACAATGAAGGCTTGACCCTCGAGCAAGCAACTGCCAATGTCGAAAAAGTTGTCAACAAGGAAGCTGGAAATGTCACAGACCGCTGGATTCTCCACAACCTCAATGAAACTATAGGAAAAGCTACTGCCAACTTTGATAAGTTTGAGTTTGGTGTAGCTGGACACATCCTTTATAACTTCATCTGGGACGAGTTTGCGGACTGGTACGTTGAGTTGACCAAGGAAGTCCTTTATAGCGATAACGAAGAAGAGAAAGTCATCACACGTTCTGTTCTCCTCTATACTTTGGACAAGATCCTTCGTCTCCTTCACCCAATCATGCCATTCGTGACAGAGGAAATCTTTGGACAAATCTCAGAAGGATCTATCGTTACAGCGGAATATCCAACTGTTAACCCAGCCTTTGAAGACCTCGCAGCCCACACTGGTGTCGAAAGCCTCAAAGACTTGATCCGTGCTGTTCGTAATGCGCGTGCAGAAGTAAACGTTGCACCAAGCAAGCCTATCACCATCCTTGTTAAGACCAGCGATAGCGACTTGGAAGCCTTCTTTAACAGCAATGTCAACTACATCAAACGCTTCACAAATCCAGAACACTTGGAAATCGCATCAAACATCCCTGCACCTGAACTCGCTATGTCAAGCGTCATCACAGGAGCAGAAATCTACTTGCCACTGGCAGACCTCCTCAATGTCGAAGAAGAACTCGCTCGTCTCGATAAGGAACTGGCTAAATGGCAAAAAGAACTGGATATGGTCGGCAAGAAGCTCTCTAATGAACGCTTCGTAGCTAATGCCAAACCAGAAGTCGTCCAAAAAGAACGCGACAAACAAGCCGACTACCAAGCTAAATACGACGCGACCGTAGCACGTATTGATGAGATGAAGAAGATAGGATAAAAATTATATATGAAAATAAAGAAAATTCAAATAAATGGGCTACATGGCTATTTTCAGTATGATATTGATTTAAATGAAGATATCTCTTTGCTATATGGGAAGAATGGTAGTGGTAAAACTACAGTATTAAATTTAATTGAATTTATTATTGGTGGAGAATTCTATAAACTAAAAGATATACTATTTCACGATGTTATCATTACTACAACTACTAATAATATTTTAAAATTAAAAAATACCAATGAAGCTATTGTGTTAAAGTTTCTTGACGATGAAAAAACAATCTACTTTAAAGAATTGGAAAGGTATTTTTCAACAGAAAGATATCGTGGAAATGGATTTAATAAACATCAATTTGTAAAAGAATATCCGATTGTTCAAACAATAAGGGATAGCTTTGATTATGTGTATCTTCCCCTAGAACGCATTAGTAATTCAAGGTTATCAAATAATGAACAATTCTCAGAACAAAGTAGAATAATTCATAAACAATTTTATAGATACAACAGTAAAGATGCATCTATGGATATCGTGAAATATTTAGTTGATTCGCAAATGAGACATGTAAACTATAAAATTAGAGAACTAAATGAAAAGTTTCGCAATGATGTTCTTGAAACAATGTTTGTTTTAACAGGTCAACAGCTTGACTTCAGTGGATTGATCTCATATTTTAGAAATGAGAATGTTCTAGATGAATTAAATAATTTGAAAGAAAAATATGTAACATTACTTAGAGATTTGAACATTATTAATAATACCAATAGAGAAGAAAATAATTACTTAGATTACTTTGAAAAACTATTGAATGACGTTGAGGAACTAAATTCTGAAAAAAATAAAGATAGAGGAATCGAAGCAAAATTTGTTGCTACATATAATGAAATAGAAAAAATCAAAAAGATTACACTATTAGCAAGTGAATCTGAAACAATGAAGAAAAATGCAAGGAAATCAATTGACCAATTCATTGAAATTGTTAATACTTTTTTATTAGATGGAGAAGATGGAAAAAATATCAAAGTAACAAATGATGGGACTATCTATTTTGAAACTTCATATACCGATCAAAAGGTTGATATAACATATTTATCTTCAGGAGAGAAACAATTAGTTAATCTCTTTGCAAATTTTATTTTTAAAGTTTCAGATATGAAAAATGGAATTTTTGTTGCTGATGAACCCGAATTATCCCTTCATTTAAGGTGGCAAACAAAATTTATTAAGCAACTTCATGAAATTAATCCTAATATTCAATTAATTTTTGCAACTCATTCGCCTGAATTAGTAGGTCCTTTCCGTAATAAGATAATAAAGATTCAGAAATACTATCGTAAAATTCAACAGGATATTTCATTCAATGATAATTCTATTATTGATTCTCCTATGGAACTAGATGATTTGGATGAACTATTTAGGTGATAGAGTATGGATAATTATGAGTTACAATACAGCGATGATGCACTTGATGTACGAGCTGATATGATAGATACTGATGACTCTGAAATTATAGTTTTTGTTGAGGATATAAATAAAGAATATTTTTATGAAAAAATTTTTGACCGTTTATTTGATAATGAAAATATGTTGCTAAAACCAATAGGATTAGGCGGAAAAAACAAAGTAATTTCTCGGTTTAATGAAAATAAAGAGAAAGGTGAAAATGACTATTTTTATCTAGTTGATGGAGACTTTGATAGATATATCGGAATAGAGTTAATTGAAGATGATAGATTCATTTATCTTGAAGCCTATAATATTGAAAGTTACATAATCGATGAAAATGTTGTCTACAATTTTTTGACAGGTAGGCTAAAGAAAACTAAAAGTGAAGTCAGAGATCTGTTTGATTTCAATAAATGGAAACAAAAAATAGTAGATGAATCAAAGAAGTTATTTTTATGTTATGCATTTATTCTATCTTATCTCAATAATATAGAAGATAGTGATATAATTATCGACAAAAGGTATAATGCCAAAGGGAATTCGTTTTTATCAATAGAAAATGTATCTAGATCACCTTTTAAATTTCTAAATGATAAGACAGGATATGAACAAGTCGGGCGTTTTGATGAATACTATCAAGAAGTTATTCTCAGATTACACATAGATAATGGATATAAAATTTCCGTTAATAAAGAAATAATTAAATGTACAAAAATACTAAAAAGTTATTCTGATTATGATAAAACTCAACGATTTTATAACTCTTCTATATGTAGTATTTCAGAAAAGTATGAATCGATAAATGGGGAAGATTATTACAACCTAATTTGCGGTAAATTTTTAATAAGTAGTTTAAAGTCATGTATAAAAAATCTTCTAAGTAGAGAAAAACTGATGACCAATATTTATGATCAAGATTTTGAGAATCAGTTAGCATCGTATTGTGATATCGATAAATTATCTTATGTTAAAGATAAGATAAAAATATTCAGCTAGTTTCTCGAATATGATTATGAATTTGTCAAGTCTTCAAATTGTTATATAGAAAATAATAATATATTTTTTGAGGATATTTTTTCTTAAATAGTTGAGAAACTTATTTAACTTTTTTCGATATTACTATTTGAATTAATATTTATTAAATTATCTTTATCAAATTAAAGTTATACAAGAAAATCTAACATTCTAGAAAGCAGGTAACTACATGACAAATTCTGTAAGTTCGAACTGCTCTGAGAAGTACAACATTGCAGCTTTCTTCTCAGGTATTGGGGGAATTGAGTTGGGATTTGAACAGACCAACGAGTTCAGAGTGGTGTATGCCAATGAGTTTGATAAGTATGCACGCTAGAATTATTCGTTTAATCAATCTATTCAGCCAACGGACATTTCAGATAAGTGCATGGGATGTTAAATATAACTCTTTCATTATTTCTCTACATAGAACTTATTGTGAGGGCTTTTTATAATTTACACCAATTCCATACCCATTTCACCATTTACCGATGACACAGAAAAAGAATTGAAAGGAACTCTCTATGCAATCAACTTACAACATTGACAACCCAAACTTGTCTTATGAAGCTAAGCGTGACTTATGGAAGATTGGTTTTGGTCTGCAGAAAGTTGATAATCTAGTTCCATCAGCTTATATGGAATCTTTGGCTGAGAAACAGTCCCGGGGTGAGCTGACTTACGAGCAGGTTTATGAAGATGCAACGGCTTATCATCATACTATTGATGCAAGTACGGAGGAGGCAGACTTGGTTTCTCTTCGTATCGTGGAACTATTATCTCGAAGAGGCTTTAGCTTCAGTCCTGCGACCCTACTTGCTATTCATAAGGAGTTGTTTCAGGATATATTTGAAACCTCTATTCCCGTGGGCCAATTTCGTCAGACTAATATCACAAAGAATGAACCTGTTTTGAATGGTGAAAGTGTTGTGTACTCTGATTTCTCTATGATTCAAATGACCTTGGATTATGATTTTAATCAGGAAAAACAAGTTTCATATGCAACACTAACCCAGGCGGATATGGTTAAACAAATCCAGCGTTTTATTTCAGGAATCTGGCAGATTCATCCATTTCGCGAAGGAAATACTCGGACGGTAACGGTATTTTTGATTCAGTATCTTCGTGAGTTTGGTTTTGATATTGATAATACACCATTTCAGCAACATGCCAAGTATTTTCGTGATGCCTTGGTATTAGATAATGCAAAGATTTTACAGCGACGTCCTGAATTTTTAACAGCTTTTTTTGAAAATCTCTTGCTCAGTGGTCAAAATGATTTATCTTCAGAAAAAATGTATCTAAATCTATATCTCGATCTTTCAAAATCCTCATACTGAGTAAACATTGAATTTTAGGAAAAATGAAATAAATATTTCTAGTTAAATACATATTATCATATGGAAGATTGGCTAAGACTAACCCCACTCACACCACGGTACATGCCGTTCAAGGTAGTAAACCAAGTAAGAAACCAGTCCGCGCTTTTCGAGGACTGGTTTTGATATATCACGTTTAAGTACCGACCTTTGAGCCCTAATTGATAGTGGTCACCCCAGCCAGATACCTTATCTGCTATCCATTTAGGAATTCCTAACTTAAGTAGGACCCACAGTTACCTAGGTTTCTTCTTCCACTGCTTACAGATAATCACTCGTAGACGAGTACGCAATCACTCATCTATGCTGGTGACTATGCGCTTCATATTTCCCAGTGAGAAATAGTTTATCCATCCCCGAATGGACAAATTCAGTTGCTCAAGAGTTCACCGGTAGTGAGGAGCCCACGGAGGACTTTCACCTCAGATGTACGACATGGCCATCATACCAAAAACGGCAAATCTCAATTTGAGAGATTTGCCGTTTTTATATATTTTCATCTTGCAAATCGAGCTGCTTCACTCTAGCAATATAGTAAGACATTATCAAAACCAAATTGAAGCTGACAATCCAGATAGACCATTCATGGAGAAAATGCATCAATATAGCCAAGCTAATGGCTCCCACTACGAAACTGCCTACTACAATGCCATAGTTCAAGGCTTGACGACGATATTCTTGAACATCTCCTTCTCCTCTAACAATGCGATACAAAGCAGTCAACATTTTTCGGTAATTTCCAGAGGTCATAAAAATGACATAGGGATGATCTTCAATCAAACTGCCCGTAAATGTTAGCATCATCATTCCAGTTCCAAAAGCAATAAAAGGAACTTCTAATAAAGGAAAGCGAGAAAAGAAGGGCAGAACAAGGGTCCCGATAAATAAGGGAAGTAGCATTTTAACTCGCCAATAGGCTGTTTTGCGATATTCTTTTACGTGTAAGGCAAACAGAAAGCCTAGGGAAAAGAATATAATCGAGCAGAATCTCAACATAGTATTGATGACATGTGAATCGTGCCAATCTGATATCAGTAGGAGAATGTTCCCTGTCTGCGTTGCCACCAAACTATGGTACTGGATGTGACAGAATACATCCAAAGAACCACCGATAAAGCCAAGGAACACTCCCATGAGTCGTGTGTTTTGAGGTAAAATTAATTTATCTGGCATTGATTCATCACTCGTTTCCCTTTGATTTTTTCATTATACCACTTTCTCTGAAAGAAACTAAGTGAAAAACAGTCAGATCAGGTAGACATGATTAGATATACTCCTAAGTTAGTCTCATCTCTGGAGTTCGTTTATGACATCTTATCAACTTCAAATGCTGTAGGTACTCATCAACTGAACTATTTTTAAACAAATTACTTCTGTACTGAAGACTATGGCTGAATCAAAGCAACGCTAGATACAGTACCATCTGCACCTATTGTAATTTGGATGACTTTTCCACCACCAATTTTGGCATTATATTTACCATCATCAAGAGTATAGGCATAACCTTGGATAGAGTAATTTTCTTTCTTTCCATCACTAGATTCTACTGTAAATTGACCAGCTGATGAGACCGTGATAGTCTCGCCATTAGCCCCCTTCCAGTTTCCAGCTGCGGCAGAGAAATCTCCATCAACCATGGTTAGAACACCCTTGTAACGTTTGTTGTGTTCTGCTTGCTTATCTTGAAGTTTGCGGTCAGTAGTTGGATCATAAGCTGATTGACTTGTCTGTGCTTGAGAGCCTTGCTGATTTGAGGGAGTTTGCGAAGATGCCTGTTGGTTAGAAGGTTCTTGGCTCTGTCTTGGTTCTTGTGCTGGTGTTGCTTGCGATTGACTAGCAGTAGTTGCTGACTGGTCAGAAGAGGTGGTCTTAGCTTTTTCTGATGAAGCTGAACTTGAGGACTTCTGAGTCTTGTTCTCTTTACTTGAAGAACTTGCCTTAGAACTAGAAGATGCTTGTGTTGTCTTGCTAGAACTATCGCTTACAGTATTCTCTTTCTTATTACCACAAGCCCCCAATAGCAATGTTGAAACGAGTACAGTTGCGGCCATTAATTTGATAGAAGTTTTATTTTTCATGTTATGCTCCTTTGTAACATTTTTGAAATGTTAAGAAATATTTTTGTAACATTATTGTAATATTCGTTTTTAAATCTGTCAACTATTTATCTAAAATTTTTTAGAATTATTTTTTAGTACACTTATTTTCTTACCCCTCCTATATCTTTTATTCGTAAAGAATTTAAAAAAACACAAAAGTTCTTCCTGACAAAGTGCTATATTTTAAAGTGTAATCGCTTGCATTTTTTTCTTGAAGTGCTATAATAAAATTGAAATAGGATATTGGAGGTGTAGGTTTATGTCAAAGAAATATTACACATATCTTCCTTGGTTGATTATTGGTGCATTCTCTTCTTATGGAGTTGCTACTCATTACGCTCAAACAACATTTGATTTGTTCTACTTAACCACTATTTTCATGATTGTTTATGTGGCTCTACTGTACTTACACGAACATTATTTAAAATATAAATACAAAGATTTATTCATTCGTTTTATGAGTAATCCTAAAAAAGATAAACATCCTTAAACAAAAAATAACAACAAAAAGAGGCCGGGAAGAATCCCGACCTCGCTTTTTTATGACTAATAAACCTTTGACACGATAGTTGAATTGTCTTTTGATACAAACTTTATTTTCTCTACTCTCAAGCTCAACCAGTCATCGGATTTGTTGAAACTTCTCAGGACTGAGACTAGGAAATCAAGACTTGATCTATCGATTTCTGTCCCAAAGCTTTTTATTTCAATCGATAGGTTTTTCTTGGTTTCTTTTTAGGCACTCGTTTGAGCCCAACTTCTTCTACATACTCACCGTATTTTACGAGAAAGTTATTGCTGACGATTGGTCGTCCTGGGTTGATGAGATTGACCAATTCGGTCCCTTCATAGACAGTGAACTCCTCCTCTAGCAGATAGAGGAAGGTCGGATTCCAGTCAAGACGCCCTTGGATTCGTTTAATAGACTCTTGGATAATGGCATAATGGTCAAAGGCGAAGGCGTACTCCTCCAACTCTAGTCCCTCTAGGAAGAACTTGCCTGTCTGAAAATCAACATCGACAAAAACTACATCCTTGGCATCATCTCCAGCTTGAACGAGTTCGAGTGCTCGACTAGGTAGATACACCAAGTGGGCGATAGTAACCGTCCAGCCCCGCGGATCACGGCCTGGTGTAGACACTGTCATCAACTGCTCGATTTTTTCCAAAGGAAGGTCAAGGTTAACCTCCTCTCTCACTTCACGCTGACAGGCATGCGTAGCGTCTTCGCCCTTGTCCATAAAGCCTCCAATTAGCGCTAAACAATTTTGATATGGATGAGCCTTGCGACGAATTAGCAAGAGTTTGATTTTCCCTTCCACAAAGCAATAAGCTACCATATCCACCGTCACGCTCGGTTTTTCATACTGAGGAAGATCCTGTTTGCAGTACCAGTCTAAAAATTCCTTCTCCGTCGCATGAATCTCAAAATATTCTCTCTCTGTCATTCCAGCCGGGATTATCCTTTCAGTCATCTTATCCCTCCTTGACAGCCTTTGTCCATTGATACCAACCGACTAAACTATTGATGGTGTAAACCCAGTACATACCTTGGATATGGATATTTTCACCCCACCAGAGGTAAATACTAAAGAGATTGGTTGCAATCCAGAAAATCCATTGCTCACGGTAAAGACGTGTCATCAAGAGCTGACCAACACCATTGGTCGCATCGGTAACACTGTCACGGAAAGGACGAGCGCTATGGATACTTTGGTAGGCCAAACCCATGCCAATCCAGATGATAGCAGTCAAAGCCAAATATTTGAGCCAATCAATCAGACTAAGTTTCTTAGCTTCAAAGTGAGACTCCTCTGGTCTTCCTTGCTCATTGATCCGATTAGACAACCAAGTATAGAGACCAATGGGCTGCATCACAAAGAAATAAACTGTGGTCAAAACTTCTCCGTAGAAAGTAGCATTCATAGCTAGAACCAAATAGATTGCAGAGTTAATAGCTCCAAAAAGATAGTTGCTAGCCCGACCTTCAGCTACCAATATAACGCAGACAATCCCTGTCCAAGAGGCCAAGAGACCAACCCAGTCATGACTTTCTGTGTTTTGTGTAAACTCCAGAATAAGAGGAACACTTGATAAAGCAATCAAATAGAGCCACTGGAAAAGACTGCGTCCCACAAAGAGGTCTTTCCAAAGCAAACGCATAACTCCTGCAAAACCAATTTTACGAGCTTCTGCGTGAACATTTTTAAAGTTTTCAATAAATCGTGTAATTTTTTCAGTTATTTTTTTCATTTTCTTCTCCTAATCTGCTTGGTAAATGGCATCAATAGCTACTTTTGCTGCTTCATAATTTCCTAGATAGTCATCAGCTAGATAAACATGAGGGATAGTAGCCAGATATTGCTCCCTCATCATATCCAAATGCTGAGAAAAACTATGACGGATATGGTCTTCTGCCATGGTCATGTCTCGAAAACCATCATTAACATAAGAGCCAACAGGTTGCACAAAGAGGATTAGATCCCACTTTTCCTTGGCTAAGATGGAAACAAAGAGATTATCAAAGGTCTCTACGGACAAGTCCCCCTGCTCTTCAGTTTCCATGTAGTAATCGTAGTAGCCCTTGGTTACTAGTGAGTTGGTGTCTGCAATGACCAGGCCTCGATTGGCATTGCTATCGATTAACTTGGAAGTTTGATCATATTGCCCCAATAGAAGGTAATAATAGTCTTTTGGGGTAAGCTCATCATCTCGGACATTATTTTTTATCTGATACTCACGAGCATATTCCAGACTGACTGGCGCATCATAGAAGCGAGCTAAATCCTTGGCTAGAGTTGTTTTCCCATTACTAGCACTTCCCATAATCAACACTTTTTTCGTAAACTGACGGCGGAAGGGTTGAGCGATATATTTCCAATATTTACTTGGATTTTCTCGAATCATGGTAGCCGAAATTCCAAATTTTCTTTCCTGTAGAACGGTCTCAAAACCACGTTTGTCAAGTTCTGCTTGATATTCAGGCTCTCCTACAAAAAAGATTAGTTCCTCAACAGTCTGGTCATAGGAAATGGCCTGCAACATCTGATCCAACCATTCCTGCCAGCCCATTGGATAACGTGGAATATTGCTTTCGTCAAGTTTACAAACAGAGGTCAACTCATCATCTCGAAAAGCTTCACGAATATAGCGAAATCTCTTTTGTAGTGTAAGTCCCACCTGTTCACCACGATCTCCCTTATAACCTGAAACTACCACCCATACAGCATCACATTGACGTTTTGCTCTTTGGATTAAATCAATATGCCCTTGATGTAAGGGAGCAAAGGTGCCAAAAACCACCGCTATACTCTTTTTCATATCTGTTCAACCTTTTTATAACTTTTTATATTTTGCATTATACTATGTCTTGTTCTGTTTGTCAACACTTTTTTATTATTTTTTATAAAAACATTGCCAAATGATAAGAATTTTTTACTTGATATACAAAACTTGATTAGGCAAAATCAGTTTTGAAATCCTCAAAATAAATCCACAATCCAAGTAGCTATTTGGGCAACAACTTTTCAAAAAAGAGGCTGAAACAATCTGTTTCAACCTCACATTTTTAAACAATCTCAAATTTTAATTGACCAGCTTTAACACCAATCTTCAGGGTCTTACCAGCTTCCAATTCACCTTTAAGAAGAAGTTCTGCAAGTTTGTCTTCCACTTCCGTTTGTAGGGTTCTACGAAGTGGACGAGCCCCCATCTCTGGATCATAGCCTTGCTGAGCTAGAAGTTTTAGGGCAGATGCTTGGAGTTTCAAGTCAATTCCTTTTTCTGCTAGGCTTGCAATCAATGGTTTGGCCATAATCTTAACTACTTCCTGCATATCTTGACTTGACAAGCTGTGGAAGACCACCTTCTCATCAATACGGTTGATAAACTCTGGACGATAAGCCTTTTTCAACTCCTCAAACATCCGTTTTTCCATATTTTCTTGGTCAAAGCGAATGTCCTTAGCTCCAAAACCGACTGTCTTATCATCACGAAGAGCTGTCGCACCAAGGTTTGATGTCATGATGATGATGGTATTGGAGAAGTCAACCTTGCGACCTTTACTGTCTGTCAAGACACCGTCATCCAAGACCTGCAAGAGCACGTTAAAGATGTCTGGGTGAGCCTTCTCTACCTCGTCAAAGAGCAAGACTGAGTACGGTTTGTTACGAACCTTCTCGGTCAACTCCCCGCCTTCTTCGTAGCCTACATAACCTGGAGGAGCTCCATTGAGACGACTGGCTGCAAATTTCTCCATGTATTCACTCATGTCAAAGCGGATAAGAGCAGACTCATCATCAAAGAGAACTTCCGCCAAGGCCTTGGCCAACTCGGTCTTACCAACACCTGTTGGTCCTAGGAACATAAAGGAGCCAATTGGACGTTTGTTATTGCGAATACCCGATTGATTTCGGCGAATGGCACGACTGATACTAGACACCGCTTGTTCCTGTCCGATAACACGTTTATGCAGTTCAGCCTCAAGATTGAGATACTTCTTGGCATCTGTTTGGGTCAATTTCTGAACTGGAATACCTGACAAGCG
The DNA here is from genome assembly GCF_963511325.1 of uncultured Streptococcus sp. Taxonomy (GTDB): domain Bacteria; phylum Bacillota; class Bacilli; order Lactobacillales; family Streptococcaceae; genus Streptococcus. The sequence continues at coordinate 23,262 of NZ_CAUPII010000022.1, forward strand.
ACTCAAGGTGGTCAAAATATCTGATTCTGTCACCAAGTCTTTATAAACAGGTACTTCCTGTTCTTTTGCAATGAGTTGAGCAGCTTGCTTCCATTTACCATCCATCAAGGCCTTATCAGCTGGTGTTAAACCTGACTCATCTTGTTTAGCGTGTTTCGATTTATTTTGCACTGTTGCAGCTGCTTCGTCCAATAGATCAATGGCTGAGTCTGGCAAATGACGACTCGTCAAATAACGATGTGCCATTTTGACAGCTGTTTCTACTGCATCGTCTGTAATTTGGACATGGTGGTGTTTCTCGTAAGTTGCTTTCAAGCCCTGCAAAATAGCCATACTATCTGCTAAACTTGGCTCCTCAATCATCACTTTTGCAAAGCGACGAGAAAGGGCTGCGTCTTTTTCGATGTGCTTTTGATACTCTTCCTGAGTGGTCGCACCGACAGTTCTCAGAGTTCCACGTGCCAAGGCAGGTTTCAAGATATTGGCCGCATCCAAGGTCGAATCAATCCCACTTCCTGACCCCATAATGGTATGAAGCTCATCGATAAAGAGGATGACCTTGCCATCTTCCTCAATATCTTTGATGATATTGTTCATACGTTCTTCAAAGTCACCACGGAAACGAGTTCCCGCAACCACATTCATCAAATCAAGCTCTAACACGCGCATCTTAGCCATTTCCGCAGGAACATCACCACTAGCAATACGCTGGGCAAGACCAAGCGCCAGAGCTGTTTTCCCGACACCAGCATCCCCAACCAAGACAGGATTGTTCTTGGTCTTACGGCTCAAGATTTGAATCATACGCGAGATTTCCTTGTCCCGACCGATGACTGGTTCTAACTTGCCAGAACGCGCTTGCTCTGTCAAATCATGCGTATAGTCCTCGAGACTACCACTCGGTGTCTGAGGCATGCCCATCATATTAGCCATGGAATTTTGCTTATCCGCTACCGTACGATGACGCTGGCGAAGGGCCTTCAAATCTTCTCTAGTCCAACCAGCACGCGCTTCAAGACTTCGACGAAGTCCAGCAATCTTGACCTGATCCTTCTGATCTTCGTAAGAAAATCCCGCTTTTTCTAAAATGCGAGTAGCTAAGGCATTGCCATCATGTAAGATAGCATAAAGAACATGCTCTGTTCCCAATACCTTGGCATGTACGACAGAAGCAACGTGCTCTGCTTCCAACAACAATACCTTCAACCGGTGTGAAAAAGGCAGCTCCTGATAATGTTCCTTATCGCTATACTTTGTTTCAGTCAGCTCTACAGCAACTTCCTCCAGACGATCAATCTCATATGGAAATTCGTTTAAAGTCGCCCCAGCTACACTGTAACTATGATTGGCCATAGCAATCAATAGGTGCCAAGACTCTAGGTATTCTGCCCCAAAATGACTTGCGACCAGAAAGGCACTGTCTATACATTCTTTCAATGCTTTTGAATATTTCATTTAGTTCTATTTTCCTTTTCTATCTACCTCTTGTAATAACTGTCGGAGCATATTGGCACGGATAAGATTGGCATCCTCACCTAAAACCCGGTCTGTCGCCATTGCTAATAATAGATTCATCTCCTGACGAGTCACTAAATCCTGTTCAAACAAGAGTCTTAAAACATCTTCAAAGATAACTAGGCTAACTTCTTCGCCCACCGAATACAGTAAATCGCGGAGCATTTCATGGTGGTTTGAGAACTCAATCCGTCCTATACGAATGTAGCCACCACCACCACGCTTACTTTCAACCAAGTATCCCCTGCTTTCTGTAAAACGAGTCTTAATCACATAGTTAATCTGACTAGGAACAACCTGGAAAGTATCTGCCAACTGACTCCGTTGCAACTCCACAATACCAGATTGATCTAGAATTGCCTTGATGTAGGCCTCAATATGATCTGATGTATTTTTAAGTCTCATAACAAACCCACCTCTCTTTAAACCTTGACTATCTTTGACTATTATACCGAAATTTTTTCATTTTTAAAAGAAAAAAGAGCTGGCAAAGTAGCAACCTCACCAACTCCCTATCTTTCTACTTATCTAAGCCTAATTCTGCCAAGATTTGACGTTTGTAGGCAATTTTTTGGACTTCCTTGTCCTCGTCTTCAGACCAATCTAGTTTAATTTCAGCAACAATCTGCCCAGGCCGATTTTTCAAGATATAGATACGGTCGCTAAGGTTAAGGGCTTCCTCTATACTATGCGTAATGATGAGTGTCGTCAGGCCTAGCTGTTTATGAATATCAAGATACCAGGCATGAAGCTCCATCTTAGTCATCTCATCCAAGGCACTAAAGGCCTCGTCGAGAAGAAAGAGTTTATGCCCAAATAGGTAAGTGCGAAGTAAGGCCACACGCTGGCGCATCCCGCCGCTAAGCTCATGAGGATACTTGTCCCGTACGGCCGTCAACTGAAAGGTAGCAAGGATTTCGTCTGCACGGGCAATAGCTTCTGCCTTATCCACCTTTTGGATCAAGAGGGGCAGGATGATATTTCCTAGCACCGTCTTGTGTTCCAAGAGCAGATCCTTTTGTAGCATGTAGCTCACGCGCCCCTTGGGATTTTCCTCTCCATCAAGAATGATTCGCCCAGACTGGACTTCTAAAATCCCTGCAATCAGGTTAAAGAGTGTGGTCTTTCCTACACCACTGGAGCCTAGGATAGAGACCACTTCGCCTGAAGTCACTTGCAGATTAATATCCTCTAAAATCTTTTCATTGTCGTAGGCATAGCTTACATGTTCTAGTCTAATTTCTGTCATTATTTTACAAATTCGTTAGTGAATCCTTTATCAATCAAGTCTTCCTTGAGGATACCATTTTCTTTATCCCATTTGTAGAAGGCATTCCAGCGATCAGCATCAAATTGTCCCCATTTTTCCTTGTCACTTGCATATTCTTTTGACAAGTATTTTTGAGATTCAATGACGAAATCACGTTTATCTTTTAGTTCTGGAGCGTTCTTAATCAGGATATCTGCAGCTTCTTCTGGATGCTCCATAGCGTATTGGTAACCTTTTTTAATAGCTTGAATGACTTTACGAGCTTCTTCCTTATTATCTTTCAAATAATCATTGTTTGCGATGATCACTGGTGAGTAGTAGTCAAACTCTTTTACATAGTCTTTCAAATACATAAAGTTAGCATCTACACCTTGCGATTTAGCAAGGATCCCATCCCAACCGTAGTAGATCCATGCAGTATCAAACACCCCATTAGCGATCGGTGTGATTGAGTTTGAGTCATTGTTTGGTACTTTTTCGACCTTCTCAAAGTCCCCACCTTGTGATTCTACCAAGGTTTTCAACATCGCAAGTTCAGTTGGGTCATTCCAAGTTCCGTATTTCTTACCAACCAAGTCCTTTGGACTGCTTACATTGTCAGATTTACGAGAGATGATTCCTGATGTATTGTGCTCTACGATAGCTGCAACGGCAGTGATTCCTGCTCCTTTTTCCAATTTTTTAGCCATGTAATCTTGGAAATACACTGCAAATGGTGCCTTACCATTGATAACCAAGTCAGAAGAACTTTCTTCTGGTGGCAATTTCAAATCAACATCGACTCCAGCTTCTTTGAAATAACCTTTTTCCTTGGCAACATAAAGCCCTGTGTGGTTGGTATTTGGCGTCCAGTCTAGGATAAAGTCAATCTTCTTGAGTTCTGCCTCCTTATTATCCTTAGAAGCAGTTCCTTGACCACAAGCTACAAGCACGACAGCTAGAAGAGCTGTTACAATCGTTAAAAACACTTTCCATGTTTTCTTCATTTTGATTTCCTCTTTTCTTTTTACAAAACGCTTCTTTTAAGTACGTTTCCATTTAATCACATATTTTTCACTAATATCAACCAATTTCATACCCAGAAGGCTGATCAGCGATACCAGAATAATAATCGCGAACATAGTGTCATACTGAAACAGTTTTTTGGACTGAATCATGTAGACACCAAGTCCTTCAAAGCCTCCCAACCACTCAGATACCACTGTTGTGATAAAGGCATAGGAGACACTGACCCTCAGACCTGCATAAAAGTAGGGCAGACTGACAGGGATTTTAAAATGCCACAGGATTTGCCAAGGATTCGCTCGCATCAAGCTAAACAAGGTCAACATATCCTTGTCACAATGCCTAAAACCATCTAAAATACTAACGATAATAGGGAAGGTTGTCGTCAAGATGATCAAGACAATCTTGGGCAAAATTCCATAACCCAACCATAAAACTAGGATAGGCGCTATGGCAATGGTCGGTATGGTCTGGACAACTACCATCATGGGGTAAATCAAGTCATTGAGCCAAGTCAGACTATCCATAAGGACGGCCATGATACAGGCTATCAAGACACCCAGTATCAAACCTAGCAAGGCTACTCTCAAGGTTGCCCAGCTATGGTACCAGAGAAATTCTCTATCACGAACAAAGGACAGGAGAATTTCAAGAGGTGTCGGTAGGATAAACTTTGGTAGGAGTTTTAAGAATCCCGCCACCTGCCAAACGGATAAGACACCCAAAAATCCTAGCAGACTAATATGCCGTCTCATTATACTTTTCAAGTTTCTCATCGATGCTTAAAATCTCTCCTACATTTATTTTCACATTAGCAAAAACATTATCTGCCCCTTGACCCGCCACTTCTAACGCTTCTTTGAGAATGCGCATGAGTTCATCAAACTCTCCCTCTAAAACTGTTTCAAAGGGCGTCACCACCATAGTCACTTCTTGAGATTGCAGATAGGCAATAACCTTATCGATAAGAGCTATGCGGTCAATCCCTTGTGACAGGGGCAGGACTTGTAAAGCAATGCTTGCTTTCATTAAAACCTCCTTCTAAGTTACAGTTTTTCTTTGTAAAAAAAGAAAAACCTCTTTCATATATGAAAAAGGTGCATAATTCGGCTAAGTATCGTTCCCTACGCTGGCATTACCCAGATCAGGTGCGGTCGAAGTTTAACACTTCCTCTCAGACTGTACACAGACTCCCATATATTATATGGACATATGATAACGCAAAAAAAACAAGATGTCAAGGAAACTGCTTACAGAAAAAGAGGCGGTTCTACACCTCTTCCTCTAATCATCTATTCTCAATTAATTCTTCCACTTAAAGCATTGGAGCAAACAACTGGGTCACTTCCTTGATTAAGGTTTGATACCAGGTAGGATTGATCGTTCCTGGGAATACTTCCTGCGATACTTCAAAAATCTCTTCAAAGTCCTTACGAATATCTGCAATCGATGGTGTTTCGTACAACAAAACCGCATTTTCATAGTGGTGAACCAAGCTACGATAATCTAGATTTATAGTTCCAACAACTGCGTATCGATCATCAACAATCAGCTGCTTACTATGGATAAAACCAGGAGTATACTCATAAATACGGACACCAGCAGACAAAAGATCTGGATAAGCTCCTCGTGTTATCAGTTGAATGAGCTCCTTGTCTGGTACAAATGGAGTGACAATTCGCACATCCACCCCTCGCATGGCCGCATTTTTAATATCTTCCGTCAAATCATAATCAATAATCAAGTAAGGCGTGGTAATATAGACAAAGTCTGTCGCTTGATTGATGAGATTTTGATAAACTATTTTTCCTACCTTCATCTGGTAGATAGGCTTGGGACCACTTCCATAAGGAATGCATAAACCTGCTCCAGATCGCGTTTGATTTTCCAAATGATACTGATCAAAATCACTGATTTCACCACGGTTGATGTACCAGTTCATGAGAAATAGTCTTGTAAAAGCCTGAACAGCCGGGCCGTCTATACGAAGGCCACTATCTTTCCAATACCCAAAACGTTCAATCTGATTTATATACTCATCCGCAAGATTAATCCCGCCAGTATAGGAAATCTGCCCATCAATGACCAAGATTTTACGGTGGTCACGATTGTTATAGGCCACGGTCATACGAGGAATCACCTTATTAAACTTATGAGCATCAATTCCTTTTGAACGCAAATAAACAGTATAATCCCCAGGCAAAGTCACCATACAACCAATATCGTCATAGAGCATCTTGACCTCAACTCCTTGAGCTGCCTTTTCTTCCAGAATCTCAAGCATACTGTCCCACATCAACCCCTCTTCGACAATGTAGTATTCCAGGAAGATAAATTTCTCAGCCTTTTTCAAATCCTCCAGCATCTGCTGCCACATTTCCTTACCATTTGAAAAGAATTGTGAGTCTGTCTGATCATAAACTTCTGCATTACTGTCCATATGCAATAAGGCATTGATAATCCCGTAGGCAGATTTATCAGTTTTCTGTATGTCTTGATGAAGACTATGTTCGCGCTTTTCATGAGATGTGATAGAACGAAGTTCCTGTAATTGTTTAAATTCCTTTTTTGATAACCGACGCTCACCAAACATGATATAAAGCAAGGGGCCAAAAACAGGGACAAAAGTGACAATCAACCACGTCACCTTGCTTTCAGGAGACATAGAACGATTGACAATGGCTAAAACAGTCGCCACGCTGACAAGAAATACAAGAGCAACCCAAACAAGTGGAGCAATCTGGCTCATGTAAAGAATGACTGCAAAAACTACAAATAATTCTATCAGAATAATCGCAATGCTAAAACCATACTTGGACATCAATAGTCGAAATTTTCTAGTCCCCATAACTCCCTCTCAATTTCTAAATAAACTCCAAAGCAACTAGCTGAAAGCGCTTGTTACCTTCTAGTATACTTACTTTCATAAAACTTAGCAAGTCTTTTCTGTTTAGGCCGATAGTTCTACCTATAAAATCATTTAAAAAAGTCTGCGACAAAATAGTTCTCAGCCACAAAAAAGCTAGATATTCCCAATTGTGGAACTCTAGCTTTTTATAGTGGCTCTATAATATTTGTAGTGGGTAAATCCCCTATAGATATTATGGAGCCTATTTTGTTGTAGAAAACATACTAAGATTAGTAGTGAGAAAATCTCCGACGGGAGAGAGTACTCACTACTTTTTCTTTATGTTAAAGTAGAGGTGTCTTGTAAAGTCGTAGGGCTCTTTGGCGCTAGACGTCGCTTGACAAACTGGAAAGACACCTGTTTTAGGTGGAATTTGATCAAAGTATGTGGGACGCTAGACGTCGCGTATTGAAAATAAAATCACTAAAACACGGAATTATTCAAGACAAAAGAGGTAATATCATGCGTACAGTATTTGGGATTGATGTGAGTAAGGCAAGTTCTGAGGTGGCAATTTTAGTCAACGGTGAAAAGATTCATGGATACACTATGCTCAATGACGCCATTGGCTTCAATCGTCTTTTGAATGACTTGAAAACTGTTCATAACCCTGAGATTATATTTGAAGCTACTGGTGTCTATTCTCGGCGTCTTCGAGCCTTTCTTGAGGAATACGGCTACGCTTATACACAGCTGAATCCTCTGGAAGCTAAGAAGCAACTGGACAGTCTGCGAATTCGTAAAACAGACAAAATTGACGCTGAAAAGTTAGCTCATTCTCAGTTTATACTCAATCGTAAACCAACTTATGCGCAGGAAGAAGTTTATCAACACCTGCGTGATTTAAGCCGTTTCTATCAAAATCTTACAGAAGACATTGTTAGAGCTAAAAATCGTCTACACAAGGTCTTACAAGTCACCTTTCCTGAATTGGAAAATCTCTTATCCACACCAACTGGAGAGCAATATTGGAATTTAGTGATGGCTTTTCCATGCAAAGAGTTTGTATTAAACCTATCTCAAAATGAATTGTGTAAGATTATCCGTCAATCTACCTCCAAACGAATCTCTGAAAAGCGTATTGCTTATCTGACTGATAAACTTATAAAACTCGCTAAACAATCTTTTTGTGCGGTCAAGAAAATCTCCCCAATGCTTGAAGAGGTTCGTTACTATGCTCAAGAATTGCTTCGTCTTTCTGAGCACAGACAGGTTGTCTTAGACGACATGGTAGCTCTAGCTCAGCCTTTACCAGAGTATGACATCTTACGATCAATTCCTGGCATCGCAGAAACCACAGCGACATCTATCACTGGCGAATTGGGAGATATTCGTCGCTTTCAGTCTACCAATCAAATCAACGCTTTTATTGGCATTGACCTGAGACACTATGAATCTGGGAACTTTCTCGCCAAGGAACACATTACTAAGCGAGGTAATCCCTATGCCAGAAAAATCTTGTTCAAGTGCATTCATAACATCGCTTCAGCTAGTCATACCAATCCCTGCCATATCGCCGATTTTTATGAGAAACGAAAAAGACAATCGACAATAGCTTCAACCAAGCCACATGCGATTGCCTCTATACATCGTCTCATTCGAACAATGTATTACCTCATTACGCATAACAAACTTTACGATTACTCTTTGACCCAAAATCGATAAGGTCATCTATGCCGTATTATTATAACACCTTGTTTCAAAAAATACCAGATGAGGTGTTTTTTAGCGTGCCCTTTTATGGATCAATAAGTGGTAAAAATAAGACAGTAACCTCAGAATAGCTACTGTCTTATCTCTTTTTTTACTTAAGGCCCTTGATATACTTGACAAATGGTAGAAAAGAGCACTAAAAAAAGAACAACTAGTGTTCTTACTTTTTAATATCAATCGGGAAGACAGGATTCGAACCTGCGACACCTTGGTCCCAAACCAAGTAC
>NZ_CAUPII010000023.1:0-31149 GCF_963511325.1 uncultured Streptococcus sp.
TTCCGCCAGTTTTGATAATTGCGTATGTGCTCATTATGCACCTCCTATGATTTTTTGGGTTTCCCCGTATTTTTGTGAAGACTCGCCTAGCATCGTGGGACGAACCACTTACACTTGAAAATCAAGCAACGATGTTCGTGCGGTTGCACAGGACTGTGCATAGTCAACTCTACAAGTATAGCATGATTCCTATTTTTTGACAAGCATTTATCATCAAAATTAAGCTTTTTCTCCGACTTTTTTCCTCCAATTAGCAAAAAGCATACTTAGATAAAAAATACTCATCATGATTGGAATTCCTAAAATTGTTTTTTCTTCATAAAAAATACTTAGATAAGCTGAGACAACAACTCCAAGAACAAAACTCGATAGCAAACTAACAAAGATTAGACCTTCTCGCAAAAAGGGAGTATGTTTGGTTCGAACATAGTCCCCGAAAGCCAACATAGTTCGTTTAATATTTCCCGTCATAAAAGCATTATTGTATGCAATTCCTGAAACTTCTCCGAATGCTGTTGTTACAAGTCCCATACAAAATGCTAACGGTGGTACTATGTATATATTATCAACCGTCAAGGGAACAAATCCTATTATCAAAGATAAAATTGCTAGTGGAATAAGGGATAGAATTGGTTTTCTTACAATCCTCAACTTTTCTTTATAGACTGTCAAAAGGAAGACACCCACCATGAAGGAAATCAAGGTCATTACCTTGGCGCTGGCATCTGAAACATTGTCCTGAATGAGACCGACGGAAAGGAAAACGACATTCCCTGTTTGACCTGCAACTAGAGTATTCCCACGTATGATAAAGGTATAGGCATCTACATAACCCGCACAAAAAGTCAAAAAAAGCGCCAATCTTTTTGAATGACGAGAAATTTTTCTCATAGGTAATAATCTCATACTACACTCCTATTTTTTCTGAATCTATTGTACCATTTTTTGAGGAAAATTCGAAGTGTCAAATAAAAGATTTGTCTCCCTTTGGCTAGTTTAGCCTATCTGTGATATAATGAAAGCAGTCATTACTTGTAGAAAAGGAGATTTCATGCTAAAACTTGGTATTATCGGTACTGGTGCAATCAGTCACCACTTTATAGAAGCTGCTCATACTAGTCAGGAATTCCAGTTAGTGGCTGTTTATTCAAGAAAGCTCACGACTGCCCAGCAATTTGCTAGTTCCTATACAAATGTTAGTCTATTTGATAATTTAGAGGATTTCTTCCAGTCTGATTTTGATATTGTCTATATCGCAAGTCCCAATTCTCTGCACTTTACTCAAGCCAAGGCCGCTTTATCTGCTGGCAAACATGTTATCCTTGAAAAACCAGCGGTGACTCAACCACAAGAATGGCAGGATTTAGTTGAAATAGCTCAAGAAAATCAATGTTTTATCTTTGAAGCAGCAAGAAACTATCATGAGGAAGCCTTCACCGTTATTAAAAACTTTTTAGCAGACAAGCAAGTTTTAGGTGCAGACCTTAACTTTGCCAAGTATTCTTCTAAGATGCCAGACCTTCTTTCTGGAAACACGCCAAATGTATTTTCAGACCATTTTGCTGGTGGGGCTCTCATGGACTTGGGAATTTATCCGATCTATGCTGCGGTTCGCTTATTTGGAAAAGCACTCGATGCAACCTATCAAGCTCAACAACTTGACAACACTATTGATCTAAACGGAGATGGTATCTTATCTTATCCCGGTTATCAAGTCCATATCAAAGCTGGTAAAAATATTACTTCTAATCTGCCTTGTGAAATATATACAACAGATGGAACCTTGACGCTCAACACTATTGAGCATGTTCGATCAGCTATTTTTACAGATCATCAAGGTAATGAAACACATCTATCTATTCAGCAGGCACCTCATACCATGACTGAGGAGGTCGCTGCTTTTGCTAACATGATCAAACAGCCAAACCTAGAACTTTACCAAGCTTGGTTGGATGATGCAACACACGTCCATAAGCTACTCTACACCATGCGCCAGACTGCTGGCATTAGATTTGAGGCAGAAAAATGAAAATCAAACTACCAACTGAATGGCTAGAACTCCTTGACCAACTCGGTTTCCAAGAATTCACCCCTATTCAAACTCAGCTTTTTGATCCGATTTTAGACGGTCAAACCCTTCTTGGAGTTAGTCCAACTGGTACAGGTAAGACTTTAGCTTATCTCCTACCAAGTCTTCTTCGTCTCCAAAAGAAAAAAGCGCAGCAACTATTGATTTTAGCGCCAAATACTGAACTGGCTGGTCAGATTTTTGAGGTAACTAAAACCTGGGGTGAAGCTATTGGCTTGACTGCTCAGCTCTTCCTTTCTGGTTCGAGTCAGAAACGTCAAATCGAACGACTGAAAAAAGGCCCAGAAATTCTGATTGGAACTCCTGGGCGTATCTTTGAACTGATTAAATTGAAGAAAATCAAGATGATGAATGTGGAAACGATCATTCTTGATGAGTTCGATCAGTTGCTAGATGATTCTCAAATTCACTTTGTTGAGAAAATCACTCACTACGCACCTCGTGACCACCAACTCATCTATATGAGTGCCACTACCAAGTTTGACCAAGATAAGATTGCGCCCAACACGCGCACCATTGACCTTTCAGATCAAAAGCTAGACAACATCCAACACTTCTACATGCAAGTAGACCAACGACACAGAGTAGATATGCTTCGTAAACTAGCACATGTCGATGACTTCCGTGGACTGGTATTCTTTAATAGTTTGTCAGACCTCGGAAGCGCTGAGGAAAAATTGCAATATCGTGATGTCCTAGCTGTTTCTCTAGCTAGCGATGTCAACGTTAAGTTCAGAAAAGTTATTCTCGAAAAATTCAAAGACAAGCAACTAACACTGCTTCTTGCAACAGACCTTCTAGCTCGTGGTATCGACATTGATAGCTTGGAATGCGTGGTTAACTTTGACGTTCCTAGAGATATGGAAACTTACACTCACCGCGCTGGCCGTACTGGACGTATGGGCAAAGAGGGCTATGTAATCACACTTGTAACGCATCCAGAAGACATCAAAAAGCTGAAGAAATTTGCAAGTGTACGTGAAATTGTCTTGAAAAATCAAGAACTGTATATCAAATAGAGGCTGGGACAAAAATCCCAACCTCATTTTTTATTAGCAAAAAAACTTTGACCTGCTAGTTGATTTGGAACTTCGAAATCGAATCTTTGACTTCCGATTTCTCCTCCACTTTTTACCCCCAGGTAATTTCTAAGCGGTAGTTCGCAAATGGAGTTCCTTCTTTGTTTTGTAGTTGATAGGCTAGTTCAATCTTTTGTTCTTCAACTTGATAATGGCTTGTTTGGATGATAAACTCCTGTATCCCCATCGGTGTAGGAATATAGGCTAAACTATCAGCTTCCTTCAGAAAACGCATGATGGTCTTAGGGTTGGAAAATCGAGACATCACCAACTCTGTATCATTAAACTTGAGTACCACTTTTTCCTTCTCCTCATTGTAAAAAAGGAGATAGGAAAAATCACCTTTCTCACGTAACTCAACGTCATAAAGTTGGTCGATCACTTCCAATTGTTCATCAAATTGGATGGTATTTCTCATTCGAATCTTCACTTCAAGTCCTCTTTCTTCACTCTTATCCTACTATTTTACCAAAAACTGTGGCTTTTTGCTATAATGGTTTTATGAATGAAAAAGTATTTCGTGACCCTGTTCACAATTATATCCATGTTGATAATCAGATTATCTATGACTTAATCAATACCAAAGAATTTCAACGGCTTCGTCGTATCAAGCAGCTCGGCACATCTAGTTATACCTTTCATGGTGGAGAACATAGTCGTTTCTCTCACTGTCTGGGTGTTTACGAGATTGCACGTCGCATCACCGAGATTTTTGAGGAAAAGTATCCTAAAGAATGGGATCCTTCGGAGTCCCTCCTAACCATGACTGCAGCCCTCCTTCATGACTTAGGACATGGCGCCTACTCGCATACCTTTGAAAATCTCTTTGATACCGATCATGAGGCGATTACGCAGGAAATTATCCAAAGCCCCGAAACAGAGATTCACCAGGTTCTTTTACAGGTAGCTCCAGATTTCCCCAAAAAGGTAGCTAGTGTTATAGACCATACTTATCCAAATAAGCAGGTGGTCCAACTGATTTCAAGTCAAATCGATGCAGATCGTATGGACTATCTCTTACGTGACTCCTATTTTACAGGGGCTTCTTATGGGGAATTTGACCTAACACGTATCTTACGAGTTATTCGCCCTATCGAAAACGGAATTGCCTTTCAACGAAATGGCATGCATGCCATCGAAGACTATGTTCTAAGTCGCTATCAAATGTATATGCAGGTATATTTCCATCCAGCAACACGTGCTATGGAAGTACTTCTGCAGAATCTTTTGAAACGTGCTAAAGAACTTTATCTAGACAATAAGGACTTCTTTACTCTTACATCCCCGCATCTACTGCCATTTTTCGAAAAAAATGTTAGCTTGGCTGACTATCTATCTTTGGATGATGGAGTTATGAATACCTATTTCCAACTATGGATGACCAGTTCTGACAAGATTTTAGCTGACCTGTCACAACGCTTTGTCAATCGCAAGGTTTTTAAATCAATCACCTTTTCACAAGAAGATCAAGAACAGCTTGCATCTATGAGAAAACTGGTTGAAGATATCGGCTTTGACCCTGACTATTACACAGCTATTCATAAGAACTTTGACCTTCCTTATGATATCTATCGCCCTGAATCTGAAAATCCACGAACACAGATTGAGATTATACAAAAAAATGGAGAACTAGCAGAACTCTCTAGCCTTTCTCCTATCGTTCAATCCCTTGCTGGCAGTCGCCACGGAGATAATCGTTTCTATTTCCCAAAAGAAATGTTGGATCAAAACAGCATCTTCGCAAGCATCACTCAGCAATTTTTACACTTGATTGAAAACGATCATTTTAAACCAAATAAAAACTAAAAGAGGAACTATATGAGTATTAAACTAATCGCCGTCGATATCGATGGAACCCTTGTCAACAGCCAAAAGGAAATCACTCCTCAAGTCTTTTCTGCCATCCAAGATGCCAAAGCAGCTGGTGTCAAAGTTATGATTGCAACTGGTCGCCCTATCGCAGGAGTTGCCAAACTTCTAGACGACTTGAAATTAAGAGATGAGGGTGACTATGTAGTGACCTTCAACGGTGCCCTTGTCCAAGAAACCGCTACAGGTCATGAAATTATCAGCGAATCCTTGACTTACGAGGATTATCTAGATATGGAATTCATCAGTCGTAAGCTCGGTGTCCATATGCATGCTATTACCAAGGATGGCATCTACACAGCCAATCGCAATATCGGAAAATACACTGTTCACGAATCAACCCTCGTCAGCATGCCCATCTTCTATCGTACACCTGAAGAAATGGCTGATAAGGAAATCGTCAAGTGTATGTTTATCGATGAACCGGAAATTCTTGATGCTGCTATTGAAAAGATTCCAGCAGAATTTTACGACCGCTACTCTATCAACAAATCTGCTCCTTTCTACCTCGAACTTCTCAAAAAAGGTGTAGACAAGGGTTCAGCTATCACTCACTTAGCTGAGAAACTTGGTTTGAACAAGGATGAAACTATGGCTATCGGTGACGAGGAAAATGACCGTGCCATGCTGGAAGTCGTTGGTAACCCAGTTGTCATGGAAAACGGAAATCCAGAAATCAAAAAAATAGCCAAATACATCACTAAAACAAATGACGAATCTGGCGTTGCCCATGCCATCCGTACATGGGTATTGTAAAAGGAAAGAATAGAATAGACGAAAACCGCTCGGCTGAGCGGTTTTTGATATCTAATTACATGCCCCCTGCAGGAATCGAACCTGCAACTACTCCTTAGGAGGGAGTTGTTATATCCATTGAACTAAGGGAGCTAGATAAAAACTCTGCTGAAGAAGCAGAGTTTTTTAGTCGAATTAACGACGAATTTCTTTGATACGAGCTGCTTTACCTTGAAGAGCACGCAAGTAGTACAATTTCGCACGACGTACTTTACCGTAACGAACAACTTCGATTTTTTCAACACGTGGAGTGTGGATTGGGAAGATACGCTCAACACCTACACCGTTAGAGATTTTACGAACTGTGTAGTTTTCTGAGATGCCAGCACCTTTACGTGCGATAACAACACCTTCAAAAATCTGGATACGTTCACGGTTACCTTCGACAACTTTCGCGTGTACACGAACAGTGTCACCAGGACGGAATGATGGGATATCTGTACGAAGTTGACCTTCAGTCAAGCTTTGGATTAATGGATTCATTTTATTCTCCTATCTTTGTCAATCTTGAGGAATATTCCTCAGCGGATAAACTGTATTTTTGTGCGTCCATTACACACAGAAACTATCATATCAGATAATTTCAGTTTTGTAAAGCTCTTTTCTCTACTTTTTTGCAACTTTTTGACCGGAATAAATGCTCCACTCTTTTGGCAGGCAATAGGCTATGGCACAGGCAATCACAAAGAAAGGAAGATTGGCATAGCCAAAGGCTTCTCCTCCGATCAAGATCGGTGCGAGCAAGGTCGTGGTCGCACTACCAAAGACACTGGCATAACCAATAGCTGCAACGACCAAGACTGGAAGACCCAGTATAGGTGCGAGAAAGACGCCAAGCGTAGCTCCGATCGCAAAGAGCGGTGTCACTTCTCCTCCTTGGTATCCAGCAGAGATGGTTACCACGGTAAAGAGAAGTTTGAGGATCCAGTCATAAGACTGCGCAGTCCCCTGATGAAAGGCTAGATCAATCAGATTGGTTCCAAGTCCACTATAAGTGCCGACTTTGGTCAGCTGGAGAGTCAAGAGGACTAAGCTGAGACCAGCCCCAATGACAGCAATCCGGATATACGGATTAGGCAAGACTTGAGCGACTGTTTTTTTCAACCAAGAAAGACTAACTACAAAGAGCTTCCCAGCGAGGCCAAAAGCCAAGCCAAGAAGGGCAACTTTGATCAAGGTCTCTGGTGTCCAGCTCAACGTTTCCTTGAGTGGCACAGCAAATTTCTCCAAGCCAAGAGCATGAGAGGTGAAGCTCGCCACGATCGAGGCGATGAGAGCTGGATAGAGAGCAATCAGCTGCAATTCCCCAACGGTCAAAACTTCAAGGGCAAAGAAGGTGGCAGCTAGTGGCGTCTGAAAGAGCCCCGCAAAACCTGCTGCCATCCCGGTCATAAGAAAAATACGTGAAGCATCGGCTATCTTGATATGACGGGCAAAACGATGCGAAAGGGTTGCTCCAATCTGAACAGCTACGCCTTCCCGACCAACCGAACCACCAAAGAGGTGGCTCATCCAGGTCGTCAGCATGATCAAAGGCACCAAGACCAAGGGGATTTCCTCCTCACGCGCGTGTCCAACATCAAAAACTAGGCCCATCCCTTTTGATGCCTTGCCACCAAAACGTTTATAGAGATAAACGATGACAAGCCCTGCTAAAGCCAGGAAAAGAATCAAGGGCCAGTGCTGGCTTCGAACATCTCCGATTAGGAGAAGGCCTTGGCCAAAAATCATATCAATGGTACCGACCAATAGACCGATGAAGAGGGCCATCCCTGTCAGTACCATATACTGTTTTGCTTTTTCCTTGATGGATAGACTAATCACGCGCCCTGACCTCCTCTTGGTAAGTTCTAGAGTGTTTCATCATATCTTGAAACTGGGCTTGAATTGTCGAGCGATACTGCTCATCCATCACAAGAGAGCCGACTTTTTCAAGAACTTCTCTTTCCCTTCCCTGGTCGAGCACAGGGAGTCCCTCTTGCTCCTTATATTTTACAATCTGACCGACACAAACCATCCGTTTTTCCAGCAAGGCTACAAGCTCTTGATCGATTTGATCAATTTCTTGACGAATACTATCTAAATCCATAGTGTCTCCTCCTTTATTTGAATTATTGTATCAAAAAGCCACCAAATAGGCTAGTAAAATCCCAACTCACGATAAGAAAAATGTACTGATTGATTGCATCAGCGCACGTTTGTTTATACTTATCCTACTTTAGCAGCCAATTCTTCTGCGAATTGTTCCAAGCGTTCAATGTCTTCTTCTTCGGCAGAAAGATCAACTTTGACACACTCTGAACCTTTTTCTGCCCCTGTTGACACAAAAACACGGTCAAAGTCATCAACAGCCTTACAGAATTCATCGTAGAAGGTATCTCCTGAGCCGACCACTCCGTAGATTTTACCATTCAAGTTGAGGTCTGCTAGGTCTTCGTAGAAGTCCATCATCTCATCGGGCAATTCTCCATCACCGTAAGTGTAGGTTGCAACGATTGCGATATCTGCTTCAAGAAAGTCAGATGCGTCAACAGTTGTACATTCATCAACATCGACATCCAAGCCCAACTCACGCAATTTATCTGCTACAATATCTGCAATTTCTTCGGTATTACCGGTCATACTGGCAAATACAATTTTTGCTAATGCCATATCGTCCTCCTCAATTTATCTTCCTCCATTATATCACATCTTTTTCATTTTAAAAATAAAAACTCTTGTGCTACAATGAAATGAGAAAGAATTGAGGTTACTTATGGAAATTTGCCATCAAATTTTAGAAAAAATTAAAGCATACGATACCATTGTCATTCACCGTCACATGAAACCCGATCCTGATGCCTTAGGAAGTCAGGTTGGACTCAAAGCACTTCTGGAACATCATTTCCCAGAAAAAAAAATCAAGGTAGTCGGTTATGATGAACCTACCCTAACATGGCTTACAAAGATGGATCAGGTAGAAGACAAAGATTATCAAGGGGCACTTGCTATCATTTGTGATACAGCAAATACTGCTCGTATCGATGATAAACGTTATATCAATGCTGAAACCATTATTAAAATTGACCACCATCCAAATGATGAAGTATACGGAGATCTTGTTTGGGTAGATACCAACTCGAGCAGTGCCAGTGAGATGATTGCTCACTTTGCTGAAACAACTAATCTTGAATTATCTGACTATGCAGCTAAAATGCTATGTGCTGGAATTATTGGCGATACCGGCCGTTTCCTTTATCCGTCTACTTCTGCTCGTACCCTTCGAATTGCTAGTAAACTAAGAGAACATAACTTTGACTATGCTGAATTAGCACGTAAAATGGACACCATGAGCTTTAAAATTGCTAAACTTCAAGGTTATGTCTATGATCACTTAGAAGTTGATGAAAACGGTGTTGCGCGTGTCATTCTGACTCAAGAAATTCTAAAAACATATCAAGTAACAGACGCAGAAACAGCAGCCATTATTGGTGCTCCAGGTCGTATTGATACTGTTAACCTTTGGGGAATATTTGTGGAACAAGCAGATGGCCACTATCGCGTTCGACTTCGCAGTAAATTCGTTCCAATCAATAGTGTTGCAAAAGAACATGATGGTGGAGGTCACCCACTTGCAAGTGGTGCTAACTCCTATAGCCTAGAGGAAAATGAAGTCATCTACCAAAAATTAAAAAACTTACTGAAAAAATAGATAAAAAGCTTGCCAAACTTAGCATAATCTGTTAGACTAGTATGGTAACAATCTATGGCTCGCAAAGAGACCATGGCAGAAAGGAAATATTGCAAAATGAAAAAAGATATCCATCCAGAATATCGCCCAGTTGTCTTCATGGACACAACTACTGGTTACCAATTCCTTAGCGGTTCAACAAAACGCTCTAACGAAACTGTTGAGTTCGAAGGCGAAACTTACCCATTGATCCGTGTGGAAATTTCATCAGACTCACACCCATTCTATACTGGACGTCAAAAGTTCACTCAAGCAGATGGACGCGTGGATCGTTTCAACAAAAAATACGGTCTCAAATAATCATAAAAAGAACAGTTCCGACTGTTCTTTTTTTTGTTTCTTCAAATTAGGAGTCAACCACAACTGCTGTACCACTACAAGTGACCATTAGCATACCATTTTCAGCCCCTAAAGTTTCATAGTCCATTTTTATACCTATAATAGCATTTGCTCCACGTTCACTTGCACGCTCCATCATTTCTGCTAGAGCTTCTTCCCTAGCTTGAGTCAATTCAACTTCATAACTACTAGCTCGTCCTCCAAAAACATTACGGAAGCCAGCAGCCATATCTTTGAACATATTAATGCCAGCAACCACTTCACCAAAGACGATTCCTTTGTAGGCTAGGATTTTCTTGCCTTCAATTCCCGTAGTTGAAATAATCATCTTCACTTCCTCCTGACTTCTTTTATATAATTGTAAACCCTTTTACTAACTCTGTCAAGAAATACTATAAGGGGCTCAATACTTGAAAGGAGACTCTTCTCACCATCCTTATTTGCTATCCATTTAGTGCCAATTGTATGGATGATGGCCTAAATCTTTTCTTTGCAAGCCTAACTTGAGATAGGCTTATCGGCTTCACCATTCTTACAAATAGTAGATCTTAGAATCTATGACTGATATAGAAGATACTGTTCTCTCCTGCCCCCTTTTTGCCCCAAAACTACAAAAAAGCCTATCGACCAAGCTAGAAAGCTTGATACAATAGGCTTTTTCTAAATTCATTATTTAACAGCGTCTTTAAGAGCTTTACCAGCTTTGAATGCTGGAACTTTTGAAGCTGCGATAGTGATTTCTTTACCAGTTTGTGGGTTGCGACCTTTACGTGCTGCACGCTCACGAACTTCGAAATTACCAAAACCGATCAATTGAACTTTTTCACCAGCTGCAAGGTAATCAGCTACTGCTGCAAATACAGCATCTACTGCTGCTGCTGAGTCTTTCTTTGTCAATTCTGTAGCTTCTGCTACTTTAGCGATCAAATCTTGTTTGTTTGCCATGTTAATAATTCCTCCAAATATTTTCTAATTAACAATTACAATCATATCCTAAATTCTCTTGTAGGTCAAGTCAAAAACGCTATTTCTTGCTATTTTCTTTATTTTTTTAGGACTCATATCTGACTAAAATAGCCCAAGCATTTTCACCTGTATGTGTCTGAATAATCGAACCTGTTTCTAAAACAGAAATTGATTTGTCTACGAATGGTTGTAGGATTTCTTTCATCTCTTCTGCCCAGTCCCGAGTTCCAGAATAGGAAATACCAATCTCAGAAACAGAACACTCTGACAGTTTTGAAACTAGTTCATCCAACCATTTCTTAAAGGTTTTTGCTCCACGTCCTTTCACGATTGGTTGTAATTCGTCATCCTTCATCTGCATGACTACTCGGATATTTAATAGAGAGCTTAAAAGACCTGTCACTCGGCCAATACGGCCACCTTTTACAAGGTTTTCTAAGGTAGAAACACCGATGTAGAGCTCTGTATTTTTCTTGACTTCTTCAACATGAGCCACAATTGTTTCTATGTTTTGTCCTTCTTGAGCTAACTTAGCTGCTTCAACCACTTGAAATTTTAGGGCTTGATCTGTAAAAGAACTATCCAATACGGTTACATTAGCCGTTGACAAACTTGCACCCTGACGAGCTGCTTCGACAGTTCCTGATAAGGCATGAGACATATGAATGGCTAAAATTTGACTACCGTCTTTACTCAACTCATCAAAAATCTCAGCAAAGAGTCCAACAGGAGGTTGACTTGTTTTAGGCAGATTTTTACTCTCTTTCATCAAGCGAAGAAATTCCCCTTCTTCAAGATCAGCATCCGAATAAAGAACACTATCAATCATTACAGAGAGCGGAACGACGGTAATATTTAATTCTTTGACCACTTCTGGTTCAATGGTAACAGAAGAATCTGTTACGATTTTTACTTGTGTCATAATTCAAATCTTTCTATGTTTCACTTTTTGAGTGAGTTTTTTCAATTTAACTATAACAATTATATCAAAAAAATGCTAAAAATTCATACTGTATCTATTCATTTTTATAATGGAATTTATAGATTTTTAAATCTTTCATTTTATAAAAATAATCGCCTGCTAAGACGACTATTTTGGTATCATCATAAACGTTCATACAAATCTTGCATCTGTATGTCATCAGGAACCAACTTGAGATAGTGTTGGATCTGTTCTTTTGCTTCTTCAAACCTTCCAAGTTCGCGTAATAGATGAATGTATTGCTCTAAAAACTCAGGATTTTCCTTGAGTTCTGAAACCAATGCCTGATAAGATTCATAGGCAACATCCAAATCTTCAGTTTCTTGGTAACTCCGTGCAATCATCCACTTAGTCAAGAGATTTTCTGGCTCATATACTTCTAAGGCTAGAATATCCTCATACCGTTCTTGCTCCTGATACATGGTTGCTAGTCGCAAGAGGACTTCTTCTTGGTCTTCCGCATCTTCTTGAGCTTGAAGAAGATAAGCTTCCGCCTGCTCGGGTTGATGCAATTCGTAAGATAATTGTGAAGCAAGGAGTAGTAAACGTGTTTCGAATGGATTTTTTTCCAAACCTTGTTGAGCTATCAGTAAGGCTTGCTCAGTCTGGTGTTCCTTATGTAGAGCCTGACTATAACCATACTCATACCCTTCAAAATCTGGAGAAATAGTATCCAGCTGTTTAAAATATAAAACTGCCTTGTGATATTCCTCTTGATCAAAGTAAAGACTTGCTAATTCAAATGCAGTCTGATCTTCATAATCTAACTCTAAAGCTTTTTCTAAAAACTCTATGGCTGATTCAAACTTTCCAAGTCGAGCATAGGCAGTTCCAATTCGTTGATAGGTCGAAATCCCTGTCTGCTCATATATTTCACGATTATCCAGTTGAGCATAGCCCTTAATCGCTTCTAAATCATTTCCAAGTTCACTATCTAACTCTGCTAGCCCAAAAATCAATAAAGGATCATCAGAGTAATTAAGAGCTTCTAATAGCTTGTCGCGAGCTACATCCGTCAATCCTTCCATTTGATAGAAATCAGCCTTTAAAACAAGAGCAGATACATAAGAATCGCTATTGGGTTGAATTTCTTCTAGATAGGCAAATGCTTCTTCAATTTGTCCGTCTTCACTTGCGATACTAGCTAAATTGAGATTCACTTCTGGAAATAATGGAGCTAGTTTTTCATAGATTTGACGAGCTTGTGGATAAAAACCAATACCTTCAAGATAATAAGCCAGTTCCAGAAGAAGATCGTCAGGATCTTCTCCCAAGGCTTTTTGAAAATAGTGATCAGCTCTTGTTAAATCTTGCTGATCCAAAGCTTCAAGCATTTCTTGACTATTGCTCACCTTCAACCTCCTCTTCTAACTCATACAGACCACTAACTTTTTTATACCATTCAAAAATAGCTGAAATAACAACTTTGGCTGAAGCATAAACAGGAATTCCCAATAGGACTCCCCAAACACCAAACATAGAACCAGACGTCAATAAAACGAATAGAATAGTGATTGGATGGATGTTTAGCTGACTACCTAAAATCAATGGAGACACAAAACGACCTTCAATTGTCTGCTCTACGATAAAAACGATAATAACTTTCAATAGCATAACTGGTCCAGCAATTAACCCTAAGACCAGAGCTGGTATCATAGCAAGGAAACTTCCAAGATAAGGGATAAGATTTAAGACCCCAGCAGTAATACCAAGAGTCACTGCATATCTCAAACCAATAATCTTAAAGAAGATGATAAACATAATCGCCACGATAACAGCAACAGTAATTTGTCCTCTCACATAGTTAGAAAGTTGTTGGTTCACATCCGTTAGAACCTTACCTACTGGTTCTCTCAATTTATTTGGTAAGAACTGAGTGATATGATCTCTCAAACCTTTTCCATCTCTAAGGAGATAAAAGAGCATAAAGGGCATGATAATCAAAGCGACAATGACTTGTGACGTTCCACTGATAAGAGCACTCACCCAGTTCACAGCCTTAGAAGATATATTACTTGCCCAAGCAGTTGCTTGTGTTGAAAACTGAGCCAGAACCTGTTCCAGTTGTGGTCTAAAGTCATCTGGTAAACGCTTGGTTACAAGGTCATTAATAACTCTGTCAGCATCTTCGAGATAATTTGGTACATTTTGCGCAAAAATAACTACTTGACGTTGAAGATTTGGAATCGCGACAGCCAGACCAATAATCAGAAGTATAGCAATAATGACAAAGATAATACTAATGGCTAAGACACGATTTATCTTGTACTTCTCCATCAAATCCACCAGTGGGTTTAAGAGATAAAAAAGCAATCCTGATAAAATAACAGGTAACATGACCACTGATAAAAAATCAACGACAGGGATAAATAAAAAACTAATCTTACTTAAAATAAAAATATTGAGACCTAGTAACAAGGCTACCAAAAATACAGTAACAGCCTTATTATCTAAAAACCATTTAAAAAACCAAGATAAATTAAAATGTTTCTCTTTTTGTTCCATATCTACTTCCTTTCCTTTGTCTTTTCATTATACCATTTTTACAGAGAATAAACTGTTTTTAAAGTGTTGAGGTGACGATTGAAAACTCTAAAAATCCAACTTGCATTTTACTAATTTTATACTTAGAAGTTTCATTCTTTTCCCTACCATTCTCTTCAGTTATCCCAATTTATGATATAATAGAAACATCTTTATTTAGAGGTATAGATATGATTGAAATAATTTATTTCGGAACCTACACTCGTCGCTTATCCCAAGGGATTTATCAAGCTGATTTTGATACAGAGACTGGGCAATTATCAAATCTTAAACTATTTGCTACTGAACCAAGTCCTACCTATCTTGCATTTGATCAAGAAAATCACCTCTACACAGTCGGTAGCAAAGACGGACAAGGGGGAATTGCTGCCTATCAAACTGATGGTACTTTGCTTAACCATGTTGTAACAGAAGGTACCCCTCACTGTTATGTTGCTGTCGATGAAAAACGTGGCCTAGTATACGGTGCTAACTATCATAAGGGACAAGTTCTGGTCTATAAACGAAAAAAAGATGGTAGTCTTGAATTGGCTGATACAGTTCAACATAGCGGTCATGGTCCTCATGAAAATCAAGCTTCTCCACATGTACACTTTACAGATTTAACACCAGATCAGTATTTAGTGACTTGCGACTTGGGTACTGATGAGGTTACTACTTATGATGTCAATCCAGAAGGAAAACTAAATAAGCTAGCTACTTACAACTGTAGCCCTGGTGCTGGTGCACGTCACCTTGTTTTTCATAACCACTACAAGATTGCTTATCTCATCTGTGAACTCAATAGTACAATTGAAGTATTGATTTATGATGGTGTTGGTGCATTTGAAAAAATGCAGGTTATTTCTACACTCCCTGAAGGATTTAATGACTTTAATGGAACTGCTGCAATTCGTCTCTCAGAAGATGGAAAATATCTTTACGCATCAAACCGTGGTCACGATTCTATTGTAGTCTACACTATTCTAGCTGATGGCAGTTTAGAATTGTTGGAATTCGTTCCTACAAACGGAAAAACTCCTCGAGATTTTATTCTCTCACCAGACCAAGAATTTCTCATCGCTGTTCATCAGGATTCTGATAATGCAACAGTATTTAAACGCAATCCAGAAACTGGTCGTCTTGCAGAACTTTCCAATGACTTTCACGTACCTGAAGCGGTTTGCGTCACCTTTTAAACATAGAAAAATGGCGGTGGGACAGAAATCGATAGACAAAGTCTCGATTTCGTAGTCCCAGCCCCGCGAGGATGATTAGGAGCTTTTTGGAGTCTAAAAGACGAATAAAAAGTCAATCAGCTACCACGTCAAAGTTTGATTGCTAATCATGACCACCCGTCAAACGGGTGGTTTGTACCAGGGCTATAAGCCCAGATAACTAGCCAGCGCCTAAAGACGCTGGCTTTCACTTTGTTCAAGCCTTATTGCATTTTGACTCGTCACAAGCCTCTCAAAGAGGCATATGTACTACTTGCCACTATCCCTAAAGGGATCTTCATATTCTTTTACACTCAACTTATCTAAAGCAATATCTTTTCGCTCTTGTTCCTGAATCTATTTCTTTATTGTGGCTTCATTGAGGCCAACTGTACTCACATAATATCCCTCTGCCCAAAAATGTCGATTTCCAAACTTATATTTCAGATTTGCGTGTTTATCGAACATCATTAGAGCGCTTTTACCTTTTAAATATCCCATGAAACTTGAAATACTAATTCTAGGTGGAATATTTACCAACATATGAACATGATCTGGCATTAAATGGCCCTCGATAATCTCAACACCTTTATAACTACATAATCTATGGAATATTTCTCCCAAACTACTTCGATATTGATTATAGATCACTTTTCATCTATACTTAGGGGTGAACACAATGTGATATTTACACATCCATTTTGTGTGTGATAAACTATGTGCTTTTTGAGCCATATTTTTCTCCTTTCGCTTTACAATTGGCTTGAACACCTTAATTGTATCGCGTTTGGAGTTTTTTGGTATAACCTTCGATGCGCACCCGCATAGCGGGTGGTTTTTTTGTCTCGCAACTAACGGAGCGAGACGGACTGAAAGTCACATAATAAAAAGTGAGGTCGGGATCTTTTTGTCCCAACCTCATTTTTTTATAGTTTATTTCCGACATTGATTCGGTTAATAGCACGTTGTAATGCAATCTTAGCACGACGCTCTTGGTCAATCAAGTGTTTGTCTTGTGCTTCTTCAATTTCACGTTCTGCACGAAGTTTGGCACGTTCTGCACGGCTAATATCGATATCACGAGCACGCTCAGCTGAGTCTGCAATGATAGTAATCACATCATTTGCAATCTCGATGATTCCTCCATTTACTGCTATCCAGTTGACATGAGAATCATCATCAATACGTTTGACTTTAACTTCATCAACTGCTAATACCGCAATCATATTTTGATGTCGTGGCAAGATCCCCATCTCACCATCCAGAGTTCGAACTGATACAAAGCTGGCATGGTGATCATAGACGAGACCATCTGGTGTCACGATCTGGACAGTTAACTGAGCCATAGATCACCTCTTAAAATCCCATTTTTTCAGCCTTAGCAATAACATCTTCGATTGAACCTACTCCACGGAAGGCATCTTCTGGGAGATGATCGTGTTTTCCTTCAAGAATTTCCTTAAATCCACGAACTGTTTCCGCTACTGGAACATAAGAACCTGGTTGACCAGTAAATTGTTCCGCAACGTTGAAGTTTTGTGAAAGGAAGAACTGAATACGACGGGCACGAGCAACCAAAGTTTTTTCTTCATCAGAAAGTTCATCCATACCAAGGATCGCAATGATATCTTGCAACTCATGGTAACGTTGAAGGACACGTTTAACTTCAGCAGCAACTGCGTAGTGTTCTTCTCCAACGATTTCAGGCGCTAAAGCACGAGAGCTCGAAGCAAGTGGATCAACGGCTGGGTAGATACCCAATTGAACCAATTTACGTTCCAAGTTGGTAGTTGAATCCAAGTGAGCGAAGGCTGTTGCTGGCGCTGGATCAGTATAGTCATCCGCTGGCACGTAGATAGCCTGGATAGAGGTTACAGAACCTTTCTTAGTTGAAGTGATCCGTTCTTGTAATTGACCCATTTCTGTTGCGAGAGTTGGTTGGTAACCAACGGCTGATGGCATACGGCCCAAAAGGGCAGATACTTCTGAACCAGCTTGTGTGAAACGGAAAATGTTGTCAATAAAGAGAAGAACGTCTTGACCTTCTACATCACGGAAGTATTCAGCGATTGTCAAACCAGTAAGGGCAACACGCATACGTGCTCCTGGTGGCTCATTCATCTGACCAAATACCATGGCTGTTTTCTCGATAACGCCTGATTCCTTCATTTCCCAATATAAGTCGTTCCCTTCACGAGTACGTTCCCCAACACCAGTAAATACTGAAATACCACCGTGTTCTTGGGCAATGTTGTGAATCAACTCTTGAATCAAGACAGTCTTACCAACTCCGGCACCACCGAAGAGCCCGACCTTACCACCTTTAAGATATGGGGCAAGAAGGTCGATAACCTTAATCCCTGTTTCTAAAATTTCTGAAGAGGTAGACAACTCATCAAAAGTAGGTGCTTTTTTATGAATTGGCTGACGCTCTGCATCTTCTCCAAAAGGAGCTTCCAAGTCAATAGTGTCTCCCAAAACATTGAAGACACGTCCCAAGGTTTCTTTACCTACTGGTACAGAGATTGGACGACCTGTGTCCAATACTTCCATTCCACGAGTCAAACCATCTGTTGATTCCATGGCGATGGTACGAATCATACCATCCCCCAACTCTAAGGCTACTTCAAGGACGATTTTTGTTTTCTCTTCGTCATTTTTGTAGACGACAAGTGCATTGTTAATCTCAGGTAGTTTTTCTCCAGCTGCAAACAAAACGTCTACAACGGGTCCGATAACCTGAGCAATTTTACCTGAACTCATCTCCTTCTCCTATTCTATATAAGATACTGTCGGTTCCTAGAATGACTAGGTCCTAATACTCTTCGAAAATCAAATTCAAACCACGTCAGCGTCGCCTTACCGTACTCAAGTACAGCCTGCGGCTAGCTTCCTAGTTTGCTCTTTGATTTTCATTAAGTATAAGTTCATTTTCATACGAGCTGGACTAGAGCCTATTCTAAGGCACTAGCTCCTGCCACAATTTCTGTGATTTCTTGTGTAATCGCCGCCTGTCTGGCACGGTTATACTGGATTGTCAAATCATTAATCACTTTTTTGGCATTATCAGTCGCTGTTTGCATGGCTGTCATACCAGCAGCATTTTCAGCTGTCTTGGCATCAATAATAGCACCATAAATCATACTTTCTGCAAACTGTGGCAGCAATTGATCCAAGATTTCTTCACGACTTGTTTCAAGGTCAAATGTCAAGCTATAGTTATCATCTGCTTCATTTGGATCCAAGTCCACGATTGGAAGCATCTGTTCTACACGCATTTGACTTGTCAATGTATTTACGTGGTGGTTGTAGCAAACGTAGAGCTCATCAAAAAGTTCATTTTGATACATTTCAATCGTTTTAGAGATAATCTTACGAACTTCATCAAAGCTCGGTTGACTCGCAAGTCCACGCAATTCATAGATTGGTTGAATACCGCGTGATTTGAAGAAATCGGCTCCCATACCACCAATACAGATGACTTCAAAATCATCACCTGAAGGATGGTATTCTTGCTGGATTTCCATGACAGCTTTTAAGATTGAAGAATTATATCCTCCAACAAGACCACGGTCAGATGTAATGACGATATAGCCTGTTTTTTTGACGGGGCGACTAATCAACATTGGGTTTGTTGATCCGCCAGCGCCATCTCCGTGAAGGATATCTGTAACCAGTTTACGTACTTTTTGTGCATAAACTTGGAAGTTACGTGCTGCTTCTTCAGAACGACCTAACTTAGCTGCAGAAACCATCTGCATTGCGTTAGTGATTTGACTAGTATTTTTTGTTGAGGCGATTTTTGTTTTAATATCATTTAGAGATACTGCCATCTGACACCTCTATTCTTATTGGAAGCTTGATTGATTGAGAAACTCAGTAATCGCAGCATCCAAGACTGCTTCATCTGGCAAGTCTTTTGTTTCACGAATGGTTTCCAAAATTTCAGGATGTTGAGCATCAAAGAACATATGGAACTCTTCTTCGAAACGAACGATATCGTCTACAGGAATTGTATCCAAGAAACCATGGGTCAAAGCATAGAGAATAGTAACTTGTTTCTCAACAGGTAATGGTTTGTGAACAGGTTGTTTCAATACTTCAACAGTACGACGACCACGGTTCAATTTAGCCTGAGTAGCTGCATCCAAATCAGAACCAAATTTAGTGAAGGCTTCTAACTCACGGTATGAAGCAAGGTCGATACGGAGTGTACCAGCAACTTTCTTCATGGCCTTTATCTGTGCAGAACCACCAACACGAGATACGGAAGAACCCGCATCAATAGCTGGACGGATACCTGCATTAAAGAGACTATCACTTAGGAAGATTTGTCCATCCGTAATAGAGATTACGTTTGTAGCGATATAGGCTGAGATATCTCCAGCTTGTGTCTCGATAAACGGAAGGGCTGTGATAGATCCTCCACCCAATTCATCCGAAACTTTAGCTGAACGTTCAAGTAGACGGCTATGAAGGTAGAATACATCCCCTGGGAAGGCTTCACGACCTGGTGGACGACGGAGCAAGAGAGAAAGTTCACGATAAGCTACCGCTTGTTTAGATAAGTCATCATAAACAATCAATACGTGCTTACCTTGGTACATAAATTCTTCCGCCATAGCAACCCCTGCATAAGGTGCAAGGAAAAGCAATGGTGAAGGTTGGGAAGCTGACGCTGTCACGACGATTGTGTAATCCAAGGCTCCGTACTGACGAAGTGTTTCTACTTGTGTACGAACTGTTGATTCTTTTTGACCAATCGCTACATAGATACAAATCATATCTTGACCTTTTTGGTTCAAGATTGCATCGATAGCGATGGTAGTTTTCCCTGTTTGACGGTCACCGATAATCAACTCACGTTGTCCACGACCGATTGGAACAAGGGCATCAATAGCTTTCAAACCAGTTTGCAATGGTTCTGATACTGATTTACGTTGCATAACACCAGGAGCTGGTGCTTCAACTGGACGAGTTTTGTTTGTGTCGATTGGACCAAGTCCATCTACTGGACGACCAAGTGGATCCACGACACGTCCAATCAAGCTATCACCAACTGGAACTTCCATGATTTTTCCTGTACGACGAATGGTATCGCCTTCGCGGATATCTGTAAAGTCTCCAAGGATGATAATACCAACATCAGTTGATTCTAAGTTTTGCGCCATACCATAAGAGCCGTTTTCAAAAATCAACAACTCTCCACTCATGGCATTTTCTAGGCCATGAGCACGCGCAATTCCGTCACCGATGTAGGTTACAACACCAGTTTCAGTCACATCAAAATTGGGTTTGAAATTTTCAATTTGTTGCTTAATTAAAGCGCTGATTTCTTGTGCGTTAATTGCCAAAAGAACACCACTTTCTATTTCAAATTTTCCTTAACAACTTTAAGTTGTTGTTTAATACTAACATCAATTGTCTTGTGATTGGCGATAATAACAAAACCACCGATTAAACTATCGTCGATTTCTTCTTTAATGCTACGCACTTTTAAAGACATCTTTTTCTCTATAATTGGAAGCAAACGGTCTTTCTGTTCATCCGTTAGAGGATGAGCAGACATAATCGTTACTTCAAAACGATTCGTTTCTCTCTCAAGACGGTTTAAACAATCTACAATCACATCATAAAAAAGATTTGAACGATGATTGTACAACAGAACTTGAATGAAGTTTTGTAATAATGGTGATGCTGAATCTTGGAAGAAACTTACTGTTTTTTCCTTGTCAGACTCATCAACATCTACCTGAGCCAAAAAAGAAGGCAAGTCTGTTTCTTCAGCGACTTGCTTAATCTGGGTCAAGTCTGAGAAGATAGAATCTTCTTCTCCTTTTTCAATCACCAATTGGACAAAAGGCATGCTGTATTTTTCAATTACCTTTACTGTCTTTTTGTCCATTAAGCTTCTCCTAGCTGATCAATATACTGATCAATGAGTTCTTTATGGGCATGACCGTCAAGGTTTTGTGAGATGATTTTTCCAGCTAGACTAACTGTCAAATCTGCTACCTCACCTTTAACGCTTTGTAAAGCCTCAGCTTTGTTTTGCGCAATTTCTTGGTTAGCTTTTTCTTTCAAGCGACCAGCTTCTAGCTTAGCTTCAGCCAGAATATCTGATTTGCTCTTTTCAGCTGTTTCCTTTGCATTCTCGATAATCGTTTTAGCTTCGGTACGGCTACCTGCTAGCTCAGCCTCTCGCTTACTTGCTAGTTCCTCAGCCTTTTTACGAGCTTCCTCAGCACCATCAATATCTGAAGAAATCTTTTCAGCACGTTGATCCAAAATACTGGTAATATTTCCCCAAGCATATTTCTTAACTAAAAAAATTAATAAAAGGAAGGAACCAGCGATAAGAATAAAGTCACCGATAATGGTACTAATAGTTAAATCCATCTTCTAATCCTCCTCTACTTACTCTTCCTCACCATTTACCTTTTTACCAATGTACATAGAAGACAACATGGTAAATACATACGCTTGAATACATGAAATGAAAATTGAAAAGGCTGTCCATAACATGTTTGCAATAAAGGCAAAAGGATACCAATAAAAGGCATATTGTGACAAGGCTAATAACAATCCTGCCAAGACCTCACCGGCGAAAATATTTCCGTAAATCCGAATCGCCAAGGAGGCAAAATTGGTGAACTCTTCTAAAACGTTCATCGGAGTCATAAAGCCAGGAGTAACAAATGCTCTCAAATATTCTTTAACGCCTCTACGACGAATTCCTTCTACATGGGCGATCAAAGTGATCAATAAGGAGAGGGATAAATCGTATCCAAGGTTGGCTGTTGGGGAAGTCCACAAGTTATAACCGTTTGTTGTTTGTACTTTTGCCATTAAGCCAATATTGTTGGCAACCAAGATAAACAGAAATAGAGAGAACAAGAACAAGGAATAATCCTTGATATATGAATCTCCAATGTTTGGTTTTGTAAAACCAATCACAAAGTCATAAATCATCTCAAGAGCATTCTGTTTGCCCTTTGGACGGATGGCCATTTTACGACTTGCCCAGTAGACAAAGGCAAAAACCATCAAAACAGTTACAAGAGACATGGCAAGCAGGGTCAAATCAAAGGATATTGGTCCAATATTAACGGTTGGATTCAAACTTTCTTCCATGGTTTGACACCTCCATTTCTAAATAGAGTTGTCTATTTGATAACGAATGACATCGCCAAGGTTACAAAGAAAGTTCCTTCGATAAAGGCAATCCCCATGATCATCAAACTACGCAATTGAGGGATGATATCTGGTTGGCGTGCTGCAGATTTGAACAAACCGTTCATCAAAAATCCTTCTGCAAGAGATACACCCATACAGGCAAGACATAGACCGAAAAATGTTAAATTCATGACGAATTCTCCTTTTTAAAATTAAATTTACTTCCCTAGTTTAGTCCTAAAATTTGCTTTTGTCAACTTTTTACTAGCATTGAAAGCGTTTCTAATCATTTATTTCTATTTTTACGATTTTCAAGACAATCATATAGAAAATTTTAATGTCTTTTCAGGTTATTTTCCTTATCTTTCCTATTTTTCTGAAAAGAAAAATCCAAGTTTTACAACTTGGATTTATCGTTTCTTATTTAAAATAATATAAATGGTGGCTCTGGCAAGCTGGATTGAATGCAGCTTTACAGTGAGGACAGTTTCCTTTCTCTGTATATTCCTCATAAGTTAGGGTCGTCTTACAGGAACCACATAAGATAGGTTTATTCTGTTTAAGTCTTAAAGGATAGGGAGAAAATGTGTGCTCCTCTAGCGTATTGTGACACTGATAACAGGCATAGTATTTCTTACACTCATTACACTGGAGCGCTACGATATCTTTATCACTATGGTAATGAACACATCTGCTTTCATCATCTACTAGTAATCCATGAGCTTGAACCATTGACTTTCCTTATCTAGGCACGAACTGTAACGCTTGTTCCATCTTCTTTGTAAAGATTAATCAAACCTTCTTTCAAAGCACGGACCATATCACCTGCTTGTACTGGTTGTGGAACCTTGATAGTTAAAAGTTCCATTGGATTTGGTGCACGGTCAATCTTGTTACCTTTGGCATCATGAAGGTCTTCGATATAAGTTTCAAAATGGCGGAAACCTGGGCCATAAAACTCAACTTGGTCTCCTTCGTTGATAACGTTACGTTGGCGAATAGTTGCTGTTTGCGTTGCATCATCATAAGATACTACTTCAGCAACAAACTTGTATTCTGGAATCTTACGACGAGCACCGAACAGTTGTTCATTTTCAGATGGTGTCCCATAGTAGAAACCTGTAGCCAATTCACGTTGAGCCACCTTCCACATTTCATCAATCAAGTCTTGCTTAATAGCCTCAAACTTTTCAGGGCTCTCAAGATAAGCATCAACGGCAGCCTTGTAGCAGTTTGTCACTGTTGAAACATAGTGGATAGACTTC
The DNA here is from genome assembly GCF_963511325.1 of uncultured Streptococcus sp. Taxonomy (GTDB): domain Bacteria; phylum Bacillota; class Bacilli; order Lactobacillales; family Streptococcaceae; genus Streptococcus. Next base: position 24,031 of record NZ_CAUPII010000023.1, read on the forward strand.
ATACGTCCTTCAATTTTAAGACTGTCCACACCATTTTCAATCATATCTGGGATATGGTCAATCATAGACATATCAACCGCAGACATGGAGAACTCTTCAGGAATTTCTCCCTTAAGACTCTTACGCTCTTTACCAAATGGCATATCGTAAAGGTCATATTTCCAACGGCAAGATTGTGAACATCCACCACGGTTAGCATCACGCATACTCATATGGTTAGAGAGCGTACAACGACCAGAGTAGGAAATACACATCGCACCATGTACGAATGCTTCGATTTCTACATCTGTACGTTTACGGATTTCTGCCAACTCTTCCATAGAAACCTCACGCGCCAAAACAACACGCGTCAATCCAAGTTCTTTCCAGAATTCAAGAGTTTCATAGTTGGTCGCACTAGCTTGTGTTGAAAGGTGGATTTCAAGTCCTGGTGCTTCTGTTGCTGCAATCATGATTAAGGCAGGGTCAGAAACGATAACCGCTGCAATACCAATATCACGCAACTTACGGAACCATTCTCCGGCACCTTTTTCATTTCCTTCGTGCATAACCATATTGGCAGCCACATAAACCTTAGCTCCATACTTAGCCGCGAACTGAACTCCTTCTTCCATTTGTTCGAAAGTAAAGTTTCCCGCACGGCTACGTAGACCATAGGCCTGACCACCGATAAAGACAGCATCTGCTCCGTATTGAACAGCTACTTTTAGTTTTTCAAGAGTTCCTGCAGGTGATAGAACCTCAGGACGTTTCAAAGTTTTTGTCATTTTTTCTCCTATTTGCAATATAAAAGTTTGACACCAATCTTAACTATTTTATAGTAAACAGGATTCAAAATCAAGCCTTGAATGATTGTTTAGACAATTTTAATGTTTAGTTTTCTCTGAAAACGTTATTGAACAGTTTCAACATTCCAAGTAGTCCATCCCTTGAAACGAATGGCGCCCTTTTGATTCGTTTGGTATATAGAATTCCCAAGTTCTTGGTTACTTTCCCCATTTTTTTCTTTGAATTTTTTCTTCTTGTCTACCGAAATAACCGTGATTTTTGGGTGTACATTTTTGAAGATTTCGATATCTGTCTTTTTCTTCGATGCTTGCTGATGAGTTATCACTACATCTGCTTGGAGTTTTGGATAATGACTCGTTAAAAACTTCTCCTCTATATTTCCAGTAACTAGAAAGGTTTGGTTTAGTAACTTTCCATACATTGTAATTGAATCATTTTTATCCTTATTTTGAGTTTCGATTACTTCCAAACTACTCCCAAAAACAAATAAGCTGTCTCCTTTTTTAATTGAACGTAGGTTGACTTTTCTCTCCTTCAGCTTATCCATAAATTCTCTTTTAGATAATGTTTCTTCAGTTACTAGGATCTCTTCAAGCTCGAAGGCTTTACTCATTTCTAACACATGATCTAACTGCTTAGTATCACTAGTCGTTAAAACCAGCTGATCAATCTTGGCCACTCCTCGACTTTTCAGATAAGGAATTAAACTACGTTTGGCATTGCTGGTAATAGCTTTCTCCTGCCAGACTTCTTTCTTTTCAACTGCTAGCTTTTCACCAACATCCAGTAGTATGGTCTTTCCTGTCATGTCTCTTAGGAAAATGCTTCGTCCCTGTTCCATATCTAGGACTGTGATTTCATTTTCTAGTGGATGCTTGGTTACTAAAAAGAGTGAGATGGCAACTATAACAAGTATAGATATTTTTTTCACATTCTTTCGATAGTCGTAGATGAGAGCTAAAGTAATCAAAAGAAGGATTAAAATCCAAAGACTCGGCTGACCAAAAACAAGAGGTCTCGTAGATAGCTGAGAAATATATCGTATGATGTTTTCTAGCCATTCAAATAGAAAGTTGAACTGGGTGATGGGATATATAAATGACAGACAGAAGAGAATCGATAAGAGTGGTAACAGAACCATATCAAATAATAATGAAAAAGCAAAGGTCAAAAGAATGGACCACGGTTGAAATTCAGAAAAGTAAAAAGATAAAATTGGCAGAATTCCCAAGGAAATAATACAACTCTCTCTAATCAAACCTTTTATCCCTGCTACTTCCTCACCAGTCATTGTCAGAATAAAGGCATACGCACAGGAAAGAACTCCCCCAGCAGTTAAGAAAAAGTTCGGTATGATTAAAAATAGAATAAGAATCGTTAAAGCAAAATTATCCAGTGACTTAAAGCCATGCTGAGCCAATAGCTTTTGTAGAAGACTACGAATAACTGAAGCTGAAAATCCTGTCAAGCCTGCATAAAACAAAGAAAAGGGATAAGTTAGCCATTTGAACTTCTCTTGTGTCAAGCCCAATCGCAAGAGTGACTTTTTAAAAGCATCCATGAAAAATCCCACTTGCATTCCAGACAAAGCAAAAAGGTGAATAATCCCTAGGCTGGAATAAAGTTCATTCATTTCCTCAAAATCTGTATCTAAATGTCCCAATAAAAGACCTGTCATATAATTGCGCATGGGATCGGGAAAATTCCTTTTTATCCAGACAACTGCTTTTCTCCGCAAACTTGATAGATTTTCTCCAATATCCCAACTGGAAATTTGCTTTAATTCCACAATTTCGGATATGGTCATAGTCTGATAAATTCCTTGTGTTTTGAGATAGTTTCGATAATCAAAACCCGCAAAATTACTGACTCCTTGAGGACTAGCTAGCTTGCCTTTCACAACCATTTCATGTAGTTCAGATAAATCTTGAAATTTTTCCTTTTCAACTTCTGACTGGAGTTTATAATAGACCTGAAAGAGTCTGCCCTCAGCCTTGCCACGAAAAGATAAGCTATCACCATTTACTTTGATGGTATCCGGTAATATTCTCACTGTATCAACCGTGTCTACAAGATTCCGACTGGCTTCTTCTTGCTGCCATTTTTGAAAAATAAACCAACTCCCAAATATGCTGCAAATCAAGAGGACCTTGGTTACCGTCTTCCATGGAAATTGGAAAAAGAGGCAGACCAGTAAAAAAACAAAGCCCAAAAGTGCTAAGACACTCGCTGAAAAGATAGCATAGTAGAACCATAGCAAAAGAAAACTAAGATAGATTTTTGGAATTGGAAAGCGACTAATCCACTGTAACATACTCTTTTAACTTTTCTATCGTTTTTGTACCAATACCAGAAACCTTTTTGAGCTCATCAACTGACTTAAATTTACCGTTGGAATCACGATGGTCGATAATATCTTGAGCACGTTTAGCACCTAATCCTTTGACTTGTTTAAGCTCCTCTAAACTGGCTTTATTGAGATTGACTTTCTTATTTTCCTTGCTGTTAGAAGCATTTGATTGTGTTGCTTGACTAGTATCTTCTCCCTTAGTTGGAACATAGACAAGTGCTTCGTCACTAATTTTCTGAGCAAGATTGATAGACTTACTGTCTGCATTATCTGTCAAGCCACCAGCTTTTTGAACAGCATCATTGATTCGACTTCCAACTGGCAAATCATAGATTCCAGGTGTTTTGACAGCGCCTTTGACATCGACAGTAATCAGATCTTGATCCACTACTTCTTCCTTCTGATTTCCATCTTCCTTTTCATCCGTCGAATCCTTTGAAACAGCTGTAACTTCAGACTGCAAATTACTTTCCTTAGCAGGTGTTTGAGCGACTGGTTTTAGGAGTAAAAATCCCCCCAAGACCAAACCCAAACTAACACAGATGACAATGATTTTATATTCTTTGATTTTCTCAATAAGTTCTTCCATATTTTCTCCTCTCTTAGCTTATTCGTAAGAGAAAGAAAAAACAGCTGAAAAATCTTTTCAACTGCTTACTTATTTGCAAAATAATCTTCCTTGGTTAAAATGTAATGTACACGTGTTACAATTCGTCCTAGTTCTTTATAGTCCATTCTAGCATATGGTTCTTCGTGGGAGAAGTGCATACCTGATTTCTCCATGACTTTTCCTGACGCAGGATTATCCTTATCATAAAGGGCCGTCAACTTATTCATCCCAATCTTTTCAAAAGCCAGTTCAATTACAGCTCTGTTGGCTTCTGTCGTCAAACCTTGATTCCAATATTTTTGATTGATAATGTAACCAATGGCTGCCTTCTTAAGAACAGTATCCATCTTGTGCAGATCAATGGTTCCGATAAATTCTCCAGTACTTTTTAGTTCAATTCCCCATCGTCCCAATGGATTGGCTAGATAAAACTGGGCAATATTGTTCTTAGTTTCCTCTAGACTTTGATTGGTTGGAAAAGTAAATCGCGTATTTTCCTTGTCTGAAGCATATTCAAACATGGCTTCTGCATCATCAAGTGTTACAGGTCTAAGTACTAAGCGTTCTGTTTCGATAATTGGATACTTGGCTAGTTTGATAAATAGTGATTCCATGATTGCACCTCTCAAAATAGATTGCTAAAAGAATAACATAAAAGAAATAGGTTTACAAGTTTTTCATGTGAACAATGAAAAAACACTTCTTTCAAAGATATTTTCTCATTATAAAAATGTTACTCTCATAGTTTCACTCATAAACTTCCAATTATTGTTACCTATTTTCCAAATAAATCTTTAGTAATTAAGGGGAATCCTCCAAAACCTACAAAGCCTGTGTTCCTATCGTCAAAATAGCCTTCACGAAATAAAACTATTCCACCACTACCAACCACATTCTCAATATACTCACTATTTTCTGCTATTGTTTTTGAAAAACCTGACTGTAAAAAAGTGGTAACTTTAAGTCCCTCCGGCAACAATAATAAATGAGCTGTTTGTTTTGCTAGCAAGATTGAAACAATATCTGAAACAGACTCTCTACCTAATACTTGAATTCCACCAAAAAATTTCACTTTATCATTCTTCGTAATCATAATCTCTTGAGAATAAATTGCATTCCTAACTTCCAGGTGTTGCTTTTTTAGCAATTTCCAAAGTTTATAATATTGGGATATTCTAGTATTATCATTAAAGCAATCATCTCCTAATACTAAATATAGATTGAATTTATTTTTAGTTGAATAATCATATAATTGCGAAATCAAATACTGTAAATACTCCTCCCTTCTTCTATAGTCACCAATAATCTCCCATCGTCCCGCATAGATATTAAATGCCGATGTAAAGTGAATAAGAGAAGAATCTATATTGGTATCTTCATAAATAATCACGCAGCTTTTCCCTCACTAAATTAAGTTTATTTTCTAAAAGCTTAACAAAAAATACAATACAAATCAATAATTTCCCTTGCCTTTTAAAGCGGTTTCATATACAATAAAGTCATCACAAAAACTCTGAAGAATGATGTGATACATAAATTGAAACAGCGTAATAGAAAGTGAGTTATCCTATGCTAATTGGAATTCCTAAGGAAATTAAAAATAATGAAAATCGTGTTGCTTTGACACCTGCTGGTGTACAAAGTCTCGTTGGTCGTGGCCACCGTGTCCTCATCGAAACAAATGCTGGACTTGGATCTGGTTTTACTGATGCTGACTATGAAAAGCAAGGAGCAGAAATTGTCGCAACTGCTGCTGAAGCCTGGGCTGCAGAATTGGTTGTTAAAGTTAAGGAACCGCTTGCTAGTGAGTACCAGTTCTTGCGTGAGGATTTACTTCTCTTCACCTACTTGCACATGGCAGCTGCTCCAGAATTGGCAGATGCTATGCTTGCAGCTAAAACAACTGGGGTTGCTTATGAGACAGTCCGTGATATTCAAGGACAACTTCCTCTTCTCGTTCCAATGAGTGAGGTTGCTGGTCGTATGGCAGTCCAAATCGGAGCCCACTTCTTGACGAAACAAGCTGGCGGTTCAGGAGTTCTACTCGGTGGTGTTCCTGGTGTTCCTAAAGGAAAAGTAACCATCATCGGTGGTGGTGTGGTTGGTACGCACGCAGCTCGTATCGCTCTTGGTTTGGGAGCTCAAGTAACCATTCTAGATATCAGCGCTAAACGCCTCTCAGTCTTGGAAGACGTCTTTGGTCACCAAATCCAAACTTTGATGTCTAACCCATTTAATATCGAAGCAAGTGTACGTGAAGCAGACGTTGTTATCGGTGCTGTCTTGATTCCTGGTGCCAAAGCTCCGAAATTGGTAACAGATGAAATGGTCAAACAAATGCGTCCTGGTTCTGTCATCGTTGACGTTGCTGTAGACCAAGGTGGTGTTATAGCGACAGCTGACCGTGTGACAACCCATGATGAACCTGTCTATGAAAAACATGGTGTTCTTCACTATGCCGTTGCCAACATTCCTGGAGCAGTTGCTCGCACATCTACGATTGCCCTTACAAATGTGACTCTTCCTTATATCGAAGCCTTGGCAGGAAAAGGATTTAAGAAAGCTATCCTTGAAAACGCAGGCTTGCTTGAAGGTGTAACAACCTATCAAGGATACCTCACCAGCCAACCAGTTGCAGAAGGCTTGGATCGTGACTTCACTTCAATCAGTGAACTTGTCTAAAATGATTTATAAATTTAAACTACAAAAATAAGAAGCTACATAAAAAACTAGCTTCTAAATCTCAAAAACGAGCATTTCCGTTCTTGGAGATGCTCGTTTTCTCATGTCATGGTTTATAATTTAAATTTTGGTAGACTCTATTTTCTAATCAACGTGATCCATATTTGTCAATACTAACCCTTTCAATCAATTCATTACTTACCTAAACTAAGTCCATTCATAAATCCAAAAAGGGTATCACTATCAAAGCAAACTAACTAATTGAGTTAAAAATGGCTATTTTCACAAAACTGTTTCATCATCACACTAGTTAATCACAGTAAATAAACCTTTTTTTATCTATAGCTTTTGTCTTAATCTTGATCTTTTTTCTTCAATCCAAGAAATGCACCTACGGTAAATATTATTCCGGCAACTAATAACGTGAAGATTTCGCTAACTGTTCCAGTTTTTGGCAACCTATCAGAATGGTTAGTATCCGACTTACTATCAATGTTAGTATGTTTATTAGCTATATTCTCTGGTTCATTAAGATAAACTTCCTTCTTATTTTCAAAGTTTTTAATCATTTCATCAGAAACAATACTGTTGACATCATTAGTTGAATCAGATTGTGTTTTTTCTTTCTTTTTCGATACATCAAAAGTAGGTTTATTTTCCTCCTCCTTTTTCTCCTCTATTTTCTTGA
>NZ_CAUPII010000024.1:0-30921 GCF_963511325.1 uncultured Streptococcus sp.
CTAAAAGTGCATCAAGTAACATTTCCCTTTGTTGAGGTTTGCTCGGTTCAACAGTTGTTTGTAGTAGAGGGTGCGGATTTTCAATCTTTTTTCTCTGTGGCAATAGTTTTGTATCTCCAAGAACACTATTTAACTTCAAAAACTCATTTTGCAAAATAACAATTTCTCCAGAATAAGCTCTATCAATCTTACATAATTCACCATTTATTGAAGTATACATTTCTGTAACTTTTATTTTTTCTTTTTCTGATACTCTAACCGAATCTCGCAAATGCAGTACGCCACTATAAAGGCGTATATATGCAAGACGTTGTCTTTTTTCCGAATACTCAATTTTGAAAACTTTTCCGCAAAGTTCAGACTGACCTCGATGTGTTGATGAATAAAATTTATTCGTAATCACTTCTATAAGGTTATCAATCCCTATATTGTTTTTTGCACTTCCGTGATAAACAGGGAACAGGGAACAATTCTGAAATCTTATGCTTTCCTCTTGTTCGAGTTCCAATGCTTCTAATGATTTACCGGACATATATTTCTCTAAAAGGTCATCGTTTCCCTCTATTACCGTATCCCATTGTTCAGATTCGGTAAAGTTCGTCACACACATATTAGGATACAGTTCTACCTTCTGTTTGATTACAATTTCGGCAGAAAGTTTCTCTTTAATATCCTGATAAACCGTTGATAAATCAATTCCATTTTGGTCAATCTTATTGATAAAAAAGATTGTGGGAATCCCCATTTTCCTAAGTGCATGAAATAATATACGAGTTTGTGCTTGTACGCCATCTTTTGCAGAAATCAGTAGAATTGCCCCATCTAAAACTGATAATGAACGATATACTTCTGCTAAGAAATCCATATGTCCTGGCGTGTCTATGATGTTCACCTTCGTATTTTCCCACTGAAAAGAGGTTATTCCTGTCTGAATTGTAATTCCTCTCTGACGTTCTAAAAGCGTATTATCCGTCCTCGTTGTACCTTTGTCCACGCTTCCTAATTCTGTAATCGCTCCACTGTTATATAATAAGCTTTCTGTTAAGGTAGTTTTTCCTGCATCAACATGAGCTAAAACTCCAATATTAATAATTTTCATGTGATTTTCCTCCATTCAAAAGCCCAAAAGGGCATAAAAATCCCAGTGATAAATACTCTTATCACTGGGATTTTTATGCATAACCATAGGTATACAAAGCATACAGATATTCTCTGGATACTTTAGAATCACATGATAAAGGTATTCTTAAACTGGGTACAAAAAACTAAGCCCTCCTAAAAAAGGACATCTAATTATTTGTTCCCGCTATCAAATTGACAGTTTATTTAAGAATACCTTGCCGCATATTTATTAACTCCTTTTAAATAGATACTTAAATAATAGCACGTAAGAGCATATTTGTCAAGGAATCTCCAATTTTTTATCAAAGAGAGTACGTGATTACAAAATAGCTGTAATAATGTACCAATATTTGTTATTCTATAATCTTCCAATTACTCCCGTTCTTTTCAAGTACCAAATCAAATTGAGATACCTGCGTTGCTTTGGTCTGCTGGTCGATATACTCCACTGTCAGCGATACCGTGACTTGATTATCCTTACGATTGTGAATAGGATTTACCAGTTCTTGAAAGATGTACTCTTTTCCGATTGGTTTTAATATCCCGTCATTCACATAGTAGGAAAGTTCACTGGCTGTCGCTGTAGGATAGAGCTTGAAGAACGTCGTTAAAAACTCATTGATTTCATTGGTTGTAATGGAATCAACCGTCCCCTCACTTTCAATGGCTTTTGGTTTATAACTTGATTTCTTAGGTATGTTGGTAATGGTCGGATTCTTAACCAGTACCATATTTCCAGAACCATCTACATAGACACTCACTATATAAGCAGAGTGGACGGTCTTTGTATTTTCTCCCTCTGTAATGAGCTGGTCTACACTGTAGGTTACATTAAACTCATTGTCGCCAGTTGGCTCTACCGTCCATATCTGAAATCCTCTTACAGAAGACGATACAGGAATATCTTTGCGTACTGTATCAACATTGAGAGCTTGAAGTTCATCTGTCAGATAGCCTTTTAGACTTTCCATTCGATTATCAATGGACTTATCGGATTGCTCCCATGAATAGTAGACTTTCGCAAAGTTCTCTACAAAATTTTCTACATGATGAGTATCAACGTATTCCTTTTCTATGATAGTTGTTTCGTGAATAGTATGAGTATCTATAGCTGTAAAGTGCTTGAATATCGCAAAGCTGAAACTAAGCCCTAAAAGTACCCACAAGGCAATCACAACCTTTTTATGAGGATTGACCTTATAGACACGAGGTTTCTTTTCCTTTGGTATCTGTTTTTCTTTATTCTGATTTTTTCTAAATTTCATCATTAAATCTTCCTTTCTCATTGTTTGATTCGTCCTGCTCCCACTAAATGCTGTTGCCAGTAGGGGCTTGTTAAGTCGGCATAACCGATTGGGTCGCCTGCATGAAACATACGGTTATTGCCAAGGTATATCCCAACATGAGTAATATAAGAGCCAGCGTTATAGGTAGAATGAAAGAAAACCAAATCGCCAGCTTGTGCTTCCGATAGTGGGATATGCTGGGTCACATCATATTGCTGTTGTGCGGTTCGTGGTAAGTTAATTCCAGCTTTTCCATACGTCCATTGTGTCAGTCCGCTACAATCAAAAGAAGTAGTCGGGGAAGCTCCACCGTAAACGTATCGCCAGCCCTCATATTTCAGTGCTTCGTCCATGATGGCTTGTACCGTATCATCATCAAACTCTGTTGTGACAAGATACTGCGTTACCAGTTGCACATAAAACATATTGCCATAGTTGTATCGCCAGCCCCCATTGATAGGTATGGCTATGGGATTGGGGTAAGACACTTTTTCGCCACCTGAATACTCTTTTGAGAAACTTTGAGCCAGTTCAAAGGTATATTTATTTCCACGATTAGCCACATACCCTAAGAAACCACCACCATAATTGTAGGACTGGATAACCGATTCTAAATCTACACTGAGCCTTTCGCTACTGGCTAATAATTCACTGAAATACTTCACACCTTGCTTAATGGATTCTTCTGTACTCAATGAATTAGGTGGAAGACCGAGGGATTCCGAGGACTGCATAACATCTTCCGCAGTACCGCCCGATTCCACCTGTATAATCGCAAGAAGTATGTTGACATATTCTTCAACGCCATATTCTTTGGCATATTTTTCTACCATAGGCTTATGAGCCAGCACTTCTGCGGAAACATTCACACCTCCATAATGAATATTGGAAATTCCGCTGTCCTGTTCATCTGAAAATAAAATGGCAACAAACAGAAGCAGTGAGAAGACCATCAAGAATAATCCAGAACCACCAATCACTAAAGTTTTCAACTTCATGGTTTCTTACCGACTTTCTTAATGGTGGCGGTTTTGATTGGTGGTCTACTTCTTGTATTTTGTAGTGGTACTCTTTGAACAGTAGACGGACGTTCTTTTGTGATTGGACGTTGTGAAGTTCTATCTGCTGTAGTGGTTGAAGTTGCTGGCTTTTGAACGGTTTTTTCTTGAACGGTATTGCCTTGGCGTTCCACTTTTGGACTTGAAAAATCGGACTTAACTGCTGGACGCTCTTGTTTGGCTTGTTGAGATTCCTTATATGAAGTCTGAATATTAGACTGTTTTGAGGTCTGTTCATCATGATATTGTTCTTGTCTTGTAGTCGGTCTTTCATGAACAGAAGAAGCAGGCTGTTTTTTCTGTTTGACCTGTTCCATTTCAGAGCGACGCTTCGCAATGGTTTTTCGCCTTTGTTCCTGCTGTTCCTTGCGTCCACTGGCTCTGTCCGCTTTGGTTTGAGAAATACTACTGGTTAAATCACGGACATTCTCTTTTACTTTGGATTTTCCTTGATATACTGCATATCTTGCATTGGTCGGCAAATCTTTAACCTGTTCTTTCAAACCACTAGCAGTGTCTACCATTCTGTCTTTGGTATCAGCTACTGTACCGATGGTTTGACCGATACGTTTTCCAAGTGTTGATTTTTCCTTTCCGTCTGGTCGGGAGTGATCTGCTTGTGTCCTTGCAGAACTCCCCGAACCCGACTGTCCTTTTTTACCTGTAACAATGGCAGACCCAGCCCCTAGAGTAGTCATGGAACGTCCAAGTTTCCGCTGTAGACGGTGCATGTGAGCGTGCATAAGCATACGAGGTTTTCTCATCACACGACTTCCCACACTTTGAGAATCGTTACTCTGTAGAGAAAACATACTCATTAAATCGCCCAGCTTGAAGTAGATTCCTGCAAAGGTCACAATCTGTAGAAAAGCAATCAAAAAGAACGGATAACCAGCCGATAAGGTATAGAGCATGGTTGAAATACTAAATGCTGTCGTAATAATCAATGTGATTCCAGCTCGTGTCAAAATGGTATTAAAGAGCTTTGTTATGGCTCGTTTTGACATACCATCAAATGATGGAATCATGCTTAAAATAAAGCTCACAGGCAGAAACATAGCATAGATGATAAAAAGTACCTGCGAGAAAATCATGATTCCTGTTAATAGGAATACAAATATGGAAATCCCAATATTGAAGACAAATAGGAAGAAGACTGTACCTAAACGGTTAATGGTCTTTGTAATGGTTAGATTGGTATTGCTTCTGTCTTCAATTTCTTCCGCAACAATTTTTTCTCTGTCTTCGCCATTGTTGGAATCTGGGCTGGTGGAGAGCAGGCTTTCCACACGGTCAATACCGATACTTTCAATGTCTGAACTGTTGTATTGAAGCAGTAGCCACGGTTGCTGAACCTGTATGGAAAACAGGCTATCTCTGATTAAGTCCACGCTGTCCTTGCCTTGACTATCGGAATGGGGCATGACAATCTTCGTGCCAAGTGATAAACTGGCATTACTGATGTCTGATGAAAAGTCATTGATTTTTTTAATGTAGTCGGGAGCGTAGGCAATAAAGGAAGCCGATAGGATAAACACCAGCACAAAATTCATAATGGCATGAATTGCCTTTGTGGTTTCTCTCTTTATCAGTCCCGTATAGGCAACATAAACCCCAAGAACCAAAATCAAGAGTAAGAGGAATCCAACATAGAAACCCTCTGTTGAAAATCCGTTTGCACTCACACCAGCTAAGGTCTGCATATTCTTACCAATGGAATCTGCTGTAGCGGAAATGAAGTCTAAGGAATAGGCTTCCTGTACTAAGTAACCTGTCGCATTGGAAACATACAAACTGATTGTCCAAATAAAATTGGTAATGGCATATAGTCCATACATGACCTGTTTTCCAATCCCGTCCGACCAGTTCCACGGAAGCCAGCCCCAGCTATTATCCACATAAAAATCCAGTTGATAGTTTTCAAGTGGGTATCGGCTGTATTCATTTGCCACATTGACCGTATCATCTACCAAGCCCGCAGCTTGAACCACCGTTCCCAGCATGGCTAAAAGAAAAATGGCAATCACAAGTGTGAAAGCCACTGTCATTGCCACTTTACCTAGACGTTTCAGCGTCCAGTTTGATTTTATTCTGTTTACTATTGATGGTTTCACATTTACACCTCTTTTCGCACAGGTGGTCTGGTATCAAAGGCATGGAGCAGTTCTTCAAATACAGGGTGGAACTGTATCACACCGACACGACCATATAAATCACTGATAAGGCATTGCCCGTTTTCCAAATCACGCAATCGCTTCTGATTGTTTTCGTCCTCTGGGTCTACACCAAAAAAGGCTAAGGTCTTTTTAATCTCGTTAAGGTCAGTGGAACGAAATGCAAATTTTAAGCCGAGGTTATTTTTCAGTTTTTCATCTAAGAGGTCGTCTGTATTTTGGGTCACGAAATATACCCCAGCGTTCATAGCACGACCAGCCCGAACCAGCTTCATAGATAGTGTTTTTCCTTGTGCTACCTGTAAAAAGCTCCATGCTTCGTCTAAATCTACAATCTTGAAAATGCTTCGGTCTGTATGGATAAAGTCTAAAGCAAAGGTACTAATGACAATCAGCATAGCAACGGATAAAAGCTCCATAGTGGTATATTCCTCAAAGGAAGTTTCCTTGTCGGGAAGTACCAAGTCCGCAACCTGTATAATGTTCAGTTGTTTTTCTAAGCTGATAGACTGCTCCACATAACCATTACTGAATAATAAATGTGCAAAGTCATAGTCTGTAAAACTTTCGATATGGTCGGCTATACTGGTACTTAGTGGCGTATTCTCAACCCGTAATTCCTCAATCACTTTCATCAACCCTCGTACTTCACTATTGGTTACTGCACGAATGGCTTTTCTAAGGATTGGGAAGCGTTCCCCATCACGAGAGGAAATCCCCGTAAGGAATGTCAGAATATCAATAGCCAGTGATTCAGAATCTTTGGGATTTTTCATAATCACATAAGGGTCAAGTAAGCCTTTGTTTTTCTCATCAGAAGTCAGAGTGACGATATTGATTTCATGGGAAATCTCTGGCAAGGTTTCTTTCCATCTGCCACGTTCTGCTTTTGGGTCTACAATCACTGCTTGTGCCCCATAAAGCACCGCATAATAGACGATAAGGTTATTCGCAAAGGATTTACCACCACCCAGCGAACCAACAAAAGCCGACGCTAACGCATTGGTTACTGAACCCTTAACCCCTTGACTGGCAAGAGCAGGTTTCAGATAGACATTGCGTCCAGTATCTAAGCTGTAGCCAACATAAATCCCCTCATTTTCCCCCAGCATTTGAGTAGCACCAAAACCTAAACCAGCGAGGAAATCAGAGGTCACGTATTGAATATAATCATTCATATAACGCTTGCTGGCAGGTAAAAATTCTTCATGTAAGCCGAGCATATCCCCAAATGGTCGTACCAGTTTTACGCTTAAATCGTCATAAAAATCTTTCACTTCATTACAACGACGTTTGAGTTCGTCAAGATCATTTGCTGATACCCTTACCACATAAGACAGCTTGTACATAGATTCCTTGCTTTGGTCTAAATTGGTTTCCAGCTCATTCACACTTTCCAGAGCTTCCGCCACATTGGAGCTGGTTTCATTATCACTTTGCCAAGCGTGGTTATCCAAGTCTTTCAGTTCTTTCTTTTTATTGCGGACAGTAGATAGGGCTTTACGATTCGCTACAATTTCCACATTCATTGACGTATCAATCGGGAATGTAAATTGCTGTTGCTGGTAGTAGAAGATTTCAGAGGACGGGAAGTCCAGTTCTCCGACAATGCTGTTAATGGTAAAGTAAGCTACATAGACGGTTTCATCTTCCTGCTGGATTTTCAAATATCGCTGTTTTTCTTCCACCAAACAGCGAGTAGGCTTAATCAAGTCATAGTATTTAATCAGCGTTTCATTATCCAGCTTTTTCTTTGATAGATGGTACTCATACTCTTCATAGGCAGTGCCTGTCTGTCCGTAAAGGTGTTCAATCAGATAGCCGAAGTCGTCCTTATCTAACCTGCGGATTTTGAAACGACGAGAGATTTTATTTTCTAAGAGCTTTTCCATCTTCTGAAAACGCAGGATTTCATCATTACTCATACTAACAAAATCGCCCATCAGCTTATGGTTCACATCATAGACAAAATCAGACAAAGCATTTTTTGCTTCAACGGTAAGACTTTTCATAGAAAACTCCTGATCGTTGAGAAGCAACTTAAAGCCGATAAAGAAACGGTAGTTCACTTGATTTTCGCCAATCATGGATATTAAAGCGTCTGTCTGTTGGTCGATTTTGTCATAGGCAACCGCTTTGAGCTTGCCAGTGACTTCATTTTTGGAACGCTCTTGTGCAGAACGTATGCTGGATTCTGTACTGATTTGTAAAGCATGAATTTTGCCATCACGATTTTGTGCGATAAGCTGTCTGAAAGAATCATGCACTTGTATTTTCTGTTCTGGACTTAGAAATGAGTAATTGTAAGGAACAAGCTCATAGTAAGCATAACATTCCCCGTCTTTATTCCAGACGAGATTGTTTTCAATGTATTTAATTGGATATGCCATAAAATTCACTCCTAACTGCTGTAATGGCTTCTTGTGGCTGGTTTCTGCCAAGCGTTACTTTTTTTCCTGCATAGGTCAGCTTTGGTCGCAGTGCATAAGCAATGACAGACTTCAAAAATCCATAAGGCTTTTTACCATCAAAAGTTTTTGTAGACATAAACCATGTGAAAGCCACAGGAATCCCAAAGTATTTGAGAAATGCTCCCTCTATCATGGAAAGAGGGGGCAAGTTGCCAAGTATCATCACTGCAAAGAGTGACACGACAAACCATGTCATTTGCGTAAAGGTTATGGGAAACGGAAGTCTAAAATCATTGATAGAATACAGTACCTTTTCCACAGACCAGATACTGGTATAGCTTCGTATTTTCTTCATGTAATCAATCCTTTCATAAAAAATAGGGGTAGCTGATTGAGCCACCCCGTAAAATAGAAAATCTGCCAGTAGTAATGTACCGACAGATTTAATAGACGATTTCAAAAATCCCATGATTGGTTGAGATAAACGTTCCTGAAAGGTCTAAATCCCGACCATAGGCTTGATAATCAATATAGTTTTGAAGACTAGCTGGTACTTCGCCTAAAGCACCCGTTTCTTCAATGTAGTAGCGTGCCACGTCATACATATCATCACAATCGGAATGAATGATAATATCCTCTTGATGTTCGCTTAGTTCTTCAATGCTTGAAAAATGAGTGAGCAGAGCAGATAGCTCCGATTGTAATTCTTCGGGTAATTCCGATACCATTTCCCATAGTCGATTGAGTTCGCCAATGGAAGTGTATTCGTCAACCGTAAAGGGTAACTCGTAGTCATGAATGGCGTATTCCTCATATTCATCATTCAAGCCGATTTTCTCTTTGACTTCCTCAAAGTCAATGGGAAAGGTAAACCACGCACCGACCAATTCGCCCTCATTGTATTTGCCTAAATTCGCAATATAGACTTGCATATCGTCCATATATTCACGTCCTTTCTTTGTAGAGATTCAAAAATCCCTACCGCACTTCGTTTGGTGTACCATTCCTTTGCGGAACATAAGAAAACCACTTATATTCCACAAAAGAACGGTTTTATTTAAGCACCAATAATGCGATTGAATAGCTCTAGTAAAATGTCTTTTACTCCAGCAGCGTTGAAGACTAAGCCAACCGCAATAATCGCAATAATTAAAAAGCCAATCAGTTTGCTAAACTCACGCTTGAAGCCAAGATACAAGCCAATCACAACGATTGCTAAAAGCACCAGTGATTGAGCGTTTGATAGAAACCAGTTATAAAGGTTTTGTCCAAAATTCATAAAAATGTTCTCCTCTCTATATTCAATGAATTTGTATTTGAGTTATTTTTTTGTTGTTATCACGTCCTGTTCTTTTACTGACTGTTGCTTCAAAATCTGCTTGTGTCGGTCTGTCAGTTTCGCATGGTCGAGAATGTCTTTTACAACCTGCGTCTGGTTGATTTCATCAAGTTTAATCGCAACCTTTAAGGTCGGGGCAACTTGATGAGATAGCCAGTTCAGCGTCCTTTGGAAGGAGTAAGGCTCTGGTTTTGTGGTTAGTTTTAATCGTTCACGATTGTTCCCAATAAACCAAGCCCATTCTTCATTCAGTTTCCAATCAGAACGAGGTTTGGAATCGTCTTTATCTACAAAACGGATATACCGATTGATAATTTTAAAGGCGGTATGCTCTGGATTGTCATAGACGAGTAAATCACGGACTGCATAATAGGCACGCTCATTTTTCAATCGAATCTCAAAACGGTTTTTTACTTCTGCGTCTTCAATGGGAATATCATTTTTCTTGTACTGCTCGTAGTCCTTTTCATAGATACAGAAATAAACTTCACTTTGTAATGAACCGATATAGAGGGTGTTTCCCATACATTCCTTTTCCTCTTTGCGTACCAGTTCGCCACTGCGATAGCTTTTAAAACTGCGGAAGACGGAGATACATTCTTCCTGTTGGCACTTTTCAGTGAGTACAGGGATATTCAAAATCCCTGTCTTATCGTTAATGGCAAGGTCAAGGCGTTTCATCACACCGCCAGCCACCAAAACGTCCATAAAGAACTCATACCAGCTTCTTTGTTGTGCCAGAAGATAGCTTTCAAATTGTCTGCACCCACGACCTTTCAATTCCACCAGAACTCCTTTGTCCAGTTCATGGGAGCAAAGGACGAATATGTCGCCTAAAGCATAATGCTCTGAATAAGAATAGAAACCATAGTCCTCATGAAGAAAATAGGACAGTTTCAGTTGTAAGATGTTTTCGACCACCTGCTGTACGTCTGTTGTCGGAAAGCGAATCCTTACATAATCAAACAGCATTTCAAGGGGAGCGTCGGGATTGAAGCGTTCCAGAGCTTCCCAAAGGGACTGCTGTAAATCCTCTGATGGCTTGACTTTTCCTGTTTCAATATCGCTTAGATACTGCCTTGTAATACCAGTCGCAACAGCTAAACGGTTTTGAGATAGTCCATAAGCCAAGCGTTTTTCTTTTAAATGCTGTAACCAAGTTTGTTCATTCAGTAAAAATCCCTCCAATCAAAAAGGCGTATGTCAACTTTTAAAGCCCATTTGACATACGCTGAAATTTTGTAAATCCCTTGTAACCAAAGGATTTTCTAATGTTTTTTTGACTGTTTCCTGTCGATTTGTACCCCCCTGTTAGATACGGGGGGTTAAGTGCTGGCGTGGCTATTGCCACACCAGCCAGCAAGATCAGTCCACACCTGCGACTTCCGCTTCGCACGTCGCCTGCGTGGACTGTCTGCTGTTGGATAACTTTTTAATTTCCTCCAAGAAATCATATCCTTTTGGTACAAGGGGAGTATAAAACTCTGATATGACACTTGTTCCTACATCAACATAGCCACGACCTTTGATTCGCTTTAAGAAGAAATCCTTTTGTACGTCACTGCCAAACATCATGCCATAGCCCATTTCAGACATACGACCTAAAGCCACTCTGAAATTAAACTGATCACGGATTCCGTCGCCTAAATATTTTGCGTCTGGACGTTGACAAGCCAGTATTAGAAAGAAGCCAGCTTGACGACCTAACATGACAATCTGTTTCAGCTTATTCATAACTGCGGTGTTTTCTTTTGTTCCCAGCATTTCCATGAAAGCGACGTATTCATCAAAGATTAAGAAGTGTGCCGGGAGACCTAAGTAAGCATAATTTTTGCCAGTCTTATAGTTCTTCATCTGCTTCATTTCCTCACTACGTTTCATCATTTCTTCATAGAATGTTTCAATGCAAGAAAGCAAGTCTTCTTTTCTATAGTAGACATTTGCCATCACAGAACCTAAGTCCGCAAGGTCAGCATTTTTCGGGTCAAGAATATACAGTTTTGAATCTGTATGAAGCAAGGCTTCAATCAGTGTCAGTATAAAGTAAGTTTTACCGCCACCTGTACCACCAGCAATCAACATATGAGGGAGCTTATCATATTCCCACCATACGTTTTTCATTAAGCGAAGTTTACCATCTTTAGCTTCTACTTCATCAATAGAAATACGACTGGCTATGGTGTCATAGAGCAAAGTATATTCCACATAGGAATCCTTTAACTCTTTATCCGTCAGCTCACAGTACAAGCCACTCTCTAATTTCTTTTCCAAGTGTAAGAGTTGGTCTTGATATTTTCCCAGCGTGATTTCCACCCGTATCTGTATCAAGCCATTTTTAAGTCGATAATACATTTTAGGGAAGTAGGTTATCTTTTTTGTACGACCAGCACTATCTTTAAAGAAACCCTCTGTTTTGACCTGTTCAGATTCATACCACTTGTTTTCAAGTATCATCTTTGCCAGTTTTTGACGGTGGTAAAGTTGTTTAACCGTATCATAGCGAACCCGTTTGAATACAAACGCTACCAGCAAGCAGATAAGAATTGCGACACTGAAACTGATAATTAAATAGGGAATGTCAATCTTATCTGCTTGTGATAGGTTAAAATCCTGCCAGTTGATCTGCTGGATTGTCTTCACATGAAACAGTCCGACAACCAGCAGGAAAACAGGCAGGAGTGACGCTATCGTAAAATGAAAGACTAAATCTTTACCAGATGGGCGAATCCTTTTACCACGCTGTTTCATGCGAAAAAGTCTCCTTTCTACCTAGCGACTATTTGTCTTGTGTCGGTTCTTTCTTTGCTTGTGGTTGAGCTTTGAATGAACTAGAATCCTTTGTCAGCACAATATCGTCTGCCTTGATATACCAGTCAACATCTGCTCCTTGATAGGTGGCAGTAGCAACGGTGTCCGCAATGGGATTGATAAGTTCCACCCGTGCGTTATAATCAAACTCTTTCAAAGGCACGCTGGCAGGAATACTTACTTGAATCATGCGTCCTTGTCCTTTGGATTTTAAGTCATAGGTACGTTCCTTGATTTCATCTGAAACCGACCCGTCTTCATTTTGGATTCTCACTTCACGACGTAGAGCAGAGAATTTCAATTCTCCAAAAGTCGTGTCTTTATCTAATACAATGCCATTTGCTAATCTCATCATTTTTCCTCTCTTTCTTTATTCTTTTATCATGTCGTCAGCATGTAAAAGGTAATTTGTAAAACCACGAGTGCCGATTTTGTAGCCCTCTGCGGTAATACGTGGATTGACTAACTTCACACGTTCCTCAAAGCCGAAATGTTTTTCGCCAGCTTCAGCAGGAAGCACCACCACAATATCATCTGCTCTTTGAACATCAGAATAGAGATTATAGCTTCTTGATAAGACAGTTAGCCGTCCGTTGATTCTTCGCTGAACGACTTTATCCTCGCCAGCAAATTCTAAATTGCCGAATGTTTTTTCCATGTTGGGAATCACAAATTTAAGTTCCATATTTTTACCTATCCTTTCTTTTTTATTGGCTGAATGAATGTTTGATGGTCTTAAAGAGTGGGGAACGACCTTTTGATTCTTGATTTTTTGTTTTCATAAGTTCACTTCCTTTCAAAATCGGGTAAAAAAATAGACACCTCATTTTTTGAAGTGTCTACCTATTAAATATTCAAATTTTATTGGAAGTATCTTTATATCTTCACTTTTCAAGGATAAATCGTCGTATCAAAGCTCATTCATAAGTAGTAAATTAGTAGTAAATTGAGTGGTTTTGACCTTGATAAAGTGTGATAAGTCCAGTTTTTATGCGGATAACTAGATTTTTATGCTATTTTTATATAAAAAAATTTATATAATTGTTTGAAAACACAAACTATAAATGATAAAATGGTATAAAATAACAATATAATAAATATTTTAATAATTTAGGAGAATATAGAATGAAAAGAATAGTTTTGACTTCTGTTGTTTTACTATCGTTGCTGACATCAGTTGGTTGCTCGAAACATAAGGAAGAGGCGAAAGTAACTGAACCTGTAACGACTGAACAGACTACGCAGGATAATACAAAATTGTACAAGGAAGCTGGTTTACTTACTTTTAGAAACGAAAAGCAACTTGAACTTGGAGAACTGGATTCCAAATCTCGTGCAACTTATGCTCACATTCAGCTAAAAGATAGTGATGAGCCTAAAGAAAAGAGAGAAGCTAAATTAACCTTTGATCCAGTTGGATGGCATAACTATAAATTTTACTACGGAGATGGTTCTAAAGAGGCTTGGCTGATGAATCGCGGTCATTTAGTTGGGTATCAATTTAGTGGACTTAACGATGAAGGCCGTAATCTAGTTCCTATGACAGCCTGGTTAAATACAGGTGCCTTTACTGGAACGGATGACAAAAATCAAAGTAGCATGCTCTATTATGAAAATGGACTTGATTCATGGCTTGCAAATCATCCAAACTATTACCTTGACTATAAGGTGACAGCTGTCTATAAGGATAATGAATTGATTCCAAGACAGATTATCTTACAGTATGTAGGGATTGATTCGGATGGGAATTTACTCGAGATTAAATTAGGTAGTAGTAAGGAAAAACTTGATAAGTATTCCGTGACCCATGTAACTTTAGAGAATGTTTCAGCAAATGCAGAGATAAATTATGCTGACGGTACTGCAAAGAACACAGTCAAATCAGCTGAGGAACGCGCCGCTGAGCAAAAGGCAGCCGAGGAAAAAGCTAAGAAAGAGGCTGAAGAAAAAGAAGCGCAAGAAAAAGCTAAAAAAGAAGCAGAAGAGAAGGCTAAAGAAGAACAGACACAGTAGGAAACTGAAGCACCAGCACCAGCAGAAGAAGAATCACAAAGTAGTAATACAGGTGGCTACTTTAGAGATAGAAATGGACGATGGCATCGACCAAATGGAAAGTTTGCCTCTAAAAAGGAAATTAGAGAAGCTGGGTTGCAATGGTGATAGTTTTTAAAGCTATATAAATCAGAATAATCACAGTCAAAAAGCCGTTGAAAAACGGTTTTTTGTTATAATTAAATTAAGATTCATAGATAACAAAGGAGAAAAACATGACATTCGAAGAAATTTTGCCTGGACTAAAGGCTAAGAAAAAATATGTACGTACTGGCTGGGGTGGGGATGAAAACTATGTCCAGCTTTTTGATACCATCGAACAAAATGGGGTCGCCCTTGAAGTGACACCCTATTTCCTCATCAATGTATCTGGTGAAGGAGAAGGTTTTTCTATGTGGAGTCCGACACCATGTGATGTCCTAGCGACGGATTGGGTGGAAGTCCATGACTAAACGTGTCTTAGTTACGGGCGTTAGTTCAGGGATTGGTCTGACTCAAGCTCGATTCTTTTTAGAGAATGGTTATCAGGTTTTTGGTGTGGATCAGGGTGAAAAGCCTGCCTTACAAGGTGACTTTCACTTTCTACAACGTGATTTAACACTGGATTTAGAACCTATTTTTGACTGGTGCACTCAGGTGGATATTTTATGTAATACGGCAGGTGTATTGGATGACTACAAGCCCTTACTAGAACAATCTGCCCAAGAAATCCAAGAGATTTTTGAAATCAATTACGTAACTCCAGTAGAGTTGGCCCGCTATTATCTGACTCAAATGTTGGAAAGCAAGAGAGGAATCATCATCAATATGTGCTCCATTGCCTCAAGTCTGGCAGGCGGAGGTGGGCACGCCTATACCTCTTCTAAACACGCCTTGGCTGGATTTACCAAGCAATTAGCTCTGGACTATGCAGAAGAAGGTATCCAGGTCTTTGGAATCGCACCAGGTGCAGTTAAGACGGGTATGACGGCAGCTGACTTTGAACCAGGTGGTTTGGCGGACTGGGTAGCTAGTGAAACACCCATCAAACGCTGGATAGAACCAGAAGAAGTAGCAGAGATTAGCCTTTTCTTAGCAAGTGGAAATGCATCTGCCATGCAAGGGCAAATTCTCACTATTGATGGTGGTTGGTCTTTGAAGTAATATAGTTGATATTCAGTGAATATGTGGAGGTAAGCTATGAAAAGAGATGAGTTTGGATTTGTCTTGCCCAATCTCTACTATCAGTTTTTAATGGAGTGGGAAGATATTGACCCCTATGAAATTGGAGATTCAGGCATCTGTTTGTATGCTAAGGAGGATCTTCAAGAGCGTAATGAGACTTATCAGATTGAGGAAGTAGAGCCAGATTACTTTATGATTGGACAGGAAGGAGATTTGGCTTACTTTATCAAGAAAAATTCTGATGATTGCATTTATGAAAATGACTTGGGAGCTATAGGTTCCTTAGAAATGCAAAAAGTTGCTAAAAACGTCAATGACTTTATTGATAAGGTATTGGAAGAAGAATTGTAGAAAACTGAAGGGAGTAATCATGTTTAGAGTGCTAGATGAAGATTCACCGATTTCAAAAGATGACCTTTTACAATTTGAGGAGATTCTTGGGAAGAAATTGCCAAAAACTATGTTGGACTTTTATCTCAAGCACAACGGTGGTCAGCCCCAAGTAAGGGGTGTCCACGATGAACATCACCTCTTTCCTTTCAATTCCTTTAATTCACTTGAGGAAATGAGGAAGTCTCTTACATGGTATGACGATGAGGCTGTGCCTGCAGGATTTAGGGCTACAGACCTTCTCCATTTCGCCTATGATCCTGGATCTGGCAACTATGCACTTTCTCTAAGGGAAGAGGATTATGGCAAGGTGTATTTCTATGTTTTAGAAGAAAAAGCTGAGATCTATGGTCAATGGGCTTCTTTTGAGGAATTTTTGAACTCTTTTGTTGAAGAGTGAGATTAAAAAGGAGACGGGATGCGAAAACACCAAGAACTTTCACTAGAGCAGATAATTGAGCAGGTGCGCGTAGATCAATTGGTATCAGATGATTTTTGCCTCTATGGCAAGGAGGAAGGAGAACTGAAACTGGATTGCCTTTATTGGGTATCAGATTATCCAGATGTTGTGGAAAACCGTGATGTCTACCCAGCTGATGCATCGGAGCAAGTTCTCCAGCTAGTCTACTATGGAGAGCACTTGATTGATGTCCTTGCAGTCGCACTTGAGGAAAAACCAGATGCAAGTCTCCAAGACTTGGTCGAAGCTTTGAATTATTATAATCAGCATGATAGTTTTATGCCTTTTGATTCTGATTAGCTCTCCTAGATTTATGAAGTTCCGTTACCAATAAACGTTTTCATAAGGAGTGAGATTGCACATGAGATAAATCCAGATGTGAAGATCTGGCTGGAATTCTTAAATGAGACGTAAGAGGAATGACCAAGGAGAGAAAAATGACAGTAGTTACTGTATTAAAAAAGATCATTAAACTCTATGAGGAAACAACATTTATTCCCAAATCTGTGAATTTTTCAAATGAAAAGTTAAGGATCCAGTCTTCAAATTTGACAGGAGAATTACTTGATTATTATCAACACATAGTGTTCAAAGAGGATTTATTTTTTGCTAATCAAAATTTTAATATCATTTTGTTGACATTCGACTCTCGTGCAAGGACAGTCGAATCGTGGGCCTTACAAGATGTTCTTCAATTTAGTGAAGGGCAATACCAGATATTTGCTACTACAGATACAGACGATATTCTTTTCTGCGATATGAAAGATGAAAAATCCCCTGTTTACGCGGGCAGTCCTGGAGATCCTAACTTCTATAAACTCAGCGCAAGTTTGACGGAGTTTTTTGAGTTCTATTTCGCTTTTTCAAATTTTTGGAACCAAAGAGAAGATGTCCCACAGGAGGAATTTATTGCTGGGACAGGTGACTTGATAGAGCGCTACCTTTCCCAGGATGTCCAAGTGACAGCGAAAGAATATCTATTTCGGTAAAATTAATCTGAGAAAAAGCCTTTCTAAATAACAAAAAGTGAACTGGATAGGAGAAAAGAAATGAATGTTAAAGAACTAATCGAAGAGGTTGAAAATGATCTTGAGTTAGAATCGTATTTAAACCAGGTTCCCAAAAAGAATAAGAAGACCCAAGTTAGTTATCTCGAATCACTGAATCATCTGGCCTATTTACTTTATCTGGATGGTCAAGAGGAAATGGCTAAGGAATTATTAGATCGTATCATACAAATTCCATTTGAAGGGAATTATAACACCTGGACCTTTGTTGAGAGCTCTCTGGTTTTATTGGCCTATCTGGAAAGAGAAAAAGAAAATCAGGTACTCGTCTATAAAAAACTCCTTTTATCTCCATTAGAACAAGGGGAGGAATCAACTCAAAAAATAAGAAGGAGAGTTCATCAGAGATTTTTGAATGGTGATAGCTTGGAGCAAAAGCTTGCAAAAATCGAGCAAGCTTCAAGTCCTGAATCGGAAATGGAACGCCGTTTGCTATACTTGACAGATTTATTGAAGATTTACCTCTTTATTACTGAGTCAACTTGTGAAGAGACAGATATCCAAGCAAAAATTGAAGAGAATATAGAGATACTAAAGAAGTATATCAAGGAGCATGAAATCTTTAGCCTCTTTCCATTTAAGGGATGATGTAAGTTTTCAATCTTGGATTGTTAGAAAGAGTAGAATATGGAAATCAAAAAACACTTTGGTGTCTATGGCGTTTGCTATGAGAATGGGAAATTGCTTTGCATTGAGAAAACGAGAGGGCCTTATCAGCATCGTTTTGATTTACCTGGTGGTAGTCAGGAAATCGGTGAGGGTTTGACAGAAACCCTCAAGAGAGAAGTTCTGGAAGAGACGGGGTATACGCTTATCCGTTATTGCAATTCTAGAATTTATGATGTAATGGTTCAAGAAGAGGGGCAAGACTTCGCAGTACATCATATCATGGCATTTTATGATATAGAACTTGATTTCGAAGGCTCTCAAAAATCCCTTCCTCAGGAGGTTCTTGGTGGAAGCAATGATTCAGCAAAGGCAATTTGGTTGAATTTGGAAGAAATTACTGCAGACAATGCTTCGCCTTTAGTATTGAAGGTGAAGGCAGAGTTACGTGGATTTCCTGAATTAGAACTGACAAGATATAGAAATTGGAAGGTAAAGATGGGGGATAATGGAACTATTTAAAACATGGAAGAAAAATATGGTTCTCTATGGTCTTAAATCTCAAATCGGAACTGTCTACCGAAACAGTGATAGGACAACAAGTTTTTATGATGTTGGGAATTTTCTATACCTAGCAGGGGAGTTGAATTCCAGATTTTGGGAAGATTTTGTTAGGAAATATGGTTTAGATTATAAGATTATTATTTCAGAAAATACCAATTGGCAAGATTTTCTGCGTCAGAAAGTGGAGCTAATTTCTTTTACTCGCTATTCTTTTAAAGATAGGGCAAATTTTCAAATTGAATTTCTAAATGATCTAGTTAGTCATATAGAGGAAGGTTACAATATTGTACCTATTGATAATCGTATTTATAACTGCCTTTCTGAGGAAGAATGGTCACAAGATTTACAGGGGGATTTTGAGTCCTACCAGGATTTTGCTTTAAAAGGTGGATTTGGCTTTGTTATTCTTAAAAATAATGAAGTGATTGCTGGGATTTCCTCAGGGTTAGTTTACCGTGGAGCAGTTGAAGTGGAAGTTGCAACTAGACCAAACGAACAAGGAACTGGCTTTGCTAAAAAGCTTGGTGCTGCAATGATTCTAGAGAGTTTAAATAGGGATATATTTCCTCTTTGGGATGCTCATAACGAGGCTTCCAAAAAAGTAGCAGAATTTTTAGGATATGAGTTAGTTGAACCTTATGAAGCTTTTGAACTAGATGAAAGCGTCATATAATGATATCTGATATTGTATCTATTAAGACGAGGTGAATGGACATGCAAAACCAACTAGCTCTTAGTGGAGAAAAAATTATTGAAAAAGTTTATCCCCATTTATTGCACCACGTCGGTTTGATTCGTGGGGAATACTTGCTAAGAGAGCTTAATCAAAACATCCTGTTACCAAGTTGTCAGCAATTTGTAAAAGATTATCTAGACACTATTTGTCATTTGTACTCAGATGAAGAAGTCTGGTATCGCTTTTCAGAGTTAACAAATGCAGAAGCAAATAGTCTAGACGGGACTAAAGAGTATTTTGACGAACGCCACCCATTATTTGGATATAGAGGGACTAGGCGTTTATTGGCGTGTCCAGATGAATTTCAGGCTGAGGCACATGTCGTTATAGAAGTTTATCAAACCAATCCCAATCTGTCTGTTATTTTTCCTTTTGTTAATGATGCAGACCAATTAAAACGAGCTATTACAGTGTTACGTCAGCATGGTTTTACTGGTAAAATCGGCACGATGATTGAATTACCATCAGCTTATTTTGACTTAGACAGGATACTGGAAACGGGCATTTCAAAGATTGTAGTTGGAATGAATGATTTGACTTCTTTTGTTTTTGCGACTGTGAGGAACAGTCAATGGCATGATATGGAAAATCCAATTATGTTAGACTTACTCCGACAAATGAAGGAAAAAGCAAAGACTAAAAAGATTGACATTGCTGTAGCAGGTTATCTGAATGCTTCTTTCATACAAAAAATGAATCAGATGGGGATTGAGTGCATTATCCACTACAGTTCTATTCCGGAGATTTTTAATTTAGAGATTGACCATCCAGATCATCTCAAACGTATAAAAGAAGAAAGTAAAAAAATACAAAGGAGCAACCCATGACACCGCAAGAAATGTGGAATATCTACAAGAAAATCAATCCCTCTATCGGTGATGAGATAGATGCCTGGGCCTTTGGAGTGGAGGCCGATCTCTTGGCAGATTTGGTTTTAAAAGGCGAAAAAACAGCAACTGCCTCAGCTTACGATCTTTACGCAGTAGAGGACGAACCCCTTCCCCAAGAAGGGACCTTTGATGTTATTTTAGACAGTAAGGATCAAGCTATCTGCATTATTGAAATTACAAAGGTTTCCGTTCAGCCTTTCCATCAAGTGTCTGCTGATCATGCCTTCAAAGAAGGGGAAGGTGACAAATCCCTCGCCTATTGGCGTCAGGTTCATGAAGACTTTTTCAAAGACTGGTTAGGAGAAGCAGGTCTGGATTTTACACCTGACAGCAAGGTTGTTTTGGAAGAATTTCGCAAGGTATACCCTTTGTAGACTACTAGAAGGAAGAAAGTTTTGGAAATCGCCGTCCAAAGCTTTTTTCTGACTTAAAATATGATAAAATAGGTATGTTTGAACTAGAGCATTTGCTCAGAATTATAGAATAGGAGAATATGATGCAAGCAGTAGAACATTATATTGAAACATTTGTTCCTGAACATTATGATTTATTTTTAGACTTGAGTCGTGAGACTAAGACGTTTTCAGGAAAAGTAACCATTACTGGTCAAGCTAAGAGTGACCGTATTTCCCTTCACCAAAAGGACTTAGAAATCGCTTCTGTAGAAGTAGCAGCTCAAGCTCGTCCATTCACTCTTGATAACGAAAACGAAGCCCTTCATATCCAACTTGCAGAAGCAGGTTCAGTTGATTTGGTCATCGCTTTTTCAGGGAAAATCACAGACAACATGACAGGGATCTACCCATCTTACTACACAGTTGATGGTGTTAAGAAGGAAGTCTTGTCTACTCAGTTTGAGAGTCACTTTGCCCGCGAAGCCTTCCCATGTGTGGATGAGCCAGAAGCTAAAGCAACTTTTGACCTTGCTCTTCGATTTGACCAAGCAGAAGGCGAATTGGCCTTGTCAAACATGCCTGAGATTGATGTTGAAAACCGTAAGGAAACAGGTATCTGGAAATTTGAGACAACACCTCGCATGTCTTCTTATTTGCTGGCTTTCGTAGCTGGTGATTTGCAAGGAGTAACGGCTAAAACTAAAAATGGTACCTTGGTAGGTGTTTACTCAACCAAGGCACATCCACTTTCAAACCTTGAGTTCTCACTAGATATCGCCGTTCGTTCTATCGAGTTTTACGAAGACTACTACGGAGTCAAGTACCCAATTCCTCAATCTCTTCATATCGCCCTTCCTGACTTCTCAGCAGGTGCTATGGAAAACTGGGGTCTAGTTACCTACCGTGAAGTATACTTGGTTGTGGATGAGAATTCTACTTTTGCCAGCCGTCAACAAGTTGCTCTTGTCATTGCCCATGAGCTTGCTCACCAATGGTTCGGTAACCTTGTGACTATGAAGTGGTGGGATGACCTGTGGCTCAACGAAAGCTTCGCTAACATGATGGAATACGTCTGTGTGGATGCTATCGAGCCAAGTTGGAATATCTTTGAGGACTTCCAAACAGGTGGAGTATCTCTTGCTCTTGAACGCGATGCGACGGATGGTGTTCAATCTGTTCACGTCGAAGTCAAACACCCAGATGAAATCAATACGCTCTTTGACGGTGCTATCGTTTATGCCAAAGGAAGCCGTCTTATGCACATGCTTCGTCGTTGGCTAGGAGATGCTGATTTTGCTAAAGGTTTGCACGCTTATTTTGAAAAACATCAGTACGGAAACACCATTGGTCGTGACCTTTGGAATGCCCTTGGTCAAGCATCAGGTCGTGATGTTGCAGCATTTATGGATTCTTGGTTGGAACAACCTGGTTACCCAGTTCTCACTGCCACAGTTGAAAATGATGTTTTGAAGATTTCGCAAAAACAATTCTTCATCGGTGAGCATGAAGACAAGAACCGTCTTTGGGTAGTGCCGCTTAACAGCAACTGGAAAGGCCTACCAGATACTCTCGAAACTGAAAGCATCGAAATTCCAGGTTACGCTGCGCTTCTTGCTGAAAACAAATCAGCTCTTCGTCTCAACACTGAAAATACTGCCCACTACATTACTGACTATCAAGGTCAATTACTGGATGCTATCCTTTCAGAATTGGTTGAACTTGATAACACAAGCAAACTGCAAATCGTTCAAGAACGTCGTTTACTTGCTGAAGCAGGACACATTTCTTATGCTGACTTGCTCCCAGTTCTTGATAAACTTGCTAAAGAAGAATCTTACCTCGTCGTTTCAGCCGTTTCTCAAGTGATTTCTGCCCTTGAGCGCTTTATCGATGAAGGTACAGAAGCTGAAAGAGCCTTCAAAGCATTGGTTGCTAAATTGGCTCGTCATAACTATGACCGTCTTGGTTTTGAAGCTAAAGACGGAGAATCAGATGAGGATGAATTGGTTCGTCAGTTGGCTGTTTCGATGATGATTCGTTCAAATGATGCAGAAGCTAGTCAAGTCGCTAGCCAAATCTTCGCAGCCCACAAGGAAAATCTTGCAGGCCTTCCAGCAGCTATCCGTTCACAAGTTCTCATCAATGAAATGAAACATCATGAGACTAAAGATTTGTTAGCACTTTATCTTGATACTTATACTCACGCAACAGATGCAGTTTTCAAACGTCAATTAGCAGCTGCGCTTGCCTACAGTACAGATGCGGATAATATCCAAATCTTGATTGCTTCTTGGAAGGACAAATTTGTGGTCAAACCTCAAGATTTGTCTGCATGGTATTATCAGTTCTTAGGTCATAAGGAAACTCAGGAACCAGTTTGGGCTTGGGCGCGTGAAAATTGGGATTGGATTAAGGCTGCTCTTGGTGGAGATATGAGCTTTGATAGCTTTGTTATTCTGCCTGCCCATGTATTTAAGACAGAACAACGCTTGGCAGAATACAAGGCCTTCTTTGAGCCTCAACTTTCTGACCTAGCTCTTAGCCGTAACATCGGTATGGGAATCAAGGAAATCGCAGCACGCGTTGAATTGATTAAACGTGAAAAAGCAGCAGTTGAAGCAGCTGTTGTTCAATTTAGCAAAGCTTAAAAGATTCTAGTCTAACTAGATGACAAAAACTCAACTTTCTCTAGGAAAAACAAGGGAAGTTGAGTTTTTTTTAAGATATTTTTGCTATAATAGGTATAATAAGGAGGAATTTTTGATGATCAAAATTCTATTAGTGGAAGATGACCTAGGCCTGTCTAATTCAGTATTTGATTTCTTGGATGATTTTGCAGATGTCATGCAGGTTTTTGATGGAGAAGAAGGTCTTTATGAGGCTGAAAGTGGTGTTTATGATTTGATTCTATTGGACTTGATGTTGCCTGAAAAAAATGGGTTCCAAGTTTTAAAAGAATTGCGTGAAAAAGGCATTTCGACTCCTGTTCTGATCATGACAGCCAAGGAAAGTCTCGATGATAAGGGACATGGATTTGAGCTTGGGGCAGATGATTATCTAACAAAACCATTTTATCTAGAAGAGCTCAAGATGCGTATTCAGGCGCTGCTCAAACGTTCTGGTAAGTTCAACGAAAATACTCTTTCTTATGGTGATTTGACTGTAAATCTATCTACTAATGAGGTTAAAGTCAATGATACTGTTGTTGAACTATTAGGTAAAGAATTTGATCTCTTGGTTTATTTCCTCCAAAATCAAAATGTAATCTTACCCAAAACCCAGATTTTTGACCGTTTGTGGGGATTCGATAGTGACACAACCATCTCCGTAGTAGAAGTCTATGTGTCAAAAGTTCGTAAGAAATTAAAGGGCTCAGTCTTTGCTGAAAACCTCCAAACCTTGCGTAGTGTTGGGTATATTTTAAAACATGTTTAATAAATTCAAAAAGAATTGGTATGCAGAGGATTTCAGTTATTTTATCCGTAACTTTGGAGTATTTACGCTGATTTTTTCTGCTATGACCTTGATTATCTTGCAGGTTATGCACTCCAGTCTCTACACCTCGGTGGATGAGAAGCTTCTATCTCTCAGTGGCAATCCTCAAGATGTCATCCAGTTGGCTGTCAACCGTGCAACAGATGAAGTCAAAGATCTCAATAGTCAATCCGTTCCTTCGTCAACGGATAAAAAACCAACGATCAGTTCCAATACAGAAGTGATATTGTTGGATGCAAATTTGAATCAATTAGTGACTGGAAACCGATTTTTAGGGCTTGACAG
The DNA here is from genome assembly GCF_963511325.1 of uncultured Streptococcus sp. Lineage (GTDB taxonomy): Bacteria > Bacillota > Bacilli > Lactobacillales > Streptococcaceae > Streptococcus. The sequence continues at coordinate 24,303 of NZ_CAUPII010000024.1, forward strand.
GATTACTTTTAATAAAAAGGATTTAAACCATATCCGCCAGCTTCATGTTCAGAATAGTTACGGGCAGGATGAGATTTATCGAGTAATCTTGACTGAAATGAATATAGAATCAGTCTCGACCAATATTAAGTATGCCGCTGTTCTGATTAATACCAGTCAGCTGGAACAAATCAGTCAAAACCATGAGCAATTAATCGTAGTCGTTATGGCCAGCTTCTGGATTTTATCACTCATAGCTAGTCTTTATCTTGCTCGTGTTAGTGTCAAACCCTTGCTTGAGAGTATGCAAAAGCAACAGAGCTTTGTGGAAAATGCCAGTCATGAGCTACGAACTCCACTTGCTGTTCTTCAAAATCGCTTGGAAACTCTTTTCAGAAAACCTGAGGCAACCATTATGGAATCAAGTGAGAGTATTGCTTCTAGTTTAGAAGAAGTTCGGAACATGAGATTGTTAACAACCAATCTTCTCAATCTAGCCCGTCGTGATGATGGGATAAAGCCTGAATTAGGAGAAGTGCAGCCAGATTTCTTCAACACAACATTTACCAACTATGAAATGATTGCATCTGAAAATAACCGCGTTTTTCATTTTGAAAATCGAATTCATCGGACCATCATAACAGACAAGCTTCTTCTTAAGCAACTGATGACTATCTTGTTTGACAATGCTGTCAAGTATACTGAAGAAGATGGAGAAATTCATTTTGTAATCGCTGCGACAGAGCGTACTCTCTATTTGTCAGTGGCTGACGATGGAATCGGTATTTCTGCAGCAGATAAAAAGAAAATTTTTGATCGCTTTTATCGAGTTGACAAGGCTCGTACTCGTCAAAAAGGTGGCTTTGGGTTAGGTTTGTCTTTAGCCAAACAAATTGTCGATGCTCTTAAAGGAACCATCAGTGTTAAGGATAACAAACCACATGGTACGATTTTTGAAGTAAAGATCGCTATCCAAACACCATCCAAGCGTAAAAATAAATGAGAAAAGGCTGTGAATTAGAAAGTGGTAGGTCAAATATCGCTTTTCTAGTCGCAGCCTTTTAGTTATTGTATAAAAAAACATATCAGACAAGCTGTTGAATTCCGTTAACTGTCGTGATGGAAAGAATTTGATGCTGTTTTAAGATGAGTTTTAGAGCTTAATTGACTGACTCAACGCTTTTATTTGGGTGGTATTGAGCACTTACCATTCGTTATCCTCGAGAAATGTATTGTACTATGAAACAACTAATACGATAAGCTACAACGGATTTATTCTACAGAAAGGAAAAACTCCAGTTTTATTTAGAAGGATAAAAGGTAAATAACTTATATACAATTTATTTCGAATTTTTTTAAAATAAAACAAACTTTAAAGACAAAATAATAAAAATGAAGCGCCGATAATAATGCCAATCGTTTGAGTGATATTTTAAATATGATTTATTTTTAATGAGTTGAAGAATGAAAAGTATCAAGATGATTCAATAAAACCGAAGAAAATTAGAGGGTGAATCAAGTATAAATACTATATAAATGTTTTAGATGCATAAAAACTAAAAAAAGTATGATTTAAGCGATAAATAGTTTGCATATTCCCAATAAAAAGTATAAAATTATACTTGGATAGCTTTGCCTGTGAATATAAACAATATGTGTTTTAGGTGAGCAAATTCAAAAAAAGGAGACAATAGAATGGATAAAAAATCATCCATGAGTCGTATCGAACGCCAGAAACGAGAAAAAGTTTTACGCTTTTCTATTCGTAAATATAGCTTTGGTGCGGCTTCAGTTGCTGTTGCAGCACTGATGTTTTTGGGTGCGCGCGTCGTTAGTGCGGATAGCGTAACACCTGTCGACCAACCTCATGTAGAGGCTTTAACTCAAGATACTAGTCCGCTAGCATCGCAGGATAAGGAAGAGCCTACTAGTTCTGTAAAAGTGGATACAGCTGTTGCAAGTCAGCTTGTGACACAGCTCAAAGACCAGCTCCACGTCAAGGAAGCTGCTAATACAGATCTTTTGGTTGCTGCCAAGGAAGAACTTGTTAAGGCTGAACAGACTCTCGCTGATTCAAAAGTGAGTCAAGAAGAAGTGGACGCTTTAGTAGCTCGCTTGACCAATGTTTTGGACCAGCTACGAGCAGTGGAAACTCCTCAAGTCAAAGAAGATAAAAATGACGAAAGTACACAGGAAGCAACTCCGGAAATCAAGCCAGAAGTAGCGAAGCCAACTTCAGAAATTTCAGCTAAGTCTGAGGAAACTTCAGAAAATACTAATGCTGAGCAACTGGAAAAAGCTAAAGCTAGTCTCAAATTATCTATTGAACGTTTGGAGCAGACTATCGCCCAAACACCTGAGAATGACTTGACACGTGAAATCTTGGAGAAAGCTATCGCCCAAGTTGCCGTAGCCAAGTCTGCATTTGGTGGTGTAGAAGTTAGCCTTCGTGATGTTGAGGATATGAATCGTGTCATCAAACGTAACGAAAGTTCTGTTATGATTGCACGTAATCGTTTGACTTCAGGTTCTCATGATCCACGTAATGGTCAAAGTATGGGACAGGGAACAGGTTTTAGAGCAAATGGTCAAATTAATCAAGGTGCTTTAACCAATATCAAGTATTTTGCTTCTGTCGATCCGAAAGAGAACGGTGGGCAAAAAACAATAAATGATAATCCGGAATTCACTAAAAATAAGACTGATATTAAGGCAACCTATGTACAAGATAGCGAAGGTAAATGGATCGTCTATGATGTCTTCTTCAATAATGATGGAAAAAGGATGACAAAGGCTTCATATCAGCAAGAATATTATTTCCAAGCTCCTTTTAATATCATGCACTCGTCTAACACGGTGAAAGATTTGAGTTTTACACGTTACCAAAATACTGGTGGTAGAAGACTTTCTGATGGGTTCCAAGGCTTTACTCCATATGGAAATACAGCCTATATACCTACATCTAAAGTATGGGAACAGAACTATAATATCTTTAATGGTGATAAACGAACAATCTATGATCCATCTTCTGGGGTAACTCGTGATAACCAAAGATGGTCTGTCTTCAAAAACAACGAGAAAGACCCTGTCTTAAATACTCTTACAAAAAATAAAAACGGTGGCTATCCAGGGGCATCATATTATTTTGGAGTTAAGACTGGACAAGAAAGTTCCGATTATGCAATGCACATGCATGCCAAGGTTAGACTAAGAGATGATGTTACTGCTGAAGAAGCAGCTCAATATGGTCGTGTTTATGCAGCCTCAGTGACATACGGAAGAACTACTAATCAGTCCTATATTATGGGGGCAACAGGCACTAGTTTACAAGCAGACCCAGAGGCACCAAAAGACCCAATTCAAGGTTTAACAGTTACAAAAACAGTAGGAGATTACGCAGGAGACCCAATAAATCCTGTATCTTCAGGTTATGTTAAACATGGAAAAGACGGAACTTTCCCTTCAGGTATGAGCTGGAGTTGGGCAGGTGATAATTCACCAAGTACAGCGCAAGCCGGAGTATTCAAGTATACTTCTATTGCCACTTATAAAGACGGCTCTAAATCAACTGACGCTAATTCAGGTTCAGATGGAACAGTTACATTAATCGTTAAACCTAAAAAACCAGCTATTACAACAGATGTTGCTAACAAAAAAGGTTTAACAGGTCAACAAATTACGGTTAATGTTGGAAGTGGAGTGCCAAACGGTTCGACAGTTAACCTTTACGATGGTGATACAGTTATCGGAACTGGAACAACTAATGGAGAAACTGCGACAGTTACAGTTACAGGAGCTCTACCAGGAAAACCTATTACAGCTGCAACAGTTGTAAATAATGGTGGAACAGTAACTTCTGATAAAAGTGAGCCAGTTACTCCAACAGAAGCACCAGACACACAAGCTCCAACATTAGAAATTTCACCAGCTAAGCAAACAGTAGTTGAAGGACAAACTGTAACATTCACAGTAACAGCAAGAGATGATAAACATGTTAATCTTAATGCTGATGATTTCACAACAAAATATGGTAGTAGATTGGTTAATTCACAAGCTAGTGCAACTAACGTGAAAGATACTGATACCGAAAAAGTAAGAACTATTACGATTACAACAACAGCAGAAGATGTTGGTAAGACTAATACAATTACTTTTAAAGCTACTGATAATGCAGGCAATAAAGCTAATGATGTAACATTTACTTTCGAAGTAACGCCGAGTGACAAGATTCCACCAACAATTGCAGCGGAAAGCGCGACAGTAACTAAAAACGAACCAATCACGCCAATTCCAGTAACAGCTGTAGATAATACAGGTGGGGTTGGAATGCGCGATAATAATCCAATAGAGGTAAGCAATTTACCACAAGGATTGAAATATGAAAAGGGTCAAATTACAGGAACTACGAACGCTAAGACAGGTTACTATACTGTAAAAATCAAAGCATATGATAAAAATAATAATGCTTCAGAAAAATCAATCAGAATTACTGTTCAAGATCAAGCTGACAAATACAATCCAACAGGCGATTCATTGACAGTAAACCAAGGTCAAGCAATTACAGATGAAGCAGTAAAAGCAAAAGTACAAAACTTTGGCCCTGGAACATTAACAGTAGAAAGCAAACCAACTTCAACTGCAACAGCAGGGGATGCAGGTAATGCTGTAGTTAAAGTTACATATCCAGATGGATCAAGTGATACTGTAAATGTACCAGTTACAGTAAAAGACGTAACAGGCCCAACAATTACAGCAGAAAGCGCAACGGTAACTAAAAACGAACCAATTACTCCAATCCCTGTAACAGCTGTAGATAATACAGGTGGTGTTGGAATGCGTGATAATAATCCAATTCAGGTAAGCAATTTACCACAAGGATTAAAATACGAAAATGGCCAAATTACAGGAACTACGAACGCTAAGACAGGATTCTATACTGTAAAAATTACAGCGTACGATAAGAACAATACGCCATCAACAAAAACAATAAGAATCACTGTTCAGGATCAAACTGACAAATACAATCCAACAGGCGAAACATTAACAGTTCCGTATAACCATAACATTACAGATGATGAAGTGAAGGCAAAAGTACAAAACTTTGGTCCAGGAACTTTAACGGTAGAAAGCAAACCGTCAACAAAAACATCAGGTAATGTAGGAAATGCTGTAGTTAAAGTTACATACCCAGATGGTTCACATGATACAGTAAATGTTCCAGTAGTCGTAGGACGTCCAAATAAAGATGATTACACACCTAAGTATGACGATGGAAGTGGCAAACCAGGAACATCAGTAGAGATTCCAGTAAAAGAAGCGAATGGTAAGAAAATTCCAGATGGAACAACTTACACAAGTGGCACACCAGGAATCACAGTAGATAAAGATGGTAAAGTCACTGTAACCATTCCAGCAGATAAGACTCCAGGTGAAGAAGTAACAGGAAAAGTTCTCGTAAGATACCCAGATGGATCAGAAGAAGAAGTCCCTGTAAAAGTAACAGTAACATCACCAGAAACACCAGTAACTGAAAAACCAGGTAAGATTGAAATTGATCGTAAACCAAATGGAGATGCGATTGTCACACCTAAGAAACCAGATGGCTCAACATACCCACCAGGAACTACGGTAGAAATTCCAGGAGAAAATGGAACAACAATCACAGTAACAATTGGTGACAATGGTTCAGGTGAAGTGCCAAATGACAACCTTCCTAAGAAAGATGTCCCAGGTACAGGAACAGTAACAGAACCTAACAAGAAACCATCACAACCAGTAGATGTAACAACACCAGCTCAAAAGACACCAACACTAGATGTTGAACAAGATCCTAAGACAGGTGACGTTACAGTAACACCTAAGAAACCAGATGGTTCAACATTCCCACCAGGAACTAAGGTAGAAATCCCAGGTAAAGATGGAAACCCAATCACAGTAACAATCGGTGAAGACGGTAAAGGTAAAGTACCAAACAGTGAATTACCAGAAGGTAAAGTTCCAGGTACAGCTAAGATTACTGAACCAGGTAAACCAACAGTTGAAGTTCCAGTAGAAACACCAGCTAAGGTAACACCAGAAACACCAGTAACTGAAAAACCAGGTAAGATTGAAATCACTCAACAACCAAATGGAAATGCGATTGTAACACCTAAGAAACCAGATGGCTCAACATACCCACCAGGAACTAAGGTAGAAATTCCAGGAGAAAATGGAACAACAATCACAGTAACAATTGGTGACAATGGTTCAGGTGAAGTGCCAAATGACAACCTTCCTAAGAAAGATGTCCCAGGTACAGGAACAGTAACAGAACCTAACAAGAAACCATCACAACCAGTAGATGTAACAACACCAGCTCGTAAGACACCAACACTAGATGTTGAACAAGATCCTAAGACAGGTGACGTTACAGTAACACCTAAGAAACCAGATGGCTCAACATACCCACCAGGAACTAAGGTAGAAATTCCAGGAGAAGATGGAACAACAATCACAGTTACAATTGGCGACAATGGTTCAGGTGAAGTACCAAATGACAACCTTCCTAAGAAAGATGTCCCAGGTACAGGAACAGTAACAGAACCTAACAAGAAACCATCACAACCAGTAGATGTAACAACACCAGCTCGTAAGACACCAA
>NZ_CAUPII010000025.1:0-27566 GCF_963511325.1 uncultured Streptococcus sp.
TCTTCAAAGTTTCAAGTTCTTCTAGTGATTTTTGGATTGCCAATTGTGATTTGTCTACCTGAGTCACAAAGTCTGCGAACTCGTTTTGGAGGGAAAGAGGGGGGAGGGGGATGGAAATATTTTTGATCATCGATAAGTTAAAATTTTTTTGACGTACGCCTCTTTGTTGATTCAATAGCATTGATCTTAAATTTTGAATTACATAATAAACATATATAGTATTTGTGATTTTATCATCTAATTTCGCAAAAGCAATTGCTTGATTACAAGACATTACTTTAGTATTGATTGATGATTTTAAACCCGCAGTATCATACATTCCTAATAATAAACTACCTTTTTCAATTATTTTTGCAGAACTACTTTCAATTGCCTTTTCTGTAATTTTTTCAAAAGAATCATCAATGTATTTATGTTCTAGTTCTCCTGATGTAATCCAAGGAATACGTCCTCTAAAATATTTTTCTTCATTTCTTTTAGGAGTTCCACCGCTTTTCCATATTCCAAATTCTTTTAAAGCATGTTTTTCCCAACCCATTTCATTCAAAACAGGATCCCCAAAAATCTCGTTAAATCGGGATTTGACGAGTTTTGATAATTCAGATAGTTGTTGTTTACGAGATTCAATTAATTTGTTAACACCATCTAATCTCAAAACAATTTGCTGTTGCATAAAAGGCTCGTTGTATACAATAGACAAGTTATTCAACTTTGCCTTGTTTAACGTTTTACCCATCACAGCCCTGTCTGTTAAACTATCAAAATTCATTCCTTGTAGTGCATAGTAAAGATATTCATTAAAAAGCATCTTATTATTTTTAACCACAAAATTAGCTATTGCTTCGTTTGTGTACATATTTTCAGCAAGAATCCCAACCTTGCCAATAGATAACTTAAAACTCATCACAACTGTCCCTTTTGAAACGATTTGCATTTTTTCTTTTTGGACAGCTTCTTGAGTTATTTTTTCCTTAGTAGTACATAATATTTTCCCTTTCATATCTGAAATGGATAACCAAGGATAGTCACCTCCCCAATATAAAGTTTGAGAACGATTTGGTGTCTTGCCAATTCTTATCTCACAAACTTCCCCCAACTTCACTTTTTTCATACATGTATCTCCCTACTTTAGTAATTCTTCTAACTCTGCTAAGCCAGCTTGAATTTCTTTTTCTAGATCATTGATTTTCTTTAAGATGACTTCAGTTGGTTCATACTCAACTTTTTCATACTCGATTTCTTTGTATTTATTGATGGACAAATCAAAATCATTCTCCTTAATTTCATCAACTGGAACAAAGAAGGACTGGTCTGTTCTCTTGCGATCTGCTTCTTTCTCTAATTGATGGAATCGTTGAATAATATCTGGAATATCATTATCGTTGATAGGCTGGCGTTTATCATCTAAACTCAGACCGTCTGCTTTCATATCATAAAACCAAACCTTATCCGTTCCACCATTTCCAGTCTTAGTGAAGATAAGGATAGCGGTTGAAACTCCAGCATAAGGCTTGAAAACACCACTCGGCATCGAAATAACTGCATCTAGTTTATGGTGCTCAACGATTTCCTGACGAATCCCTTTATGAGCTTTAGAGGAACCAAATAGAACACCGTCCGGTACAATAACAGCTGCACGTCCACCTGGCTTCAAAGTGCGTAAGAAAAGGGCAAGGAAAAGCAACTCTGTCTTTTTAGTCTTAATCGTAGCCAACAAATCTCCAGAGGTTGAATCATAATCAAGAGATCCTTTGAAAGGTGGATTGGCTAAAACTAGAGTATATTTATCAGCTTCTTCGTTATCTTGAGAAAGCGAGTCTAGGTAGCTAATTTGTGGATTCTCAACCCCATGGAGCATCATGTTCATAGCACCAAGTCTCAACATTGTCGTATCCGTATCATTCCCATGAAACATAGTATTGTGGAAATGCTTTACACTGTCAATATTTGTCTGCCACTCTTCTTTTCTACGGTCTAAATAGCGACTAGCTGAAACCAAAAATCCTGCAGAACCCATGGCAGGATCTGAAATAATATCTTTAATTGTTGGTTGCATGAGTTCAACCATCATATCAATGATATGACGAGGCGTACGAAATTGACCATTTGCCCCTGCCTGAGATAATTTTGACAATAGATACTCGTAAATGTCTCCAATATCTTTTATATCCGTAGGTAACTCATCCAGTGCAGCTATCGCCTTTTGTAAGGTAGCTGGTTTATTGATTTGGAAAATAGCATCCCTCATATAACGTGAAAAAGCTGTATCGTCAGTATCCCCCTTCAGATTCTTAATAAATGGAAAAATCTCTTGTGACATCAGGCGATAAACTTCTTGCGCATCTCCTAAGTTCTTAAAGGTTGACCAACGATATTCGGGTTTATCTTTTGGGAAAATTCCCTCATAGGGAATACCTAGAAATTCAGCATCATTTTCTCTTCCAAGTTCAACTCTGTCCAAATCCTTCATAAATAAAAGATAAGTCAATTGCTCGATGTTGGTCAAGGGATTCGCATTTCCCTCTGTCCATAACATTTCCCAAAGCTGATCAATCTTATTCTTTAATTCGCCTGTAATCATATTTTACCTCTCAAAATATTTCAATTTTAAAAATCTGACATACAAAATTTTAAAACCTCTTATACCCCATTTTATCAGAATCCTAGGACATTATCAAAAAATTATTATAGTATCTACAGAAAAAAGCCTACGATAGGCTTTTTCTCATCTGACAATATCTTTATACATATCTGGTCTTCTATCTCTAAACAGACCCCAGTTTAGGCGCTCGCTTGCTCCCTTGTCGAGGTCATAAGTGGTTAAGAGGATTGCCTCATCTTGTCGTTCGGCTTGACTTAAAATAGCTCCTGTTTCATCGGTCATAAAGGATGAACCGTAGAAATTAAGACTTGAACTTTGTCCACCATTTTCCTCGCAAGGAGAGACTTCTTCCAAACCATAACGATTAGCAGCAATAACTGGGACAATATTTGCTGCTGAGTGTCCTTGCATGGTACGTTGCCAATGACCACAACTATCTGTATCCAAAATAGGCTCTGATCCAATAGCTGTTGGATAAAAGAGCAATTCTGCACCATTTAAGGCAAGACAACGGGCGGTTTCAGGAAACCACTGATCCCAACAGATGCCAATACCAATCTTGGCATAGCGAGTATCCCAAACCTTGAAGCCAGTGTTTCCAGGAGTAAAGAAGAATTTTTCTTGATAATAATGGTCATCAGGAATGTGAGTCTTCCGATAAACGCCAAGCACTTCTCCATCTGCATCAATGACAGCAATAGAATTGTACAAGACATTGCCATCCTTTTCGTAGAAACTGATTGGTAAAACGACCTTTAGTTCCTTAGCAATTGATTTAAAATGCTGAATAGCCGTATTTTCTGTAACCGACTGGGCATACTGGTAGTAGTCATATTGACGTTCCTGACAGAAATAGGGACGTTCAAATAATTCTGGTAAAAGAATGACCTGGGCACCTTGCTCAGCAGCTTGACGGACTAAACCTTCAGCTGTTTGGATATTCATTTCCACATCCTTAGCGCATTGCATCTGAATAGCTGCAACCGTTACATTTCTCATCTTTTTCTCCTATTCTGGAATTTGTTGGGTAATACAGTGGATATTTCCACCACCTAAAAGAATATCTCTTGCAGGGATTCCTACGACTTCACGGTCTGGGAAACACTTACTCAGGATATCCAAGGCCACTTGGTCGTTTTCGTCCTGAAATTGTGGCACCAAGACAGATTTATTGGCAATATAGAAGTTCACATAGGATGCTGCTAAACGCTCACCAGCATAGCGTTCTTCTTCACCTTCTTCATATGAATAGCCCGGCAAATCTTCTTCCGTCACTACTTGATGAATAGCTGGAATCGGAAGTTTATGAATAGTGAAACTCCGGCCCTTTGCATTTGTTTCCGTCTCTAAAAGAGCTAGATCTGCTGCAGACATGGCATACTGAGGATCATCCTGATCATCTGTCCAAGCTAAAACAACTTCCGCTGGGCCAACAAAGGCTGCTACATTGTCAACGTGTTCATTTGTCTCGTCCTGATAAATACCATAAGGAAGCCAGATAACTTTTTCAGCACCAAGACAGTCTAGTAAGGTCTCTTCAATCTCCTCTTTAGTCAGGTGAGGATTACGCCCAGGACTAAGCAAGCAACTTTCAGTAACAAGAATGGTTCCTTGACCATCGCTGTGTATCGCTCCGCCTTCCAGTACAAAAGGCTTGGCATCGTAAACAGGTATCTCTAAAACTTCTGCAAAGCGACTGGCCACTTGGTCATCTGCTTCATAGTCTTGATAAAGACCGTCATATGAGCCACCCCAAGCATTGAAAGACCAATCTACCGCTAACTTTTCCCTTTTATCATTAAGGAGAATGGTCGGACCTGTATCACGAGCCCAGGCATCATTTGTTGGAATATCTAGATAAACGACCTGGTCTCCAAGATAGGATTGGGCTTCAAATAGATAGTTCTCCTCTACCAAAAGATAGACTGTTTCCCCTTGGGCAATAGTTTTGATAATCTGACTAAAAGTTTTTTTAGCTCCCTTGTCTTGAAAAGGCCAGGAACCTGGTCGTGTTGGCCATATCATAAGAGTTCCATGGTGGGGTTCATACTCTGCTGGCATACGATAGCCTAATTTTTTTGGACTGTCCATCATGATAATCTCTCCTTAAAGTCTTGATAGCCGAAGGCTTTGACTAAACAGCATTCACCCTCTTTATCCATCACATACAAACTTGGAAGCCCAATCCCGTTAAAGGTATTATTTTTGACAAAGGAGTAGATTGCCATATCTTCAAAGTAAAGTCTATCTCCGATCTCAACTGGATTTTCAAAGCTATAATCTCCAATCACATCACCCGTCAGACAGGTATTAGAAGAAAGTCTGTAGGTATGGGCTTTTTCCTGTGCCTCAAAGCCATTTCTCAAAGGTGGACGATAGGGCATCTCAAGTACATCAGGCATATGACAGGTCGCAGAGGCGTCTAAAACCAAGATTTCCATACCGTTTTCGACAATATCCAATACTTCAGTTGCTAGATAACCCGCATTGAGCGCAATAGCTTCACCAGGCTCGATATAGATTTCAAGATTGTAAGTTTCTCGGATACGTTTGATTTCTGAAATCAGCAAATCCACATCGTAACCTTCTCTTGTGATGTGGTGTCCGCCCCCCATATTGAGCCATTTGACCTTATGTAAGTAGGGACCAAACTGCGCTTCTACTGCTTTCAAAGTTGTTTGTAAATCATCTGAACCTTGCTCGCAAAGGGTGTGAAAATGAAGACCATCCACCAAATCCAGCAAATCACTAGGAATCTTGTCTAGAGTAACTCCAAAGCGAGAACCTGGTGCACAAGGGTCATAGAGAGCGTGATCTCCTTGAGTTGAACATTGAGGGTTGAGGCGCAAACCAACACTGACACCAGTCTCCCGACAATGAGGCCCATGTTTACGCAATTGTCTCTCGGAGTTAAAGACGATATGGTCTGTTATCTCAAGCAATTCTTCCAAGTCTGCATCTTTGAAAGCAGGCGCAAATACATGGACTTCTCCTGGAAATTCTTCCCTAGCTAACTTAGCTTCATATAGTCCACTGGCTGTTGTACCTGATAGATACTGGCTAATCAAGGGATAGGTTTTGTAGAGGGAATAAGCCTTTTGGGCAAGCAAAACCTTGCAGCCGGCCTCTTCTTGTACATATTGTAGAATGTGGCAATTGGCTTCTAACTTGGCCAAGTCAATGACATAGGCTGGTGTTGGTACTTGTTCTAGCTTCATTAGTCCACCATTTGTGGATTTTCAACCACAACCCATGGCAAACCATATTCATTCAAAGCTTCCATAAATGGATCTGGATCCAACTCTTCAAGGTTGTAAACTCCTGGTTGTTTCCAAGTACCGTTCATAACCAATTTTGTCCCAATCATGGCTGGAACTCCTGTCGTGTAAGAAATTGCTTGTGAACCAACTTCTGCGTAACATTCCTGATGGTCGCAGACATTGTAGATGTAGATGGTCTTCTCAACACCATCTTTTACACCAGTAAAGATACAGCCGATATTGGTTTTACCAACAGTGCGTGGGCCAAGGCTGGCAGGATATGGAAGCAAGGCTTTTAAGAATTGGATTGGAACGATGTCTTGTCCGTTGAAGTTAATGGCATCCGTACGAAGGAGACCAACATTTTCCAAGCATTTCATATGCGTTAGATAAGATTGACCAAAAGTCATAAAGAAACGAATGCGTTTGACACCTGGAATGTTCTTGGCCAATGATTCAATTTCTTCATGGTGAAGGAGATACATGTCTTTTTGTCCGACCTGAGGGAAATCATACTCACGCTTGATAGACATGGCTTCGACTTCGACCCATTTTCCATCTTCCCAGTAAGAACCTGGCGCAGAAACCTCACGTAGATTGATTTCTGGGTTGAAGTTGGTCGCAAATGGATAACCGTGGTCACCACCATTACAGTCTAAAATGTCGATATAGTGGATTTCATCAAAGTAATGTTTGAGTGCATAAGCCGAGAAAACACTAGTCACACCTGGGTCAAAACCAGAACCAAGAAGAGCAGTCAAGCCAGCTTCTTTGAATTTCTCTTGATAAGCCCATTGCCATGAGTAGTCAAAGTAAGCTGTAAAACCAAGTTCCTTGCAGCGCTTTTCGTAGATAGCACGCCACTCAGGGTCTTCCGTATCCTCAGCCTCATAGTTGGCTGTATCGATATAGTGAACACCTGTTGCCAAACAAGCGTCCATAATGGTTAAATCTTGATATGGTAAAGCTACGTTCAAAACAGCTTCTGGTTTGTAGCTTTCAATCAGGGCAATTACTTCTTCAACCTTATCTGCATCAAGAGCAGCTGTCTCAATCTTTGTACTTGTTTTACCTTCCAGTTTAGCTTTCAAGTCATCGCATTTTGACTTAGTACGGCTAGCAATCATAATTTCTGTAAAGGTTTCGCTATCTTGGCAAATCTTTGAAATAGCAACTTGGGCAACGCCCCCACATCCAATAACTAGTAAACGACTCATTTTTTTCCTTCCTCTTCTTCTAAAATGTCCTCAACATACTTAGGCAACATAAAGGCACCAATATGTAGGTTTGCAGTGTAGTATTCTGTGAAAAGCTGGCGTTTTTTCCAACCTTCCTTGTCAAAATCTTTGACAGGGTGGTATTTTTTCGATGCAAACCCAAATAACCAATAGCCTGCAGGACTGGTAGGGATATGGGCCTGATAAACTCGACTGATTGGGAAGGCTTGATTGACCTTGCGGTGCATGCTTCGGCAAGCTGACTCATCCTCGTCAAAGAAGGGGCTCCCATGCTGATAGATCATGATTCCGTCCTCTTTCAAGGCTCTGTAACTATTTCCGTAAAATTCCTTGGTAAAGAGACCTTCCGTATGTCCAAAGGGATCTGTCGCATCGTTGATGATAATATCGTAGTCATCTTCACAGTTTCGCAAAAAGCGTAGTCCATTTTGGTAGTAAATGGTAACACGAGGATCATCAAGACCTGCTGCAAAGTCTGGGAAATACTCACGACAGACCTCTACCAACATCTCATCCGGTTCCACGATATCGATTTGTTCCAATTCTGGATAGAGAGTTAATACCTGGGCAACACCACCGTCACCACCCCCTATAACCAATACTTTCTTAGGATTGGGATGGACAGCCATGGGAACGTGGACGGTCATTTCGTTGTATACAAAATCATCTGCATCCGAGAACAAGACATGCCCGTTTAAAATCAAAATCTTACCAAAAGCTGGCGTATCTAATACTTCAATATCCTGCCATTCACTTTTACCAGCGTAGAGTTGCTTGGCTGTTCTCAGGGATAATTTCACATCTGGAGTATGAACTTCAGAAAACCATAAATCCATTTAGTTCTCCTTTCTCTCAATGACATTAATGTGGTTGACCTCAGGATCTTCCGTCCCTTGAAGGGAGCAGCCACGTTCCTTTGCAAATTGGATATAGTCTACAATTTCACGTGTAATGCGTTCACCAGGAGCCAAGATAGGAATACCTGGAGGATAGCACATGACAAATTCTCCACAGACCTGTCCAACAGACTCATCCAAGGTCAAACTTTTTCTCTCTGAATAGAAGGCTTCCTGAGGAGAAAGGACCAACTCGGGCTGGATATATTCTCCTGCTATCAAGTCCTTCCCATCTCGTGAATAGAGTCTCTTGATATCAGCAAGAGCACCAACCAAGCGCTCGATGTCTTGGATGCGGTCACCAATCGAAATATAGGCCAGGATATTGCCAATATCACCAAACTCAATCTGAATGTCATATTCGTCTCGTAGGAGGTCATAAACCTCGATACCTGTTAAGCCAATCCCCTGAGTGTAAACTGACAGCTTGGTTACATCAAAATCACAGACCGACACACCATCTATTAACTCTTTTGAGTAAGCATAGTAACCGCCAATGGCATTGATTTCACGACGAGCGTACTCGGATAGCTCAATGACCTTCTCAAACGACTCTTTACCACGAAGAGCCAAGTTGCGACGCGAAATATCCAGACTAGCCATCAACAAATAAGAGGCGGATGTTGACTGGGTAAGATTGATAATCTGACGTACGTATTCAGGATTCATCTGCTCCCCGATTAAAAGAAGCGAACTTTGGGTCAAACTCCCACCAGACTTATGCATAGAAACTGCTGCCATATCAGCACCTGCATCCATAGCAGAAATTGGAAGTTTATCAGTAAAATGTAAGTGCGCCCCGTGGGCCTCATCTACCAAAACCATCATGCCAGCTTCATGAGCCATTTCTGTCAACCCCTTTAGGTCTGAACAGATTCCGTAGTAAGTAGGATTGTTAATCAAAATGGCCTTGGCATCTGGATGGTCCTTTATGGCCTGTGCTACTCGGTCATTTTCAAGACCTAAAGCGATACCAATTTTAGGATCCACACTCATCTCGATATAGATGGGAATGGCACCACATAGAACCAGCGCATTGATAGCAGATTTGTGGACATTTCGTGGCAGAATAATCTTATCTCCTGCCTTGCAGGTTGCGAGAATCATAGTCTGCACCGATGAAGTTGTTCCTCCAATCATGAGAAAGGCATGGCTAGCTCCAAAAGCATCAGCTGCTAGCTCCTCTGCATCTCTGATAATCGAAATGGGATGCCCCAGATTATCCAAGGGCTTCATAGAGTTAACATCTTTACCTACACATTTTTCCCCTAAAAGTTCAACCAACTCTGGGTTACCACGGCCACGCTTGTGACCAGGTACGTCAAACGGTACAATTCTTTTCTTTCGTAATTTGACCAACCCCTCATAGATGGGAGCTTGGTTTTGATTTAACATTATAAAGACATACTCCTTTATCATATTTTTTACACCTTAACCATGTAAGGCTCTAAAGGATACTTATGAAAAAAGAGCAGGTTGGCACCTGCTCTACAATCTACTGACGTGTTTATGTTTGTTTCTTTTGAGTATGTCTGTTCCTGATGTTTCCTAACTCTCTAGTAGCAAATATTACGTACTTTATTGATCGTTTCACAAGATGACGTGTGCTTTCACCACACTAACAAATCTATACGAATTAGGACAAGTGTCCTAACATCAACTTATAAAAGTAGGCTTTTAACCCTATCAATAATGTGGCTTTTCAACCACGCTTCGGCATTCAACCCTGCCTGTCCGTAGGCATTTTTTACTCGGGTTTATATTTGCTAGAAAACATCATCTCATTTTCTAAGCTTCATTACTATATCATGTTTTCGTATTCTTGTAAAGTATTTTTAGAAACTTTTTTAAATAAATTCATTTTTTTCGTTCGTGAAATTGCTTTAACTTAAAAATGGAAATCGTTTTAAATTTAAATCAAAAAACAAAAAAAGAAACTAAATAGATTAGTTTCTTTAATGAATCATAAGCATTATCAACTATTCAAAATCCTATCTAGTCATCTCGTGCTACTTGAACAGCTAGTTCAAAATCAGTCATCAAATAATTTTCATCTAGTCGGATAAGACTATAATATTCATTCCAAAATAGAGAGTCACTGTTACTTGACCACTGTAATCCATACCACAATTGAGTGACATCACTTGTATGTGATGGGGGGATTGACCATAGATGCTTTTTGAAAGTTTCTTGAACAAGTGGAACATCCAGTCGACTAGTCAAGTCGAGTTCATCTAACTTGAAAGTGATAGAATGTTTCTTTGCTTCTTCAATGCTGTCCTTGTTAAATCGAAGCTGAATAATCTTAGAATCTTCTAAAGCCACATTCTGGTCCTCAGCACCGTAAAAGGAAATACTCCCCAGTACTAAGCCATCTTTTGCTAGGAGATAGGGATCGTAGGGAACAGCATTGCTATCAAGTCTGAAGCCTTTTTCGATAATGACTGTTTTATTGTCCGAATACTTCTGGAAACTGCCATCTGTCAGGAGGTCTTCGTAGTCGCTACTACCATCACCCTGTCTGACATAGATATCAAATCCAGCTTCCATCAGATCACTTGCTTTTGTTTCTGCTAAAATGATTTTACTTTCATTAATTTGCAAAATCGGTGCTTGAGGTGGCAAACCAATCGTGATATAAAACATAACTCCTACTAGAAAGACCATAAAGGTTATAAGGAGGGCAAGTAAAGACTTTCCAGTCCTTTTTCTTGCATTGAAAAGAGCCATTATAGCTGGGAGGAGGATCATTTTGGCTAAAATAGAATTTCCAACTCCACCTCTATTTAAGGTCTGAAAGGCAAACATCCCTGCAATAGCAATCAACGTCAGGTAGACTAAAATCTCGCCTAAACCCAGTTTTTCTGTTCGAGTTTGTTGATTTACAGGGGTTTCGTACAATGACTGCCCATTCTCTTTCCTCTTTTTTAGAAAGAGATAAAAGCCCAGACCAAGTAGCAGATTAAAGATTGAAAAAACTATTAAAGTACCTATTATCGCCGTTCTAGCCATGGCTCTCTACTCCTTTATGTTCTCTCTCAAATCTTATCTTTCTCTTTAATGTCCAATTCCCAACTAATAAAACCAGCAAGAAGAAGGGGCCGCCTTCTATCAGTACAATCGGTAAAGCCAGTAGAGCAATCATCAAAAAACTAGCTTTCTTTTGCCGCCAACTACCGCCCCATTCTCCGTTTATAAGTCCACCCAAATAGTCGATGTAGTCAGTAAACCAAGCCAATAAGGGATTTTGAAAATCACTTGTCCTTAGGTAAATGAACATAGCAGAATTTAGAAAAACATAAAGAATTCCAAGGACTAGAATAATCTTTTGACTAGTTCGAGTAGCCTCTAGAACGATTTTCCCTCTCTTCTCTGGTTTTATTTCCTTGAGACTTGGATTCTTACAAGAGAGTTTTTCAAATCTATAGGCCAAAAATCGGTAGAGATAATACTTTTTTATATCACGCTTCATAAAATCCCCAATCTAAGAAGGACACTCAATTATAAATCATGGTCTAAACATCTAATTTCAAGGAATTTCCTTCCAAATAGACGGCTTTTGACTCAGTGATTTTGATTTTTTGATCTTCTGAAAAACCAATGGTTTCACCGTCCTTCAAAGTGACATCACTGCCTAAAACATACTGAAGAATAGACAAGAGGAAATAATATAAGTCGTCGCTATCCATAGGGGAGTCGATAATTTCAATCTCAGTTTTTCCAAACTCTTTTAAACCATAAGTGTAAATGCTGGTCTTATCTTTCTGATTGATAATCCCCATATAAATCCAGAGTTGAAGGGGAAGCAGTTCTTCTTTCAAAAGGTCAGCCAGGTCTAGATAAAGATCTTTGGGCAAAAGCAAGGTGGTAGAACCCTGATAAATACCAATAGCTGATTGACTAGTTTTTAGGATAGAGGCATTGACTTTAGTTAATAAGGAATAAGTTTCTACTGGCGAAAGATTGTCAGACAAAATAGAAACAATGGCGTGTTGTGTGTGCTCTTGTGTTTCTTTCTCAACATCCTGCCAGAGGTAAGAATAGGCATACAATTCTTCAAATTCTTGACTTGGGATAGGAAGATCCATCAATGCCAAAGCAACGAGAGCACCATCAATCACAAAGGTTGCACTAGAATCATCCCCAGAAACTTCAGAAGTTTCAAGGCCCCAGTGAGCTTTTAATTCCTGAACAACCTGGTCTAAAGAATAGGCCTGCTTGCCTTTGAAGAGGGGCATGGACAAGGTAAGGGTCTTTTTCTTCTCTGACTTTTCTTTCTTACTAGAAAATAGATTTTTCAAAAATTTCATAGGACTTCTCCTTTTTTTATATCAGTTGGGAAGCAAAGCTATCTTGCTCAAAGTGAGTCGAGATACCAAGTTTCCTCATCCTCAAAACCGTAAAATTTCTCATCAAGTAGCCAATTTCCATCCACCAATTTAAGTACAAACTGATGCTTCATTTCTAAAGCTTCTTGATAATGGGTGATGACTCTTGCTTCTTCAGCTTTTGTCATGATAAAATCTACAGAAAAATCATTCCTTTTAACATAGTTATACTCACTTGGGGAGCCATAAGAATTTCGAACTCCTCCTTCCAAGTATTTTTGAGTCACTCGTCCAGTTAGAAGTTGCATTTGTCTCTGAAAATAGTCATCCATAAGTTCATCCCACTTGGGATGAAGTTGATTTGCTGGGATGGCAAGGGCTTCTTTTTCCTTATCCAGTGCTCTGTTACGCTCAAAAATTTCCTCTTCTAACAAGGTTAAACTTTTAAGTAAATCAAGCAATGGTGTAATGATTATTTCTGCTAGAGTTTGATATTTTTTAGGGGTATTTTTATAGTTCACTCTCATGATAAACCTCTTAATTCTCCTGGATTAATTGGTTTATTTCTCGATCTGAAAGAGATCCTTTCTTGTAGAGTTTTCTCAGTAAGTCTTCATCAACTGTGATTGAATAATAATCTGTCACAAACTCATGAAATCTCTCAAAGCTATCAAAAAGGTATGAAAGCAACCATTCTCCACCATCCTGACCTTGGTAAGTCTGTTGATGCGCTTGACCGTCATACCAGATAAAGAAGGTTGTTTCATCTTTTTGATCTTCAGAATAAAGTAAGAGATCCTTCTCATCCAGTCCTTTATAAAAGCCATCAATGATATCTTGATTCCACTCGTCAGCAGCAAACTGGCTTAAACTACTTTCATGATCAAAGCCTTTTATGAGGATCATTTTATCAGTCAGAATCACATCTAAAGAATCACCAGATCCATTGTCAATAAGGTAGCGGAGTCCATAGTCTTCCTCAGTCTTAATCACGAGTCTGAGCCAATCCTCACTTGGATCGGTCAGATACTCATCAATGACCAGCAAGGCATCTAAGCGAGTTTTTATCTTGTCCCAATCAATCTTTCTCATCTCTAAAAACCTCCATCTTATTCTTGCGATTTATCAAGATCACAAGCCCTATAACGAGCTGTTAGATAGCCTGAAAGGCTAATCTGAGGGATATTCCACTCATTAGGCAAATAAATCGAACAATCTACCTGATCACCTAGAGGGGAACTTGCTGAAAAGACATATCTTCCCAAATCTTCATTATTAGGATTTCTTTCAACTAGACTCAATCTGCTAGCATTGAACCATTCTTTAAACAGTAACCAGATTTGCTCAGCATCTTCGTTTAATAGGGAGACTTTCAAGTTGTAGCTGATTCCGACCCTACATCTTTTTTTGAATCCTGACTCATCAGCCTTACAAACCTTTATCATTCCCTTATCATACTGCCAGTTATCACTATCTAATAGGGGAAATTGAGCAGATAGATTGTCTTTAAATCCCTGCATAGTATCTAATAAATCTTTAGAGGCAGCTTCGAATAATTCTAGTTCTTCCATAGGCTTCACTTTAATTTTCATAGCTAATCACATTCCGGTTTAATCTGCATCAACCCAGATCTGGTATTTTTGACAATGGAGACATCTAAACAAATAACCACAGATAGGCCCGTCTTTGACCAAGTAGTCTTCTACCTCTTGATATTCTTCACGCGCTTCATAGTCTGCCAAGACTTGCTCAGCGATTCCCATATCCTTCAATTCTCGAGTTCCAACTGTACCTAAGTAAGCGCAGTAATCTTGACAGCAAGATAACCAATATTCACCCTGCCAACTAGAGTAGCCTGGGGTCTGACAAAAAAGCAGCTGATTCTTTTCTGGATCCAATTCCCCCTGCCACTCGGCATCTTGGACAAATTCCGCATCGAATTTTTTAGCTGCTTGACCGTTTGCAATGCACATTGGGCAAAGGTATTCTATGTTGTCAATACAGTAAGGAATCAAGTCATAATAAATATTGCTTTCTTTCCCACAATATGGACAAACCTTGGCTTCTCCTTCAACAAATGAACCTGTAGCTAAGGGATCTGGATGATAGAGAAAATGAGGTAAGTCTTTTAACAAGTCCTGCCTTTGCTTCTTCTCTTCTTTTCTTAGGGGACGAGAAAGGGAAAATCTATCTCCACGACTCTGACTCATTTCTTGTAAACGACTCAGTTTCTTTATCTGTTTTCGATCTGGTTTATCTAAGATTTCAGTAAATAAGCTATAAGCACTAGTGTAGAGACCCAATTGCTCATAGAGGTCAACTAAGACTTTCTTCGCTTCTAAATCATCAGACTTAGCTAATTCATCAGCCAAATCATAGAGTTCCGCAACACTTGGAGGCTTTCCATCTTGGTCCAGGTATTGCTTTTTTAATGTAATGTATTTTTCTAGAAATGGATTCATGGGAATACCTTTCTAATGGATGACATAAAATCTTAACAAATAGTAACTAAGACATTTCCATTGAGTTCCAGAATCTTTTTGTAAAACTCTTTCATATTTACAAAGCAGGTTAAAATGTCATCCTTGATTTCTTCCTCTTCCTCAAGATAATCCCAAATATTAGGATACAAGTCGGCTTTCTTACAGGCTTCCATGCTAAAGTCAGTCATAGCTCTGTCCATGTCAAAACTTTCTAAAGCTTCTACAATCTCAGCTATCCTGTTTTTTTCAGTATAGGCGATATATTCAGATACATCCTCTAAAGGAGTCACCCCTAAAACAGCTTCTCTCAAGGGATTGTCGTCCAAAAATTCTGAACTACTAAATCCTGTCAAGACAAAGACCAAGGCATCCCACATTTTATCGATATCCAGAAAAATTTCATATTCTTCTGCATAATCCTCCGCCAAGTCCAGCAAGTCATTTTCCTCATTAGAAAGTAGCTTTATTTGTTTTAATTTATCGTCTGGTAAATATTGATAATTGGCAATCATTCCCATGATTTTACTCCTTTGAATCAGTTAGTATCATACGGATATTTCTAGCTCTATTTTCCTAGAAAATGCTATAATGGAGCTAATAAAATTGTTCTCTAGCAATTGAAAAACGGGGGAAGCAGTCATGTTCACTTCTATTGTTTTAGGATTTTATTCTCTTTTCTTTCTATCCTTATCCTTTACCATTTATCTCTATATTAGACTTGTAGTTGCAGTCAGACAAGGGAAAGATGTCCCAAAATGGATCTATAAACTCGGCCATGCTGTTCAAGGAAGAATTCACGTTGACTATGAAGAAATCACTGATGCCAATGCCCTTAAAGAGATTCATTGGTTCTTACTGATCTATTTAATCGTAAATCTACTCCTATTGGCTGTCTTCTACTATCATGGTAATAGCTTTCCTCAAGCCATTTATGAATGTTTGAAAAAACAATTTTTTATCGTACTTGTTAGTATGGTTTTAAAAAGTATTGGTAAATTTGTTGTACTGGCTATAAGAAAAAACTTTCTTAACAGTCATGCCTATGCTTCAACCAACGCTTTTGTCGGGACAGCTTTTTTAACGAGTTATGTTTTTATGTTTTGCATGATGATGAGTGGCCTTCCAGCGCAACCTGTTCCAGTAACCATTCAAGATACCACTGTCATTGTCGGGGAGACCAAGGCTTCCGAACTTTTGGACCAAGGCTTTAGCTTTGAAGATAAAAGTCCAGAGACTTCCATCACAAATCCCAAGAACGACCACTTCTACTACGGTCAGCTTCTTGAAGTCAAGCGTGATGATCAGTCCTATGGCTTTATGAGCCTCACTCCCACAGGTAAAGATACAGATCAGCTCAAAAACTGCGTCATTACCTACTACAGAACACCTAAGGATAACAATCAACTAGAAGAAATTTCCATCAATCATGTCAAGCTAGCCAATCTCAAGCTTCAAGATTTTCAAACACGAAAGTTAATCGATATCTTTGAAGTCAATCCTGCTGATTATAATGTCTCTGATAAGGATAATAACTTTATCCTAACCATTCAAACAGCAGACTACGACCTCTGGAAAAGGTACCGTATTGAATCCAAGTTCAATTCAGATGGTTCCCTAGATAGTTATGGTGTTAGAGCCCAGCACAGCATGTGGGAATGATTCACCATTTCCCCCTTTATCACATAAGCATTAAACTGGAAAAATATCGTCGACAAGTTTATAGGTTTCGATGAATCTAAGGCCAGAGGAACCTTTATCTCTAGTGATTTCTTCATAAATATCTTCTAAATTTTGGGCAGGTGCTAGCATCCAAAGACTAAAAGGTCTAAGTTTCACCTGTCCAATTTTTTCAATATTTTCTAATAATTGCCCTAAATCTTTGTGATTGAACCAGCAGTCTGTAACGAGACCAAACTTCGTATTGTCCATCTTACAGGAGATATGACTGATCAAAAAATCATCGATGGTGGGCTTTTTTGTTTGTAAGAGGCGCGTGCAAGCCAGATGGTACTCAAGCTTTCTAGGACTCTGATCAATCATCGATACAAAGACAAGACCATACTCATCTTGGAACTTAACAGCAAGGAGATCCCCTTCTTCAAAATAGGGTTTGCGTTTAGTTTTGGCTTTAAGGACCTTTAGAGGCCTAGGATTTTCAGTTTGCAACTGGATAGCAAGTTTTTCCAAGACCTTTTGCCTTTGCTTCAAAGCCTTTATCCAAAATGAATCAGCCCCTTTTTTGAGAAGCTCCAAGGTTTTATCTCTGATATCGTCTGTCAGGTGACCAATCTTCCACAGTGAGTAGGCAAGAGTAGTCCAATATATTTCTGTAAAAAAGTCAGTTTGACAGTAATCTTTCTCTGCATCGAGGATATCCTTGATAATATTGGCCACATGATCACCGTCTCTATAGCGACCGACTATTTCATTGTAAATGTCATAACCTTGATCACTGTCAATGATTTTAACGCCATCAATTGCCATTCTCAACTCCTAATGTTCAATCGACATCTTATTTCTAAATCTCAAAGCTTATTTAATCTTATGCTTGTTCATTTTCTCTTGGAAAATATCTGTAAGAATTTGTCGCAATTCTTGAGCTTCCTTTTCAGGAAGTTGCCCTTCTTGTTCAGCTACAGCATACAATTCCGGATACTCAAGCGAGATTCTCTTAATCGTACGTGTAATGGCATGTTTTCTAACAAAAAATGGAATCCGTTTAATCATATCTTGAGGAATTAAGGCGATAATTTTATCGGCAGTTTCCTTATCGTTCAGTTTAGAGAAAGTTAGTCCCTTTTTAATCATCTCTTGTTCTTTTTCTGTAAAATCTTTAATATCCATTGTGTCTCCTTATAACTATTTTATTTACTACTATTATACTATTTTTTTAATTGGTCAAATGAAAAATCTCTATAAATCACTTCTTTACCAAGAACGGAATCTGTTGTAACAGGTAGTTTTTTCAGCAACTCTTGAATATCAATATCTTTGGGAAGAGAATTCAATTCTCCCAGATTATTTTCCTGAAGATGTGCTGCAAAGATAAACTCTCCCTTTTCCCAATCCATAGCACAATCATTGATAACATCTACTGGCGACAAGTCCAGCAGTTCTTGCTCTTGCGCTATAAAAGTTTCGTAGATCAATTCAAAAATAGCTTTCTTATCAATTTTTACAACTCTTAATGTATGTTCATCCATGTTTGCTGTCCTCTAATCATATCAATTTAGCTATCATTCGATTGGTAACTTCTTATCCTACTCTTTAGGCAAATTATCCTATTTTTAGAGTTGAACCCACTTATCATTATCCATAATAAAGGGCTTCGCTAGGCCTTCACCTGTATAGTTTTCATATTTTGTATCTAGATATTTGTAACAATCTTCCTTGGTCGCAAATTTGATGGCTTGATAAGGTTCCTCAAAGGTTAACTTTTCGACAAAGAGATAGCCATCCTCACTTGGTACAAGAATTCCAACATGACCGATAAAGAGGGATTGCCCATCCAAGTCATCATGGACAACTACTGATAGCATTCTTGCATTTTCATTAAACTTGAATTGAGAAAAGAACTGTTCCATCTTTGCAGCATGTACCTTGACATCAGTTGTTGCTTCAGTTTTAACTCTTGAGAATAAAATATCAAAAGCATCCTTGTCTTCTGCACCAAAGACTTTTCCCTTATCAATAGCATCATTATCGACAAACAAAAGGGAATCATCTTTCTCTAACTTAGGAATTTCGATGGAATTTTTCAATAAACAATAACTGTTGATACGACAGTTGGTACCTACAAAATCACCTTTTTTCGGTGTCCAAAGATTGGTAATTTTTTCTACATCATACTCGGTTTTGGTGAATGTAGAAAAATCTCCAGTTAAGCCAACCGAACCAACAGTTTCATTATAGTCATTGACAAGGTTGAAAAATGCATTCACACTGTCTTTATCCAAATGCGCAGCCAAAGCTTTTCTGACTTCTTCTTCACTTGGTTTGCTATTCATATTGGTGTAAGAGGCTTTCCAGGAAACCTGATTGGACTGTGTTTGAGTTACTGAAGATTCTGTAGTTCCATCACTAGACTTTTGAACTTGACTACAAGCCACTAAGGGCAAAAGAAGCGTTGAGCAAAGACCAATAGTTGCTAATCTTATAAATTTCATAGTTTTTCCTTTGTTTAAAAAATTGTTGTTAAAGGTAAATAAGATTATGCTTTCGGTTGAGAATAGACTTGAATATGCTGATCTAGTACCTTGATTTCTACTGGTAAGTCATCAGATTTATCACCATCGACATCCGTTTCTAATTCACTATCTGAAGAGATTTTGATGTGACGAGCTTTAATGTACTCGATGTGATCATTTTCTACGACGTCCCCTTTTAATAAGTCAGGAATAACTGACAATTTAGTAAGAATTGATGCATCTTTTAAAATCAAAATATTGGCATAACCATCTTTGTCCTCATCAAAGATCTTTTTGTCAGCGAAATAATTGGTGAGGAGAACTAAAACATGGCTGGCTGGGCCAATATAATTTCCATTTTCAGTCTCAACTGTAATGTTAAATGCTTGATCTGTAACCACAGACTTTATGGTATTAATCGCATAGGCTAGCATACCAAACTTTGTTTTATCTTCTATGCCAACATTATGGATGGCCTCTGGTAGTGAACCAATACTAAAGATATAATCAAAATAATTTCCATTTGATTTTCCGATATCAATCTTATTCGTAGAATTAAAATCGAGTTCGTCAATAGCCCCGTCTATATCTTGATTGATTTCTAATAACTTTGTAATAAGATTTCCAGTTCCTCCTGGAATAATCGCTAGTTTAGGAATACAGTCTCTTTCAGCGATACCTGAGATCACTTCATTGACTGTCCCATCTCCACCGAATACGAGAACTGCCTCATATTTTTCTTTTGAGGCTTCTTCAGCAAAATGTGTTGCATCTTGCGCTTTTTGTGTAATTCTGGTATCGACTTGCTCGAAGTATTTTTTAGCCTTATTTTCTAACTTTTCCTTATAATCTAAAGCCTTTTCTCCACCAGAGGTTGGGTTGATAATCAACATTATTTTCTGCATTCATTTTCTCCTCAATATCTATTTGCATCCTTAGGCTATCAATATATCTTTTTTTGATACACTTTATTATATAATGAAATTTCTAAAAATAAAAATTGAAGGTACTGAACTAAAATAGATACAATCATGAACTGTCTAAGAATTATTCTTTCAAAATTGGAAAAATAGATTTGTGGAAAAAATTCTATCCAGTTACAAACTGAAGAAATCATCTCATTTACTTTTTTTCATATACATCAGTTTTTAATTTACTTTTTAAAAAAAACTATACTTCTATTATTTTTTTAGCCACAAATGTTGTAAAAAACTAATATCTTTATAGGGTTTTAAATCACATACTGCAAGTTCAATCTTTGTCATTTCTTCTAACCAGTTTTCTTTGCTCTTAAATTCATTTGGTTGTAGACTGTAAAATGTTCGGATCCCTAAATAGTTTTCTAATTTAAAACCAGACAAAGCTAATAATTCCTCTATCGTATAAGTAGAACCACTTGCAAAAGATAGGCTCTCAAAATTTCCACCATTGAGTAAGCTAAAAGCTTGGTTGATGTCATTAGCAAAAACAACACTTTGTAGAACTTTTCCAACTTGATTATGCTTGATAATTGAAATCAAGCCATCATCTTTTAAAATTCTTTTGAACTCCAGAAGATAGTCTTTTCGGTCATTAGGATCTATATATTCTAAAACATTATGGCAAAGGACAAGATCAAAGGATTTATCCGTAAAACGAGCGAGTTGGTCAATACTTCCCCACAATTTTTCATAGGATGTGGAAGAGTTGGCATAGAGCATTTCCTCATTAGGTTCAACAGAAGTAACTTGATTCTTGCGAGAGAGAAATTCACTGACCAAACCAAATCCAGATCCAAAATCAAGAATTTTCTTACCTTCCAGGTGAGCAAGTTGGGCAAAGGTTATTTCATATTGTATCTTTCCCCAAGGTTGTTTTAACATATTTCTATAATGTTCAAGATCAGATTTTTTACTTGTCATGTCTTACCTCATTGGAACTGATATTTTTATTTACAATCATTTCTTCTAATAATTTACAGTAAACTGCCGGATTTTCAGTGATCTTGCGACAGTGGTCATATCCTTGCCAAATGTGAAATGTGGCATGAGGATACTTTTTTGGAAGAACTTTTTTAGCAGCTATCAAGTCGAATTCTCTCGAACCATAAAAGAAAACACAACTCTTTTGTTCCTCTGGCGAAAGGTTAGGCAAAGCTACGAAGGCACAATCATGGGAAATATGTTTGATGCTTTCTTCATCCATAGCAATGAAAGAATCCGCCATCATTTCTCCTTTTTCTCCATAAAGTCCAACCATCTTACGAACAGCAAGATCTCTATTTCGCAGAGCTTTTCTATGCTTTATTAACAATAAATACCTAGTAAAGACATCAAGCAAGGGCGCATTTGTCCATAAACTAACCCCTTCAAAAACAAGTTTCCCAAACCTGATGTCCTTGTAATTCAACAGTTGCAGTAATACAACTCCACCCAAGGATGCACCAAAGGCTAAACACAAGTCTTTTATATGATGATCCTTTAGATAATCATAAATCATCTGGCTTTCCTTAAGAGCCGATTCGTAGATGAGCGAAGCTGATTGCCCATGTGCAGACAAATCCGGAATGATATATCTAAACTCTTGCCCCATCTGGTCTGCAATCAGGGATTTCATCCCTTGAGCCGATGATAACATCGGGTGGATTAACAATATCGTATCTTTCTGATTAGAATTAAGATCAAGAATGTTCATTATCTATCACCAGATTTCTTTCCATTTTAGCCCTTATCCTTAAAGAACTTATACCATCCATTTATGATTTATTCAGATAAATGCAACAATTATAATAACTTCACTTGAACCCCTTGCTTGTCGAACGTTTCTTTGACATGTTCAAAATTACTGCTTATGATAGTCGCTTGCTTCAGATTTGGAAACTGTTGCAGTTCTTTAAGACTAACTTCATTTAGATCGAAACCATCATCTTCACCGTCCCACTGAGGAATCAAATTCAGATAAATTTCATTTCCGCCATCCATGTAGATTTCTTGGACTTGTTCGGCATATTTCTTAGGTATAGGAAGATCTATCATATAATCAAGGGCTGGCTGAATAATCTCCATACTTTCTGTGTCGATATCCTCTTCACTAAATTCATCCGCAAAATCATAGATGTCAAAGTAGGGTTTCAGTACTCGTAAATCGTACATCAAAACTTGGATAATAGTTAGTTTAAAATTTATATTGTCAAAGTGTAGCAGTTCTTCGTCAGTTTCTTTTAACTTGTAGCTTTCCCGTTCATGTTTGACCTCTGGGAAGTAAGAAATTGATAGTGTATCTGTAATGGTCTCTGGAATTCCATTAAAATTAGTTCCGTAAGGAGTCCATAAAATCAAGTTAAAATCCCCTACTCTCTGTCTATCAGAAATAAAATAAGGGCTTTTTCCATTACAAGTTATCAGGGTCTTACAAGGATTGAGAGGTAGTTCTCCCTTGTCCCACATGGGTTTGACCTTCTCTCCAAAATATAAACAAAGCTCAGTAATTAAATGCTCCTCATCAATATAGACCTCACAACTCTTTAAGTGTTGTTTAACTTCAAAGGAATGCTCAAATACGAAACCAAGTTCATCATAAATATATTTGATAACCTGCCCTTCTTTTTTGAATAATCGGT
Source organism: uncultured Streptococcus sp. (assembly GCF_963511325.1). Taxonomy (GTDB): domain Bacteria; phylum Bacillota; class Bacilli; order Lactobacillales; family Streptococcaceae; genus Streptococcus. The sequence continues at coordinate 22,593 of NZ_CAUPII010000025.1, forward strand.
CAGGTTTTCCAAAAACAGTTTCTATATCCTTTAATGATAAAGGGAAATGCAAGCTTGTTTCTAGAACATCGATAGAATTTCCGTGTAAATTCATAGAAAGGACCTTCGTTTTTTTCTTAAAAAAATCAAACATATTACTACCTTTTCTTAAGTTTCTTCAAGATACATTTTGACTGCTAGGTATTCCTGCTCTTTAGCATAGGCAAATACTTCTGAATTTCTAATGTAGTCAAAAATATTTTCCTCTAAATCTTCATCCCAGGTTGATTCACTAAAGATTTGATTGTCTTGACTAGCTTCATAGAAAATATCAAGGTGAACTTGATAAAACTCTTCATCTTCATTTGGAGATTGCCTTACCAACGATAGTTGAAACAAGGGATTATCAGATATACTTGTAAATGTCCCTGTTTCAAACAAAATCATCTCATCATCAATAGGCTCACGACACAAGTCTTCAAATATTGCTACCATATCCTCTAAGGGCATCTTATCGGTGATTCTTTCTCTTAAAAATTCAAGTGATTGCTTCATGCTTCTCCTCTTTCTAATTGGAGCTTCGTTCTTAGAATAATCCTATTAAAAAACTGAATCCCTACACCTTTTATTATACTACATAAACAGAAAAAAAAGACTGAAGCAGATGGCATTCACGGATCTATACTATTGTAATCGGTCAATTCCCTAAAATGATTACCTAGTCCATTTTATTGTATACAGACGAGGTGTTATTTGAGCATGCCCTTTTATAACTCAATTAGTATTAAAAATAAGATAGAAACTTCAGGATGGCTACTGTCTTGTAGCATTTTTTTACCTTGATAAGTTTAACAAATCGTAGAAAATAGTTAAAAAGTCTTTAAAATTAAAAAAACGCATAATATCAAAATTTCAAAAGAGAGTTGATACGATACGTTTTATAATGAGAAGATTTACTTAATTTTATCTTCAATTTTGATTTTGCTCACTCGAATCCTTCTTCTGTCTTTGAATATAGACTATCGATACCAACGAAAGTAAAATAACTCCAAGTCCGATGATTAAAAAGGAAACTAATTGTACACTTGGTAGAAAGGTCATTAACCCTTTCGCAATAGGCATAAAGAGAATTGCTAGTGTAAAAATGGTACTCAATACCCTCCCCAGATAGTCTCCGTCAACCTTGGTTTGTACCTGAGTGAAAAAGTGAATATTAAAAATCGTCATAAAGAGTTCACAAACTAGGTTTCCTGAAAAAGTGAGAAAATTAGGTAGTGGCAATCCCATCATGAAAACTCCTACTCCTGTGAGGATCAATAAGAACAAAAGTGTATTCATACTGGATTTAAATTTATTTGCAATCAATGCTCCGATGATTGAGCCAATCGCACCCATAGTTAAGATAGTCGCATAGGCTCCCTCTACACCATAGAGTTTATTTGAGAAAGGGAGCAAAAACTCAAAAGCTGCAAAAAAGAAATTCACACTGGAAGCCACTAACAAGAGAAAGAAAATCTCTTTTTGATGCCAGATATAGTGCAAGCCATCTTTGATGTCCGCAAAAATATCTTTCCCTGTAAAACTCTTCTGCTCTTGAACCTTTGGTTCTTCTTTGGGAAGTAAAGCCACTAGGGCAAAAGCGATGAAAAAGGTCAAAGTATCTAGTAAGAGCGTCAGATGAAGACTTGCAAATTGTAAAACAAGGAAAGAAAGCACCGGAGAACTGACTCCTACAACCTGTAAAACTAACTCCAAGCGAGAGTTATAGGTCACTATCTCGTCCTTTGCTACCACCTCTGTGATAATAGCTTTATTGGCAGGCCGAGAAAAAGCAAAGGCAATGGCCTGGACAATATTAGCAAAGATCAAAGCTCCAATCATCCAGTTATCATTTCTGATAAAAGAAATGGCCAGACAGAGAATCCCACAAACCAAGTCTGTTGTCATCAAAATCTTGCGACGCGAAAAACGGTCTGAAATCACACCTCCAAATGGATTAGCTAGTATAGCTGTCACCAACTCTGAAATTTGATAAATCCCTAATACCGTCTTTCCTATATTTCCCATTGAGGCCAACCAAACACTATTCCCATAATCATAGAGCATATTTCCTAGTTTGTTAATAGCTCCACGACTAATCAACTGTACTGCGTATCGATTCATAAAAACTCCTCTCAAATTTTGAAACTATTGTATCAAAACTTGAAGGAGTTTCTCATTTTTCCCGTATTTGGGAAATTAATTTTTTACAAATTTATCGTAATGTTCCTGATAGTAAGCTACCTGCTCCGGAAGACCTAGCACATCAAAAATATGCATGGCCTCCTGCATTTGTTTACAACCTTCTTCTTTTTGACCCTTCTGATAAAGAGCAAATCCTTTAAGAAAGTGGAAAACATTACGCTCATAGAGTTTGATGCTCTTACCTATGATCTTCTCTATATAAGCTTCAAAGTAGCTGGCATTTTCAAAAGCAAGATGTTCTAAACAATGCTGGTAACAGTTAAGAGCTAAAATCAAGACCAGTTTTCGATGGCGACCAATTTCTTTATAGAAATCTTCCCTCTCCATCACTTCTCTACCAAGGCGAGCAACATAGTCCACATCATAAAAGCTGTAGAGATTGCCAAACAGAATCAACTCATACATGGTCCATTCGTCTGTTTGAAAAAGATAATCCGCCACCTTATCCAGATCTGCTTGCTTCATAGTGAAGCTAGCAGATCTTTGACAAATCAGACCTTGTAACAAAATCCAGTTCAGTTCAAAATAGAGGGGATTTGTTGAACTCTTTGCTTTTTCAAGTTGTTCTTCTTGAAGTTTTTGAAAACCTGCAATATCATTTGAGTAGTAAAGCGGAATAATCTGAGCCATCAGGCCGACATGCTCATGATGTTGAAAATTTCTAGTCTTATCCATAAAATTCTCAATCGTCACGTGAATATTATCCAAAATTTCAAAGAAACGAGATGCAGCCAGATCCGACTCCCCCAATTCAAAGCGGGATAATTGGGAGGTCGAACAGGCCTCTCCTGCAGCTTCTTTAAGAGAGTAATTTTTACTGATTCGAAATTCACGAAAAACTTTTCCAAGATTTTCCATCTTACACCTGCTCCGATAATTCTTCCCACTCCAGCATAGCTTCTTCCTGACGATGGCTAATTTTATCCAGTTCTGATTGTAATTGCATGAGTTCATCTGCATCATTGGTGGTATGCATTTGTTCAGAGATAGCTTGGGCTTGCGTTTCCAGTTCTTCGATTTCTGTCTCTAGGTTTTCGATTTGTCTCATCAATTTACGAAGTTCTTTTTGACTTTCCTTTTGAGCTTGGTAGTCATTAACTGGAGAAGCTTCTTTTTCTTGGTTAACAGTTGCCGCTTCTTCTACTTGGCTAGCTGCTAGCTCTGCTTTTTTATCAACATAATAGTCATAATCACCTAGATAAAGGGTTGATCCATTCTCAGATAATTCTAGCACATGAGTGGCTACTCGGTTGATAAAGTAACGGTCATGGCTGACAAATAGAAGAGTACCATCAAAGTCAATCAGGGCATTTTCCAAGACTTCCTTGCTATCGATATCTAAGTGGTTGGTCGGCTCGTCGAGGATCAAGAAGTTATTGTTTTCCATGGAAAGTTTAGCTAGGAGCAATCGAGCTTTCTCTCCACCTGACAGCATGCCAACTGATTTTTTAACATCATCACCTGAGAATAGGAATGCCCCCAAACGATTACGGATTTCTACTTCTGGCGTCAATTTAAAATCATTCCAGAGTTCGTCTAAGACTGTATTGCTCGGTGTCAGTTTGCTCTGAGTCTGGTCATAGTAACCAACCTCAACATTAGCACCAAAGCGCTTTTCACCCTTAATAAAGGGAATCTGGTCCACAATGGATTTTATAAAGGTTGATTTTCCAATACCGTTAGGACCAACTATAGCAATGGCATTCATCTTACGAAGATCAAGGTTGATTGGCTCTGATAAGATTTCACCATCATAGCCAATAGCAGCATTTTCAACTGTCAAAACGACATTACCAGATACTCTATTAGAATGGAAGGTCATATTAGCTGATTTCTTACCAGCTTCAGGCTTGTCCAAGCGCTCCATTTTCTCCAGTTGCTTGCGTCGAGATTGAGCACGTTTGGTTGTCGATGCTCGAACAAGATTTCGATTGACAAAGTCTTCTAAGGCAGCAATTTCCTTCTGTTGTTTTTCATAGTTCTTAGCTTCAGTAGCGAGCTTCTGCTCCTTCTGCTCCACAAAGCTCGAGTAGTTTCCTACATATCTGTCCAAAGAATGTTTGGTTAAGTCTAATGTAATTGTTGCTACCTTATCCAAAAAATACCGGTCGTGACTGACGATAATGAGGGCACCGCTATAGTTTACAAGGTAGTTTTCTAACCAGGCAATGGTTTCAATATCTAGGTGGTTAGTCGGCTCATCCAAAACCAAGAGATTAGGCTTTTCAAGGAGCATTTTGGCAAGGGCTAAACGAGTATTTTGACCACCAGATAACTCTGCAATTTTCATCTGCCACATAGACTCGTCAAACTTGAAACCATTTAAGATAGCACGGATATCAGCTTCGTATGTAAATCCTCCAGCCTGACGAAAATTTTCTGATAGGCGATCATAGTCTGACATGAGTTTATCAAGTTCTGCTCCAGTCTTTTCCCCCATCTCCAACTCCATCTGGCGAAGTTGTCTTTCAGTACGACGCAAGTCATCAAATACATGTAGCATTTCATCGTAAATGGTGTTCTCAGACTCAAAACGGCTATCCTGTGCTAGATATGAGAGGGAAATATCTTTTTTCTTATTGATTTCACCAGTGGTTGGCTCCTCTTCTCCAACCAATATCTTGAGCAAAGTAGACTTCCCAGCACCATTTTTTCCAACGAGGGCAATACGGTCTCTTTCATCTACTTGTAGGTTTATATTATCAAAAAGAACCTCTCCTGCAAAAGAACGTTCAATTTTATTAGCTTGTA
>NZ_CAUPII010000026.1:0-27077 GCF_963511325.1 uncultured Streptococcus sp.
TTAAACGCGTATCAAAAATAGCTAAACCGAATCCCAGTCCAACAATCGGTGTCATAAGAGGGGAAATCAGCATGGCTCCAATAATGACAGCTGTTGAATTCATATTTAGACCTATAGAGGCAATAAAAATCGCACACATCAAAATCAATGTATCTCTTAATCGAACATGAAGGTCATCATATAGTTTCTCGCGGAATTCACGTGTTGAATAGTTTCCGGACATTGGTTACTCCTTTTATTTCATATAATCTTGTTTCTGCATGGATGATGGTAGAGAGACATCTGTCCAATCTTACATATTTTTAATTCTCACCTGTCATTCTTTTGAAAATTATCCTTTATACTCAATGAAAATCAAAGAGCAAACTAGGAAGCTAGCCGCAGGCTGTACTTGAGTACGGTAAGGCGACGCTGACGTGGTTTGAATTTGATTTTCGAAGAGTATTAAATATCCATCAGTCTATCCTTGATATTATATCAAAAATTTTACAGCCTTTCTCTGAAGAAATCAATTAATTTAAAAGATAGAGAAAAGAAGAAATTTTTGTATCCTTATCCGAATAAGAAGAAGAAAAACGATATCTCCTCTGAAAGTGAATACCGTTTTAATGTTTAAACATGATGAGTTTGTAGCAGCAATCCTAGCTGATATCGCCAACAAATCACGTGTTGTGAAATAAGAGATAAAACCTTGTACAAAATCCCAGCTCTAGAAAAGAGGCTGGGACAAAAGTCCTAGCCTCTCAATTGTCTTTGGATTGTCGAGCAAGACGCAGTGGTTGAGTGGGCTCTACTACGCTGATTTCATCAGCTTTTACAGCCCTACTCAACTGTGCGGAGGTGGGACGACGAAATCGAATTCTAACGAATTAACGATTTCTGTCCCACTCTCTTTTTTGATGTTTCTGTTTTTACATTTGAACAATTTTGCGATAGCTTCTTGAAGTAATCATAAAGATTAGGACATAGACTAAAGCAAAGATACCACAAATGGAAAGAGTTACGCTTAACATCATGGCTGAATCAACAACACCAACGACCTTGAGAATCAGGCTCAACATGTGATAAGCAAAAGCCAGATGAAGGAAGGCAAAGGCCAGAGGTAGGAAGAAAACAGTCAAGACCTGCTTGTTAATGGTTTGCTTGATTTGTTTTTGATCCAAACCAACCTTTTGCAGAATGACAAAGCGTTCACGGTCTTCATAACCTTCTGAAATTTGTTTATAGTAGATAACGAGTACAGTACCTACCATAAAGATGATAGAGAGAAAAATACCGATAAAGAGGACTCCACCAAAGAGAGCGTTCATTTCGACAGTTGACTCACTCGCAATGTTTGCACCGTAAACCATACCATTCTCGTTCTTGAGATTGTGACTGAAATTATTCACATACGCATCGAAATCATCAGATAGCTTTAACTGTTCCTCTTTACTTGCTGTCACATCCATTCCACCATATAGCTGAGTGTATATAGCAGAATCCTGGTATTTATCTAAAAAGTCCTGCAAATTTGAGACAACAAGGTAGTTATAATCTGAGATCAAAAGTACATACTGGTTAGCAACATGGTCTCTGAGGAAATCTTGCTGGATTGCTTCCTTGATAGTATAGTTCTGATTGTTAAGACTGAATGCTTTTTGACCTTTAAGGCCATCGTTCTTAGCGAATAGTCCCACCTCATTATTCGTAAGGTTCAGCTTTTGTCCAGTCATTTTTTCATAATCTTTTTGATCAAAAACCAGGAAGACTGTCTTAGGCATGACATTGTTTTGCCCTTTTTCAAAGGCGGTTAATTTTGTCCCGTCTTGACTAGAAAGGCCGAAACTTGCATAGCTAAGAACATCCTTAGTGCTGATTGTTAGGTTCTTTTCCTTGGCATACTGAGTTAAAAGTTGGTCTAAATCCTCAACTTCTACATTTTGTCCTGAAATTGACATATCGTGAGGATACAGGAGTTTTTTAATATTTTCAGAACCATTGTAGATACTGGTTGCTGCCGACATGGTGACCAAAACCATGGTGGAAAGGATGGCGATAGTCGCTAAACCAACCGCATTTTTCTTCATACGGAAAATGAGGTTAGAAACAGAGATGAGATTGTTAGGTTTGTAGTAATATTTCTTGTTTTTCTTGAGCATTTTCAAGAAAACTGTAATCCCAGCATTGAACAAGAGATAGGTTCCTAAAATGACCAGTATTACAGCTAAAAAGAAGGTAGAAATAGCTAATAGAGCATTTGTTACGCTTTGAGCTAGATAATAGCCACTACCTAAAGAGAGTAGTCCCAAGATTGTCTGAAACACTAGGAAACGGCCCTTCTTCTCACCTTTTGCTTTCTCACGAGATAGTTGGAGAGCATCCATACGGATAATGCGGATAGCATTTAGGAGGACAATGACTAAAAAGATAAGTCCAAATACCAAAAGAATTGAAAGTACTACGGACCATTGGAAGGTTGCGACTAGATCTACCTTCATCTTTGAAAGTTTGAGCAATAAAGCAAAGATGAGATTGTCAAAGAGGGCACCAATCCCAATCCCAGCAGTGACTGTTACTAGCCCAAAAATCAAGAGTTCCTTAAAGGTCATGCTAATCAAATGACGCTTTTCTAGTCCCAACATGCCATATATACCCAGTTCTTTGGAACGGTTTTTCATGACAAAACTATTGGCATAAAGCACGATAATGGCAGATGCAAGTGTCACTACGATGAGACCTAGTTGTAGGGTAAATTGAATAGAAGATCCACCCCGCATTTCTACCATTTTAGGATTAAAAGTTAATGAATAAAATAGATAGCTGATAGTAACTGCAAGGAGAACTGCTAGTGCAAAAGGATAATAGAGTTTGCGGTTTTTGATTAAGTTGGAGATGGCCAACTTATTGGTTAATCGAAACATACTAGTTCACCTCACTTGCCATAACAGTCAAGGTGTCAGAGATTTCTTGGAACATCTGACGATCCGTCTTTTCACCACGGTAGATTTGATTATAGAGAATACCGTCCTTGATGAAAAGAACACGTTTTGCACGGCTAGCTGCTGCTGTTGAGTGGGTCACCATGAGAATGGTTTGCCCTTGCTCGTTGATCTGATCAAAGATATCAAGGAGGGCTGCAGACGATTTGGAGTCTAAGGCACCTGTTGGCTCGTCCGCAAGAAGAATTTCTGGTTCTGTGATGATAGCCCGTGCAACTGCAACTCGTTGTTTTTGCCCTCCAGAGATTTCATAAGGGTACTTCTCCTGCAATTGATTGATGCCAAGATTTTCGGCCGTCACGACCAATTTTTTCATCATTTCTGTAATAGGCTTTCTAGACAATACCAAAGGGAGTAAGATATTGTCTTTGACAGAAAGTGTATCTAATAAATTGAAGTCTTGGAAGACAAAGCCTAACTTTTCGCGACGGAAGCTTGATGCTTCAGAATTTTTTATGGTAGCTGTATCAGTTCCGTTTAGGAAGACCTGCCCACGCGTTGGCTTGTCAAGCATAGCAAGAATATTGAGTAGGGTCGATTTACCAGATCCAGACTCACCCATGATAGCGACGTAGTCGCCTTTTTCAACGGTAAAGTGAATATCTTTCAGGGCTTCTACTTGGTTGCCTTGAAAGCGAGTTTTATAAATCTTTTGAACGTGTTTTACATCTAATAGTGTCATTTTAACTTCTCCTTTTTAATATCCCATTAATTGAAACTGAGCTTGCATCATTTCGATGCCGATTTGAACTCGCTCGATATCCTTTGGACTCGGCTTACTTGTTTGTTTCTTTTGTAAAATTGTTTTCATGGTTCCTCTCCTTTTTCTTTATGCTCTAAGTTTACTCCAAAAAAAGATGGCTTGCCATAACATAACCTTACAAAAGAGGCCTTTAATCTTACATTTTTGTAAGATTACATTTTTTATCTAATTGAAGCCTTTTTTCTCACCATATCAAGGTCTAAAGAAGAGCTTGAAAGGTTTCTTCCAAGCTCTTCACAATTCTTTTCATTCAATCAGTAAATTCACTTCAGAGAACTTAATCCTCACCGTTGTTCCTTGCCCAAGTTCGGATTCTATTTGAATCTGATGTCCTAATTCTTGGCTGATTTTCTGGGTTAGATAGAGCCCAAGTCCAGATGACTGCTGGGTCATTCGACCATTATATCCTGAAAATCCACGTTCAAAGACTCGCAACCGATCACTGTTTTTGATACCAATCCCAGTATCTTTGATACAAAGGTCTGAACCTTCCATGTAGATTTCAACCCCACCTTCATTTGTGTACTTGAGGCTATTTGACAGGATTTGTTCAATGACTACCAACAGCCATTTTTTATCCGTCACAATCCTTCTGTCCAAGTCATGCAGATTAATACTTAGAGATTTCTGGATAAAGAAAATGGCATATTTGCGAATGACTTCCTTGACCAGATCTTCTATATTTTCTTTTTTCAACACCAAATCATCATGGAAGCTTTCTAAGCGCAGATATTGGAGTACGAGGTTGGTATAGGAATCAATCTTAAAAATTTCCTGCTCCAACTGTTGTTTCAGTTGGCGATCTGCCACCTCACTTACAAGGAGTTTACTGGCTGCAATTGGTGTTTTTATCTGATGAACCCAGAGTGTATAGTAGTCCACCAAATCATTATAGCGGTTTTCAGCATCTGATTTCTTTTGATAGAGTTCCTCTTCACTTTTCTCTAGTTTTTCAGTTAGTAGGACCTCCATTGGGGACTTGGCTTCTCTTTTTCCGTAAAACAATTCCTTACGATAGCGTTGCAATTCTATCAAGAAATCAAATACCAAAAACAAAAGCGTCAAAAAGGTAGATAGAAAGAAGAAATAGTTAAAGTAGGGCACTTGGTTATCAAATAAGACCTCAAAGAGAAAAAGTAAACCTGTAAGTAAGAGAATAAACACGAAAAAACGGCTACGCGAACGGATATAAGCTAGAAAATAACTTTTGAAATCAAGCATGTTTCAATCCGTACCCTATTCCTTTCTTGGTTTCAATAAAACCAATCAAACCTTCTTCCTCCAATTTCTTACGCAAGCGGGCGACATTTACGGACAAGGTATTATCATCGATAAAAAAGTCACTATTCCAGAGCTCCCGCATCAGGTCGTCACGCGCCACGATATTGCCCGCATGCTCAAACAAAACACGTAAAATCTGAAATTCATTCTTGGTTAAACTGATAGCTTTGCCATTGACATGCACATCCATAGACTTAGTATTGAGGATAACTCCAGCATACTCTAAGAGACTTTCATCCCGTCCAAACTCATAGGAGCGTCGCAACAAGCCCTGTACCTTGGCTAAGAGGACCTGCTGATCAAATGGCTTGGTCACAAAATCATCCGCCCCCATATTAATAGCCATCACAATGTCCATAGCCTGGTCTCTCGAAGACAGAAACATAATAGGAACTTTAGAAATCTTGCGAATTTCCTGGCACCAGTGATAGCCATTAAAGAGAGGCAAGCCGATATCCATGAGAACCAGATGAGGTTCAGACTGAACAAATAGTGTTAGAACCTCCATGAAGTCTTCTACCATGACTACCTCAAATCCCCATTCGGAGAGCATTTTCCCAACTTGTTGACGGATAACTGGATCATCTTCTACTAGTAAAATCTTATGCATCTGCTCCTCCTTTTTCTATATTATAGCAAAATTCTCCTCACTACTAGCGAAATTGATGCAAATCTGATAAGATAAAAGTTAAGAAAGGAGTTCCCATGGCCAATATTTTCGACTACCTAACTGATGTTCAATACGATTCTTTTTACGATCTTCCCTTGAATGAACTGGATATACTTGCTCTGACAGAGCTGACCTATCTTTCTTTTGATAACCTATTGGACCAGCCTGTCAATCGTTTAAGCGATGTCGCAACACGTGTTCCTCGTGAGACTAACATGTTGACCAATAAAGAACGTCTCCAACTCCTCGATCAGTTATCCCAACACAAACGTTTTAAAAATAGCAAACTCTCTAACTTTGTAAACGAGATTGATACGGAGCAACAGAAACAGTTCGCTGCTATGACCTATTGCCTTGATTTAGATACTTATCTGATTGTCTTTCGAGGTACAGACGATAGTATTATTGGTTGGAAGGAAGATTTCCACATGACCTACATGAAGGAAATCCCTGCCCAAAAACATGCTCTTGAATACTTGGAAGATTTCTTTATCCAACATCCAAAACAGAAAGTGATTGTAGCTGGACATTCTAAAGGTGGGAATCTGGCTGTCTATGCTGCCAGTCAAATTCGACCTGAATTGCAAGACAAGATATCTGCAGTTTATACCTATGATGCCCCTGGTTTGCAGGCTCATCTGACTGAGACCACTGGTTATCAAGATGTTATTCCAAAAATTCACCGTTTTGTCCCACAAGGTTCTGTCATTGGCATGATGCTGGAAGTTCCTGATACTCCTATCGTCGTCAAATCTACGGCTCTCGGGGGTATTGCTCAACACAGCACCTTTAGCTGGCAAACTGAAGGACACCACTTTGTCCAACTTGAGGCAATTAGTAGCGAGAGTCTCCAAATTAAAGACACTCTCAAAGAATGGGTGGACAGTGTTCCCGATGAGGAACTGGAGCTCTACTTCGATCTCTTTTTTGGTACCATCCTAGAATCTGGAATTAGCTCCATTAATGAACTGTCTTCTAAAAATGCTATTGACCATGTTCGACAACTTGTTTCTCAAGCCCAAACACTGGAGCCTGAGCAAGTTGAAATCTTAAAAAATCTGACACAACTCCTACTGGATGCTCGCTTCCAAGCCTGGAAGAATCATTTTTAATCAAGAACAAGGTCTCTTCTTTGAAGGGGCTTTTTTATTGATTTCTTATTTTATTCTTCTGTGTTATACTAGTAGGAGTACATGCTTTGAAAGAGGAAATTCTATGAAAATCCATAAAACTGTGAACCCTGTTGCCTATGAAAATACTTATTATCTTGAAGAAGACCAACACCTGATTGTTGTTGATCCGGGTAGCAACTGGGAGGCTATTCGCAAAACTATCGAGACCATTAACAAACCAGTCTGTGCAATTCTCCTGACCCATACCCACTATGACCATATCTTGAGTCTGGACTTGGTCAGAGATACTTTCGGAACCCCTCCAGTTTATGTGGCAGAAAGTGAAGCATCTTGGCTCTATACTCCTATTGATAATCTTTCTGGTCTTCCTCGACACGACGATATGGCAGATGTCGTATGTAAACCAGCTGAACACACCTTTGTCTTTCATGAAGAATACCGAATCGAGAAGTTCCGCTTTACGGTACTTCCAACTCCAGGTCACTCTATCGGTGGAGTTTCATTTGTTTTTCCAGATGGGCACTTGGTCTTAACGGGTGATGCTCTTTTCCGAGAAACTATTGGACGAACAGACCTACCTACAGGTAGCATGAAACAACTCCTTCATAGTATCCAAACCCAGCTCTTTACTCTCCCGAACTACGATGTCTATCCTGGCCATGGTCCAGCTACGACCATCGCTCACGAAAAGACCTTTAATCCATTTTTCTAGCAAGAGCAAAGAGGCTGGGCAAGAAGTCTTTAAAAGCAGAAAAACGCATATTATCAGGTGTTGAGAAACCTTGATAATATGCGTTTTATCATGAAAAGATTTTCTAAATTTTTCCTCAAATAATTGATGGATAAATTATAGGTTGTGATTATTTTTCTTTCTTGCGATAGCTAAACAATCCAGCATTTAGAGTCAATACTCCAAATAGTGTAGTGAGAATTGAGCTATTTTCACCAGTATTTGGTAAAGTTTTTCTTGTTTTCTCTCCACCTTCTCCCTTAGTTTTCAATGGTTTGGATTGTGGTTGTGTTCCATCTGCACCATTGCTGTTTTGCGTAGGGATTGTTGGGTTTTCACTACCTGCAACTGGCGTTTGGATACTACCGCCATTGTGATTTACTGACATATTTTTAAAAGTCATAGCATAGATACTAAAGTGATTGGTTTCGAAAGTTACCTTATCCGCATCTTGCTTGAAGTCTAATGCTTGCAAAGCGCCATCTGGAGAAACATAGTAGACATTTTCAACTGGCTTTTCTGCAGAAAGGCTCACTAGAACCATGCCATTTGGCTGGACAGCCTTACCATTGGCGTCGTATAGACGAATATCGTAGGCCTTGTAGTTTTTCGCCGTAAGTGAATTTGACTTAGTTTCTTCTACCTTGATGTAGCTGACGTTTTTGAGTGTTTCCTCTGAAGCACGTACTTGAACACTTCCAATTTCATTCGCAAGGATTCGGCTAGTGCTTGGAGTTACTGGTTTCTCTGGTTTAGCAGATTGTGGTTGATCTGGAACAGCTGGTGTAACTGGTTTTGGTGTCTCTGAAGGCTTAGGTGCCGGTTTTACTTCTGGTTTTGGTGTCTCTGAAGGTTTAGTTTCAGGTTTTACTTCTGGTTTTGAAGTATCAGAAGGTTTAGTTTCCGGCTTAACTTCTGGTTTTGAAGTATCTGAAGGCTTAGGTGCCGGTTTTACCTCTGGTTTTGAAGTATCTGAAGGTTTAGTTTCTGGCTTAACTTCTGGTTTCGGAGTCTCTGATGGTTTAGTTTCAGGTTTTACTTCTGGTTTCGGAGTCTCTGAAGGCTTAGTTTCCGGCTTAACTTCTGGTTTCGGTGTCTCAGAAGGTTTAGTTTCCGGTTTTACTTCTGGTTTCGGAGTCTCTGATGGTTTAGTTTCCGGTTTTACTTCTGGTTTTGGTGTTTCTGAAGGTTTAGTTTCCGGTTTTACTTCTGGTTTCGGTGTCTCTGAAGGCTTGGCATCCGCGTTTACCTTCTTATACTTTAGATACATGTAATTGTCATCCAAAGTACCACCAAAATATGTATTCATTATCCGGTAGTCCACTTTATAACCAGGCATCCAGCTAGCATACGAAACTACCTCATAGCCCTCAATATCTTTATAAATATTGATGGTCTCTCCTGGGTTTAAAACTCCAATTTCTCGAGATATCCTCTCTCCCGTATCTGCATCGAAATAATCGATACGGTATTTGAGGGGCTCCTGCTTTTCTTCATCTTTTGGCGCTGGTTTTGGTGTTTCTGAAGGCTTGGCATCCGCCTTTACCTTCTTATAATCTAGAAACATGTAACGTTCAAACGTTTGACCACCAAAATATCTACTCATTATCCTGTAGTCCACATTATATCCAGGCATCCAGCTATCATTCGAAACTACCTCATAGCCATCGATATTTTTATGGATATTAACAGTTTCACCAGAATTTAATACTCCATATTCTCGAGATATCTCCTCTCCCGTTTCTGCATCGAAATATTCGATAAGATAGTTGATGGGCTCTTGTTTTTCGTCAGCTTTTGGCGTTGGTTCTGGTTTAACTTCTGGTTTTGGTGTCTCAGAAGGCTTCGTTTCCGGTTTTACTTCTGGTTTCGGAGTCTCTGAAGGCTTGGCATCCGCATTTACCTTCTTATATTCTAGAAACATATATCGATATCCAGACGAAGACCCAAAATATCTATCCATTAACCGGTAGTCCACATTATAACCAGACATCCAACGACGATTCGTAACTACCTCATAGCCATCAATATTTTTATGGATATTGATAGTTTCACCAGGGTTTAAAACTCCGATTTCTCGAGATAGCCTCTCTCCCGTATCTGCATCGAAATAATCGATACGATATTTGATGGGCTCTTGATTTTCGTCAGCTTTTGGTGCTGGTTTCTCCGTAGGTTGAGATGGTTTTTCATATCCAATATAGCCCGCTGGTCGATAATAAAAATAATTAACTGAAATATGATCACTTTCTACACCGTCAACAACACCAGGATAAAAGTTGAATTTCTCGTAAGGTACAGTTTCTCCAGGTTTATAAGAATTACCAGTAGTTGCTCCCCATCTTCCCTCTTCGTGTCTAACATCCGTTATCTCTTCCAAAATATAGCCATCTATATCACCCTTAGGTAAAGTAAAACTCTCACCTGGCTTAATAGTAACTGTTATATTTCGTTTTCCATCATCAATGGAATGAGCCTTGCGATGAAGTGGGAGTGTACCATCGGGCCAAAGTTTAGGAGTTCCAGTATAGCTAAAGCTAATATGAAGAGTCCGTTCGCTCCTATTAGGCTTCTCTAGCGGAAGTGTCTCATATTCAAGCTGACAATGTGCCACGATTGTATCGCCCTCTTTGGTAAGAATAAATCTCTCATCTTTCGATCTAGAAATATCATTCAGGTTATCATAACTAATATTCAGTATTTTGGGGTAAGCTCTTTGAAGCCTATAGCCTTCAAATGTTGGAGCTGCAATTGTTAAATCTTCACCAAAGTTAACATTTCCTGTCAACGTTTTACTAGGTTCTACTTTCTCCCCAGTCCTTATATCCTTAAAATCTAGTTCAATCACATATCGGATAGGAAGATGCTTTTCTTCATTTAAGGTTGCATCTTCCCTTGGGGCATCAGATGGTTGAGTCTCGGTTGCGTTTGCTGTTGACTTAGCTTCAGGTTTCGCTTCTTCAGTCGGTTTAACCTCTGGTTTTTCTGAATCACTTGGATTGCCATTTTCTACTGGTTTTGAAGCTGTATTTGGCTGTTCTGCCACATGTGTATCTGCCTGAGCTGTATTTGGCTGTTCTGCCACATGTGTGTCTGCTTGAGCTGTAAAAGCTGGCACTACACCCAACACCGCAACCGCAAAGGTTGCAATACCGAGTTTAACAAGTTTATTTGTTTTCATAATTTCCTCCTTAGGAATGTAGACTACTTTTGAAGGTGTGTAAATACTACAAAATCCTAATTTTTTTGATATTAGTGTTTCGAAGAAAACCTCAACCACTTGAGCGACAAGGGTTTTGGTGTATCACATAACGACCGTTAAACGATACACTTAAAAAACAAAAAAATACAAATCCAACACAGGCTCAAATCCTTGTTAAATTCGTATTTTCTGAAATATTCACATTGTTATTTTGAATGTTTCGCAAAACGGTCGTTAATCGAAACATATTTACGCCCTCATTGTAGCATTTTATCTTGTTTTTAGCAAGAATTTTGCGAAACATTTTTACGATTGATGGCCACCTTGTTTCGTTCCAACACTTTATAGATGGTTGAGGTCGAAATTCGTTCTGTTTTTGCTATTGTTCTGATGCTTGATTTCCCTGCTAAATACAGCTCAATAATTCTCTCTTCCTTATCTCTTGACATTCGCTTGGCACCTAGTTTGACACCATTTTCCTTGGCTTTACGAAGTCCTTCACGGGTTCGAAATCGCAGATTTTCCAGTTCACTTTCTGCCACAAATCCCAAAATGACGCAAAGTAACCTACCGATGAGCGAGTCGGTTTCCAGTTTTTCATGCAAACTGACTAGCTGAATATCCGAAGCATTAAATCGCTCGATCAGTTCTAGCAATTTAAACATGGAGCGAGTCAGGCGATCTAACTTATAGATAGTGAAAATGACCTGCTTACCATCCTGCGAAAGGTCCGAAGCCAATTTTAAGGCTTTTTCGAGTTCTGGGCGTACATTATTTGAACCAGATTCACGTTCGATAAAGAGCTGGTCGCAGTGCTTGAGAGCCTCCATTTGCACCTCCAAGCCCAGGTCTTGTTTGTGGGTAGAAACGCGAGCGTAGCCTATATTGATGGTGGTCTGAAACATAAAAATCCTCCTGTTTTTGATACAGAAGGATATTTTACTATGGATTTCAGAATGAGAAAAGACCTCAATTTCATAATCTCTATGAACTACACACTACAAGATATGCTCCCCTTATAATGGACAGCAAAAAAATAAAATTCACTAGAAACTGTAGGGGAGCAGTTCATCATCCTTGGATTTTTTAGTTTCTATTTCTAGAGCAATCCTTGCTCAGTAGAATCAAAGTTGAACTAGAAAAATAGTTCAAAACTAATTGGCTGGATTCAATTCTTTCCAATCGATGTTAGCCAAATCAAGCTTTTCAGAAGAGATATCTAAAACTTGCTCTGCTTTTTCATTACCACCGATTTGAATTGTTGCTTCTTTAATCTTCTGCACTCCATTTTTATCAAACGAATATAGAGAAAGGTTCATTTCTGGACGAGTTGACTGCCAGTCTGCATAAGAGACTAGACCATTTTCGTAAATAACAAATCCTGAGCGAAAACCTCCCGCAGAAGCTACATAAGCTGTGTGAAGTAAGTTAGGCTTTTGATTTTCAAAATAATAAATGGCTGACACAAATTTTTCATCTCCAATAAGCAACTCGTCTTGACCATCCTTATTCAGATCAACAATGGCATATTTCCAATCTGGTGCATTTTGATAATCCATTCGAGAGAAAATCATGCCATATTCTTCTGATGCAATCTTGTGTTGTTTATTTTCCTCGTATAAATCTTCTCTATTACCTTGTTTTAAAAGCTCTGTATAGTGATTATAACGTTCAATCACTTCTTTATATAAATCTGGTCCAGTTTCCTTCTTATTTTCAGCAGTCGATTGTGACGCCTTGGTTGACGAGTCGCTTGTATTTTCAGTCTTTGCTTCTGTTGATGCACTAGTCTTATCGTCTTTGGAAACAGATGATAGTGCAGATGAAGGTTCTGTATTGCTCCTATTTTTATTGAGACCACAAGATGCCAAAACTGAAATCGAAAGAATAGCTGAGAGCATCATTAAAAATTTCTTCATATTAACCTCTATAGCATTGCATTTTCAGATGGATAAACTTCAAAAATGAATCATTAACTCCAAGTTATACTTAGTTAGGAAATCATTTTACCAAATAATCACACGATCTTCTGGTGAGCGCCACATGCCGTCGCCTTCTTTGACATCATAGGTCGTAAAGAAATCGTCGAAGTTTGGTACTTGTACATTGACACGGAGTTTGGCTGGCGCGTGCACATCGACACTAGCCAAAAGTTTCATAAATTCTGGACGACCTTTCATGCGCCAGATGCGACCAAAGTTGTAGAAGAATTCTTCTGCTGAGAAGTCTGGTTCTCTCTTAGCTGCTTCAAGCGCTGCAGCGATACCTCCCAGGTCAGCAACGTTTTCTGATACAGTTAGTTTCCCGTTGATTCTTGCACCGTAAGATTCTTGACCATCAAACTGGTCGATAACCTTCTGCGTTTTTTCTTTAAAGGCAGCATAGTCGTTCTCTGTCCACCAGTCCTTGAGGCTACCATTTTCATCAAAGGAAGCTCCGTTGGTATCAAAAGCGTGAGAGATTTCATGGGCGATAACCGCTCCGATACCACCATAGTTGGCAGAAGATGACTGATGCAAGTCATAGAATGGTGCCTGTAAGATAGCAGCTGGGAAGACAATCAAGTTCTTTTGTGGATTGTAGTAGGCATTGACCATATGAGCTGGCATTCCCCACTCCTTATAGTCAACTGGCTGGTTCCACTTGCTCCAGCTGTGCTTGATTTCCACACGCGCAAAGGCTAGGGCATTCTCAAAGAGGCTAGCAGATTCATCCACTACCTTATCTTTATAGCGAGCTGGCAGTTCTTCTGGATAACCGATATAAGGCTTGATGACATTGAGTTTGACGATGGCTTTTTCTCGAGTTTCAGGAGTCAGCCAGTCATTTTTAGCCAAACGTTCCTTATAAACGTCAATCATGGTCGCAACTTTTTTCTCCACATCAGCTTTAGCTTCTGGAGAGAATTTTTCGTGGGCATACCAAAGGCCGAGGGCTTGTTTGAATGGTCCTTGAGCTAAATGGTAAGCTGCCTTACGTTTGTCTTGAGCCTCTGGAACTCCTGAAAGAGCTCGTCCGTAGGCACCTGACAAGATACGAATCTCATCTGTTAGATAGCTAGTTGAAAGATTAACCACACTCAAGATCAAGCTTGCCTTGAGCAAAGGCCAAGCTTCTTCACTATAGAATTGCTCTGCTGCTTGCCAAAAACGTTCTTCATCTACAATGACCTTATCAGGAACTTGACCAAGAACAGCTTGGAAAAAGTCATCTAAAGGTAGGGCAGGAGCAAACTTTTTGAAATCTTCATAAGAATACGGATGGTAAAGTTTAGCATATTCTGAACTTTCTTCGTTAGAGAGGACCACAGCTGCGATACGGCGGTCCAATTCCAATCGTTTCTCTAAAAGATCTTCGATTTCTTCATCTGAGAAGTTATAGGCTTTGAGGAGATTAGAAGTACTTTCTTTCCAAAGGTTCAATAATTCCTCACGCTGTGGATGGTCTTCCGCATAGTAGGTTGTGTCAGGCAAGATTGTTCCTGGAGCACTAGCCCAAAGAACATTGATTCTGGCATCCATAAAGTCTGGCGATACACCAAAAGGAAGGAAATTAGGTTTTCCTGCAAGCTCAAACTCTGCTAGTTTAGCTGTAAAATCCGCAAAAGTCTCCAATTCTTGGAATTCTTTAAGAAGTGGTAAGACAGGTGTGATACCGTCAGCTTCTCTCTTGTCAAAATCACGAACTAGACGGTGGTATTTGACAAAGTTTGCCAAGATAGCATCTTCAGGCACTTCTTCTCCTGCCAACCACTTGTCTGTTGTCGCCAACATCAAGTCTTCAATTTCCTGGTCTAAATCAACAAAACCTCCCGTTTGAGACTTATCTGCTGGTATTTCAGCTGTCTTCTGCCATTCTCCATTAATGGCATCATAAAAATCGTCTTGATAACGTGTCATCTTGTTCTCGCTTTCATTTATACTTGTTTTTAGCTTAACAAAAATTGCTTGGGAATGCAATTAAAAATGAACTTTCCTTTTCCATCATTTTTCAGTTATTATTTTAAATTTTTGAAAAATTAACTTGACTTAATTTTTTTTTTAAGGTATATTAAGAGTTAGGAGGAATACAAGTTTATGATACGTATTGAAAACCTCAGTGTCTCCTACAAAGAAACGTTGGCACTTAAGGATATTTCACTAGTGCTCCAAGGACCAACAATTACCGGAATCATTGGTCCAAACGGTGCCGGAAAATCAACATTATTAAAAGGTATGCTGGGAATTATCCCACATCAAGGTCAGGCATTTCTCGATGACAAGGAAGTTAAAAAATCCTTACACCGAATCGCCTATGTCGAACAAAAAATCAATATCGACTACAACTTTCCCATCAAGGTCAAGGAATGTGTCTCGCTAGGACTATTTCCTTCTATTCCTCTCTTTCGCAGTTTAAATGCTAAACATTGGAAAAAAGTAGAGGAAGCCCTTGAAATCGTCGGCCTAGCTGACTACGCTGAACGTCAAATCAGTCAACTGTCTGGAGGTCAATTCCAGCGGGTCTTGATTGCCAGATGTTTGGTGCAGGAAGCCGATTATATCCTCTTGGATGAACCCTTTGTTGGGATTGACTCTGTCAGTGAGGAAATCATCATGAATACGCTGAGAGATTTGAAAAAAGCTGGTAAGACGGTTCTCATCGTTCACCACGACCTCAGCAAGGTTTCCCACTACTTCGATCAAGTCTTACTTGTCAATCGAGAAGTGATTGCCTTTGGTCCAACCAAAGAAACCTTTACCGAAGCCAATCTCAAAGAAGCTTACGGTAATCGACTCTTTTTCAATGGAGGTGACCTATGATTGCAGAATTTATCGATGGATTGCAAAAATTCCATTTCCTACAAAATGCCTTGATAACAGCTATTGTCGTCGGGGTCGTAGCTGGAGCTGTGGGATGTTTCATCATTCTACGTGGGATGTCACTCATGGGAGATGCTATTTCACATGCTGTCTTACCAGGTGTAGCCCTCTCCTTCATCTTGGGCGTTGACTTCTTTATCGGAGCCATTGTCTTTGGATTGCTAGCTGCTATCATCATTACCTACATCAAGGGGAACTCGATTATCAAAAGCGATACCGCCATCGGCATTACCTTTTCTTCTTTCTTAGCCCTCGGTATCATCTTGATTAGTGTCGCTAAAAGTTCAACTGACCTTTTCCATATCCTTTTTGGTAATATTCTAGCCGTCCAAGATACGGATATGTTTATCACTATGGGCGTAGGGGCGGTCATTCTCTTGTTAATCTGGATTTTCTTCAAGCAACTCTTGATAACTTCCTTTGATGAACTTCTGGCTAAAGCCATGGGAATGCCTGTCAATTTCTATCACTACCTCCTCATGATACTCCTGACTCTCGTGTCTGTGACAGCCATGCAAAGTGTTGGAACTATCCTGATTGTAGCCATGCTGATTACCCCAGCTGCAACTGCTTATCTGTATGCTAATAGCCTGAAAAGTATGATTTTCCTTTCCTCAACCTTTGGAGCTACAGCTTCAGTTTTGGGACTCTTTATTGGCTATAGTTTAAACTTAGCAGCTGGTTCTAGCATCGTACTTACAGCTGCTAGCTTCTTCTTAATCAGTTTCTTTATCTCTCCTAAACAACGATATTTGAAACTGAAAAATAAACATTTGTTAAAATAAGGGGCAAAACCCCAATAAATTGGAGGATCTAATGAAAAAATTAGGTACATTACTCGTTCTCTTTCTTTCCGTTATTGCTCTTGTAGCATGTGCTAGCGGAAAAAAAGATGCAGCTTCTGGTCAAAAACTAAAAGTTGTTGCTACAAACTCAATCATCGCTGATATTACTAAAAATATTGCTGGTGACAAGATTGATCTTCACAGTATCGTTCCTGTTGGCCAAGACCCACACGAATACGAACCACTCCCTGAAGACGTTAAGAAAACATCTCAAGCTGATTTGATTTTCTACAACGGTATCAACCTTGAAACTGGTGGCAATGCTTGGTTTACAAAATTGGTAGAAAATGCCAAGAAAACTGAAAACAAAGACTACTTTGCAGTCAGCGAAGGCGTTGATGTTATCTACCTTGAAGGCCAAAACGAAAAAGGCAAAGAAGACCCACACGCTTGGCTTAACCTTGAAAACGGTATGATCTTTGCTAAAAATATCGCAAAACAATTGAGCGCTAAAGACCCTAGCAACAAGGAATTCTACGAAAAAAATCTCAAAGAATATACTGATAAGCTAGACAAACTTGACAAGGAAGCTAAAGAGAAATTTAACAACATCCCTGCTGAGAAAAAACTCATCGTAACCAGCGAAGGATGCTTCAAATACTTCTCTAAAGCCTACGGTGTCCCAAGTGCCTATATCTGGGAAATCAACACTGAAGAAGAAGGAACTCCTGAACAAATCAAAACCTTGGTTGAAAAACTTCGCCAAACAAAAGTTCCTTCCCTCTTTGTAGAATCAAGTGTGGATGACCGTCCAATGAAGACTGTTTCACAAGACACAAACATCCCAATCTACGCACAAATCTTTACTGACTCTATCGCAGAACAAGGTAAAGAAGGCGACAGCTACTACAACATGATGAAATACAATCTTGACAAGATTGCTGAAGGATTGGCAAAATAATACTCAATGAAAAACGTCATTCTCACATTGAACTGGCGTTTTTTCTATGCCCACATTTCCGGTCAAATCATTGGAAAATTCCGACTGTTTCAGCTAAAATGGAAGAAAAAAGATTGGAGTATCTTATGGTAACTTTTCTCGGAAATCCTGTGAGCTTTACAGGTAAACAACTACAAGTCGGCGACAAGGCACTTGATTTTTCTCTCACTACAACAGACCTTTCTAAAAAATCTCTGGCTGATTTTGATGGCAAGAAAAAAGTCTTGAGTGTCGTGCCTTCTATCGATACAGGCATCTGCTCAACTCAAACGCGTCGTTTTAATGAAGAACTGGCTGGACTGGATAATACGGTTGTCTTGACTGTTTCCATGGACCTCCCTTTTGCCCAAAAACGTTGGTGTGGTGCTGAAGGTATTGAAAATGCCATCATGCTCTCAGACTATTTCGACCATTCCTTTGGACGTGATTATGCTCTCTTAATCAATGAGTGGCACCTATTGGCACGCGCAGTCTTTGTCCTTGATGCTGACAATATTATCCGTTATGTTGAGTATGTGGACAATATCAATTCCGAGCCAAACTTTGAAGCAGCCATTGAAGCAGCAAAGTCGCTTGACTAAAAGAAAGCCCACCTGTAACAATACAGAAAGCTAGAGAAATCTAGCTTTTTTTGGTATACTAGATGGAGATAATAAACAAGGAAATGCGAATGACACCAAATAAAGAAGATTACTTAAAATGTATTTATGAGATTGGCATGGAAGTTCCTAAGATTACCAACAAGGAAATCGCTGCTCGGATGCAGGTATCACCTCCTGCGGTAACTGAGATGATCAAGCGCATGCAATCCGAAAACCTTATATTAAAAAATAAAGAAAATGGCTATATACTAACGGACATTGGTTTAAAACTTGTATCTGACCTTTACCGAAAGCACAGACTCATTGAAGTTTTTCTGGTTCACCATCTGGACTATACCAGTAATCAGATTCATGATGAAGCTGAGGTATTAGAACATACGGTTTCAGACTTTTTTGTCGAGAGATTAGACAAAATGTTAGGCTTTCCAAAAACCTGTCCCCATGGAGGAACCATTCCTGCCAAGGGAGAGCTTTTAGTTGAGACCAATAACCTTCCTCTCTCTGATATCAAAGAAGCAGGAACCTATCTACTGACTCGGGTCCATGATAGCTTTGAACTTCTCCAATATTTGGAAAAACACAGTATCCATATTGGAGACAAACTCCAAGTCAAGCAGTTTGATGGCTTCTCTAATACCTTCACTCTGAGTCACAAGAATGAAGAACTCCAAGTCAGCCTAGAAATTGCCAAACAACTCTATGTTGAAAAAATGAACTAAATACATTACAAAAAAACCAAGCTGACTGGGCTTGGTTTTTCTTATCTATTTTTGGTGTCAAGGATGATGGTTACTGGGCCATCATTGACCAGTTCCACCTGCATATCTGCTCCAAAGACTCCTTTCTCAACAGGAACTTCCTTGGCTAGTTCTTGGTTAAATTCTTGATAGAAAGCTTCCGCCATATCCGGTTTAGCAGCGCCTGTAAAGGCTGGACGATTTCCCTTTTTGGTATCTGCAAACAAAGTAAACTGAGAGATGGAGAGAATTTGGCCTTGAATATCCTTAACCGATAAGTTCATCTTGCCTTCAGCATCTGAGAAAATTCGCATATTGACAAGTTTTCTCACTGCATACTCCAAATCTTCCTGCTGATCCTCAGGTCCAACACCTACTAAGAGTAAGAGCCCCTGCTGGATTTTCCCATATACTTGCCCCTCAATAGAAACTTGAGCTTTCTTGACACGCTGAACGATAATTTTCATAGCAATCCTTTCTGATGATATCAAGCCAACTTAACCATTGGTCCGTTTGACTGAGTAGACTTCTGGTACACTCTTAATCTTATCAACCACGGTGGTCAGCATTGAAAGGTTTGAAATTCCAAAGGAAACATGGATATTAGCAAATTTCATATCCTTAGTTGGTTGGGCATTAACGGTTGAGATATTCTTAGTTGTATTTGATAAGACTTGCAAGATATCATTCAATAGACCAGAACGGTTGAGCCCGTAGATATCGATGTGAGCCATATACTCCTTACTTGAGAATTGGTCTTCCCATTCAACATCGAGTAGACGTTGTTCGTAGTTTTCCTGTGAACGAAGGTTCATACAGTCTACACGGTGGATGGCAACTCCGCGTCCTTTGGTAATATAGCCGACGATATCATCACCTGGAACAGGGTTACAACATTTGGCAATCCGGATCAAGAGCCCAGAAGCACCTTGGATGACTACTCCACCCTCATGCTTAACCTTAAGCGTGTCCTTGTTCTCCACCTTGACTTCGCCACCCTTGACCAATTCTTCAGCTTCTGCTTTAGCTTTGGCCCGCTCTTCTTCACGACGTTCCTTCTCAGTCAAACGGTTAAAGACAGTGATAGCTCCGATTTCTCCAAAACCAATAGCCGCAAAGAGGGCTTCTTCTGTCTTGTAGCTGGTTTTTTGAAGGACTTCATCCATGTGACGCTTGTCCATAAATTTATTGGCCACATAGCCGTTTTCTTGAAGCTGACTAATCAGCAATTCACGGCCTTTATTGATGGACAATTCTTTGTCTTGATTTTTAAAAAACTGACGAATTTTATTGCGTGCCTTGCTGGTCTTGACCATATTGAGCCAGTCACGGCTTGGTCCAAATGAATTTGGATTGGTGATGATTTCAACCTGGTCACCCGTTTTTAACTTGGTCGTCAAAGGAACCATACGGCCATTAACCTTGGCTCCAGTCGCTTTTTCCCCAATCTTTGTATGAATTTCATAGGCAAAGTCAATCGGTCCAGAATCCTTTGGAAGTGAACGAACCGCCCCATCTGGAGTAAAGACATAAATCTCCTCAGCCAGATAGTTTTCTTTGACAGTATCCACAAATTCTTTGGCATCATCTGCTTGATCTTGGAGCTCCATCATCTCCTTGATCCAGTTCATCCCAATAGCAGATTCCTTACTATTAACTTGACCCTTGATTCCTTTTTTGTAAGCCCAGTGAGCCGCAACCCCGTACTCAGCAACCTCGTGCATTTCCTTAGTACGAATCTGGAACTCAATTGGTCCTTTTGGTCCATAAACAGTCGTATGGATAGACTGGTAACCATTGGCCTTACGATTGGCAATATAGTCCTTGAAACGTCCCGGCATTGGCTTCCAAAGCTCATGAACGTAACCTAACATCGCATAGACATCACTCTGAGTGTCTAGGATACAGCGAATGGCAATCAGGTCGTAGATCTCTTCAAAGCGTTTTTTCTTATCCTGCATCTTACGATAGATAGAGTAGATATGCTTTGGACGACCGTAGATTTTTCCTGTAAGATGGCGCTCAGATGAGTATTCCTCGAGTTTCGTCACAACTTCATCGACCAAGGCTTCGCGTTCTTGACGTTTTTCCTTCATCATGTGACTAATCTTGTAAAATTCAGTTGGATTGAGATAGCGGAAAGATAGGTCTTCTAGTTCCCACTTCACACTTGAAATCCCCAAACGGTGAGCAAGCGGTGCATAGATTTCCATAGTTTCTCTGGAAATACGCTCCTGCTTGTCCTTACGAAGATGTTTGAGGGTGCGCATATTGTGTAAACGGTCAGAGAGTTTGACCAAGATAACACGGATATCCTCTGACATGGCCATGAGCATCTTACGGTGATTCTCAGCCAGCTGCTCCTCGATAGACTTATACTCAACCTTACCAAGCTTGGTAACACCATCTACAATCACTCGGACATCATGGCCAAACTCACGCTCTAAGTCATCCAAGGTAGCTTCTGTATCTTCTACCACGTCATGCAAAAAACCACAGGCAACTGTAACAGCATCTAGCTTAAGTTTAGCCAAAATTCCAGCTACCTGAATGGGATGAATAATGTAGGGCTCACCTGATTTACGATACTGGCCACTATGGCATTCAACAGCATAAACCAAGGCCTTATGGACAAAAGCCACATCTTCTTTCGATAAATATTTTTGCGTTAAAGCGACGACTTCATCGCCTGAATAAATTACTTCTTTGGGCATGCATACTCTCCAATTCTTCCTACCATTTTAACACTTTTTTGAGGATATGAAAACTAGAAAAGCCTCTTCTGTAAGAGTTTGCTAAACTTAATAAAAAAACACTACCAGAAAAACTCTAGTAGTGCTCATTGTTTAAAATCTATCTTAGTAAACTGTTCTTTCAGTTTCTACGTCGAAGAAGTGTGCTTTGTTCAAGTCAAAGCCAAGCTCAACTGTTGCACCTGCTTGCAAGTAGTCACGAGCGTCAACTTTTGCAACGAACTCATCTTTACCAACTTGGCAGTATAGGTGAGATTCTGAACCGAGCAATTCTGATACAGAGATTGTTGCTTTCACAACTGATTCTGGGAATGTTTCAAGGAAAGCAGGTTCAGCATTTACGTCTTCTGGACGGATACCGAAGATCAATTCTTTACCTTCGTAACCTTTTTCACGAAGAACTTTCAAAGCACCTTCTGGAACTTTCAAGTTAAAGCCGTCAGCAACAATGCGGTCACCGTTCAATTTAACGTTGATGAAGTTCATAGCTGGGCTTCCGATGAATCCTGCTACGAATTTGTTAACTGGGTTTTTGTAAACTTCTTGAGGAGTACCGATTTGTTCAACACGTCCGATAGTACCAGTACCAGCAGGGTTTTTAGTTGCTGACATGATAACGATACGGTCTGCAAGTGTCATCGCTTCTGTTTGGTCGTGAGTTACGTAGATAGTTGTAGCTCCGATACGACGGTGGATTTTAGCGATTTCAGCACGCATAGATACACGAAGTTTTGCATCCAAGTTTGACAAAGGTTCGTCCATCAAGAATACTTTTGCATCACGGACGATCGCACGACCCATGGCAACACGTTGACGTTGACCACCTGAAAGGTCAGCTGGTTTACGATCCAAGAATTCTTTCAAACCAAGAATTTCAGCTGCTTCTTGTACACGTTTGTCAATGTCTTCTTTGCTGTATTTACGCAATTTCAAACCAAAAGCCATGTTATCGTATACAGTCATGTGTGGGTAAAGAGCGTAGTTTTGGAATACCATGGCGATGTCACGGTCTTTTGGAGCCACGTCGTTGACAACCACGCCATCGATAGATGCAGTACCTTCTGTGATGTCTTCAAGACCTGCAATCATACGAAGAGTAGTTGATTTACCACATCCTGAAGGTCCTACGAAAACGATGAACTCTTTGTCTTTAATGTTCAAGTTGAAATCTTCAACTGAATAGTGTTCGCTATTTGGATATTTTTTGTAAATATTTTTAAGATTTAATTCTACCATTTCGGTGAACTCCTTTTGTCATTTGATAGTTTTATTATAGATGAAAACGCTTTACATTTCTATGGCAAGGTGACCAAAAAAATAAAAAAGTTCTGTGCAACTTGCACAAAACTTTAGATTATATCTGGTAAAATCAACTGATAACACAAGGTCAAATCTGTCAATTCTTTCAACTGCAGTCCTGTCAGTTCTTCCCATTTATCAATCTTGTATTGGAGAGAATTGCGGTGCAGATAGAGCTGCTGCGCTGTTTTAGTCAGGACTGCACTGTTTTCCCACAGTGAAAGGATGATTTCCTGAATCTGATCCTGGTCCACAATCATCTGATGCAGATATTCCTTGACAACTCGGAGATCCACGATTCTTTCACCCATACTCCACAGATAGAGTTGAGAAAAAGTATGGAACCCTTGATGCCCTTGTCGCCACCAGTTTTTGAACAAATCACGTTCTGCTTTGATGAGATCTGACAGAGCCTGATGTCCTGTCTGTGACCAGACCTGACCTAACATGATGGACAAACGTACTCCAAAGTCATATTCTACGGCTTCCAAGGTATCCATCAAGATAGAGCGAACGGATGTGTACTTATCCTGTTGGAGAACAAAAATGTAATCCTGCGCTCCCACCTGAAGCACTGTTTGACAATTTGGAAAGAGGGTTCCCATCATCTCTAACCAAGACGTTAAATTTTCCTGTTGGAAATAGGATAGGTGACAATAGACAAGCTGCAATTTTTTAAAGTTTTGCGGTGCCTGTCCTTTGCCTTCAATGAGATAACTATACCAAGGATTGAGGGAAATGGTTTGCTCCTGTTTGGTTAAGAGAGCCACCAGTTGTTTTTCACGCTCGCT
Source organism: uncultured Streptococcus sp. (assembly GCF_963511325.1). Lineage (GTDB taxonomy): Bacteria > Bacillota > Bacilli > Lactobacillales > Streptococcaceae > Streptococcus. The sequence goes on from NZ_CAUPII010000026.1 coordinate 23,587, forward strand.
AAGACTACCTTCCTCAAGCAAAAGCCACTGATAATTTGACAGAGGTAGACTTAGATAACCCTCTTTATCAACTGGCTGATCTAAGATTTTACCATCAGGAAACCAGTCTTGTAGTTCTTTTGCCATCATGTCCTAGCCCTCCACTTTTTGGATGCACCACGAAATCAAGCTCTCAAGACGTTCCAGATTTTCAGTCATATGGAGATAACCCATGACTGCTTCAAAACCTGTGGACATACGGTAGGTCACCACATCGGCATTTTTAGCCTTTGTGTGACTATTGGTATTGCGACCACGTTTGTAGATTTCTTCTTCTTTTTCCGTCAGGACTTGCTCCTCTAACATAAGGGAAATCAGGCGAGCCTGAGCTTTGGCTGAGACATACTTGGTCGCTTCTTGATGGAGTTTATTGGGTTTGGTCATGCCTTTGAGGATGAGGTGACGACGAATATACATAGAATACACCGCGTCCCCCTCAAAAGCTAACGCAATCCCGTTAATGAGATTGACATCAATCACGTGTCCACCTCACTCCATCTTTGGTGTCAAGGAGCTTAATCCCTTGAGCAGCCAATTGGTCACGGATCTGGTCCGCTGTCGCAAAGTCACGATTTGCACGCGCTTCTTGGCGTTTTTGAATCAAGTCTTCAATCTCTGCATCCAAAACTTCCTCAACAAAGACAACTCCAAAGACTTCCAACATATCCGCAAGAGCTTGCTTGACACTTGCGTCATAGTTGCCGGAATTGATCCATTTGGCCATTTCAAAGACTACTGTGATTCCATTTGCCGAGTTGAAATCCTCATCCATAGCTGCTACAAACTTGTCTTTAAAAGCTTGTAACTCTTGGGTATCCACGTTTCCTGTAAATGGTTGTTCGTAAGTGTTCTTTAGATACTTGAGATTAGTCTCTGCATCCCGCACTGCCTTTTCTGTAAAGTTGATAGGTTTGCGGTAATGCTGAGTCGCAAAGAAGAAACGAAGCACTTGCCCATCGAGGGTTTTGAGGGCATCATGGACAGTGATAAAGTTCCCCAAAGATTTGGACATCTTGACATTGTCGATATTGACAAAGCCATTGTGCATCCAGTAGTTGGCAAAAGTCTTGCCTGTTTTAGCTTCAGACTGAGCAATTTCATTGGTGTGGTGAGGAAACTCAAGGTCCGCTCCACCACCGTGGATATCAATAGTATCGCCCAAAATTTCTGTCGACATGACCGAACACTCAATATGCCAGCCCGGACGACCAGGTCCCCAAGGACTGTCCCAAGAAATCTCGCCTGATTTGGCAGATTTCCAGAGGGCAAAGTCTACAGGATTTTCCTTACGAGCTGTTTCTTCATCGGTACGACCTGAAGCACCCAGCTCCAAATCTTCCAAGGTTTTATTAGCCAATTTGGCATAGTTGTGAGATTTTTCCACACGGAAATAGACATCTCCTTGACTCTCGTAGGCAAAGCCTTTTTCAATCAAATCTTCCACAAAGCGGATGATGTCAGCCATAAACTCCACCACACGCGGATGGCGGGTCGCAGGTTTGACGCCCAAGGCTGTCACATCCTCACGAAAGGCAGCGATGTACTTGTCCGCAACCTCCTGAGGCGTGATGCCTTCTTCCTTGGCACGGTTGATAATCTTATCATCCACATCCGTGAAATTAGAAATATAGGCAACTTCGTACCCACGATACTCAAAGTAACGTCGAATCGTATCAAAAGCTACCGTCGAACGGGCATTCCCTACGTGGATATAGTTATACACGGTTGGCCCACAAACATACATCTTGACCTTGCCGTCCTCAATCGGGACAAATTCTCGCAAATCACGAGACATAGTGTCATAGATTTTAATCATAAATCATAGTTAGGAAAGCTAAAATCCAAGAACAATTAGTTTCATCACTAAGAGTTCAATTGAATTTCAGTCCGAATCTCTCTACACTTCGGAATCCCTTGCTCCTTTCTCATTCAGATAAACCACCTGGGTCTGTTTGACAAAGCCAATTTTTTCATACAAGCGCTTGGCACCTACATTGCTGTCCTCTACTGCAATCTGAAATTCCTTGTCATTTTGCTCAATTAGTTGGTTGACAAGGGATTTTGCTAAGTAGCTTCCATAGCCTTTCCCACGTTCAGGTTCAGATATTGCTAACCCGTAGAAGTAATTCGTATTAGTCGATAAATCTACCGTGCAAGTTCCAATAACCTGACCGTCTTTTAACAAAATATATAAGCGACTTTCTGGATCCTTCAGAGCTTCAGCGACATATCTATCCACAATCTCTCTAGACTCATGTTCCTCTGAAAATGCCTGAAATTTTAACTGACTAATTTGATCCTGATACGAACTATCTGCTAACAAAACTTCAAGATTGGAAACAGTTGCTAACGGATAAGGTTTTCTATCCTTACCTAACCAAGTTTCTGTCTCTTCATCCTCGACCAATCCCCAGTTGCTTACAAAATCAGGATGGCGGTCTAGAAAAACACGCTCTGTCTGAAAAGTAACTGAACGAATAGGGAAAGAAGCCGTTTCTTTCTCAAAACTAGTAAGTAATGCACGCGCAATCCCCTGACGGCGATGATTTGGATGAACCAGTATCGTCACTTCCACATCTTGGTCATCTGCATAGACAGTTAATAAACCAACAAGTTCGCCTTTTTCATAATAAAGGAAAAAGGCGGGCATGTTTGGGTCAAAATTAAGCATGTTAGAGAGATAGGGATCACGATAAGTTCCATCATAGGCTTGGCAACAGTTAATTAGTTTTTTCGCCTCAGATAACTCCTCTTGGCTTAACTTGTTTCTTGCTTGAATCATATAGGTATCCTCTACAAACCAGACGATCTGTGACTGGCTTCTTTAGCCTGCTCCAGTTTATTGACGTAGTACTCTCGTTTTTCTTCGACTTCGTGAATGGTTGGTTCATCCTTTTGCCCGTGAACTCGGACAATTTTAGCAGGAATACCGACCACTGTCACATCACTAGGTACGTCTGCTACAACGACTGCTGCTGCACCGACCTTGGCATTTTCACCAATTTCCACTGGTCCAATAACTTGGGCATGGGCTGATATGAGAGCTCCCTTGCGTACCGTCGGATGGCGTTTGCCAACATCCTTACCAGTCCCACCAAGAGTCACCCCATGGTAGAGAAGAACGCCTGTTTCAACGATAGCTGTTTCCCCAATTACAAGTCCTGCTCCATGGTCGATAAAGACACCTGAATCGATTTGAGCTCCTGGATGGATCTCAATCTGAGTCCAAAAACGCCAAAACTGGCTGTGCATGCGAGCTAAAAGCTTAAAACCATGCTCCCAGAGAAAATGAGAGAGACGGTGGGCAGCCAAGGCTTTCACACCAGGATAGGTCAACAAAACCTCCAAAGTGGTGCGAGCCGCTGGATCATTCTCTTTTACGATATCAATGGTTTCACGCCACCATCCCATACATTTCTCCTTTTCTTATTCTGAATCTTTTGGTGTTTCTG
>NZ_CAUPII010000027.1:0-24535 GCF_963511325.1 uncultured Streptococcus sp.
GTGTTATGATGATGGAGTCTTGTGCTCTTAGTCTAGCTCTGGTCTACCGCTAGGACTTATGTCCTAGCGGGAACACTCATCATAAGATGATAAGGTAGACGCTTGTTTACGAAATTGTTTTTTACTTAAGAACAATTTCGTAAGCAGGCGTTTTTGAGTATTTTATTAAGAAATATGCTATACTATTGAAAAAGAAAATCGACAATGTTCATTTTTTCAAAAATATTCTATAAAGAGGTTATGAGCCAATATATTATCAGTTTCAAGTTCTAAACTAGCGACTTGGTAAAAATACTAGCCTGGTACAAGATCAACTAAGAGATTTTTTTAGGATTTCAACTTGGATAATTGTTCACTATTAAGTGATTTAGTTATTCTATCCTCCTTTTTCATTTTATTTTTGTCCAAAATGGATATCGTTCTGTGTTAGAAATGGAGTTTAATCATGAAAGCTATTATTACTGTTGTTGGTAAAGATAAATCTGGAATTGTTGCAGGTGTTGCGACAAAAATTGCTGAATTAGGCTTAAATATTGATGATATCTCACAAACAGTCTTAGACGAATTCTTTACTATGATGGCTGTGGTATCTAGTGATGAAAAACAAGATTTTACACATCTTAGAAACGAATTTGAGGTTTTTGGTCAGACTTTGAATGTCAAAATCAATATTCAAAGTGCAGCTATTTTTGATGCTATGTACAATATCTAGGAGGTATTTATGGATATTAGACAAGTTACCGAAACAATCGCCATGATTGAGGAGCAAAACTTTGACATTAGAACCATTACCATGGGGATTTCCCTTTTGGACTGTATCGATCCAGATATCAATCGTGCTGCAGAAAAAATATATGAAAAGATTACTACAAAAGCAGCTAATTTAGTAGCTGTTGGGGATGAAATTGCGGCTGAGTTGGGCATTCCCATCGTAAATAAACGGGTATCAGTTACTCCAATTTCCTTGATTGGTGCTGCTACCGATGCGACGGATTATGTAGTCTTGGCTAAAGCACTGGATAAAGCTGCGAAAGAAATTGGTGTTGACTTCATTGGTGGTTTTTCAGCCTTGGTACAAAAGGGTTATCAAAAAGGTGATGAAATCCTTATCAACTCCATTCCTCGTGCTTTGGCAGAAACGGATAAGGTTTGTTCATCAGTAAATATCGGTTCTACCAAATCGGGCATCAATATGACTGCAGTAGCGGATATGGGACGCATTATCAAGGAAACAGCTTCTTTATCTGATATGGGGGCGGCTAAATTGGTTGTATTTGCCAACGCGGTAGAGGACAATCCTTTTATGGCAGGCGCTTTTCATGGTGTTGGTGAAGCAGATGTCATCATCAATGTCGGTGTTTCTGGTCCAGGTGTTGTTAAACGTGCCTTGGAAAAGGTTCGTGGTCAGAGCTTTGATGTTGTTGCTGAAACTGTTAAAAAGACAGCCTTCAAGATTACCCGCATTGGTCAATTAGTCGGTCAAATGGCTAGTGAGCGACTTGGAGTTGATTTTGGAATTGTCGATCTGAGTTTGGCTCCAACTCCAGCAGTGGGTGATTCTGTAGCCCGTGTCCTTGAGGAAATGGGGTTAGAGACAGTTGGGACTCATGGAACGACTGCTGCCTTGGCTCTCTTGAACGACCAAGTTAAAAAAGGCGGAGTGATGGCTTGCAACCAAGTTGGTGGTTTGTCTGGTGCCTTTATCCCAGTTTCTGAGGACGAGGGGATGATTGCTGCTGTGCAAAATGGCTCCCTTAATTTGGAAAAGCTAGAAGCTATGACGGCTATCTGTTCAGTTGGTTTGGATATGATTGCCATTCCTGAAGATACACCTGCAGAAACGATTGCAGCAATGATTGCGGATGAAGCTGCTATCGGAGTCATCAATATGAAAACAACTGCTGTACGTATTATTCCAAAAGGAAAAGAAGGCGATATGATTGAATTTGGTGGTCTTTTAGGAACAGCTCCAGTCATGAAGGTCAACGGTGCATCATCTGTTGATTTCATTGCACGTGGAGGGCAAATCCCAGCTCCAATCCATAGTTTTAAAAATTAAAAAGAAATTGAATCTGTTTAAGTTGGGTTTAAGGATAGACCTGTATACTACTATCATTAAATAAAGACCTCCTAACTTTATTTAATTAAAATCCTAACTTTTTCATAATAATCTCCTACAAAAGTCACTCCAAAGGGTGACTTTTGTTTTATCTCAAGAGAAAATAAAGAAAGTAGCATGTTCAAATTTGTAAATTTGTTCAAAAATAAGATGATTTAAAGGATAAAACCAGTTTTTTCATTCTGTAAAATGGGCTAAAACCTTGCTATGATTGGCTTTTTGAAAAATTATGGTATAATAGTAGTAGTTTTAATAGATGGAGTTGAATTTTGAAAAAACGCTTTCGTGTAAAAAAAGAGAAAGATTTTAGTGCAATATTTAAAAAAGGGGAGAGTTTTGCTAATCGTAAATTTGTTATTTATCGATTAGAAAATAATGAACAGCATTTTCGAGTTGGCCTATCTGTCAGTAAAAAATTAGGAAACGCTGTCACGAGGAATCAGATCAAGAGAAGAATTCGACATATTCTGATTGAACATAAAAATCAGCTGGTTGAAAATGTAGATTTTGTTGTGATTGCTCGAAAAGGTGTTGAAATCTTGGACTACGCGGAAATGAAAAAAAATCTACTTCACGTATTAAAGTTATCAAAGATTTACCAGGAAGGAAATGGGAGTGAAAAAGAAATTACAGTTGACTAGCTTAGTGGTGCTTGCTTTATTTGTGATGAGCGCCTGCACGGCTAATGGTACGACGAGTGAGATTACAGCTGAATCAACAGGTTTTTGGAGTAAATTTGTTTATTTTTTTGCTGAAACCATTCGCTTTTTATCATTTGATACAAGTATTGGTCTGGGGATTATTTTATTTACCCTTCTAATCAGAACCATTCTTTTACCAGTCTTTCAGATACAAATGGTGGCATCTAGAAAGATGCAAGAAGTACAACCACTGGTTAAGGAGTTGCGAGAACGTTATCCGGGACGGGATATGGAGAGCCGTACCAAGTTAGACCAAGAAATGCGTCAGTTGTTCAAGCAACATGGTGTCAAACAGTCAGCTTCTCTTTGGCCAATCTTAATCCAAATGCCAGTCTTGTTGGCCTTGTTCCAAGCTTTGAGTAGGGTAGAATTTCTAAAAACGGGTCATTTCTTATGGATTAACCTTGGTGGTGTTGATACGACTTTTGTTTTGCCTATTCTGGCAGCTATCTTTACTTTCCTTAGCACCTGGTTATCCAATAAGGCCATGGTTGAGAAAAATGGCGCCATGACAGGGATGATGTATGCAATGCCAGTCATGATTTTCTTCTTTGCCATGTATTCACCAAGTGGGGTTGCCTTATACTGGGCGGTATCCAATGCTTATCAGGTGCTCCAAACCTATCTGCTCAACAATCCATTCAAGATTATTGCAGAGCGTGAGGCGGGAGTACAGGCTAAGAAGGATTTAGAAATCAAGAAGAGAAAAGCTCTCAAGAAAGCACAGAAAAAGAAAAAGTAAGGAGGAATCTTGTAATGGTATTATTTACAGGTTCAACTGTTGAGGAAGCAATCCAAACGGGATTGAAGGAATTGGGGATTCCTAGAATGAAGGCGCATATCAAGGTTGTCTCAAGGGAGAAAAAAGGATTCTTTGGCCTTTTTGGGAAGAAACCAGCGCAAGTTGATATCGAAGCAATTAGTGAGACAACTGTTGTGAAGGCAAATCAGCAAGCAGTTAAGGGAGTTCCAAAGGAAGTTAATGCTAAGAACGAACCCGTTAAGACTGTTAGTGAAGCAACAGTAGACTTAGGCCATGTTGTTGAAGCAATCAAGAAAATCGAGGAAGAAGGACAAGGGATCTCTGAAGAAGTTAAGGCCGAAATTTTAAAAAATGAGAAAGAAGCTAGTACAATTTTAGAGGAGACTGGTCATATTGCCATTCTAAAAGATTTACTGCCTGAAGAATCTAAAGAGCAGGAAGAAGTCGAGCAGAATGATGATTTAGAAAATCTAGGTTTGAAGATTGAACCGACCTATGATATTGACCAGGTGGTCGAAGAAGTGACCAACTATGTTCAAGGTATTATTGATGATATGGATGTTGAGGGAGCAATTTCAAGTACCTCAAATCGCCGTTCTATCAATATGCAAATTGATACTAATGAACCAGGCCGTATTATCGGTTACCATGGTAAGGTTTTGAAATCTCTCCAGCTTTTAGCGCAAAATTATCTTTATAACCGCTATTCAAGAACCTTCTATATTACCATCAATGTTAATGATTATGTAGAGCACCGTGCAGAAGTCTTGCAGAGCTATGCACAGAAGTTAGCTACACGTGTCCTAGAAGAGGGGCGTAGTCAGGTGACTGATCCAATGTCTAGTAGCGAACGTAAAATCATCCATCGTATTATTTCACGTATGGAGGGTGTCACTAGTTATTCAGAAGGTGATGAACCAAATCGTTACGTTGTGGTTGATACAGAATAATCAAAGCAAAATCAGGGGCACCCTGATTTTTTGCTAGCTAAGGGAGGTTGATCCTATGTTGAATACAATGAGAGAATATCTAGCTTACTCTGGTTTACAGTATCAAAAACCCGAGAAGGCAGGTCAAGAAGCTGAAAATATGCTTTATTTGAGAAGCAAGGGGCAGGAGGCCAGAAAGGTCTTTACACACTTAGCCAAGGCTTTTCAAGAAAGACATCCAGAATGGGATCTCCAAGGGACGAGTCAGTGGATGAATCAAGCCCAACGTTTGCGACCACATTTCTGGGCCTATTTACAGTGTGAGGGGGAAGTGACAGAGCCTATGTTGGCTCTTCGTTTGTATGGAAGCCCTTCTGATTTTGGAGTTTCACTAGAAGTTAGTTTTATCGAACGTAAGAAGGATGACCGAACTTTAGACAAACAGGCCAAGGTCCTAGAAGTTCCAGTGGTAGAAGGAATTTATTATCTAGTCTATTCAGATGGAGAAAGTCAAAAGATGGAGGCTACTGAGGAAAATCGTCAAATTTTAAGAGAAAAATTATCCCATCAGGAAGTCCGAAAGGTTTTAGTGAAGGTAGATGTTCCAGTGACAGAAAATTCATCTGAAGAAGAAATCCTAGAAGCCCTACTGGAATCTTATGAAACAATTCTTCCCTTTTATCTAGCTACGAGAAAATAAGATAAGCCGTAAAATATCATAAATCATACAGTCCAAGAGTGAACAGTCCGCTGTGTAATTCTTGGTCTTTTTGTTTCCGTTTTCACATTATATAATAAACTTACAAAAACAATTCAAAAGGAGAACAATTATGGAAGTCATTTCAAGTGTTCTAAATTGGTTTTCTAGCAATATTTTGCAGAATCCCGCATTTTTTGTAGGTTTATTGGTGCTAATAGGATATGCACTTTTGAAAAAACCTGCTCATGACGTTTTCTCAGGTTTCGTTAAAGCAACAGTAGGTTATATGTTGCTCAACGTGGGTGCTGGTGGTTTGGTTACAACCTTCCGCCCAATCTTGGCAGCCCTTAACTACAAATTCCAAATTGGTGCAGCGGTTATTGACCCTTACTTTGGACTTGCTGCAGCAAACAACAAAATTGCAGCAGAATTTCCAGATTTCGTCGGAACTGCAACAACAGCTCTATTGATCGGTTTTGGAGTAAATATCTTGCTTGTAGCTCTACGCAAGATTACGAAAGTAAGAACCCTCTTTATTACTGGTCACATCATGGTACAACAAGCTGCGACTGTATCTCTTATGGTTCTATTCTTAGTCCCACAATTGCGAAATGCTTATGGTACAGCAGCAATCGGTATCATCTGTGGCCTTTACTGGGCAGTTAGTTCAAATATGACTGTTGAGGCAACTCAACGCTTGACTGGTGGTGGCGGATTTGCGATTGGTCACCAACAACAATTTGCAATCTGGTTTGTAGATAAAGTGGCAGGACGCTTTGGTAAGAAAGAAGAAAGTCTAGACAATCTTAAATTGCCTAAGTTCCTCTCAATCTTCCATGATACAGTTGTTGCCTCTGCTACTTTGATGCTCGTATTCTTCGGAGCCATTCTTTTAATCTTGGGTCCAGACATTATGTCTAATAAAGAAGTCATCACTTCAGGAACTCTATTCAATCCTGCAAAACAAGATTTCTTTATGTACATTATCCAAACAGCCTTCACCTTCTCAGTTTACTTGTTCGTTTTGATGCAAGGTGTCCGCATGTTCGTATCTGAGTTGACAAATGCCTTCCAAGGTATTTCAAACAAATTGTTGCCTGGTTCATTCCCAGCGGTTGACGTTGCAGCTTCTTATGGATTTGGTTCTCCAAACGCTGTCTTGTCTGGATTTGCCTTTGGTTTGATTGGTCAATTGATTACAATTGTCTTGCTCATCGTCTTTAAAAACCCTATCCTTATTATTACAGGATTTGTACCAGTGTTCTTTGATAATGCAGCCATCGCGGTCTATGCTGATAAGCGTGGCGGATGGAAAGCAGCCGTTATCCTATCCTTCATTTCAGGTGTCCTCCAAGTTGCTCTAGGAGCTCTCTGTGTAGCCCTTCTCGACTTAGCATCTTACGGTGGTTACCATGGAAATATCGACTTTGAATTCCCATGGCTTGGATTTGGTTATATCTTCAAATACCTCGGTATTGTTGGTTATGTACTTGTATGTCTCTTCTTGCTCGTTATTCCTCAACTTCAATTTGCAAAAGCAAAAGATAAAGAGAAATATTACAAGGGTGAAGTTCAAGAAGAAGCTTAGTATCTAGAAAAGGAGAAAATAAAATGGTTAAAGTATTAGCAGCGTGTGGAAATGGAATGGGTTCATCTATGGTTATCAAGATGAAGGTTGAAAATGCCCTCCGTAAGCTTAATCAAACAGACTTTACAGTCAATTCATGCAGTGTCGGTGAAGCAAAAGGTTTAGCAGCAGGCTATGACATCGTAATCGCTTCTCTTCATTTAATCCAAGAATTGGAAGGTCGGACTAATGGGAAGTTAATTGGGCTTGACAACTTGATGGATGATAAAGAAATCACTGAAAAACTCAGTCAAGCACTACAGTAAAAGGTTGGAGGGGGCTGGACAGAAACTGAGAGTTATCGTTTCTGTCCTTCTCCCTCTTTAAATAAAGGAGGCAGATATGAATTTAAAACAAGCTTTAATTGACAATGACTCGATCCGACTAGGGTTAGAAGCTAAGGATTGGAAAGAAGCAGTCAGGGTAGCAGTAGATCCCTTGATTGAAAGTGGGGCGATTTTGCCAGAGTATTACGATGCTATCATCGAATCAACTGAAGAGTATGGGCCTTATTATATTTTAATGCCAGGTATGGCTATGCCCCATGCTAGACCTGAAGCTGGAGTGCAAAGAGATGCCTTTTCATTGATTACCTTACAAAATCCGGTTGTATTTTCAGATGGGAAAGAGGTCTCTGTTTTGCTTGCACTAGCGGCAACAAGCTCAAAAATTCACACGAGTGTAGCTATTCCACAAATCATTGCCTTATTTGAATTAGAAGATTCTATTGCACGTTTACAGGCTTGCCAGACTAAAGAAGATGTCTTGGAAATGATCGAAGAATCTAAGGATAGCCCTTATCTTGAAGGATTGGATTTGGAAAGTTAGAAAGAGGAATAAAGAAATGACAAAAAGAATACCTAATTTACAAGTTGCATTAGACCATTCAGACTTGCAAGGAGCGATTAAAGCAGCTGTTTCTGTTGGTCAGGAAGTAGATATTATCGAAGCTGGAACTGTTTGCTTGCTTCAAGTTGGAAGTGAACTGGTTGAAGTCTTGCGCAGTCTTTTCCCAGATAAGATTATTGTGGCAGATACAAAATGTGCTGATGCTGGTGGAACAGTTGCCAAAAATAATGCCGTTCGTGGAGCAGATTGGATGACTTGTATCTGTTGTGCAACCATCCCTACTATGGAAGCAGCTCTAAAGGCTATCAAGGCTGAACGTGGGGACCGAGGCGAAATCCAGATCGAGCTTTATGGTGATTGGACTTTTGAACAAGCTCAGCTTTGGCTAGATGCTGGTATCTCACAAGCTATTTATCACCAATCTCGTGATGCCCTTCTTGCTGGTGAAACTTGGGGTGAAAAAGACCTTAATAAGGTTAAAAAACTCATTGACATGGGCTTCCGAGTTTCTGTAACAGGTGGTCTAGATGTAGATACTCTCAAACTCTTTGAAGGCGTTGATGTCTTTACCTTTATCGCAGGTCGTGGAATTACAGAGGCGGCGGATCCAGCAGGAGCAGCGCGTGCCTTCAAGGATGAAATCAAACGAATTTGGGGGTAAACCATGGCACGTCCAATTGGAATTTATGAAAAGGCAACCCCGACACACTTTACTTGGCTAGAACGTTTAAATTTTGCCAAGGAGTTAGGCTTTGATTTTGTCGAGATGTCTATTGACGAACGTGATGAGCGTTTAGCAAGACTTGACTGGAGCAAGGAAGAGCGCTTGGAAGTTGTCAAAGCGATTTATGAAACTGGAGTTCGTATTCCTTCTATCTGTTTTTCAGGTCATCGTCGCTACCCATTGGGATCAAATGATCCAGTTCTAGAGGAAAAATCTCTGGAACTCATGAAAAAATGTATCGAATTAGCTCAGGATTTGGGAGTTCGTACGATTCAATTAGCTGGTTACGATGTTTACTATGAGGAAAAGTCACCCCAGACACGCCAACGTTTTATCAAAAATTTGAGAAAAGCTTGTGACTGGGCTGAAGAAGCTCAGGTGCTACTTGCCATTGAAATTATGGATGATCCTTTTATCAATAGCATCGAAAAATACTTGGCTGTAGAGAAAGAGATTGACTCTCCCTATCTCTTTGTCTATCCAGATATTGGTAATGTGTCTGCATGGCATAATGATGTCTACAGTGAGTTTTATCTCGGCCATCATGCTATTGCAGCTCTTCATCTCAAGGATACTTATGCAGTGACAGAAAGTTCAAAGGGCCAATTCCGAGATGTACCTTTCGGGCAAGGTTGTGTCAAATGGGAAGAAGCTTTCGATATTTTAAAGCAAACCAATTATAATGGTCCTTTCCTAATCGAAATGTGGTCTGAAAATTGTGAAACTGTAGAAGAAACACGTGCAGCCATTCAAGAGGCCCAAGCCTTTCTCTACCCACTAATTAAGAAAGTAGGTTTGATGTAAGATGAATCAAGTAATCAATGCTATGCGTAAACGAGTCTGTGATGCCAATCAATCATTGCCAAAACATGGACTTGTTAAATTTACCTGGGGCAATGTATCGGAAGTCAATCGCGAACTCGGTGTCATTGTTATCAAACCATCAGGTGTGGATTATGACGAATTGACACCTGAAAATATGGTGGTAACTGACCTGGATGGCAAGGTTCTAGAAGGAGATCTAAGACCATCTTCGGACCTCCCAACTCATGTGCAGTTATATAAGGCTTGGCCAGAGATTGCTAGTGTGGTCCATACCCATTCGACAGAAGCTGTTGGTTGGGCTCAGGCAGGTCGTGATATTCCTTTCTATGGAACAACCCATGCGGATTATTTCTACGGTTCAATCCCTTGCGCTCGTAGTTTGACTAAGGATGAAGTAGAAGTAGCCTATGAAAAAGATACTGGCCTAGTTATCGTAGAAGAGTTTGAACGTCGTGGTCTCAACCCTGTTGAAGTACCAGGGATTGTCGTACGTAATCACGGTCCATTCACCTGGGGCAAAAACCCAGAGAATGCTGTCTATCACTCTGTTGTATTAGAGGAAGTATCTAAGATGAATCGCTTTACAGAGCAAATCAATCCAAGAGTTGAACCTGCTCCTCAGTACATCCTAGAAAAACACTACCAACGTAAACATGGACCAAATGCTTATTACGGTCAAAAGAAATAAGAAATTGAATTGAAAAGAGGCTAGGACCTTTCGATCCAAGCCTCGCTTTTGTAGTTGTCAGTATCCACTGTTAAGAGTTTACAGCATATAATTGCAAAGTCTGTACGAATGTGATACCATTATAAAGTTGTTTTGGAAGCGATTGACAAATAGAGGAGTATGAATTATGGTTTTAGATAAGGCGAGCTGTGACTTGCTTCAATATTTGATGGATCAAGAAACGTCCAAAACGATTATGACGATTTCAAAAGATCTGGCTCAATCTCGAAGAAAAATCTACTATCACATTGATAAAATCAATGATGCTTTGGACGATGAGAATTTGCATATCATCAGTCTGCCTCGGATTGGTATTTACTTGACCGATGAACAAAGAGAAGCTTGTCGTCAATTATTAGACGAAGTTGATTCTTATGATTACATCATGAGTGCCAACGAGCGGATGCAGCTGATGCTCCTTCTGATTGGTATTTCCAAAGAGAGAATCACTCTTGAAAAACTCATGGAATTAACAGAAGTCTCTCGAAATACGGTCCTAAATGATTTAAATACTATTCGTTACCAACTAACCTTGGAGCAGTATCAAGTAACGCTTCAAGTTAGTAAATCTCGAGGCTATTATCTAAATGCGCACCCTCTTAATAAAATCCAGTATCTTCAATCCCTTCTCTATCATATCTTTATGGAGGAAAATCCAGCCTTTGTTGCTATTTTAGAGGAAAAAATCAAGGAGCGATTAGACGGTGAGATGCTTCTTTCCGATGAGGTCAATCAATTTCTCAAAAAACAGGTTCCATTGGTTGAGCAGGATTTGGGGAAAAAAATAAACCATCACGAAGTCACCTTTATGTTACAGGTCCTTCCCTATCTTCTACTAGGGTGTGATACCGTTACTCGAAATCAAGATAAACATCAAGAAATTGATCAAGAATTTTCATTGATTCGAAAGAGGATAGAATACCAGGTGTCTAATAAACTAGGAGAACGCTTGTTTGAAACATTTGGCATCTCGTTTTCAGAATTAGATAGATCTCTGTTAGCTATTCTTTTGTTATCCTATCGAAAAGATCGAGACATCCATGCAGAAAGTAAAGATTTTCAACATTTGAGAATGGCTTTAGAAGAGTTTATTTGGTATTTTGAATCCCAAACCAGAATGGAGATTGAACAGAAAGAAGACTTATTGAGGAATCTTGTGATTCATTGTAAGGCGCTATTATTCAGAAAGAACTATGGGATTTTCTCAAAAAATCCTTTAACTCGGCAGATTCGTTCCAAGTATAGTGAACTTTTCGTAATTACAAAAAAATGTGCTGAAGTACTAGAAGAAACCTGGCAGATTCGATTGACGGATGATGAGATTGCCTATTTGACCATTCACGTTGGAGGATTTTTAAAGTATACTCCATCGATTCAAAACAATTTCAAGAAGATTTATATTGTGTGTGATGAAGGAGTGGGCGTTTCTAAACTCTTACTTAAACAATGTCGATTCTATCTTCCAAATGAACAGATAGGGGCAGTCTTTACAACTGAGCAGTTCAAAAGCGTAGAGGATATTACTCAGGTTGATTTACTGATCACAACAAACGATGAACTTGAGAGTCGCTTCCCTGTATTAAAGGTAAATCCTATACTTGAGGCAGAAGATATTTTACGCATAACAGACTTTATGAAGAATAAGGTCCTTAGAAAAGACGGTCGAACCTTCAAGGACAATCTATCAACCATTATCGGCACCTATATATCTGATAAACACGTTGCAGCAAAATTACAGGAAGAAATTCAACTCTTAATCAACCAAGAATTAGTCATACAAGCTTTTTTAGATGAATCATAAATATCACAGTCCAATGATGAACACAAACCTGTGTTTTTCTTGGTCTTTTTTAATATTTCGGTCGGTGTTATACTAAGTATGAAATGAAAACTTGAACAAAATATGGAGGATTTCAAATGCCAAACGTAAAAGAAATTACAAGAGAATCATGGATTTTAGCTACTTTCCCAGAGTGGGGAACATGGTTGAACGAAGAAATCGAAGAAGAAGTCGTGCCTGAAGGCAACTTTGCCATGTGGTGGCTAGGTAACTGTGGTACTTGGATTAAGACACCAGGTGGTGCTAACGTTGTCATGGACCTTTGGTCAAACCGTGGAAAATCAACCAAAAAAGTGAAAGATATGGTTCGTGGACACCAAATGGCAAATATGGCAGGTGTTCGTAAATTGCAACCAAACTTGCGTGTTCAACCAATGGTTATTGATCCATTTGCAATTAACGAACTAGATTACTACTTGGTTTCACACTTCCACAGTGACCATATCGACCCATACACAGCTGCAGCGATTCTCAACAATCCTAAGTTAGAGCATGTTAAGTTTATCGGTCCTTACCATTGTGGTCGAATCTGGGAAGGCTGGGGTGTTCCAAAAGAACGAATCATCGTTGTGAAGCCAGGTGATACTATCGAACTAAAAGACATGAAGATTCATGCAGTAGAATCATTTGACCGTACTTGCTTGGTAACTCTACCAGTAAATGGAGCTGACGAAACAGGTGGTGAACTTGCTGGGTTGGCTGTTACAGATGAAGAAATGGCTCAAAAGGCTGTTAACTATGTCTTTGAAACACCAGGTGGAACCATCTATCATGGTGCGGATTCTCACTTCTCAAACTACTTTGCGAAACATGGTAAAGACTTCAAAATTGATGTTGCTTTGAATAACTATGGTGAAAACCCAGTAGGTATCCAAGATAAAATGACCTCTATCGACCTACTTCGCATGGCAGAAAATCTACGTGCTAAAGTCATTATCCCAGTTCACTATGATATCTGGTCTAACTTCATGGCTTCTACGAATGAAATCCTAGAACTTTGGAAAATGAGAAAAGATCGCTTGCAATACGATTTCCATCCATTTATCTGGGAAGTTGGTGGTAAATACACTTATCCTCAAGACCAACACTTAATAGAATATCATCACCCACGTGGTTTTGATGACTGCTTCGAACAAGACTCAAATATCCAATTCAAAGCCTTGCTTTAATATAAAAATTTTTTCTGGAGGTTATCCGTATGTTGCACGATACGGATAATTTTCATATAATAGTACAAATAGAATATGTGATAGACCTATCACCTCAAAGAGAAAGGAAATTCTATGTCAAATCTATCTGTTAATGCGATTCGTTTTCTAGGTATTGACGCTATCAATAAAGCCAACTCAGGTCACCCAGGGGTGGTTATGGGAGCTGCACCGATGGCATACAGCCTATTCACTAAAGAACTTCGTATCAATCCAGCTCAACCAAACTGGATTAACCGCGACCGTTTCATTCTTTCAGCTGGTCACGGATCAATGCTTCTTTATGCCCTTCTCCACCTTTCTGGTTTTGAAGATGTGAGTATGGATGAAGTGAAGAACTTCCGTCAATGGGGGTCTAAAACTCCAGGTCACCCAGAATTTGGTCATACAGCAGGGGTTGATGCAACAACAGGTCCTCTAGGACAAGGGATTGCGACTGCGACAGGTTTTGCACAAGCAGAACGTTTCCTTGCAGCTAAGTACAACCGTGAAGGTTATAACATCTTTGACCACTATACTTACGTTATCTGTGGAGATGGTGACTTGATGGAAGGTGTCTCAAGTGAAGCTGCTTCTTATGCAGGCTTGCAAAAACTAGACAAGTTGGTTGTTCTTTATGATTCAAATGATATCAACTTGGATGGTGAGACAAAAGATTCATTCACAGAAAGTGTTCGCGATCGTTACAATGCCTACGGTTGGCATACAGCCTTGGTAGAAGATGGAACAGATTTAGAAGCTATTCATGCTGCTATTGAAGAAGCTAAGGCTTCAGGCAAACCATCTTTGATCGAAGTGAAAACTGTTATTGGATATGGTTCTCCAAACAAACAAGGGACTAATGCCGTACACGGTGCTCCTCTTGGTGCAGACGAAACTGCAGCAACTCGCCAAGCCCTTGGTTGGGAATACGAACCATTTGAAATCCCAGCAGAAGTTTATGCTGATTTCAAAGAAAATGTTGCAGACCGTGGCGCATCAGCCTATGAAGCATGGACAAAACTAGTCGCAGATTACAAAGAAGCTCATCCAGAACTTGCTGCAGAAGTGGAAGCAATTATCGAAGGACGCGATCCAGTTGAATTGACTCCAGAAGACTTCCCAGCTTTAGAAAATGACTTCTCTCAAGCGACGCGTAACTCAAGTCAGGATGCCTTGAATGTTGTGGCTGCTAAATTGCCAACCTTCCTTGGTGGATCAGCAGACCTCGCTCATTCAAATATGACTTACATCAAAACTGACGGACTTCAAGATGATGCAAATCGCTTAAATCGTAACATCCAGTTTGGTGTTCGTGAATTTGCAATGGGTACTGTCTTGAACGGAATGGCTCTTCACGGTGGACTTCGTGTTTATGGTGGAACATTCTTTGTATTCTCAGACTATCTTAAGGCAGCGGTTCGATTGTCAGCTCTACAAGGTCTTCCTGTAACTTATGTCTTCACCCACGATTCAATCGCAGTTGGTGAAGATGGTCCAACTCATGAACCAATTGAGCACTTGGCGGGTCTTCGTGCGATTCCAAACCTCAATGTTTTCCGTCCAGCAGATGCGCGTGAAACTCAAGCAGCTTGGTATCAAGCAGTGAAGAGCGAGAAAACACCGACCGTTCTCGTCTTGACTCGTCAAAACTTGACTGTTGAGGAAGGAACAGACTTTGACAAGGTTGCGAAAGGTGCTTACGTTGTCTATGAAAATGCAGCAGACTTTGACACTATCTTGATTGCAACAGGTTCAGAAGTGAATCTTGCTGTTGCAGCTGCTAAAGAATTGGCAAGTCAAGGTGGCAAAGTTCGCGTAGTCAGCATGCCATCTACAGATGTATTTGACGCACAAGATGCAGCCTACAAAGAAGAAATCTTACCAAATGCAGTTCGTCGCCGTGTAGCAGTCGAAATGGGAGCAACTCAAAATTGGTATAAATACGTTGGTCTTGATGGAGCAGTTCTTGGTATTGATACCTTTGGAGCATCTGCCCCAGCACCAAAAGTTTTAGCAGAATATGGATTTACAGTTGAAAACTTAGTAGAAATTGTAAACAACTTGAAATAAGAAAAATCAGGGCATTTGCTCTGGTTTTTTATTGCCCCAAAACTAGGGTGCAATCTTGTAAAAACAAGTGAAATTTGATATAGTAGTTTTATCTGAATTACAAAGGAGTAAAAAATAATGGGTGGGAATTTAACATTCTTGATTATGCTTGTTTTGATGTTCGGCTTGATGTTCTTCATGCAACGTTCTCAAAAGAAACAAGCTGAAAAACGTATGGAGAGCCTCAACAAACTTCAAAAAGGCTACGAAGTCATCACTATCGGTGGTCTCTACGGTACAGTCGACGAAGTTGATACTGAAAACAAAACGATTGTACTTGATGTAGACGGAGTATACTTGACTTTCGAATTAGGTGCAATTAGAACAGTTTTGCCAGTCAAAGAAGCTGTCACACCTGAAGGTGCAGTTATCGAAGAAGGCAGTGCTATTGAAGAATAAAACGGGGTGGAATGCATTCCCGTTTTTCTATAAGTGAGAGGAAGAGTAATGAAAAAAATTGCTTTTGTCTGTCTTGGTAATATTTGTCGCAGTCCTATGGCGGAATTTGTGATGAAATCCTTGACCGATAAATATGAGATTCAAAGTCGAGCGACTTCTTCCTGGGAACACGGTAATCCAATCCACAAAGGGACGCAAGGCATCTTTCGAAGTCATGGCGTTCCTTATGATACTTCAAAAACTTCCCAACAAATTTCTAAAAAAGATTTTGAGTATTTTGACTATATCATTGGGATGGATGAGTCTAATCTCGCTGATTTGCGTCAGATGTGTCCACAGGATCAACAATACAAGATACAGCCTTTTGCATCTGAAAGCGTTCCAGATCCCTGGTATACAGGTGATTTTGAAGAAACTTATGACCGAGTTTTAACTGGTTGCCAGGCTTGGTTAAGTCGCTTAGAAAATGAGAGTGAACATGGAAAATTTAAAAAAACTCTATGAAAAATATAGTGTCTATTTAACACGTCCCCGTTTAGAAATTGCGACAGTGATCGTCATTGTTGTCTGTGCAGGTCTCGTATTTCTGACCAATTTTCCAAAACAGGGCGTTCTTAAGTTTGATAACGATGCTATTATTTATGACGGGAGCCTAGTTCGTGGTAAGATGAATGGTCAGGGCACTGTTACCTTCTCAAACGGTGATACCTATACTGGAGAATTTAGCAATGGTGCCTTCAATGGTAAAGGCACCTACCAAGCCAAAGCAGGTTGGGTATATGAGGGAGACTTTGTAAATGGCCAAGCTGAAGGAAAAGGAAAACTGACTACAGAACAAGAAGTAGTCTATGAAGGGGACTTCAAACAAGGTTTATTTCAACAAGCACAATAACCTCCTCCTAGAAGGAGGTATTCTTCCAGAACGCTAGAAAGCGCTTACATGGAAATAAAAACGGCTTACAAGACTGTTTTACAACTAAGTTTGTGAAAAATAAAACTTTTATGAAATAATTCACAAACTTTAAGTGAAAAAGTGCATGTATGGGTATATTTAAAATTGTTTTCACAAACAAATAAAAAAAGTTTGTGAAATGTCTATGAAACTGTTTACAAACGTTTAAAAAAGAGTTATAATAAACTTGTGAAAAAATTAACAAAGGACTTACAATCCTTGAAAGCTATGGAGGAAAATATGGCTGATAAAAAAACTGTAACACCAGAAGAAAAGAAACTCGCTGCTGAAAAGCATGTCGATGGTTTGGTGCAAAAAGCTTTAGTTGCTCTTGAAGAAATGCGTAAACTCGACCAAGATCAAGTCGATTATATCGTAGCAAAAGCTTCAGTTGCAGCACTTGATGCTCACGGAGAATTGGCTTTACATGCCTTTGAAGAAACAGGACGTGGAGTATTTGAAGATAAAGCAACTAAAAACCTATTTGCTTGTGAGCACGTAGTAAATAACATGCGCCACACTAAAACAGTTGGTGTTATCGAAGAAGATGATGTCACAGGATTGACTCTTATCGCTGAACCAGTTGGTGTTGTTTGTGGTATCACTCCAACAACAAACCCTACTTCAACAGCAATCTTTAAAGCGTTGATTTCATTGAAGACTCGTAATCCTATTGTTTTTGCATTCCACCCATCAGCTCAAGAATCATCAGCTCACGCAGCTCAAATCGTTCGTGATGCAGCGATTAAAGCAGGTGCTCCTGAAAACTGTGTACAGTGGATTACTGAACCATCTATGGAAGCAACTAGTGCATTGATGAACCACGAAGGTATTGCAACAATCCTTGCAACAGGTGGTAATGCCATGGTTAAAGCGGCATACTCATGTGGTAAACCAGCTCTTGGGGTAGGTGCCGGAAACGTTCCAGCTTATGTTGAAAAATCAGCTAACATCCGCCAAGCTGCTCACGATATCGTAATGTCTAAATCATTTGACAATGGTATGGTCTGTGCATCTGAACAAGCGGTTATCATTGATAAAGAAATTTACGATGAATTTGTAGCAGAGTTCAAATCTTACCATACTTACTTTGTAAACAAAAAAGAAAAAGCACTTCTTGAAGAGTTCTGCTTCGGCGTAAAAGCAAACAGCAAAAACTGTGCTGGTGCAAAATTGAACGCTGACATCGTTGGTAAACCAGCAACTTGGATTGCGGAACAAGCAGGATTTACTGTTCCAGAAGGAACAAACATTCTTGCTGCAGAATGTAAAGAAGTTGGTGAAAACGAGCCATTAACTCGTGAAAAATTGTCACCAGTTATCGCAGTTTTGAAAGCTGAAAGCCGTGAAGATGGTATTGCTAAAGCTCGTCAAATGGTTGAATTTAACGGTCTTGGGCACTCAGCAGCCATCCATACTGCCGATGAAGAATTGACTAAAGAATTTGGTAAAGCTGTTAAAGCTATTCGTGTTATCTGTAACTCACCTTCTACTTTCGGTGGTATCGGGGACGTTTACAATGCCTTCTTGCCATCATTGACACTCGGATGTGGTTCTTACGGACGTAACTCAGTTGGGGATAACGTTAGCGCCATTAACCTCTTGAACATCAAAAAAGTCGGAAGACGGAGAAATAACATGCAATGGATGAAACTTCCTTCAAAAACATACTTTGAACGTGATTCAATTCAATACCTTCAAAAATGTCGTGACGTTGAGCGTGTCATGATCGTTACTGACCACGCTATGGTAGAGCTTGGCTTCCTTGATCGTATCATCGAACAACTTGACCTTCGTCGCAATAAGGTTGTTTACCAAATCTTTGCAGATGTAGAACCAGATCCAGATATCACTACAGTTGAACGTGGTACTGAGATTATGCGCTCTTTCAAACCAGATACAATCATCGCTCTTGGTGGTGGATCACCAATGGATGCTGCTAAAGTTATGTGGCTCTTCTACGAGCAACCAGAAGTGGATTTCCGTGACCTTGTACAAAAATTCATGGATATCCGTAAACGTGCCTTCAAATTCCCATTGCTTGGTAAGAAGACTAAATTCATCGCGATCCCAACTACATCTGGTACAGGATCTGAAGTAACTCCATTTGCCGTTATCTCTGATAAAGCAAACAACCGTAAATACCCAATCGCTGACTACTCATTGACACCAACTGTGGCAATCGTAGACCCTGCTTTGGTATTGACAGTTCCTGGATTTGTAGCCGCTGATACTGGTATGGACGTATTGACTCACGCAACTGAAGCTTACGTATCACAAATGGCTAGCGACTATACTGACGGTCTTGCGCTTCAAGCTATCAAACTTGTATTCGAAAACCTTGAAAGTTCAGTTAAGAATGCAGACTTCCACTCACGTGAGAAAATGCATAATGCTTCAACAATCGCTGGTATGGCCTTTGCCAATGCCTTCCTAGGTATTTCTCACTCAATGGCTCACAAGATTGGTGCGCAATTCCACACAGTTCACGGACGTACAAATGCAATCTTGCTTCCATACGTTATCCGTTACAACGGTACTCGCCCAGCTAAGACAGCTACATGGCCTAAGTACAACTACTACCGTGCAGACGAGAAATATCAAGATATCGCTCGTATGCTTGGACTTCCAGCTTCTACACCAGAAGAAGGGGTGGAATCTTACGCAAAAGCTGTCTACGAACTTGGTGAGCGCGTAGGTATCCAAATGAACTTCAAAGCACAAGGTATTGACGAAAAAGAATGGAAAGAACATTCACGTGAATTAGCCTTCCTTGCTTATGAAGACCAATGTTCACCTGCAAACCCACGTCTTCCAATGGTTGACCATATGCAAGAAATCATCGAAGATGCTTACTATGGTTACAAAGAAAGACCAGGACGCCGTAAATAATTGATTATCAGCCAAAACCGAGGGTAAACCTCGGTTTTTTTATGCTTAAAGAATATATTTTTATTAAGAAATGCATAGAATTGGAGTAGGCTGCAAGGCTAAGTAAAGAAATGAAAATATTACCAAAGCTTATCAGAAAAACAAGGCCAGCGCTTGCAATTAAACTCAAATAGTTATATAATAGGTATGTTGAAAGGTGATTTGTAGTGATTCAAGTTACTCTTTTCACAATAAAATTTTCATGATTTTCATAAGGAGGAAATCACTAATGGTAGTTAAAGTTGGTATTAACGGTTTCGGACGTATCGGTCGTCTTGCTTTCCGCCGTATCCAAAACGTAGAAGGTGTTGAAGTTACTCGCATCAACGACCTTACAGATCCAGTTATGCTTGCACACTTGTTGAAATATGACACAACTCAAGGTCGTTTCGACGGAACTGTGGAAGTTAAAGAAGGTGGATTTGAAGTTAACGGTAAATTCATCCGTGTTTCTGCTGAACGTGATCCAGAACAAATCGACTGGGCTAACGACGGTGTAGAAATCGTTCTTGAAGCTACTGGTTTCTTTGCTAAGAAAGCAGCTGCTGAAAAACACTTGCACCCAGGTGGAGCTAAGAAAGTTGTTATCACTGCTCCTGGTGGAAACGACGTTAAAACAGTTGTATTCAACACTAACCACGATGTCCTTGATGGTACTGAAACAGTTATCTCAGGTGCTTCATGTACTACAAACTGCTTGGCTCCAATGGCTAAAGCTCTTCAAGACAACTTTGGTGTTGTAGAAGGATTGATGACTACTATCCACGCTTACACTGGTGACCAAATGATCCTTGACGGACCACACCGTGGTGGTGACCTTCGTCGTGCTCGCGCTGGTGCAGCAAACATCGTTCCTAACTCAACTGGTGCTGCTAAAGCTATCGGTCTTGTAATCCCAGAATTGAAC
This sequence comes from uncultured Streptococcus sp., assembly GCF_963511325.1. Taxonomy (GTDB): domain Bacteria; phylum Bacillota; class Bacilli; order Lactobacillales; family Streptococcaceae; genus Streptococcus. Next base: position 20,293 of record NZ_CAUPII010000027.1, read on the forward strand.
GGTAAACTTGACGGATCTGCACAACGCGTTCCAACTCCAACTGGATCAGTTACTGAATTGGTAGCTGTTCTTGAAAAGAACGTTACTGTTGATGAAGTGAACGCAGCTATGAAAGCAGCTTCAAACGAATCATACGGTTACACAGAAGATCCAATCGTATCTTCAGATATCGTAGGTATGTCTTACGGATCATTGTTTGACGCAACTCAAACTAAAGTTCTTGACGTTGACGGTAAACAATTGGTTAAAGTTGTATCATGGTACGACAACGAAATGTCATACACTGCACAACTTGTACGTACTCTTGAATACTTCGCTAAAATCGCTAAATAATTCTTGAGTTGATAAAAGCAAGGCCAACTGGTCTTGCTTTTATTGTATCTATAAGAAAAAATGGATGATAGTGTCATCCATTTTGGTTTAATTCTCTTTCAAATGTGTCTGATAGCGCAGTAAAGCTTAATTTGTTTAAGGTCAGAGGATGAACAAAGGAAAGTTTAAATGCATGAAGCATTAGTCTTTTAGTTTTTGAATGTGGATTGTAGAGAGGGTCTCCAAGGATTGGATGTCCGTGGTGAGATAGATGAACTCGAATCTGATGAGTTCGCCCTGTTTTTAATCGACAACGAAGAAGACTGGTCTTGTTTTGAAATTGTTTCAATCGAGTTACATGAGTTTCAGCATATTGACCATTTTTTTGATCCACCACCCGTTTTCTACGATCGTGACGATCGCGACCGATTTTGTCTCGAAAGACAAGCTCTTTAGTTCTTATTTTTCCCTCAACCAGAGCCCAGTATTCGCGGGAGATTTCTTTTTTCTCCAATAATCGATTGAGGATGGGCAGTATAAATGGATTTTTAGCAAATAGTACGAGTCCACTTGTTTCTTTGTCTAGTCTGTGAACGACATAGCAAGTCTGGCCTACATAGGCGGTGACATGGTTGAGAAGAGCAATCTCATCTGGTTGATTGCCGTGAGTCTTCATACCTTCAGGTTTGTTGACGATGATTAAATGTTGGTCTTGGTAGACTTCTTGGACAAGATTAGGATTCCCCCAAACAATTTCTTTTGTAGGATAATCCTCCTCATCGAAAATCAGTTGACATTCATCTCCGGATTTGACAGTTTGATGCCAGTGGACTTCTTCTTGATTGATGAGAATGTGCTTTTTAATTCTCAAGAAATGCCGTATTTTTCTTGGAATGAGTAGTTGCTCCTCCAAGAAGACTTTGACAGTCATTTCAGGAAGAGAATCAGGGATAACAAAGGTAAATTTCATACAGATATTGTAACAAAAAATAGATTATTTGGATAGAGAAACTAGCTAAATTCTTGTCTTCCTATGGGGAAGATGATAAAATAAACGCATGAAATTAGATACATTATTTGAAAAGTTTCTTTCTTTATTTAAAAAAGAAGAATCTGAAATAGCAGAAATAGAAATCGATGAAGTTAATGATGAAGTTAACAACGAAGAAAATACCTCGACTAATTTAAGACGGTCAAGAGGTGGGCGAAAGAAAGTTGGCCAAGTCGGACCCATTCGAAAATTTTGGCGTCGCTATCATCTGACCAAAATCTTTCTAATTCTTGGACTAAGTGCAAGCTTGTTTGTTGGGGTCTATCTATTTGCCTTGGCTAAATCGACAAATGTTACAGACTTGCAGAATGCTTTGAAAACACGAACGGTGATTTTTGATAGAGAAGAGAATGAGGCTGGTGCTTTATCAGGCCAAAAAGGGACCTATGTTGAGCTCTCGGAAATTAGTGAAGACTTGCAGAATGCTGTTATTGCGACAGAAGATAGAAGCTTCTATAAAAATAGTGGAATTAACTATAGTCGCTTTTTCCTAGCTATCCTAACAGCTGGTCGCTCGGGTGGTGGTTCTACAATTACCCAACAGTTAGCGAAAAATGCTTATCTTTCACAAGACCAAACTGTTCAGAGAAAGGCTAAAGAATTCTTCCTTGCTTTAGAATTAACCAAAAAATACAGTAAAAAAGAAATTCTAACCATGTATTTGAACAATGCCTACTTCGGTAATGGAGTTTGGGGTGTTGAGGATGCTAGTAAGAAGTACTTTGGAGTTTCGGCATCAGAATTAACTCTTGATGAAGCCGCCACTTTAGCAGGTATGCTTAAAGGCCCAGAATTGTACAATCCTCTGAATTCCATTGAGCATTCAACTAATCGAAGAGATACTGTATTGCAAAATATGGTGGCTGCCGGCTACCTTGATAAAAATAAGGAAGCAGAAGCAGCAAGTGTTGATATGGCTTCTCAATTGAAAGATAGTTATGAAGGGAAAATATCAGACTACCGTTATCCTTCTTATTTTGATGCAGTTGTTAATGAAGCTATTGAAAAGTATAATCTAACAGAGGAAGAAATCGTTAATAATGGTTATCGAATTTATACGGAGCTAGATCAAAATTACCAAGCAAATATGCAGGTTATCTATCAAAATATTTCGCTCTTTCCGACAGCTGAAGATGGGACACATGCAGAGTCTGGTAGTGTCGCTTTGGAGCCAAAAACAGGTGGAGTTCGAGGAGTTGTTGGTCGAGTGGCAGGGGATGATAAGACAGGTTTCAGGAATTTTAACTATGCAACCCAATCCAAAAGAAGTCCAGGGTCTACTATTAAACCTTTGATAGTGTATACACCAGCGGTTGAAGCGGGTTGGTCTCTTAATAAGGAGTTGGATAATCATACCATGCAATATGGTGATTATAAAGTAGACAACTACGCAGGAATCAAGACATCACCAGAAGTTCCAATGTATCAAGCCTTAGCCGAGTCTCTAAATCTTCCTGCTGTAGCGACAGTCAAGCAACTTGGTATCGATAAGGCTTTTGAATCAGGTGAAAGATTCGGACTTGATTTAACGAATGTTGATCGTGTGCTAGGTGTAGCTCTAGGTGGTGGGGTGGAGACAAGTCCGCTACAAATGGCGCAGGCTTATGCAGCATTTGCGAATGAAGGGATAATGCCTGAAGCTCACTTTATCACCCGAATTGAAAATGCTAGCGGACAAGTGATTGCAAGTCATAAAAATTCTCAAAAACGTATAATAGATAAGTCAGTAGCTGATAAGATGACCAGTATGATGTTAGGTACTTTTACAAATGGTACAGGAATAAGCTCATCACCAGATGACTATGTCATGGCTGGGAAAACTGGTACAACTGAAGCAGCTTTTAACCCAGTATATACAAGTGACCAGTGGGTTATCGGATATACGCCTGATGTGGTGATAAGTCATTGGCTTGGTTTCCCGACTACGGACGAAAATCATTATCTGGCAGGTTCGACTTCGAATGGTGCTGCTCACATTTTTAGAAGTATGGCGGAAACAATTCTTCCTTATACACCAGGCAGCACTTTTACAGTTGAAAATGCTTATAAAATGAATGGTATTGCACCAGAAAATACACCTAAACAAACTACCAGTGATACTAGTGCACAGTCTGATGATATCCTATCAGATATTCGTGGACGGGCGCAAAATCTGGTCGATGAAGCAGGAAAAGCTATTTCAGATGCTAAGATTAAAGAAAAAGCTCAGACAGTTTGGGATACCATTGTAGATCTCTTTCGCTAATACGTTTATAAGCTAAAAGACAAGGATTCAAATCTTTGTCTTTTTTTACTCTCACATGTCAGTATTCACAATTGCCATAACATTAGAGAGTAAAAACAGCACAAGACAGAAACCAAAACCCCTCTTTCCCCCTTTCTCTGCTATACTACAAGCAGAGAAAGGGGGAAAGCAAATGCTTGAGAAATATTATGCAAAGGTAAAAGGAATTGTTCATAAATGTAGAAAAGACTACTATCTCCACCTGTGGGAGAAAGAGGATTGGGACCAAGAAGGCATGATCTGTCTCCATGAACTTCTAGAAAAGCATCCAGAACTAGTGGAAGAAGAAAAGAAACTCTACGTCTACTTCAAAACAAAATTTCGCAATCGAATCCTTGATAGTGTCAGAAAACAAGAGAGTCAAAAACGTCGCCTAGACCGGATGGCCTATGAAGAAGTAGGGGAGATTAGCCATCGACTACCAGAAGGAGGATTGTGGTTGGATGATTACTACGCCCTTCATGAATTGTTGGATACATATAGAAGAAAATTACCACAAGATAAACAAGAAGCCTACGAACGCCTCTGGGCAGACGAACGTTTTAAAGGCCGCAAAGCCCTTCTCAGAGAGCTGAAGGAAGTAATTCAGGAGAAAT
>NZ_CAUPII010000028.1:0-24425 GCF_963511325.1 uncultured Streptococcus sp.
ATTGTCCTCTCCAGATGTTAGTTTTTATTCAACCCACTACAGTTGACAATGAGCCCTTCTATATTGTACTTTCTTCAACTTAATCGGTGCTCTTATAGCAGGATGGGGCTTTGCCCATTCAGCGGCTTATGCAAACCTAACACATGATAGCTTTATTTCTGGAGTTGTGGAAATGAAGTTGGGCCGTTCAAATGAACTTATCTTGCTTGAAGCTATCTTGGCTAATGTCTTTGTAAATATCGCGATTCTTTCATTCGTTTTAGTTAAGGATGGTGGAGCAAAACTTTGGTTAGTTCTTTCAGCTATTTACATGTTTGTATTCTTAACAAACGAGCACATCGCCGCAAACTTTGCTTCATTTGCTATTGTGAAATTCAGTGTTGCTGCTGATTCAATCGCAAACTTCGGTATTGGAAATATTCTTCGTCACTGGGGTGTAACTTTCATCGGTAACTTTATCGGTGGTGGTCTACTCATGGGATTACCTTACGCTTTCTTAAATAAAAACGAAGATACATATGTAGATTAAAAGTTGGATTGATTCCAACTTTTTCTTTTTGTTTATCCATGCTATAATGAATGTAGAAAAGATGGATACAGAGGAATAATATGAACGAGATTAAATGTCCCAACTGTGGGGAAGTCTTTACGGTCAATGAAAGCCAGTATGCAGAACTCTTGTCGCAGGTACGAACAGCAGAGTTTGATAAAGAGTTACATGACAGAATGAAACAAGAGTTGACTCTGGTTGAACAAAAGGCTTTGAATGAACAACAGGCAAAACTGGCTCAAAAAGATCAAGAAATTGCCCAGCTTCAAAGTCAAATTAACAACTTTGATACAGAAAAAGAATTGGCCAAAAAGGAAGTGGAGCAAAGTGCAAGTCAAATCTTGCTAGAGAAAGAAAAAGAAGTCCAAGCTCTCGAAAATCAATTGGCTACCTTACGCTTAGAGCATGAAAATCAACTACAAAAAACACTATCTGATTTAGAGAAAGAACGTGATCAGGTCAAAAATCAGCTCCTTTTACAAGAAAAAGAAAACGAGCTTTCTCTAGCTTCTGTTAAACAAAACTACGAAGCCCAGCTCAAGGCAGCCAGTGAGCAGGTTGAATTTTATAAGAATTTCAAGGCGCAACAATCAACTAAGGCAATCGGTGAAAGTTTGGAACACTATGCGGAGAGTGAATTCAACAAGGTTCGAAGCTTTGCCTTTCCAAATGCCTACTTTGAGAAGGACAATAAGGTTTCAGCACGTGGTTCTAAGGGCGATTTTATCTTCCGTGATTTTGATGAAAATGGACTAGAATTCATTTCCATCATGTTTGAGATGAAAAATGAAGCTGATGGTACTGAGAAGAAGCATAAGAATTCGGATTTTTACAAAGAATTGGATAAGGATCGTCGTGAGAAAAATTGTGAGTATGCAGTTTTGGTAACTATGCTTGAGGCTGATAACGACTACTTCAATACAGGGATTGTCGATGTTAGCCACGAGTATGAGAAGATGTATGTCATTCGTCCCCAGTTCTTTATCCATTTGATTGGACTCTTACGAAATGCTGCACTGAATTCTCTCAAATACAAGCAGGAATTGGCGCTTGTTCGTGAACAAAATATTGATATCACTCATTTCGAGGAAGACTTGGATGCTTTCAAGGTAGCCTTTGCTAAGAACTATAATTCAGCTTCTGTCAACTTCGGCAAGGCCATTGATGAAATTGACAAGGCCATTAAGCGTATGGAAGAAGTCAAGAAATTCCTGACCACATCAGAAAACCAACTCCGCCTTGCAAACAACAAGCTGGAAGATGTTTCCGTTAAAAAATTGACTCGGAAGAATCCGACTATAAAGGCTAAGTTTGATGCTTTGAAGGGGGAGTGAGAAAGCAAGACATGAACGGTATTATTAACTTAAAAAAAGAAGCGGGGATGACCTCGCATGATGTGGTTTTTAAACTGCGTAAGATTTTGGGAACCAAGAAGATTGGTCATGGTGGGACGCTAGATCCTGATGTGGTGGGCGTTTTGCCGATTGCCGTTGGTAATGCGACTCGCATGGTTGAGTTTATGCAGGATGAGGGCAAGATTTATGAGGGTGAAATTACTCTGGGCTATTCTACGACCACCGAGGATTCTAGTGGTGAGGTAGTTTCAGAGACTCCAGTTTTGTCACCTTTGAATGAGAATCTTGTCGATGAAGCAATCGCTAGTCTGACAGGTCCTATCACTCAGATTCCACCTATGTACTCTGCTGTCAAGGTCAATGGGCGCAAACTTTATGAGTATGCGCGTGCTGGTCAAGAAGTAGAACGTCCAGAACGTCAGGTGACTATTTATCAATTTGAACGGACAAGTCCGATTTCTTATGAGGGTCATCTTGCACGCTTTACTTTTCGTGTAAAATGCAGTAAGGGAACCTATATTCGTACCTTGTCGGTTGACTTAGGAGAAAAACTTGGCTATGCTGCTCATATGTCTTATTTAACACGAACAAGTGCAGCTGGGTTACAGTTAGATGATGCTTTGACCTTAAGTGAAATTGAGGAAAAAGTACAAGCTGGTGAATTAGACTTTCTTCATCCCTTGGAGATTGGGACAGGTGACTTGGTCAAGGTATATTTGACCCCAGAGCAGGCAGAAGAAGTGCGTTTTGGTCGCTTTATTGAATTGGAACAAACCGAGAAGGAATTGGCTGGTTTTGATGGTGAAAAATTACTAGCCATTTTAGAAAAACGTGACCAACTCTATAAGCCTAGAAAGGTTTTCAATTGATTAGGACTGGTGGTAAAATCGCAAACTGATTTTTAGTTTTAAAAAATACTAAAAGACAGTTCAGTTTAGACCCGAAAAAGTTATGAAAAAGGGTTGATAACACGGTGATATTTGACAGTTTTGCTTGCTTATGATAATATTTAAATAAAGAAAAGCTAGAAAACTTTCAGAGGATATTATGAGTATTGAGATGACTGTTAGTGAGATTGCTGAGGTCTTGGGCTTGTCCCGCCAAGCAATCAATAACCGTGTCAAGGAATTACCTGAAGAAGATACGACTAAAAATGATAAAGGAGTCACTGTGGTAACTCGCAGTGGCTTGATTAAGCTTGAAGAAATCTACAAAAAAACCATTTTTGAAGATGAACCTGTTAGTGATGATGTGAAGCAACGTGAGTTAATGGAGATTCTTGTTGATGAAAAGAACGCTGAAATCATCCGTCTTTATGAGCAGTTAAAGGCCAAAGACAAACAGTTAGCTGAAAAAGATGAACAGATGCGTGTTAAAGACCGTCAAATCGCAGAAAAAGATAAGCAATTGGATCAACAACAACAGTTAACTCTACAAGCTATGAAGGACCAAGAAACCCTTCAGTTGGAGTTGGATCAGGCTAAGCAAGAAGTACAAGCAACGAAGAAAGGCTTCTTTGCTCGCTTATTTGGAGGATAAGAAAAAACTGCTTGGTTTCTAGGTATAACCAAGTAGTTTCTTTTTACACATATAGTAAGGGATGGATAAAATGGAAAAATTAAGAGATTACATTTCATTTGATTTGGAATTTAATAAACACCAAGATAAAACTCACTTGATTCAGGTATCTGCGGTCCGTTTTAAAGATGGTGAAGAAGTAGGAGCATTTGACTCTTATGTTCATACAGATGTGCCTTTGAAAAGTTTTATCAATGGTTTAACGGGTATCACGTCTGAAACCTTGAAAGACGCACCGATGGTGGAAGATGTACTTAAGAATTTTCAAGACTTTGTGGGTGAGTTACCCCTTATTGGTTATAATGCAGCCAAGAGTGATTTACCGATTTTATTGGAACATGGTTTGGATTATAGTAGCCAATATCTAGTCGATCTCTATGATGAAGCTTTTGAGCGACGTAGTTCTGATCTTCATGGTATTGCCAATCTCAAGTTACAGACTGTGGCTGAATTTCTAGGATTCAAGGGTCAATCTCATAACAGTTTAGAGGATGCGCGAATGACTGCGCGTGTTTATGAAGCTTTTCTAGAATCTGATGAAAGTAGAATATTACTGGACTCCAAGAGTAGTCTAAACTCTAATCCTTTCGGTGGTTTAGATTTATCACAGCTGTTTGATTAGGAGGTTTTATGAAACCTGAAAAACCTAAAAAATTGGGTTTTAAAAAGATTTACCTAAATCTGGATAAAATCCTCTTTCTATTTTTTCTAATCTTCATGCTGGTAGATTATATTTGGTTGCCATTGAACTCATTGATAGCAGGCTTTTTACTCAGTCAGACGGGCTATTTGTTTATCTCTTACAATAACATTTTTGAAATTTTAAAACATGCGCCTTTAGTAAGCTTTGGTTTTTTAATCTTAATAGCCATTAACCTTTTAGTGGCTTATTTTCAAATTAGTCTCCTCTTCATTGGGGCTCGACATCTTCTCTATCATGAAAAACGAACCTTGATTGAGTATAGTCGCAAGGTATTTCGTGAAAGTATAGCCTTCATGAAACGTCTGACTCTTTCCAAGGCCTTGTTTATCTTCGTTTATATCGCTATGATTTTTCCGTTTATCAGGAAGATTTTTAAAATTTATTATTTTAATAAAATAGTGATACCTGATTTTATTCAGACCTACATGGAAGACAAGTATTGGATATGGTGGCTTGGTATTATCATCTTGTCAATCTTCTTCCTATACGTTTCTGTTAAGTTGGTTTTTGTTCTACCAAAAATCTTTTTTGAAAAGATGACGGTTAAGGATGCTGTGGTCTACAGTCTAGAAAAAACCAGAAATCATTTTTGGTTTTACGCTTGGCATCTTTTTCTCATTGTTGTCAAAACAAATCTTTTCTTTTACTTACTTCTAATCCCACTATTGGTTGGCCAGTTTTTAGTAGATGGTCTCACACATCGAGAATCTTTGATTCTTGCTATTTCGAACTATATATTGATTAAAAATATCCACTATATGGCTTTGACTTACTTCTTGGTTAAGTTTACCTCCTTTTTAACTGGTGAGGAGTTGGATATTATGCCAAGACGAAAGAAAGATCATATTATGAGATGGGGTGTAATGGGGTGCGCCAGTGTCTTCTTTGCGATTGAGGGTTATGTTTATCTAGAAGCACCCGTAGTCAATCCTCCACTTGTCATCTCTCACAGAGGTGTCTCAAATGGAAATGGTGTCCAAAATACAGTTGAATCCTTAGAAAAAACAGCTCAGTTAAAACCAGATTTAGTTGAGATGGATGTGCAGGAAACCAAGGATGGTCAGTTTGTCATGATGCATGATGCTAACCTAAAAAGTTTAGCGGGATTAAATGTAACACCGCAAGACTTAACTTTAGATGAGTTGAAGCAATTAGATATTTATGAAAATGGTTATCAGACCAAAATTTCCAGCTTTGATGATTACCTAAATCGTGCCAATGACCTGCATCAGAAATTACTGATTGAAATTAAAACGAGTCGAAAAGATAGTGCTCAAATGATGGATCATTTTCTAGATCAATATGGGGCAAAGATCAAAGTCTATGGACATCAGATGCAATCTTTGGATTACCATGTTATTGAAAAAGTTACCCAGTATGATAAGGAAATTCCAGTCTATTTCATCCTGCCCTATAACTCCGTTTTCCCAAGAACGAATGCAACAGGCTATACCATGGAATATTCTACCTTAGATGAATATTTTGTAACCAAGCTTTGGAATACAAAACAAAAGCTCTATGTTTGGACGATTAACGGTTCGGAATCTTTTGATAAGTCCCTACGTTTGGGAGTTGATGGTATGATAACAGATGATTTGGAAAGAATTAAAGAAGAGCTTGAGACCGCTCAGGAAGACCCAGAATACGCCGATTTACTTCTAAAGAAGGCAACGGAATTCTTTACTTTTTAGATAAGACAAAAGAGGCTGGGACGAAAGTCCTAGCCTCTAAATTGTTTTTGGATTGTCGAGCAAGACGCAGTGGTTGAGTGGGCTCTAATACGCTGATTTCATCAGCTTTTACAGCCCTACTCAACTGTGCGGAGGTGGGACAACGAAATCGAATTCTAACGAATTACCGATTTCTGTCCCACTCTCTTTTTATGCTATTAGAATGGTAATTTCCCTGCAAAAGCACCGAGTTTCTTTTTGGTTGCTTCATCGATTTGTTCAAGAGCTGCATTGACTGCCTGAACAGTCATATCTGATAGAGTTTCGATGTCTTCTGGGTCAACAACTGCTGGATTGAAATCAATTTTTGTGACTTTCTTATCTCCGGTCAATGTTGCAGTTACAAGGTTTTGAGCAGAAGTTCCAATAAATTCCGTAGCAGCAAGTTCAGCCTGACTTTGCTCCATTTGTTTTTGAAGTTTTTGAGCTTGACGCATCATGTTTTGCATATTCATCATGGTGGTATATAGCTTCCTTTTCTATTATTTTCCTTATTATTTTAACAATTTTAACTAGAAAAGTCTATTCTAATTTCAAATAGCCAAACATTAAATTTTCTGACAATTTATTGAATAATTAGAAAAACTATGATACAATAAATTTTAAAAATGGGATTCCCATGATTTAATAGGAGCGTTATATGAAAAAACTTGGTTTTATCCTTTTATCTTCGGCTTTATTATTAACGGCTTGTGCGGCACAGACTGAAAAACAGACCTCGACAAGTAATTCCTCTCAGGTTACAAAATTATCAGAAGACAATCAAAAACTTTTGGATAAGGCGACTAGTGACTACAAAACATTTGTGGAAGAACAGATTGATAAACTTTTAACGGATACTGAAGGTTTTGTTCAACTCTTGAAGGATGGTAAGTTAGAGGAAGCTAAAAAGGCGTACCCTTTAATCCGTATGTCTTATGAACGTTCAGAGCCAATTGCAGAGAGTTTCGGTGAATCCGATGTGAAGATTGACTTTCGTTTGGCAGACTATCTAGATGAAAATAAGACTGAAGAAGGTTGGTCTGGTTTCCACCGTATCGAGCGCATTCTTTGGGAAGAAAATACAACTAAAGGAACTGAGTCTTATGGTGACCAACTGGTAAATGACATCAAGGAATTGAAGGCTAAGATTGCGACTGTAGATGTTGATTACAAGATTATGCTAACTGGGGCTGTTGACCTTTTAAATGAAGTAGCGACAAGTAAGATTACTGGTGAAGAGGAGATTTATTCTCATACTGACTTGTATGATTTTCGTGCCAATATCCAAGGTGCTGAAAAGATTTTCCAACTCTTTAAACCCTTGCTTGAAAAATCAGATTCGGCCTTGGTCAAGGAGTTAGAGGAAGATTTCAAATCAGTCAATAGTTTGTTAGACAAACACATGACGGACAAGGAACACTATAAGCTCTATACAGACTTAACGAAAGAGGATACCAAAGAATTGTCTGAAGCAGTAACAAAACTTGGTGAACCATTATCACAAATGGGTAAATTTCTTGGTGGAGAATAAGTAATATGACAAACAAAGGCGAAAAATTTTTTGAACGAAAAATGGACCGTCGAGAATTTCTAAAAAAAGCAGGTATTGGAGGTGCTGGTCTCGCACTTGGTCTCTCTGGTGCTTCTGCTTTTTTCGCACCTAAGCTTGATGGTCAGGAGAAAATCTCGTACGGGGATGAAAAGATAGCCTTCTATGGCAAACACCAAGCTGGCATTACAACTGTTATGCAGAAAAACATTTATTTTGTGGTTTTAGATTTGCATACAACTGACAAAGAGAAAATCATCCAGTTATTTAAAGATTGGACGGATTATAGTGCCAAACTTGTAGAGGGAGAATTGGTTAAAAAAGATGGTAACAATAGCCTTCTACCTCCAAGTGATACTGGAGAAACAGTTGGGCTTAATCCTCATCGTTTGACCCTGACCTTTGGAGTTTCGGCTAGTTTCCTAGAAAAGATGAAACTAGAGAACAAACGTCCAACACTCTTTAGAGATTTGCCTCCTTTTCCAAAGGAACAGTTACGAGAAAAGTACACGGGTGGAGATATTGTCATTCAAGCTTGTGCAGATGATGAGCAAGTTGCCTTTCATGCTGTTCGTAATCTTATCCGAAAAGGAAGAAATGCAGTTACTCTTCGTTGGAGTCAATCAGGTTTTGCAGCTATCGGTAATCGTATGGAAACTCCTCGGAATCTCTTTGGTTTTAAAGACGGGACTGCTAATGTTACCACTGAGAAAGAATTTGATCAGGTTGTGTGGGCAGATAGTAAGGATTGGATTGAAAATGGTTCCTACATGGCCGTTCGTCGCATCCAGATGTTCCTTGATACTTGGGATCGAACCAATCTGGAGGAGCAAGAAAATACCTTTGGGCGCTATAAGGAAAGTGGAGCTCCTTTTGGTAAGAAAAACGAATTTGATGAGGTGGACTTGAGTCTTCTTCCTGACGATTCTCATGTACGCTTAGCAAAAGAAGTGGATAAACCTCTCCTGCGTCGATCCTATTCTTATTCTGATGGAATTGATGAAAAGACTGGTCAGTTTGATACTGGTTTGCTCTTTATCTCCTTCCAAAAGGATCCAGATAACTTTGTTAAGGTGCAGACCAATCTAGGTGCTACGGATAAAATGAATGAGTACGTTACCCATATAGGCAGTGGTCTTTTTGCCTGCTTTGGTGGAGTAGAGAAGGGAGGTTACATTGGGCAGAAATTATTGGAATCCTAAAAGTATTATCCTTCTATTTGCTTATTTCTTCCTGTTGATTTTTCCGATAGGTGCTAAGGAAAATTTGAGTCCCTACTTTGTGAAAATAACTGATGCAACTAAAGCTGTTAAAGAAGGCAAACAAGATCAGGCTAGAAAACTAATCGATGAAATGACCAAAGAATTCGAGAGAGTCGAGAATTCTGACTCTGAAGCAGGACGTCAAGTTCAAGAAAAGTTAGCCTTAACTGGTGATATTACTGAAGACCAGCTAACTCAGATTTCTTTAGCCCTTTTGACATTTGAGAAAGAGCAAAATCCAGTCGACCTAGATGCAGAAAAAGAGAAACTTGTAAGTCGCTTAGAACCTCGTTTTCAAGCCCTAGACAAGGCAATCGCTTCTCAAGATCTGGAAGCGGTAAGAGAAGCCTATAAAAAAATGAATTCAACCTGGACCATTAATGAAGCAGTGGTTCGCGACCATAGTACAGCTCATTATGGGCAAGTGGAAACCGCAATTTCCTTCCTGCGTAGTAGCATTGAGACTGAACCAACGAACTTTGATACTATTCAGGCATCGTTTGATGATTTGAAAAAAGCCATTTCTAACTTTGTTGAAGGTACAGAAATAGCGACTACATCTTCTAATCTGACCCTAAAGGATGGAATCGATCTTTTAAAAAAGGCCTTGGCTCAATTTCAAGCTGGTCAAGATAGCGAAGCAGCTGCAACGATGAAGGAGTTTATTACTATTTGGCCCACTATCGAGGGTTCTGTAAGTACAACCAATCCTTCGCTTTATACCAAGGTTGAAAGTGAAAGTCCTGTCATCATGGTTAAGGGAAAGGATAGTGAATATCAAGAAAAGCTTTCTAGCTTGATTGCAGAGCTATCTCAAATTGATACTAGTGCTTCCTATAATGCATTTGACGCCATGCTCATCTTGCTCCGAGAAGGTGTAGAAGGCCTCTTGATTGTCATGGCGCTTGTGACAACTTTGAAAGCTGCTAAGATGAGAAAGGGCCTCAAGTGGGTCTATGGTGGTGCATTTGCGGGAATAGTGGCCAGTCTTTTAATTGCCTATATCCTACAGATTGCCTTTCCAGCAGTTGCCTCAGGAACTAACCGTGAAATTATCGAAGGAGCAGTCGGGATTTTTGCGGTTATCATGATGATTTTAATCGGTATTTGGCTTCATAGCAAATCTTCTGTTAAAAAATGGAATGCTTTTATGGAATCGCAAATGCAAACTGTCACGAAAACAGAATCGTTCCTTTCTATGTTTGCTCTGAGTTTTCTAGCCGTATTCCGTGAAGGTGCTGAGACGATTTTATTCTATGTGGGGATTCTGCCAAGGATTTCTAGTTTTGATTTTGTCCTAGGAATTTCTCTAGCCCTCTTAGTCTTAGTCGTGATTGCTTTTGTGATGAACAAGGCCAGTCAATTTTTCCTACCTCACAAGGTTTTCTTTATCCTGACTTGGATGATTTATGCCTTAGCCTTTAAGATGACGGGAGTCAGTATCCATGCCTTACAGTTGACAAATATGATTCCAAACCATCTGATCTCAGGAATACCAAGTATTGATATATTGGGAATTTACCCTAGTTGGGAAGGGATAGCAGGTCAGACTCTCTTTATCCTCGTAGTTTTTCTAATTACCATTAGACAGGGTGAAAAGTGATGGATCAAAAGGAATTGACAATTATTGAACATTTGGTAGAATTTAGAAAGAGATTGCTAGCTGTAGTTGTTTGCTTCTTTCTAGTTTTCTGCGTTTCACTATTATTTGCTGATCAGGTTTATCAATATATCACACAAGGTTTTAGTCAGAAGTTAATTGTCTTAGGGCCGAATGATATTTTATGGATTTATCTTCGTTTGGCAAGTTTGATGGCCTTTAGCCTTACCTTGCCCTTTACCGTCTATCAAGTCTGGAGTTTTGTTCGACCAGCCCTAAAAACTGAAGAAGCAGGGGCGATTTTTGCTTATATACCTGCAACATTTCTTTGTTTTATCTTGGGATTAGCCTTTGGCTTTTATTTTGTCACACCAGCTATACTTCAGGTCTTACTAGGATTAGGTGAAAACTTATTTGAAACGCAACTGACAGCGCAAAATTATCTAACTTTTGTCTTTCAAACAACTCTACCACTAGCGTTTATCTTTGAATTGCCAGTTATCATTGCTTTTTTTACCTCAATTGGTTTGATTGGACCTGGCTTACTCATTACTTATAGACGTCATGCCTACTTCATCTTATTGGTATTGGCTGTTATATTGACACCTGCTGATTTTATTAGCGATTTAGCGATGACTGTTCCCCTAATCCTTTTGTATGAGGTTAGTATCGCTATTAGTAAATGGATAATTAAGAGAAAAAGGAAAGGAGAAAAAAATGGGAATGTTACGTGATATTGGTGCACCAGGCTTGATCGTCATTGTTCTTGGAGCACTATTGATTTTTGGGCCAAAACGCTTACCAGAGTTAGGCGAGTCAGTAGGAAAAATGCTTGCCGAGTTTAAGAAAGCCGTTAAGGGCATCGGTGAGCAAGAAGAAAAATAAACGAAAAATGATTGAATAGAGTTGAGAATTGTTAGCTTGGAATTATCTCTGGCTACAATCTCAACTTTTTATTTAGTTTAAGGTTTCTTTAAGTTTTCTATAATATTCTGAAAAACTCTATATTTGTTGAAAATAGAGTTGAGATTTTTTTATCATTCAAGTTACTTTCCCTAAAGGTATGCCTAAGCTCTTTCCGACTAGAGAATTCTAGTATTTATTTCGAGAAAGGGCTAGGTTGTGATATAATGGTAAAGAATGAGTTTTTTAGAACAGACTAAAGGAGTATTAAAATGATCTACGCTGGAATTTTAGCAGGTGGAACCGGCACGCGCATGGGGATTAGTAATTTACCAAAACAATTTCTTGAGTTGGGCGATCGTCCAATCTTGATTCATACTATCGAAAAATTTGTTTTGGAACCAAGTATTGAAAAGATTGTAGTTGGGGTTCATGGTGACTGGGTTACACACGCAGAAGATTTAGTTGAAAAATTCCTACCACTCCACAAGGACCGTATAATCATCACCAAAGGTGGTGCGGATCGTAATTCTAGTATTGAAAAAATTATTGAAGCTATTGATGCTTACCGTCCACTGACAGCAGATGATATTGTGGTGACGCATGATTCCGTTCGTCCTTTCATCACTCTTAGAATGATTCAAGACAATATTGAACTTGCTAAAAACCATGATGCTGTTGATACCGTGGTTGAAGCGGTGGATACCATTGTTGAAAGTACAAATGGTCAGTTCATCACAGATATTCCAAATCGCGCTCATCTATACCAAGGACAGACTCCACAAACCTTCCGTTGTAAAGACTTTATTGATTTGTATGGTTCTTTATCCGAAGAAGAAAAAGAAATTTTGACAGATGCATGTAAAATCTTTGTCATTAAGGGTAAAGATGTAGCCTTGGCTAAGGGTGAATACTCAAATCTAAAAATCACAACAGTTACAGACTTGAAGATTGCTAAAAGCATGATTGAGAAAGACTAGAGACATGATTAATCAAATTTATCAACTGACAAAACCAAAGTTTATTAATATTAAATATCAGGAAGAAGAAATTGATCAAGAGAATCATATCCTTATTCGACCAAACTTTATGGCGGTTTGTCATGCGGATCAACGTTACTATCAAGGAAAACGTGATCCAAAAATTTTATCAAAGAAACTTCCAATGGCTATGATTCATGAGTCTTGTGGGACTGTTATTTCTGATCCCACAGGTACCTACAAAGTTGGTCAGAAGGTTGTCATGATTCCCAATCAACCACCTATGCAGAGTGATGAGGAATTTTATGAAAACTATATGACAGGAACCTATTTCTTGTCTAGTGGTTATGATGGCTTTATGCGAGAATTTGTTTCTCTACCTAAGGATCGTGTGGTAGCTTACGAGGACATCGAAGATACAGTAGCTGCCATTACTGAATTTGTCAGTGTGGGTATGCACGCTATGAATCGTTTCTTGACGGTTTCTCACAGCAGACGTCAGCGTATTGCAGTTATTGGCGATGGTAGTTTAGCTTTTGTAATGGCTAATATTATCAACTATATCTTGCCTGAAGCTGAGATTATTGTTATTGGTCGTCATTGGGAGAAATTAGAACTCTTCTCTTTTGCTAAGGAGCTTTACATTACGGATAGCATCCCAGAAGATCTTAGTTTTGATCATGGTTTCGAATGTTGTGGTGGTGATGGATGCGGACCTGCTATTAATGATCTCATCCGTTACATCAAACCACAGGGAACCATTCTGATGATGGGTGTTAGTGAGTACAAGGTCAACATCAATACCCGAGATTCCTTGGAAAAAGGTTTGTTACTGGTAGGTTCTTCGCGTTCAGGACGTGTTGACTTCGAAAAAGCTATCCAAATGATGGAGATTAAGAGATTTGCCAATCGTTTGAAAAATATCATTTATTTAGAAGAACCAGTACGAGAAATTAAGGATATTCACCGAGTTTTTGCAACTGACCTAAATACTGCCTTTAAGACAGTCTTTAAGTGGGAAGTCTAATGGAGGATGATTGTGGAAAAGATTATTAAGGAAAAACTGACATCTTTACTATCAACTGATGAAGATATTTTAAGTGTTGAACAACTAGGAGGAATGACTAATCAAAACTATTTGGTTAAGACAACCTCAAATCAGTATATCGTTAAGTTTTTCGGAAAAGGCACAGATAAATTGATCAACCGCCAGAATGAGAAATTTAATCTGGACTTGTTAAAAGATTTAAAACTTGATGTGGAAAATTATCTTTTCGATATTGAAGCAGGTATCAAGGTTAATCAGTACATTAAATCTGCGAATACTCTTAATTCCACTACTATCAAGACTAAGTTTGAAAAGATTGCGCCTATTTTACAAACGGTTCATGCTTCGGGTAAGGAATTAAAAGGAGAGTTTGCTCCTTTTGAGGAAATCAAAAAATATGAAACCTTGATTCAAGGGGAGATTTCCTATCCGAACTATGAAACTGTCAGAAAGTTAGTATTTTCTCTGAAAGAAGAGCTTGAAGAAATTGGTATCGATAAGAAATCATGTCACATTGATTTGGTTCCTGAAAATTTCATAGAAGGACCAGATGGTCACCTTTATCTGATTGATTGGGAATATTCATCTATGAATGATCCTATGTGGGATTTGGCAGCTCTTTTCTTGGAATCTGAGTTTACTTCAGACGAAGAAGAGAACTTCTTAAGTCATTATGAAAGTGACCTGACACCAGTTTCTCGGGAAAAAATTCGTATTTACAAAATCTTGCAGGACATTATTTGGAGTCTCTGGACTATCTACAAAGAAGAAAATGGTGCAGATTTCGGAGATTATGGAATCTCTCGTTACAATAGAGCTGTGAAAGAGTTGAATTCTATGGGAGGTTCTGATGAAGACTAAAAACGGGGTTTCTTTTGGGCTACTATCAGGTGTGTTCTGGGGATTAGGATTAACTATTAGTGCTTATATCTTTTCAATATTCACTGATTTATCGCCCTTTGTAGTAGCAGCAGCACACGACTTCCTCAGTATTTTTATCTTACTAGGATTTCTTCTAGTTAAGGAAGGAAAAGTACGATTTTCAATCTTCTTGAATATTCGAAATGTCAGTGTTATTATTGGTGCTTTACTGGCAGGGCCGATTGGTATGCAGGCCAATCTCTATGCAGTTAAGTATATTGGAAGTTCTCTAGCATCGTCTGTTTCAGCGATTTATCCTGCTGTTTCAGTCTTGCTAGCCTTCTTCTTTTTGAAGCACAAGATTTCCAAAAATACAATTTTTGGTATCTTTCTAATCATTGCTGGGATTATTGCTCAGACCTATAAAGCAGAGCAAGTGAATTCTTTCTATATCGGAATTTTATGTGCATTGATTTGTGCCCTTGCTTGGGGAAGCGAAAGTGTTCTTAGCTCTTTTGCTATGGAAAGTGATCTCAGTGAAATTGAAGCCCTCTTGATTCGACAAGTCACATCCTTCTTGTCTTATTTAGTCATTGTACTCTTTACACATCATTCATTTGTAGAAGTGGCAAATGGCCAATTATTTGGTCTATTGATAGTCTTTGCAGCGTTTGATATGATTTCTTATCTAGCCTACTATATTGCTATTAATCGATTACAGCCAGCAAAAGCAACAGGTCTAAATGTGAGTTATGTGGTATGGACTGTTTTGTTTGCAGCAATTTTCTTGGGGTCGCCCCTTAATTTACTGACCATCATTACTTCACTTATCGTAATGGCTGGTGTTTATATTATTATTAAAGAATAAAGGAGAAAACGCGTGAAAGCGATTATCTTAGCAGCGGGATTGGGAACTCGTTTGAGACCCATGACAGAAAACACTCCCAAAGCCTTGGTTAAAGTCAATCAAAAGCCATTGGTTGAATATCAAATTGAATTTTTAAAAGAACGCGGAATTGATGACATTATCATCGTTGTAGGTTATTTAAAAGAACAATTCGACTATCTTAAAGAAAAGTACGGAGTTCGTTTGGTCTTCAACGATAAGTATGCTGATTACAATAACTTTTACTCACTTTACTTGGTGAAAGAAGAGCTAGCCAACAGCTATGTTATCGACGCAGATAACTATCTTTTCAAGAATATGTTCCGCAATGATTTGACTCGTTCGACTTATTTTAGTGTTTATCGTGAAGACTGTGATAATGAGTGGTTCCTAGTTTATGGAGATGATTACAAAGTTCAAGATATCATTGTCGATAGCAAAAATGGACGCATCTTGAGTGGTGTATCATTCTGGGATGCTCCAACAGCTGAAAAGATTGTTGATTTTATCGATGAAGCCTATGCAAGTGGCGAGTTTGTTGACCTCTATTGGGACAATATGGTTAAAGATAATATCAAAGAACTAGATGTTTATGTAGAAGAGTTGGAAGAAAATTCTATCTATGAAATCGATAGTGTCAAAGATTATCAAAAATTAGAGCAGATTCTTTCTTCACAAAAGTAAGCCACTTTCATGAACTGATACCTTACCTATTTTTACTTGACTTTTCACGTTTGATACAGTATACTAGTGAAAATTTAACCTTTAAGGGAAGTCCAGAGAGACTTACAAGGTGTCAGAGAAAAGAAACTACGATTGAAACAAGTAAGCAAGTGCTTATTTGCTGCTTTTGTGTAAATATCTTACCTGAAACCTTGCAATTGCAAGGTTTTTCTTTATCTGATCCCCTTAAAATTTAAGGAGGAAAAGTTATGAATCCAAATTGTAAGAAGCGTATGGGTGCTATTCGTTTAGAAAACATGAAAGTGATTGCGCAAGAGGAAATCGCACCAGTGATCTTTGAACTAGTTCTCGAAGGAGAAATGGTTGAAGCTATGAAAGCTGGACAATTTCTTCATTTGCGTGTGCCCGATGATGCCCATCTCTTGCGTCGTCCAATTTCAATCTCATCCATAGATAAGCCTAAGAAACAATGTCATCTGATTTATCGAGTTGAGGGTTCTGGTACAGCAATCTTTTCAAGCTTAAAATCAGGTGATAGTTTAGATGTTATGGGGCCTCAAGGAAATGGCTTTGATCTATCTGAACTAGACAAGCATAGCAAAGTTCTTCTTGTTGGTGGAGGAATCGGTGTACCTCCTTTACTTGAAGTAGCTAAACAACTTCATGAGAGAGGTGTAGAAATTACAACTGTTCTAGGTTTTGCTACTAAAGATGCTGTTATCTTGGAAGACGAATTAGCTCAATATAGTCAAGTTTTTGTGACAACAGACGATGGATCTTATGGTATCAAGGGAAATGTCTCAGTTGTGATTAAGGAATTTGACACTGATTTTGATGCTATCTATTCATGCGGAGCACCTGGTATGATGAAATATATCAATCAAACATTCTACGACCATCCCAGAGCTTATCTATCTTTAGAATCACGTATGGCTTGTGGTATGGGAGCTTGTTATGCTTGCGTCTTAAAAGTTCCCGATAGTGATACGGTTAGTCAACGTGTGTGTGGAGATGGGCCTGTATTTAAAACAGGAACAGTAGTTTTATAAGGAGAGTGTCATGACTGAAAATCGATTACAAGTTTCTCTACCAGGCTTAGAATTAAAGAATCCTATCATTCCTGCATCAGGTTGTTTTGGCTTTGGTCAAGAATATGCTAAATACTATGATTTAGATCTTTTAGGCTCTATCATGATTAAGGCGACTACCCTAGAACCCAGGTTTGGAAATCCAACTCCACGAGTAGCAGAAACACCTGCAGGTATGCTCAACGCTATTGGTTTACAAAATCCAGGTTTAGAGGTTGTTCTATCTGAGAAACTACCTTGGCTTCAAAGAGAATATCCAAATCTTCCCATTATCGCCAATGTTGCTGGCTTTTCAAAACAAGAGTATGCAGCCGTTTCTCATGGTATTTCCAAGGCAACTAACGTGAAAGCTATTGAGCTCAATATCTCTTGTCCTAACGTTGATCACGGTAATCATGGTCTTTTAATTGGACAAGATCCTGAGTTGGCTTATGATGTGGTAAAAGCAGCTGTGGAAGCATCAGATGTGCCCGTTTACGTCAAATTAACCCCTAGTGTGACGGATATCGTAACCATAGCAAAAGCAGTAGAAGATGCTGGAGCTAGTGGTCTCACCATGATTAATACTCTTGTTGGTATGCGTTTTGATCTCAAAACCAGAAAGCCGATAATCGCAAATGGGACAGGTGGTATGTCTGGACCTGCAGTCTTTCCTGTAGCCCTAAAACTAATCCGTCAAGTAGCTCAAACAACTAAGCTTCCAATCATTGGTATGGGAGGAGTGTATTCAGCTGAAGCGGCCTTAGAAATGTATCTGGCAGGAGCCTCAGCAATCGGTGTCGGTACAGCCAACTTTACGAATCCCTATGCTTGTCCTGATATTATCGAAAATCTTCCAAAAGTCATGGATAAGTACGGGATCGAAAGTCTAGAAATGTTGCGAAAAGAAGTTAGAGAAAGTTTGATTTAAGTTTTATGAACTGAATTCAGTCTAAATTGTTTTGAAAGCGCCATTTTTTTGGTATAATAAACATTATGATTATTACAGTACCTATTAAAACAGAAAAAGATATTGCAACACCAGGACCAAACGTCCTTGTACTAGGTTATTTTGATGGAGTTCACCTTGGACATCAAAAATTATTTGATATAGCTTCTAACATTGCTGCTGAAAAGCGCCAGGGAGTAGCTCTAGTAACTTTTAACGAATCACCAAAACTAACTCTGAATCAATACTCACCTGAACACTTATTGCATATTTTGAATGCTAGTGAACGTGAACGTCGATTGAAGCGAGCTGGAGTTGAGAGCTTGTATTTGATGGATTTCACTAGTCGAGTAGCAAATATGACTGCCCAAGAATTCATTGATACCTATGTCAAGGAAGCAAAGGCAGATACGATTGTAGTTGGTTTTGACTATACTCTTGGTTCAGATAGAAAAACAGCTGAGGATTTAAAAGAACTTTTCCATGGTGAAGTAGTTGTTGTTCCACCAGTTGAGGATGAAAAGGGGAAAATTAGTTCAACGCGTATTCGCCAAGCCATTCTAGAAGGAGATGTAAAAGAGGCAGGCAAACTTCTGGGATTCCCTTTGCCAACGAGAGGTGTAGTGGTTCATGGAAATGCGCGTGGTCGAACTATTGGCTTCCCTACAGCTAATTTAGTCAACTTGGATCGGACTTATATGCCGGCTGATGGTGTCTATGCCGTTGACGTTGAAATCCAAAGAAAAGTCTATCGTGGTATGGCGAGTCTAGGTAAAAATGAAACCTTTGATGGCGAAGAAGAGCGTTTTGAAGTTCATATCTTTGATTTTTCCGACGATATCTATGGGGAAACTGTCATCGTTTCCTGGTTGGACCGTATCCGTGATATGGTAAAATTTGATAGCGTTGATCAATTGGTTAAGCAACTAGAAGAAGATGAAAAGATAGCTAGAAAATAAAATCAAAAAATAGTAGAGTTTGGGATTTTTTCAAACTCTTTTTTTATTTGTATTTTAGCTTAAGTTTGGGGAATCATCATAATTATTATAGTAGGCTAAATAAAGAATAGTTCATTTCGACTTCTAAAACATTGCTAGAAATTGATTTGACTCCCCTAATCAATTTGTCCAGATTTTATTTCATTTCACCATAGAGGAAATTTGAAATATCAACTTGTGAACATCATCCTATTTTTGGATTATAGAATGAATAAATGATATGTTCTTTTTATACCAAGTTATAGAAATTATAAAATCTATCTAAAACGAGTTTTAAGAAATATTTCCTATAATTAAGACCGCGAATAAGTTTCATGAGAAAGAGGAAAGTGTTGGTTATTATATAAATATCCTAGTTGACGTATTGGAGATCTTTTTTGAACTGTGTAAATCAGTATTTTTTAAGTAATTAACGGTTATCATTGCTAGAAATTATCATTAAAAAGTGGTAAAGTAGGAAACAGCATCAATTTTTAAAATTGATAGAAAAACGGAAGGTATTAACATGTTTTTTAAAAGAAATGAAGGTCAATTTAGAGAGACAGACCGTGTTACAAGATTTAAGTTAATCAAGTCTGGTAAGCACTGGTTACGTGCCTCTACTTCCCTTTTTGGCTTGTTTAAAGTCATTCGTGGTGGAGTCGATACTGCTCAAGTGTCAACAGAAGTTGTTGAAGAGCGTTCTTCCACACCATTGACAGGAATCGATGTTCTTAAGGGAATAGTAGCAGCTGGTTCAGTTATCGGTGGTGGGGCTGTTGTTCAAACTCAAGTCCATGCCAATGAACAAACTGCAGTTGAAAAAGTTATCGAAACAGAGGATACACTTGTCACTGCAGATAAAGTTGTTCTAGGAACAGTAGGGAAAGAAAATCAAGAAGCTCCGGCTTCAGATGTGACTTCTCAGTCTATTAGTGAGAGTGTTTCAGTCTCTGAAAGTCAATCATTATCAGAGTCCTTGTCTTCATCAGTGTCTGCAAGTACATCTGCATCAGAGTCTACCTCAACTTCAGCATCTACTTCAACTTCACTCAGTAGCTCTGAGTCACTTACAAGATCAGAAAGCCTCTCAGAAACGAGTTCTACTAGTTCTGTAGTCACAAACTCAACAAGTAAGGGTTCTACTGGTGAAACTTCTAAGGTAGAAGAAGTAGTAGCGGATAAAGATGGTGCTACAATTACCTATAAGTCAACTCCAGCTAACTTGAATACTGCTTCAGCAAGCGCAGGTGTTTCTGATAAAGTCAATGGCAACACTGCTGATATGTTAACAACAGCAGCGACAGGGTTAGTAACTGCGACTGAAACTGACAAAAAACGAGCAGAGCAAGAGAAAAAACTCAAGAGTCTTTCAGATGAGATTGGAACCTATCTCGGTCGTCTGGGAAATCGTGAGGGTGCTGAAAGTGCTCTTCTAAAAGGGAAAGCTACGATTGAAACTATTCAAAATGCTTTGACCGATCCTAACGCTGACCTTAATACTCTTATCTCTGAGGCTACTAGAACACGTAATAGTGTGGTCAACACAGTTCTTCGAGCAAGTTCTGGAGCGCGTGACTACCGTAATGGTCAAGCTTTGACTTCTTCAAATGACTTTCATATTCCATTTAATACAAATGCTTCTTTGGGAAATGCAAGCTATGATTCTAAGGCGCATTTGATTGTAACCAATAAGAACCAAGCAAACTACTTTAAAACATCAGGGACTGCAAATCTAAGTGGTGGTACAGTAACCTTGACACAAAATACAGGTGGGCAAGCCGGTTCCTATACCTTGAAAACCAAAATTGATATGACTGAGAGCTTCACCCTAACAGGTAAGATCAATCTTGGAAATGCATATGAAGGGTTTAAACCAGGACATGCAGGTGGTGACGGGATTGCAGCGGTGTTTTCAACTGGGGAACCTGGTGTTATAGGAAATGCTAATGGAAACGGTTCTGGGGCCTCTCTTGGTATGGGAGGAAATAATCTCAAAGGTTCTTTCGGTTTCAAACTAGATACTTGGCACAATACTAGTGCGCCAGATACCCACAATATGGCTTCAGCAGATCCCTCACGTGTTGGTGGTGGCGGAGCATTCGGAGGATTTATTTATAGTTATAATGGGACGAAATATATTAATGCACAAGGACGAGTGTATCCTGTTATTTCAACTTTTTCTAAACTTCAAACGAATCCAACAAATAATTCTTTCCAAAATTACACTGTAAATTATAATGGTAATACTAAAGTTATGACCGTAAATTATGCTGGTCAGACTTGGTCTTATAATTTAGCGAATCAGAAAATTGGTCAACAAAGTGATTATCTGGTTGATGATAAAGTTAGAAATACAAATGTTCTTTGGAACGATACAAAGAATATGACACTGTTGTCAAATGCAGGAAATCCTAGTGAATTAGCATTGGCTCTCTTCGCTTCGACAGGCTCTGGAACCAACTTGCAACAATTTAGACTAGAAAAATTTGATTATTCAGCTCGTGGTGCCTATGTTACAGTTCATTTCATCGATGCAGATACTGGAGAGGAAATCCCTGGTAAGGATGAGGTGTTTATCCAACAACTTCCAGGAACAACTGTAGATCTTTCACAATATTTGAACATTGATGGTTATCAGTTGAAGGCAACTAACGTTGCAACTGCCAAAGGATATGTATCAGGCAATACTGTCAGAGTTCTTGAAGGGAAACAAGGTATTACCTATGCCTTCCATAAACTCAAACAAAATGAACTATATAATGCTACAACTAAAGTTCCAACTGTCTATACTTTGCAAGGGGAAGCTGCGACAGATCTTGCTAATGTAAATAACTTTGTCACTGTTGATCCTGTTGATAGTTCAACACCAGCTGTCACTGGACATAGCATTTCTTGGGTAACGCCAATCTCTACTAGTGCAAGTGGGGCTCAATCAGCTCTAGCACGTGTTACCTATTCTGATAATTCGACAACGGATGTAACCATCAACTATACGGTCTATCCGAAAGTTGAAACCAAAACAAACAATGGTGTGAAAGGTCAATTTTATGCCTTTAAAGCAGTTCCAGGTAGTGATAGAACTGTTGGAGGAAGCTATGCCAATAATATTGGTGGCTATTCAAACCTCTATATCAATAGTAGTGACCTTCCATCAGGTACTACATTCTCTTATGAATATCGCCTGAATAACAATCCAAGTGCCACATTGAGTAAACAAGATGGCTCACCTGAATTTAGTAGCGTATGGCATACAACAGGAACTAATCCTGTGTCGCACCGTACAACTTACACAGTAAGAGCTACCTATCCAAATGGACGTTTTGGTACTGTATCATCTAGCAATGCAGCCCTAACAAGTGAAACTAGCTTTGACTATACTGTAGTTGATCCGGTAGCAAAACAAGAGTATGTTACTACAGTTGGTGATAAGGCTTCATTAGCGGATATTATTGCCAATCCAAGTAATGCTATTAAGAATTCTGATGCTGGAGTTGCGATACCTGCAGGTACAACATTCAGTTGGGAACAAACTCCTGACGACGCTATGGTTGCTAATCCAGGATTCTACACAAGAAAAGTAAGAGTGACCTTACCGCAAGGTTCTACTGATGCAGCAAGAAACAGCACATCTGTTCCAGTTATCTTCAAGGTCAATCCACAAGCACCACAAATCGCAGATAATCAGGTTACTAACACAGGTGGTCTTCCAAATAGAGGAATCACAGTCACCAATGTGACGCCGGGTGCACTTGTTACCCTGACATTAAACGGACATACATTCCCTAAGACAGCGGGGAATAATGACACAAGCGTAACATTTACTGCGACAGATTTGAAGGCTGCCTATGATGGAAACAACGGTCTCCTTCCAACAGGTGACGTAACTGTTAAACAAAGTAAGGTTTTCCAAAATCCTGGTACTAGTGTAAATGAAACCTTGGAATCAGCTACAACGACTAAAACTATTACCAAGGAAACTGTAGCACCTGAAGTAACTTTTGAACTTTATGTCAAGAACGACAAGACTGGCCTATGGGAAAAACAATCGATCAAGAATAATGTTCGTCCAGGAGTCAGTGGTTACGAAGTATTCGCAGGCGACAAGATTAAAGTTGTTTTAACTGCTAAAGATAATAGTGGTAAGATTAAAACTCTGAAATTAAACGATGGTACTTCAGATATCAGTCGTATCTTCCAAGATGGTTATTCTTCAGATGATGCAGCGCCAGGCATTAAGGACACCACTACTGAAGCTTCAGCAACAAATCCAAAAGTATTAGAGTACACTGCTACTTACGGAGAAAATGTCCAATATAAAGATGGAAATAAATGAAAAATTCCCAGGAGCTCAACCTACTAACGCCATTGCAGTTGCCAATCCAAATGCGTTGACCGATGATGAACGCACCAAGATTCTTGATGCAGTGAAAACTGCAAATCCTCAGGTAGCCAACCGCATTAGCGATTATAGTATTGCTACCGATGGTACTGTAACGATTACCTACAAAGATGGCACAACGAACGATGTGACTATTAAGGTAATTCCACAGGCACCAGTTATCTCAGTTGCTTCTACTAATGAAACTGGTGGCTTGCCAAATCGTTCGATTGTTGTGACCAATGTCACACCTGGAGCTCTTGTAACCTTGACTTTAGCAGGGCATACGTTCGAGAAGAGAGCTAAAGATAATGAAACAAGCGTTACTTTTGAACCTGCAGAAGATCTGAAAAAGGCTTACGACGGTAACAATGGTCTCCTTCCGACTGGAGATGTAACAGCTAAGCAGACAGTTGCTGGTCTCGATTCAGAAGTAACGACAAGTAAGATTACTCCTGAACGTGTGAACCCAACAATTACCTATACTGTCAAAGTTAATGGTCAAGAACCTAAGAGAGATAGCAATGGTCGTTATCTGTTCTATGCTGGAGATACTATCCAGATTACCTATACAGGTAAAGATAATAGTGGTAAATTAGTCACACTGAAGGTCTCTGGTAATAGAAAAGACTTGACAGACTTCTTCGAAAATAGACCTGAATGGGGAACTGGTCCTATCACAAATATTATCAATACCTTAACAAATGATGACCAAACTACCTTCACCATTAATGCGGTTACTAACAAAGACCTTGCTTGGAGGTCAGGAAATACCTGGGGACGTTGGCTCAATGCTACAGATCCAAGTGGAAACACTGTTGACGTCGGAGAAATTCGAATTCAACAAGATCAGTTGCAGAACTTGTTTAATAAACCTGCGATTGACTTGACTGAAGTCAAGGATAAAAATCATTTATCAGAATCTGATAAGGACAAAGTTCGCGAAGAAATCAGAAAAGCTCACGATAAAGTGACTCCGAATGGTCGTGATCGTATTTCTAGCATCGATGTAAGTGACAGCGGTGTTGCAACAGTTTATTATAAAGATAATGCTAAAGTAACATCTGGTAATCAACCATATGCACCAACGGTTTATAATCAAAACGAGACTGTTACGGATAACAAATATCGTTCTGAATCAGCGTCAACAAGTGCATCAGTGTCAGCGTCAACTAGCGCATCAGTAAGTGCAATGACTAGCGCAAGTACATCAGCCTCAACAAGTGCAAGTACGTCAGTAAGCACATCTGCTTCAACAAGCGCAAGTACATCTGCTTCAACAAGCGCAAGCACATCAGCAAGTACATCTGTTTCAACAAGTGCAAGTACGTCAGCAAGTACGTCATCGTCAACAAGTGCAAGCACCTCAGCAAGTACATC
>NZ_CAUPII010000029.1:0-23739 GCF_963511325.1 uncultured Streptococcus sp.
ATTCGAATTCGACGAAAAATTGAACGTAGTTTCTGAATACTACCTTGGAAAATAAAAAATTGTAAGTTTAGGATTGATTTATATCGATTTCAAAAAGTTACACAAATAATTCAAGCGAAGGATTTAGTTCTGTCTTGCACAGGACTGAGTCCTTTTAGTTTGATTTTATACTCTTCGAAAATCTCTTCAAACCACGTCAGCATCGCCTTACCGTATATGTGTTACTGACTTCGTCAGTTATATCCACAACTTCAAAACGGTGTTTTGAGCAACCTGCGGCTAGCTTCCTAGTTTGCTCTTTGATTTTCATTGAGTATTTAAGTATAGTGGATTGAATCTAGAATAGTACGCTACGGATTCTAAAACATTTATAGAAATTCATTTGACTTTCCTAATTTCTTTGTTCATATCTTATTTTAATCTACTATAATAATCAATATTGTTTACAATCTCATGTCACACTCGGTTCAGAGGCTTAAACATTTTCTCATAGCCTTAGAACGAGATCCCATTTCCAAGCACTAAAGAAGGGAATCATCGTGTCCTTTTTATTTATAAAAATACTTGTTATTAAAAAATTGATGATAAAAATCATGGTGCTATTCCCATCCTTGGTAGCTATGAGAGATAGTATACTCAGATTGGTCAATTTTGAAAGCCTCTGCTAACATGCCGTTCACTTGTTTTTGATTTGCTGAAGTAGAAAGGGTATAAGTGCTCATTCATTATTAAAGTCATATAATGCTGACCAGCAGCCAAGAAAAATCTAACATTTAGGGTGTAGGTCATTCCTGTTTTTTTACCAGCAAACTCTCCTCCCTTATCTGTGAGATTCATTTTGAAAATTAGTAAAAAAATGGTATAATGAATGGAAAAGATTCGGCTGAAAGTGAATTGGACTTTCAGAAAAAGAGAGCTTTTAAAGCTCTACAAACAAGTTGAAGTGACTATTCGGAGGAAAAATGAATACTATTAAATTAACAACACTTGGAGGTGTGCGTGAAAATGGTAAAAACATGTACATCGCAGAAATTAACGACTCGATTTTTGTATTAGATGCAGGTTTGAAATATCCTGAAAATGAACAGTTGGGTGTCGATGTCGTTATTCCAAATATGGACTATTTGTTTGAAAATAGCGACCGTATTGCTGGGGTTTTCTTAACACACGGGCATGCGGATGCGATTGGTGCCCTTCCCTATCTCTTGGCAGAAGCTAAGGTTCCTGTATTTGGCTCAGAATTGACTATCGAACTGGCTAAACTTTTTGTTAAGGGAAATGACAGCGTCAAGAAATTTGATGATTTCCATGTGATTGATGAAAATACAGAGATTGATTTTGGTGGAACGATAGTGTCCTTTTTCCGTACAACCCACTCTATCCCAGAAAGTTTGGGTGTGGTTTTGAAAACATCTGAAGGCAACATCGTCTATACAGGAGATTTCAAGTTTGACCAAACAGCCAGTGAATCTTATGCCACTGACTTTGGACGTTTAGCCGAAATTGGTCGTGAAGGAGTCCTGGCTCTTCTAAGTGATTCTGCGAATGCAGATAGCAATATCCAAGTAGCCAGTGAAAATGAAGTTGGTGTAGAAATCACGCAAACCATCTCTGACTGGGATGGACGCATCATTGTTGCTGCAGTTGCAAGTAACCTTTCTCGTATCCAGCAAGTTTTTGATGCAGCTGCGGAGACAGGACGCCGTGTTGTTTTGACAGGATTTGACATTGAAAATATCGTCCGTACAGCGATTCGTCTGAAAAAATTGTCTCTAGCAAGTGAAAATCTTTTGATTAAACCAAAAGATATGTCTCGTTTTGAAGATCACGAATTAATTATCCTTGAAACTGGACGTATGGGTGAACCAATTAACGGCCTACGCAAGATGTCTATCGGTCGTCACCGTTATGTTGAAATCAAAGAAGGTGACCTAGTTTATATCGTTACAACACCATCAATCGCCAAGGAAGCGGTTATGGCGCGTGTAGAAAATATGGTCTACCAAGCAGGTGGAGTTGTCAAGCCAATTACTCATAGCTTGCGTGTGTCAGGACATGGGAATGCGCGTGATTTGCAATTGATGATCAATCTCTTGCAACCTCAGTATCTTTTCCCGATCCAAGGAGAATACCGTGAGTTGGATGCCCATGCTAAGGCTGCTATGGCAGTTGGTATGCTACCAGAACGTATTTTTATCCCTAAAAAAGGGACTACTATGTCTTACGAGCATGGGGACTTTGTTCCATCTGGTGCAGTTACAGCAGGCGATGTTTTGATTGACGGAAATGCCATTGGGGATGTTGGGAATGTCGTTCTTCGTGATCGTAAGGTTTTGTCAGAAGATGGGATTTTCATCGTGGCTATCACTGTTAACCGTCGTGAGAAAAAAATCATTGCTAAAGCTCGAGTGCACACGCGTGGATTTGTCTATCTCAAGAAGAGCCGTGATATCTTGCGCGAAAGTACAGAGTTAGTCAATCAAACAGTAGAAGACTATCTACAAGGTGAAGAGTTTGATTGGGCAGAACTCAAAGGTAAGGTACGTGATAATTTGGCCAAGTTCCTCTTTGACCAAACCAAGCGTCGCCCAGCTATCTTACCAGTAGTCATGGAAGCAAAATAGGATCAAATAGCAAGAGAAAGTCGAGTTTCGGCTTTTTCTTATCTTAAACGAATAAGGAGCAAGTTATGGCAGTAATGAAGATTGAGTATTACTCAGAAGTTTTAGATATGGAGTGGGGAGTGAATGTTCTCTACCCTGATGCGTCTCGGGTTGAGGAGCCAGATTCTACAGATATTCCTGTTCTTTATCTCCTTCATGGGATGTCAGGGAATCACAACAGTTGGCTCAAACGGACCAATGTAGAGCGCTTGGTGCGAGGGACCAATCTGATTGTTATCATGCCTAATACAAGTAACGGTTGGTATACAGATACTCAGTATGGCTATAACTACTATACAGCTCTAGCAGAAGAACTGCCTAAAGTGCTCAAACGTTTCTTCCCTAATATGTCTAGCAAGCGTGAAAAGACTTTTATCGCTGGTCTATCAATGGGAGGCTACGGTTCCTTCAAATTGGCCCTATCAACTAACCGTTTCTCACATGCAGCTAGTCTTTCTGGTGCTCTCAGTTTCGAAGAGTTTTCTCCAGAAAGTCAAAATCTTGGGTCGCTTGCTTACTGGCGAGGTGTTTTTGGTAAGCTTGATAACTGGGAAACTAGTCCTTACTCACTTGAAACTCTTGCTAACAAATCAGACAAGAAGACCAAACTCTGGGCTTGGTGTGGTGAACAAGATTTCTTGTATGCTGCCAATAATCTAGCAGTGAAGAATCTCAAGAAACTTGGTTTTGATGTGACCTATAGCCACAGTGCAGGGACCCATGAGTGGTATTATTGGGAAAAACAATTGGAACGGTTTTTGGCTACCTTGCCAATTGATTTTGTTTTGGAAGAACGCTTGTCTTAGTTTTAGTTTTCTTTCAGCTTACTCAAGTAAAATAAGGAATCTATCTTTAGAATGGGAATCCATGGCTTAAAGATGGGTTCTTATTTTTTTAGAAAGGCGGGAAATCATGTTCTGGATTATTCGTGTTCTATGTCGATTGTTACTAGGGATTTGGCGCATGTTCTGGCGCCTTGTGTGGACTCTTGTAGTCTTAATTCTCATTGCTTTAGGGATTCTCTGGTATGTGACGGGAGATTTATCTGGTATCTTCAATCAAGCGGGGCAACTTGTTCAAGTTGGTCAAGCAGGTTGGCATCAATGGCAAGAAACTGGTAAGTTGCAAGGCTTGTCTCAGACTGATCATCATCAAGATTCAGGAGTAAAATGGCCCCAAGCGCAGGCGACAATTTATATCGATCCCCAAATGGATGCAACCTTCCAAAAGGCCTACGCTGAGGCTATTACCAATTGGAATCAGACCGGTGCTTTTAATTTTGTAGTTGTGACAGAACCTGACCAAGCAACTATTTTTGCGACTGAAATGAATGATGGTTCCACATCTGTTGCCGGTGAGGCGGAGAGTCAGACAAATCTCCTTACTAAACAATTTACTTCGGTAACAGTTCGTTTGAATCATTATTATCTATCTAATCCAAGCTATGGCTATACCTATGATCGTATCTTGCATACAGCAGAGCATGAGTTAGGACATGCCATTGGCTTGGAACATACTAATGAAGTGTCAGTCATGCAGCCAGCAGGTTCTTATTATGGTATTCAGGCTCAAGATGTTCAAGCAGTTCAAGAACTATATGAGTCTGGAGAATAGGTGATTTTCAAACGAAAAATAGAGCTCCCTGATGTAAGCAATGAGGGGAGCTTTTTGCTATAATGGAACTATGAATAACTTGATTAAATCAAAACTGGAGCTCTTGCCGACCAGCCCTGGTTGTTACATTCACAAGGACAAAAACGGCACAATCATCTATGTTGGGAAGGCTAAAAATCTGCGCAATCGTGTGCGATCATATTTCCGTGGGAGCCATGATACCAAAACAGAAGCCTTGGTGTCTGAAATTGTAGATTTTGAGTTTATTGTCACGGAGTCTAATATTGAAGCCCTCCTTTTGGAAATCAACCTCATCAAGGAAAACAAGCCCAAGTACAATATTATGCTCAAGGACGATAAGTCCTATCCTTTCATCAAAATTACCAATGAGCGCTATCCTCGCCTGATTATCACTCGTCAGGTCAAGAAAGACGGTGGTCTTTATTTTGGTCCCTATCCTGATGTGGGGGCGGCCAATGAAATCAAGCGACTTCTGGATCGGATTTTTCCTTTTCGTAAGTGTACTAATCCACCGTCTAAGGTCTGTTTTTATTACCATATCGGCCAGTGCGTGGCTCACACCATTTGTAAGAAAGACGAGGCTTATTTCAAAGCCATGGCTCAAGAAGTCTCTGATTTCTTGAAAGGTCAGGATGATAAAATCATCGATGACCTCAAGGAAAAGATGAATGTGGCAGCTCAGAGTATGGAATTTGAACGCGCGGCGGAATATCGAGATTTGATTCAGTCCATTGGCACTTTGCGAACGAAGCAACGAGTCATGGCCAAGGATCTCCAAAACCGAGATGTCTTTGGTTATTATGTGGATAAGGGTTGGATGTGTGTTCAGGTCTTCTTTGTCCGTCAGGGAAAATTGATTGAACGTGATGTCAATCTCTTTCCTTACTACAATGATCCAGATGAGGATTTCCTGACCTATGTGGGACAGTTTTATCAGGAAAAATCTCACCTGGTTCCCAATGAAATTTTGATTCCTCAGGATATTGATGAAGAAGCTGTCAAGGCCTTGGTGGATACCAAGGTACTCAAGCCCCAACGTGGAGAGAAGAAGCAACTGGTCAATCTGGCTATAAAGAATGCTCGAGTCAGTCTAGAACAGAAGTTTAATCTTCTGGAAAAATCAGTTGAAAAGACTCAAGGGGCCATTGAAAATCTGGGACGACTTCTACAAATTCCAACTCCGGTCCGCATCGAGTCCTTTGATAATTCCAATATCATGGGGACTAGCCCTGTTTCTGCTATGGTGGTTTTTGTAAATGGTAAACCGAGTAAGAAGGATTACCGTAAGTACAAGATAAAAACGGTTGTGGGTCCAGACGATTATGCCAGTATGCGAGAAGTTATCCGTAGACGCTATGGCCGAGTCCAGCGTGACGGTTTGACACCGCCAGATTTAATCGTCATCGATGGTGGTCAGGGACAGGTTAATATTGCCAAGCAAGTTATTCAAGAAGAGTTGGGTTTAGACATTCCCATTGCAGGGCTTCAAAAGAATGACAAGCATCAAACCCATGAATTACTTTTTGGAGATCCGCTTGAGGTGGTAGAGTTGTCTCGCAATTCTCAGGAATTTTTCCTCTTGCAACGCATTCAGGATGAGGTGCACCGCTTTGCCATTACATTCCACCGTCAACTTCGTTCTAAAAATTCCTTCTCCTCTCAATTGGATGGAATTGAAGGCCTGGGTCCAAAACGCAAGCAGAACTTGATGAAATATTTCAAATCTCTGGCAAAAATCAAGGAAGCCAGCGTGGATGAGATTGTCGCAGTTGGTATACCAAGAGCAGTAGCAGAGGCTGTTCGCCAACACTTGAATCCTCAAGAGCGTGTAGAACTAGCTCAGGTAGCAGAATCGCCTGCTGAATACAAGTGATAAAGTAGTAAGGAAAGGTTTTTGCTTTAGCGAGTGCAAGCTAGTCAGAATTGTGGTAAAATAGATAAGATATGACTAAAGAATTTCATCATGTAACGGTCATGCTCCATGAAACCATTGATATGCTTGATGTAAAACCTGACGGTATTTACGTTGATGCGACCTTGGGTGGAGCAGGCCATAGCGAGTATTTATTAAGTAAATTAAGTGAAAAGGGGCATCTCTATGCCTTTGATCAGGACCAGAATGCCATTGACAACGCCCAAAAACGTCTGGCGCCTTATATCGAAAAAGGAATGGTTACCTTCATCAAGGACAACTTCCGTCATTTGCAGGTACGTTTGCAGGAAGCAGGTGTAGAAGAAATTGATGGCATTTGTTATGATTTGGGAGTTTCGAGCCCGCAATTGGATCAGCGTGAACGAGGTTTTTCTTATAAAAAAGATGCGCCACTGGACATGCGGATGAACCAGGAGGCTAGTTTGACAGCTTATGAGGTTGTCAATCACTATGACTATCATGACTTGGTTCGTATTTTCTTCAAGTATGGCGAGGACAAATTCTCCAAACAGATCGCTCGGAAGATTGAACAGGCGCGTGAGCTGAAGCCGATTGAGACCACGACAGAATTGGCCGAGATTATCAAGTCTGCTAAGCCTGCCAAGGAACTCAAGAAAAAAGGTCATCCGGCCAAGCAGATTTTCCAAGCCATCCGTATTGAGGTTAATGATGAATTAGGAGCTGCAGATGAGTCCATCCAACAAGCTATGGAATTACTAGCAGTGGACGGAAGAATCTCAGTCATTACCTTTCATTCACTGGAAGATCGCTTGACCAAGCAATTGTTCAAGGAAGCTTCAACAGTGGAAGTGCCAAAAGGCTTGCCTTTCATCCCAGATGATCTTAAGCCCAAGATGGAATTAGTCTCTCGCAAACCGATTCTACCAAGCAAGGAGGAGTTGGAGGCCAATAATCGTTCCCACTCAGCCAAGTTACGAGTAGCTCGAAAAATTCATAAGTAAGGGGATAAAATGGTAGAAAAAAGAGAAACAACGAGCCAATTACTGCAAGCTCGTATCAAGAGATTTTCACGTGTTGAGAAGGCCTTTTACCTTTCGATTGCCATTACAGCCCTTGTCTTAGCCATCAGTGTGGTCTATATGCAAACCAAGCTTTTGCAAGTCCAGAGTGAACTAACGACTGTTAATGCTCAAATTGAAGAAAAGAAAACGGAGTTGGATGATGCTAAGCAAGAAGTCAATGAATTGATCCGTTCAGAACGACTGACAGGGATTGCGAATTCGCAAGAACTGCAACTAAACAATGAAAATATCCGATCGGCGGAGTAGTATATGAAAACCTGGAAAGAAAAAATAGTACACTTTGCCATTAAGAATCGCAAATCTCCTCTTGAAAACCGCAGACGAGTTGGGAAGAGTCTCAGTCTCTTGGCCGTCTTTCTCTTTGCTGTTTTTTTGGTTAACTTTGCGGTGATTATTGGTACGGGGAAAAAGTTTGGCGTTGACCTGGTCAAAGAAGCTAGTAAGGTTCACCAAACAACTCTGACAGTTCCTGCTAAAAGAGGAACCATTTATGATCGTAATGGAACTCCCATAGCAGAAGATGCGACCTCTTATAATGTTTATGCTGTAATAGATAAAGAATATAAGTCCGCTAATGGTGATGTTCTTTATGTAGAAGAATCACAGTACAACAAAGTGGCAGAAATTTTTCATAAATACTTAGATATGGAGGAGACTTACGTCAAAGACCAACTCTCTCAACCAAATCTCAAACAGGTTTCTTTTGGTGCTAAAGGGAATGGGATTACCTATGCTAATATGATGTCCATTAAACAGGACTTAGAATCTGCTAAGGTTGAGGGTATTAATTTTACGACTAGTCCAAATAGAAGTTATCCAAATGGGAAATTCGCTTCATCCTTCATCGGTCTTGCTCAACTCCATGAGAATGAAGATGGTTCAAAGAGTCTCATCGGAACGTCTGGTGTTGAAAGCTCCTTGAATACCTTGTTAGCAGGGACTGACGGAATTATTACATACGAAAAAGACCGTCTAGGTAATATTGTTCCTGGTACAGAACAAGTCACCCAACAGACCGTAAACGGGAAAGACGTCTATACGACCCTATCTAGTCCTTTGCAGTCCTTTATGGAAAGTCAAATGGATGCCTTCCAAGGAAAACTAAAAGGCAAGTACATGACTGCGACCTTGGTTAGCGCCAAGACAGGAGAAATTCTGGCCACGACTCAAAGGCCGACCTTTGATGCTGATACCAAAGAAGGGATTACAGAGGACTTTGTCTGGCGTGATATCCTTTACCAAAGTAACTATGAACCAGGTTCAACCATGAAGGTCATGACCTTAGCAGCAGCTATAGATAACAACACCTTCCCTGGAGGAGAATATTTCAACAGTAGCGAATTGAAGGTAGCTGATGCGACTATCAGAGACTGGGATGTTAATGATGGCTTATCAGCTGGAAGTATAATGACTTACTTACAAGGGTTTGCTCACTCAAGTAATGTGGGTATGACCTTGCTCCAACAAAAGATGGGGGATGCTACTTGGTTAGAATACCTTAATCGATTCAAGTTTGGAGTTCCAACTCGTTTTGGAATGCCCGATGAGTATGCGGGACAACTACCTGCAGATAACGTTGTTGATATTGCCATGAGTGCTTTTGGTCAAGGTATCTCTGTTACCCAAACTCAGATGTTTCGTGCCTTCACAGCCATTGCGAATGATGGGGTTATGCTTGAACCGAAGTTTATTAGTGCCCTCTATGATCCAAATGATCAGACTGTTCGTAAATCACAAAGAGAGGTTGTAGGGAATCCTGTTTCTAAAGAAGCGGCTAGTTTGACTAGGGAAAACATGATTTTGGTTGGTACAGACCCTATTTATGGGACCATGTATAATCGTAATGATCATAAGCCAGTAATTACTGTTCCAGGACAGAATGTAGCTGTAAAATCAGGGACGGCACAAATTGCTGATGAGCAAAATGGTGGATATTTAGTTGGGAAAACCAATTATATCTTTTCTGTAGTAACCATGCATCCTTCTGAAAATCCAGACTTTATTCTTTACGTAACAGTTCAACAGCCAGAACACTTTTCTAACCCTTGGTTTGGAGAATTTGCTAATCCTATCTTGGAGCGAGCTTCGGCTATGAAAGAATCTCTTAATCTTCAGTCTACAGCTAAAAATCTGGATCAAGTTACAACAACAACTAGTTATGCAATGCCAGCGACCAAGGACTATAGTCCGGGAGATATGGCAGAGGAACTGAGACGCAATCTTGTTCAACCGATCGTTATTGGTTCAGGGACAAAAATCAAAGACAGTTCAGTAGCAGAAGGAACAAATCTAGATGCCAACGAACAAATCTTACTCCTTTCAGATAAGGTAGAAGTGATGCCTGACTTATATGGCTGGTCTAAGAAAAATGTTGAAACCTTTGCCAAATGGCTGAATCTTGAAGTTGAGTTTGAAGGTACAGGAGAAACTGTTAAAAAGCAAAGTGTTCGTTCCAATACAGCTTTAAAAGATTTACAGAAAATAAAAATAACATTAGGAGATTAGAATGCTTATTTCTATCTTTGCTGGAGTGATTGCCTTTATTCTAACAGTCATAGGAATTCCAGCCTTTATCCGTTTTTACCATAAAGCGCAGATTACCGGTCAACAGATGCATGAGGATGTCAAACAACACCAAGCAAAAGCCGGGACACCAACAATGGGAGGACTTGTCTTTCTCCTAGCAGGAGTTTTAGTTAGTCTGGTCCTTGCTCTCGTGACTAATCAATTAACCAATAATGTCGGAATGATCCTCTTTATCCTGGTCTTATATGGTTTGGTCGGTTTCTTGGACGATTTCCTCAAGGTTTTCCGCAAAATCAATGAAGGACTTAATCCTAAACAGAAGCTCTTGCTTCAGTTGGTCGGAGGGGTTATCTTCTATTTCTTCTATGAAAGAGGAGGAGATATCTTAAATGTATTTGGTTTTCCCTTGCATTTAGGTGTTCTTTATATTCTCTTTGCCCTCTTCTGGTTGGTCGGTTTTTCAAATGCAGTTAATCTGACTGACGGAATCGATGGCTTGGCAAGTATTTCGGTGGTGATTAGCCTATCTGCCTATGGAGTCATTGCCTATGTGCAAAATCAGCTCGATATCTTACTAGTGATTGTAGCCATGATTGGTGGTCTTCTTGGCTTCTTTGTCTTTAACCACAAGCCTGCTAAAGTTTTCATGGGAGATGTTGGTAGCCTAGCCCTTGGTGGAATGTTAGCGGCTATTTCCATGGCGCTACACCAAGAATGGACGTTACTCTTGATTGGTTTGCTCTATGTTTTTGAAACCACATCTGTTATGATGCAAGTCACCTACTTTAAGTTGACTGGAGGAAAACGTATCTTCCGTATGACACCAGTTCACCACCATTTTGAGTTGGGGGGCTTTTCTGGGAAAGGCCAAGCTTGGAGTGAGTGGAAGGTCGACTTCTTCTTCTGGGGAGTGGGCTTGCTTGCTAGTCTCTTGACTTTGACTTTCATGTATTTATTCTAAAAATAGAATATTGATTATAAGAGAGAAGGATTTATGCCCTTCTCTTTTTCTGTCTTTTCCTACAGTTTATTGCCCTACCTTTCTCAAAAGTGAGTGAATTTATGGTAAAATGGAGATAGAGAGTTGAAATAATGAGTTATTTTAAAAAGTATACATTTGATAAATCTAAGTTTAAGTTAGGAATGCGAACATTTAAAACAGGAATCGCTGTTTTTTTAGTTCTCATGATTTTTGGTTTTTTTGGTTGGAAAGGACTTCAGATTGGAGCTCTTACTGCAGTTTTTAGTTTAAGAGAAGACTTTGATAAGAGTGTCCACTTTGGGACATCACGTATTCTCGGAAATAGTATCGGTGGTTTTTATGCCCTTATTTTCTTTCTCTTAAATAATCTTTTTCACGGCGCCTTCTGGGTAACCCTCCTTGTTGTTCCAATTTGCACCATGTTAACCATTATGACAAATGTTGCAATGAACAATAAAGCAGGTGTTATCGGTGGAGTTGCGGCTATGTTGATTATTACCTTATCAATTCCGAGTGGAGAGACTGTTTTGTACGTGTTTGCCCGAGTTTTTGAAACCTTTATGGGTGTTTTTGTGGCAATTATCGTAAATTATGATATTGACCGCTTACGTAGCATTTTTGAGAAAAAGAAAAATAATGTCATATAATGTGACATTATCGTTTGACGGTTAAAAAAAATTAGACTATAATAGACAGAAAGAAGGAAGTGTACATGAAGGAAAAAGAATTTCGTCGCAATATGGCAGTTTTTCCTATTGGCAGTGTTATGAAGTTGACCGATCTTTCGGCTCGCCAAATTCGTTATTATGAAGATCAGGACTTGATTAAGCCTGATCGAAACGAAGGCAATCGCCGTATGTACTCGCTGAATGATATGGATCGGTTGCTTGAGATTAAAGATTACATCTCAGAAGGTCTCAATATTGCTGCCATTAAGAAAAAATATGCCGAACGTGAGGCGAAAGTCAAGAAACCAGTCAGTCAAACTGAGGTGCGTCGGGCCCTTCGGAATGAGGTTCTTCAACAAAGTCGCTTTGCTTCTCAACAATCGCCTTTTGGTCGCGGTTAGG
This sequence comes from uncultured Streptococcus sp., assembly GCF_963511325.1. Lineage (GTDB taxonomy): Bacteria > Bacillota > Bacilli > Lactobacillales > Streptococcaceae > Streptococcus. Next base: position 11,853 of record NZ_CAUPII010000029.1, read on the forward strand.
CAACCGCTAGTCGTCATATATAAGGAGAAAAACCATGCCAATCACAGCTGCAGATATTCGTCGTGAAGTTAAGGAAAAAAATGTAACCTTTATCCGTCTCATGTTTTCAGATATTTTGGGAACAATGAAAAACGTCGAAATTCCTGCTACAGATGAACAACTAGACAAGGTCTTGTCAAACAAGGCTATGTTTGATGGATCTTCTATTGAAGGGTTTGTTCGTATCAATGAATCAGATATGTACTTGTACCCTGACCTGGACACCTGGACTGTCTTCCCTTGGGGAGATGAGAACGGTAGTGTCGCAGGATTGATCTGTGATGTCTATACAACAGAAGGAGAGCCATTTGCTGGAGATCCTCGAAGCAACCTTAAACGAGCTCTTCATCACATGGAGAAAGTTGGATTCAAATCCTTTAACCTTGGACCAGAGCCAGAATTCTTCCTATTTAAGCTTGATGAAAATGGAGACCCAACTCTTGAAGTGAATGACAAGGGTGGTTACTTTGATTTGGCGCCTACAGACCTTGCTGACAACACTCGTCGTGAGATTGTTAACGTCTTGACCAAAATGGGATTTGAAGTCGAAGCAAGTCACCACGAAGTTGCTGTAGGTCAACATGAGATTGACTTTAAATATGATGAAGTTCTTCGTGCTTGTGATAAGATTCAAATCTTTAAACTTGTTGTAAAAACCATTGCTCGTAAACATGGTTTGTATGCAACCTTTATGGCTAAACCTAAATTTGGTATAGCTGGTTCAGGAATGCACTGCAATATGTCTTTGTTTGACGCGGAAGGAAACAATGCCTTCTTTGATCTAAATGATCCAAAAGGAATGCAATTGTCAGAAACTGCTTACCACTTCCTTGGTGGTTTGATCAAACATGCCTACAACTATACAGCTATCATGAACCCGACAGTTAACTCATACAAACGTTTGGTTCCAGGCTACGAAGCGCCGGTTTACATCGCTTGGGCTGGTCGTAACCGTTCACCACTTGTGCGCGTGCCTGCTTCACGTGGTATGGGAACTCGTCTTGAGTTGCGTTCAGTGGATCCAATGGCGAACCCTTACATCGCTATGGCTGTTCTTTTGGAAGTTGGTTTGCATGGTATTGAAAATAAAATCGAAGCACCAGCTCCTATCGAAGAAAATATCTACATCATGACAGCAGAAGAGCGCAAGGAAGCTGGTATTACAGACCTTCCATCAACCCTTCACAACGCTTTGAAAGCCATGACAGAAGACGAAGTGGTTAAAGCAGCTCTAGGTGAACACATCTATACTAGTTTCCTTGAAGCCAAACGAATTGAGTGGGCAAGCTATGCTACCTTTGTTTCACAATGGGAAATTGATAACTACCTAGATCTTTACTAATGATAAATCAGAAAGATTGTCCGTGAGGACGATCTTTTTTTCTTGCATTTTGTATCGAGGTGTGATATATTTTGTATAACGAAGTGCGATATATCGAACTAAATAGGAGGTCTGGTTAAATGGAATTAACAGATAAGATTAGGCGTGTCTACCTTCCCATGACTGAAACGGGTTTTTATATTCTATTCTGTCTGCAAAAGGAGAACCATGGTTATGGTATTACACAAAAGGTCAAAGAGATGACAGATTCACAGGTTTCAATTAGTCCTGGGACCATGTATGGAACCCTGTCAAAGATGGAAAAAGACGGTTTGATCTCCTTTGTCCGAGAAGAGGAAAAACGAAAAATCTATCAGATAACAGACTTGGGCCGAAAAGTTTTAGAGATTGAGTTGAAACGTATTGAACGGCTCTACAGAAACAGTCGGGAGGAGCTTTGATGGAAAAGAAAGTTGTTTATAGGATTTGTACCATTGCGGATTATGATAGAGAGGCTCTCTATCTCAGAGAAATGCATGCGCAGGGTTGGAAACTTAAGGAAGTAAGTTATTCTAACTTAGTAGTTGCGGTTAAGTATGCTTTTGAAAGGTGCCAACCGGAGCAGGTAGTTTATCAGTTGGACTTTTATCCTATGAAAAAGTCAGAGAGAGCTTCCTATTTACAACTGTTTAAAGATTGTGGCTGGGAGCATATTACAGACTTTAATGGTTTTTCCTACTTTAGAAAGCTTTATTCTGGAGTTGAGTCGGATGCCGAGTTTGAAATTTATAATGACGCGGCCGGGAAGTTAGCAATGGTCAAGAAGATTTTAACAATGCGGATGCTTCCTATTTTGCTTCTCTTTTTAGCTCTACTACCGGTTTTCTCAAAGTTTGTCACTGGAGGTAGTTCTTTCAGTTGGGAAATGTTTTTGATTGTTATCATAGACTGTACTTTATTGATAGTTTTCGCGATTCAGATTTCTTATATTTTTTGGAGATTGTTTCAAAAGTGGAAAGAATTATCTGATAAATAAAACCATGCATGTTTTCTAATTTGGAGGTCATACAATGATTAGCAAAGTACTATTTCGAATGTTTACCATATTTGATTTGGATAAGGTAGAAGATTATTTGCATGAGATGCATTTGAAAGGTTGGAAATTTAAATCGAATCGTTTTGGCTTTTTCTATTTTGAACCATGCCGACCAGATGATGTGATTTACCGTGTGTGGAATACTAGCTACCTTAGAAAAAATGAGGTAGATTTACAAAGTATTAAGGATAGAGGATGGGAATTTGTGGAAAATTGTTCTTATTCTATTTTTCGAAAAGCAACTTGTGATGTAGATTTAAATGATCAATCTTTCATGAACAATCATCTTCGATGGGATGTTGTGAAATCTGGACTTCGTACATCGATAGTTTCTATCTCTGGAGGTCTAGTTGTTTGTATGAGTCTGTTTCGCGAAAGCCTCTCTCATTCTTTCTTCCTTATTTTTGCCCTATATGCTCTTATGATTACTTATCTAATCTATAGTTTTTACAGACTTAAACGGAAATATCTGGTTGATTGACAATAGTTTCTAGGTCCTCAGACTGATTTTTAGCACTCTTGGCAAAAGAGTGCTAATTTTTTGAGTTTTTGTCTTGACATTCTCTTTTAAGGGTGTATAATAGAATCATAAGTTAGCACTTGGATGTGTCGAGTGCTAAAAAAGATCTATCAGAGAGGAGTAGCGAGATGGTTACAGAACGTCAGCAGAATATTTTAAATCTGATTATTGACATCTTTACCAAAACGCACGAACCTGTTGGATCCAAAGCCTTGCAAGAGTCTATCAACTCTAGTAGTGCTACCATTCGAAATGATATGGCAGCTCTAGAAAAGCAAGGTTTGCTTGAAAAGGCTCATACTTCCAGTGGTCGGATGCCCAGTGTGGCTGGATTTCAATACTATGTCAAACACTCCCTATCCTTTGATCGTTTAGCTGAAAATCAAGTTTATGAGATTGTAAAAGCCTTTGATCAGGAGTTCTTCAAGCTTGAGGATATCCTTCAAGAGGCAACGAAAATCTTGTCAGACTTGAGTGGTTGTACGGTTGTAGCACTGGATGTCGAACCAAGTAGGCAGAAGCTAACAGCTTTTGATATCGTTGTCCTCGGACAACATACAGCACTGGCAGTTTTTACGCTTGATGAGTCTAGAACAGTTACCAGTCAGTTTTTGATTCCGAGAAATTTCTTGCAGGAGGATTTAAATCGCCTCAAGACCATGATTCAAGAACGTTTCCTGGATCAGACTGTTTTGGATATTCACTACAAGATTCGGACAGAGATTCCGCAAATTATCCAACGTTACTTCACAACAACGGATAATGTTATGGATCTTGTTGAGCATATCTTCAAAGAAATGTTCAATGAAAATATCGTGGTTTCTGGGAAAGTCAATCTTTTGAATTTCGCTAATCTAGCAGCCTATCAATTCTTTGATCAGCCACAAAAGGTAGCTTTGGAAATTCGAGAAAATCTGATTGGCGACCAGATGCAAAGTGTCCGAGTTGCGGATAGCCAAGAATCCTGTTTAGCTGACTTAGCAGTGATTAGCAGTAAGTTCCTGATTCCCTATCGTGGATTTGGAATCCTTGCGATTATAGGTCCAGTTAATCTAGATTATCAACAATTGGTCAATCAACTCAATGTAGTTAATCGAGTTTTGACTATGAAGTTGACGGATTTTTACCGCTATCTCAGTAGCAATCACTATGAAGTGAATTAAGATTGAAATCATTAAAGGAGGCGAAAATGGCCCAAGATATAAAAAATGAAGAAGTAAAAGAAGAGGAAGTTGTTGAAACAACTGAAGAAACAACTCCTGAAAAGTCTGAATTGGACTTGGCCAATGAACGTGCCGAGGAATTTGAAAACAAATACCTTCGTGCCCACGCAGAAATGCAAAACATTCAGCGTCGTGCCAATGAAGAGCGTCAACTCTTGCAACGCTATCGCAGCCAAGATTTGGCAAAAGCAATCTTGCCATCGCTTGATAACCTTGAACGCGCTCTTGCTGTTGAAGGTTTGACAGATGATGTCAAAAAAGGCTTGGAGATGGTGCAAGAAAGTTTGATTCACGCCCTGAAAGAAGAAGGAATTGAGGAAATCCCAGCAGATGGAGAATTTGACCATAACTACCACATGGCTATTCAAACAGTTCCAGCAGATGACGAACATCCAGCAGACACCATCGCACAAGTCTTCCAAAAAGGCTACAAACTCCATGACCGCATCCTAAGACCGGCTATGGTAGTTGTCTACAACTAGGCAATTCTGACGGTAGCTAAAGCAACTCGTCAGAAAACGGCAATCGCTATGGCGTTTGCCTAGCCTCCTTACTAACTCGTCGTCGAAATAAAATCGATTTCGACTCCTCGTGTCGTAACATAATAGGAAACTTGTCCGAAACGACAATAAACTATGAAGAAAGATAAAAAAGTAGTTCAGCTTTGCAATAGTGAGCGAAGCGAACCAAAGGCGATACTCTTCGCCGTGGCGTTATTTGCGCAAATTTTGAGACCTTAGGCTCAAAGTTTAGTCAAAGAGATTGACGAAGTCAAGCCCTGACGGCGCCGCCACCTAAGATGAGTATCAAAAAGAAAAATAGAATATAAAATTTAAGGAGAAAAACATATGTCTAAAATTATCGGTATTGACTTAGGTACAACAAACTCAGCAGTAGCAGTTCTTGAAGGAACTGAATCAAAAATCATCGCAAACCCAGAAGGGAACCGCACAACTCCATCTGTTGTGTCATTCAAAAACGGTGAAATCATCGTTGGTGACGCTGCAAAACGTCAAGCGGTAACAAATCCAGATACAGTTATCTCTATCAAATCTAAGATGGGTACTTCTGAAAAAGTTTCTGCTAACGGTAAAGAATACACTCCACAAGAAATCTCAGCTATGATCCTTCAATACTTGAAAGGTTATGCTGAAGAATACCTTGGTGAAAAAGTAACTAAGGCTGTTATCACAGTTCCAGCTTACTTTAACGATGCTCAACGTCAAGCGACTAAAGATGCTGGTAAAATTGCTGGTCTTGAAGTAGAACGTATCGTCAACGAACCAACAGCAGCAGCTCTTGCTTATGGTTTGGACAAGACTGACAAAGAAGAAAAAATCTTGGTATTCGACCTTGGTGGTGGTACATTTGACGTATCTATCCTTGAATTGGGAGATGGTGTCTTTGACGTATTGGCAACTGCAGGGGATAACAAACTCGGTGGTGACGACTTTGACCAGAAAATCATCGACCATATGGTTGCAGAATTCAAGAAAGAAAATGGTATCGACTTGTCAACAGACAAGATGGCTCTTCAACGTTTGAAAGACGCAGCTGAAAAGGCTAAGAAGGACCTTTCTGGTGTAACTTCAACTCAAATCAGCTTGCCATTTATCACTGCTGGTGAGGCTGGACCTCTTCACTTGGAAATGACTTTGACTCGTGCGAAATTTGACGATTTGACTCGTGACCTTGTAGAACGTACAAAAGTTCCAGTTCGCCAAGCTCTTTCAGATGCAGGTTTGAGTTTGTCAGAAATCGACGAAGTCATCCTTGTTGGTGGTTCAACTCGTATCCCAGCCGTTGTAGAAGCTGTTAAGGCTGAAACTGGTAAAGAACCAAACAAATCAGTAAACCCTGATGAAGTTGTGGCTATGGGTGCTGCGATTCAAGGTGGTGTGATTACTGGTGATGTCAAAGACGTTGTCCTTCTTGACGTAACACCATTGTCACTTGGTATCGAAACAATGGGTGGTGTCTTCACAAAACTCATCGACCGTAACACAACTATTCCAACATCTAAATCACAAGTCTTCTCAACAGCAGCAGACAATCAACCAGCCGTTGATATTCACGTTCTTCAAGGGGAACGCCCAATGGCAGCAGATAACAAGACTCTTGGACGTTTCCAATTGACAGATATCCCAGCTGCACCTCGTGGTATTCCACAAATCGAAGTAACATTTGACATCGATAAGAACGGTATCGTATCTGTTAAGGCTAAAGATCTTGGAACTCAAAAAGAACAAACTATTGTGATCCAATCGAACTCAGGTTTGACTGACGAAGAAATCGACCGCATGATGAAAGATGCAGAAGCTAACGCTGAAGCAGATAAGAAACGTAAGGAAGAAGTTGACCTTCGTAACGAAGTAGACCAAGCTATCTTTGCGACTGAAAAGACAATCAAGGAAACTGAAGGCAAAGGCTTCGATGCAGAACGTGACGCTGCTCAAGCTGCACTTGATGATCTTAAGAAGGCCCAAGAAGACAACAACTTGGACGAAATGAAAGCAAAACTTGAAGCATTGAACGAAAAAGCTCAAGGACTTGCTGTTAAACTCTACGAACAAGCCGCTGCAGCGCAACAAGCTCAAGCAGGAGCAGAAGGCGCACAAGCAACAGGAAATGCAGGCGATGACGTCGTAGACGGAGAGTTTACGGAAAAATAAAATAGTCCAGTGGACTATTTTATCCCGAGCTTGAAAATCGGGGAGCGAGGCGTTAATAATGACTGTTCACTCTAATGATTGTCATTCTACGGCAATCGCTATGGCGCCTTGCCTAAACGCCTAACTAGCAAATGATAGGAAGAAATCCAGAGGTTGCAACCCAGCCTCTGTTTTTCGGTAAAATAGAGGATGTTACGTATGAAAAAAGTACTTTGTATCATTTATCCTAATTTTTCTCTCTATGAGATAACCGCTTTAACAAGTACTTTAGCTCTGTCTTTTGACGTCACGATTGATTATGTCGCTTCAGATCACTCGATGGTGGTCTCTGAGGATGGTTTGCCCTGTCAACCGACCAAAACACTGGATCAAATAAACCTAGAAGATTATTCTTGTATCATTTTGCCAGGAATGGTGAATATATGTCCTGCTCTACACGATGAGAAATTGATTTCGTTTTTGAGGGACCTTGGTGATCAAGATATCTTCATTGCAGCCATTTCTTCAGCGCCCCTTTTATTGGCGAAAGCAGGCTTGTTGAAGGACACGAAATTTACAGGTGGAATTTGGCAAAACTTCTTTGACTATTTTGAATTTCTTCCACGTGAAAATTTCCAGCCAAAAGTTCTTGTGCGAGATAAACAAATCATTACGGCTATAGGCTTTGCGCACCAAGAGTTTGCAAGGAAAGTGATTCTAAGTTTAGGGTTGGCAGAGAATACGGACAACTATTTTAAAGAACAGAACGAATATTCAGAAGAGGATTTGATATTTACTCTATCGGACCAAGAGTTTGATCAAGTGAAGCAGAGTATAGAAAACAGCCTCTAAAGATTTACTTATAAATTATAGAAAGGAACAAAGAGCGTTCGGGGAATTGAACTCGAGCGGAAAGCTTGGAAATTAGATAAACCTCCTAAGAAATCAGGATTTCTTGTCGGTTTCCTAAATTTCAGTCGCTTTCTGTTCGCTCTTAGTATCTTGTATGAACAATACTGAATTTTACGACCGTTTGGGCGTTTCAAAGAATGCATCTCAGGATGAGATCAAGAGAGCCTATCGGAAATTATCTAAAAAATATCATCCAGATATCAACAAGGATCCTGGTGCTGAGGACAAGTACAAGGAAGTTCAAGAAGCTTATGAAACTTTGAGCGATGAACAGAAACGTGCTGCCTATGACCAATACGGTGCTGCGGGTGCCAATGGTGGTTTTGGTGGTGCTGGCGGTTTCGGTGGCTTCGATGGAGCAGGTGGTTTTGGCGGATTTGAAGATATCTTCTCAAGCTTCTTTGGTGGTGGCGGTGCATCACGTAATCCAAATGCCCCTCGTCAAGGTGACGACCTCCAGTATCGCGTTCATTTGACTTTTGAAGAAGCTATTTTTGGTACAGAAAAGGAAGTCAAATACAATCGTGAAGCAAGCTGTCGTACTTGTAATGGGTCTGGTGCTAAACCTGGAACAAGTCCAGTGACTTGTGGACGCTGTCATGGTTCAGGTGTGATCAATGTTGATACCCAAACACCGCTCGGTATGATGCGTCGCCAGGTAACCTGTGATGTTTGTCATGGCCGTGGTCAAGAAATCAAAGATCCATGTACAACCTGTCATGGAACTGGTCATGAAAAACAAGCCCATAGCGTACACGTAAAAATCCCTGCTGGTGTGGAAACAGGTCAACAAATCCGCCTAGCTGGTCAAGGTGAAGCAGGATTTAACGGTGGACCATATGGTGACTTGTATGTAGTAGTTTCAGTTGAAGCTAGTGATAAGTTTGAACGTGAAGGAACTACTATCTTCTACAATTTGAACCTCAATTTTGTTCAAGCAGCACTTGGTGATACAGTAGACATCCCTACAGTTCATGGTGATGTAGAATTAGTCATTCCAGAAGGAACTCAGACTGGTAAACGATTCCGTCTACGTGGTAAGGGGGCTCCTAGTCTTCGTGGTGGTGCCCTTGGTGACCAATACGTTACAGTTAATGTCGTGACTCCGATAGGCTTGAACGATCGCCAAAAAGCAGCGCTTAAAGAATTCGCAGCTGCGGGTGATTTGAAAGTCAATCCAAAGAAAAAGGGCTTCTTTGACCACATTAAAGATGCCTTTGAAGGAGAATAAAGCATAAAGTAAAGAGCCGTTGGGCTCTTTTTGTTTGTAGATTTTTAAGACTTTCCTTAGGTAATGACGGACGGTAGCGACCTCTTTGAAGTTCCATACCTAAACTTTGAGCCTAGGTCTCAAAGTTTCCGAACACCTGAAACCAAACTGTTTCAGGTGTTTTCATTACGGCGGAAAGTCTGGGAAAGCATTCGATTTGGTTATGAAATGGTGAATGAGTTGCCTAAATTATGATGTATAGTTGATGGGATATAACTTGTTTACGTTTTAAAAAAGAGCCGTCGGGCTCTTTTTACTTATCTTCAAGTTCCTGCATTTCTTTTATCACAGCTAGTCTAGTTTGGATATCCTTTTCTAAGACCTTAAACTTGTAGGTCAAATCTTTTTGATATTCCTTGATGAGTTCTTTTTGTTGGTCGATAATTTGCAGGCTATCTTGGATGATATCCAAGTCATCCTTAATGGCTTCAACGCGATCAGTAGTATCTAGAACTTCTTCAGTGATGGCTTGGCGATTCTTAACGAGGAGGTATGAACCGACTGCAGAGCCTGCAAAAAGTAGTAAATTTGATAGTTTCATAGTGACTCCTTAAGCGTTTTTGATTGTTTCAGCGACTTGGGCAAGTTTGTCGAAGTCTGGTTCATGTGCGATAAAGTCAATTTTTAGGTCGTCATCTGCACTATAGCGAGGAACAAGGTGGACATGGGTATGGAAAACGGTTTGTCCAGCAACTTCTTCGCAGTTGGCGATGATATTCATACCTTCAGCTTTGGTAGCTTTCATGACTTTTTGAGCAATCTTTGGTACTTGGGCGAACAGTTGGCTAGCACTAGTAGCATCCATTTCTAAAAGGTTGCGATAGTGTTCTTTTGGTACGACCAAGGTGTGACCAGGTGTTACTTGTGAGATATCAAGGAAGGCAAGAACTTGATCATCTTCGTAAACCTTTGATGCGGGAATCTCCCCAGCGATAATTTTACAAAAAATGCAATCTGACATAAAATCTACCTCTACTGTATTGAATTTTGATATAATATAGCTACATTATACCAGATTTGGAGAAAATATGTTAGAAATTAAAAACCTGACTGGGGGCTATGTTCATGTTCCTGTCTTGAAAGATGTGTCCTTTACAGTTGAAAGTGGGCAGTTGGTCGGTTTGATCGGTCTAAATGGTGCAGGAAAATCAACGACCATCAATGAAATTATTGGACTTTTGACACCTTATAGTGGAGAAATAAACATCGACGGACTAGCCTTAGGTGCAAATCCTCGTGAATATCGTCAGCAGATTGGTTACATTCCTGAAACTCCTAGTTTGTACGAAGAATTAACTCTCAGAGAACATATCGAGACAGTAGCCATGGCCTATGGTATCGAGCAAAATATTGCTTTTGAACGTGTAGAGCCGCTTTTAAAAATGTTCCGTTTAGACCAGAAATTGGATTGGTTCCCGGTTCATTTTTCCAAAGGGATGAAACAAAAGGTTATGATTATCTGCGCCTTTGTCGTGGATCCTAGTCTCTTTATCGTCGATGAACCTTTCCTTGGTCTTGATCCCCTGGCAATTTCAGACTTGATTCAGCTTTTGGATCTTGAAAAGAAAAAAGGCAAGTCCATCCTCATGAGTACCCACGTTCTTGACTCTGCTGAAAAAATGTGTGATTCTTTTGTCATTCTCCACAAAGGTCAAGTCAGAGCTAAAGGGGATCTTGAAGAGCTGAGACAAGCTTTTGCCATGCCAGAAGCAAGTCTCAATGATATCTATTTGGCTTTGACCAAAGAGGAGGACCGATGAAAGACTTGTTTCTAAAGCGAAAGCAGGCTTTTCGTAAAGAGTGTGTCGGTTATCTTCGCTATGTGCTCAATGACCACTTTGTCTTGTTTTTACTGGTCTTAGTAGGTTTTCTAGCCTATCAGTATAGTCAGCTGCTCCAGCATTTTCCTGAAAATCACTTACCAATCCTAGGTTTAATTGGGATTGTCTCTGTTTTACTCTTACTTTGGGGAGGGATAGCGATTTATGTTGAAGCGCCTGATAAGCTCTTTCTCTTAGTAGCTGAAGAAGAAGTGAGAGAACACATCCAGAAGCAAAGTTTAGTTTCCTTCATCTTTTGGGTTAGTGTACAGACTCTCTTTTTGCTCTTTTTTGCTCCGTTATTTTTAGCCATGGGCTTAGGCTTAGGTGTTTTTGGGGTCTATGTTCTTCTGTTGGGAGTCGGGAAATATTTCCTATTTCAGAAAAAAGCTGGCAAGTTTTTTAGTGCAAATCATCTGGACTGGGACTATGTGATTGCCCAAGAAAGTAAACGCAAGCAGTTCTTGCTTCGCTTCTTTGCCCTCTTTACCCAAGTTAAGGGAATTTCAAACAGCGTCAAGCGACGAGCTTATCTAGATGTTATCCTAAAAGCAGTTCAGAAGGTGCCGAGCAAGATTTGGCAGAACCTTTATCTTCGTTCTTATCTGCGAAATGGAGATCTCTTTGCCCTCAGTCTTCGCCTCCTCTTCCTATCTTTGCTGGCGTTGATCTTTATCGAGCAAGCTTGGATTGCAACAGCAGTAGTGGTTTTATTTAACTACCTCTTACTCTTTCAGTTATTGGCTCTCTATCATGCCTTTGATTACCAATATTTGACCCAACTTTTCCCGCTAGAAAAGGGACAAAAGGAAAAAGGGTTACAGGCAGTTGTCCGAGGATTGACTAGTTTTGTTTTATTGGTTCAACTGGTAGTTGGGTTGATTGCCCTCCAAGAAAAACTAGCCCTTCTAGCCCTCTTTGGAGCTGGCTTGGTCTTACAGATTTTGTATCTCCCTTATCAGGTGAAACGCCAGATGCAGGACTAATACTCTTCGAAAATCTCTTCAAACTAGGTCAGCATCCATCTGCAACCTC
>NZ_CAUPII010000030.1:0-22154 GCF_963511325.1 uncultured Streptococcus sp.
CGAAGTCTTCGATGAAGACAAGACAGTTTATCTTTTTTACACAGCTTTTCGGCCGTGTTCAATTCTCAAGATACAAATCATTAGAAAGGTTTGATACTAAAGCATCTAAACCTTTCACGCTAATCGCTATCATGCGATTAGCTAAATGCTTTACTAACTCCCTCGTCAAATAATATCGATTTGACTCGCTCGTGTCGCTAAACCTTGCAGTTTGAATGCATTGTATTATTTAATACCCTCATCTTTGTATCAAGTACGTACAGAGTCTATTTTATCATATTTTTCTTAAAAAGTGCGGTCTTTTCTATTAAAAAGGAACCATTCCTCCATGAAAAGAAGAATGGTTTGCTTTTTATTATCCTAAAGACTGGTGATTGAACAAGGCATGGGTTGCTTGATGGATGTATTGGGCAGTTTCTGCATTGTTCATGGTGTAGAGATGCACACCTGCAACGTCCTGAGTTACCAAGTCCACGATTTGGTCTACAGCGTAGGCAAGCCCTGCTGCTCTGAGTGATTCAGGGTCATTCTCATACTTGTCTAAGATAGCTTTAAACTTACGTGGAAGATGGATATTCTCACAAGTCTTCAAGAGACGAAGAGCTTGGTTACGATTCAGGATTGGCATGATACCCGCATGAATGGGTACATCAATACCAGCCAAGGTGCACTTGTCCTGGAAATCGTAGAATCGCTCATTGTCAAAGAAAAGTTGAGTTACAAGGCTTGAGCAGCCTGCATCCACTTTTTTCTTAAGATTTTGAATATCTGAGATTTGGTTTGGTGAATCAGGGTGCCCTTCTGGGTAACAAGCACCAATAATTTCAAAGTGTGGCGCCTGCTCCTTGATGAATTCAATCAGGTCTGTCGCATAACGGAAGTCCTTTTGTGGTTCCACATCAGGGATGACATCTCCACGAAGAGCCAAGATTTTCTGAACCCCAACCTTATCCAAATCTGCAATTGTCTCAGCCACCTTATCCTTAGTTAGATAGATAGCTGGCAAGTGAGCAATGGTTGGAATCTCCAAGTCATTTTGGATATAGTCAGCCAAACGAACCGTCGTCTCTTTGATATTAAATTTATTATTGCTGGCAGTCACACTGATAAAGTGTGGCGCCAAGTCCTGCATATCTTTCAGGGCTGCAATAATTTTGTCATTGCCTACTGCTGGGTTTGGAGGGAAAACTTCAAATGAGAGGGACGGTGTTTGACGTGACATAATGTATAAACCTTTTTCTAGTTGATTTCTTACTGATCAACCATGTATGGAGAACTGTCTTTTCTTACAATTTCTCACGCGCAGCTTTCGCAGCTTCTACAAGGCGGATCAAGCTTTCTTTCGTTTCTGGAATACCACGTGTTTTCAAACCACAGTCAGGGTTGATCCAAACTTTTCTGCTTGGCACTTTAGCAAGGATTGCTTCGATGGTGTGGTCGATTTCGCCTTCGTTAGGCACACGAGGTGAGTGGATATCGTAAACCCCAGGTCCAACTTCTGTTTGGAAGTTTTTCGCTTTGAGTTCGTCCAAGATTTCAAGGTTTGAACGGCTAGCCTCAAATGAGATAACGTCTGCATCCAAGTTGTCGATAGCTGGGATGATATCTGTAAATTCTGAGTAACACATGTGAGTGTGGATTTGTGTGTCTGGTGCTACTGTTGAGTGTACCAAGCGGAAGGCAGGAATTGCCCAGTCAAGGTAGTCTTCGTACCAGTCGCTACGACGGAGTGGCAATTTCTCACGAAGAGCAGCTTCGTCGATTTGGATGATTTTCACGCCTGCAGCTTCAAGGTCAAGAACTTCATCCTTGATTGCAAGAGCGATTTGAAGAGTAGAATCCTTGATAGAGATGTCTTCACGTGGGAATGACCAGTTAAGGATGGTAACAGGTCCAGTCAACATACCTTTAACAGGTTTGTCCGTACGACTTTGTGCGTAGCTAGACCATTTCACAGTGATTGGGTTGAGACGAGTTACATCACCCCAGATGATTGGTGGTTTAACCCCACGCATACCGTATGATTGTACCCAACCATTCTTAGAGAAGAGGTAACCTGACAAGTTTTGACCGAAGTACTCAACCATGTCATTACGCTCGAATTCACCGTGTACAAGCACGTCAAATCCAACTTCTTCTTGCCATTTGATCCATTCGTCGATGGTTTCAGCAAGGAAGGCATCGTATTCTTCTTGTGACAATTCACCCTTACGGAAGGCCAAACGTTTGGCACGAACTTCCTTAGTTTGAGGGAATGAACCGATGGTTGTTGTTGGAAGAGCTGGAAGTTTGAAGGCATCTTCTTGGATAGCTTCACGTTCAGCAAAGGCTGGCAAACGAGTGTAGTCTGCATCTGTCAATCCAGCGATACGAGCACGAAGTTCCGCATTTTCACCAACACGTTCAGTCGCAAAGAGTTCTTTGTTTGCTGCAAGTGCTTCTCCCCCTTGACCGTTGCGGATAGCATCCAAGTCACGGATCTCATCCAATTTTTCAACTGCAAATGCAAAGTGGTTCAAGATAGCTGGTTCAAATTCTTCATTAGCAGTTGTAAATGGCACATGAAGAAGTGAACATGAGCTAGTCAAAACGATGTTTTCAGCTGGAATTTGCTCAAGAACAGCCAAGCTCTTTTCGTAGTTGTTGCGCCAGATGTTCTTACCATTGACAATACCTGCATAAAGAGTCTTGTCAGCTGGGAAGCCACCTTTAACGAGTTCAAGAGTTTTCTTACCTTCAACGAAGTCCAAACCGATTGCATCTACTGGCAATTTCACAAGGTCAGCGTAAACGTCACGAACGTCACCGAAGTAAGTTTGAAGCAAAACTTCAAGACCTTTCTTGTCAGCCAAAAGCTTATTGTAGAGGTTCAAGAAGAGAGCTTTTTCTTCTTCTGTCAAGTCTTTGACAAGAGCAGCTTCATCGAGTTGGATACGAGTTGCACCAAGTTCAGCCAATTTTGCAAAGACTTCTTGGTAAGCAGCTACTAAGCTATCTACGAAATCTTCTGCTTTCACACCTTCTTCAAAGTCTGATAATTGAAGGAAAGTGAATGGACCTACAAGGACAGGACGAGTGTTGAGACCAAGTTCTTTTGCTTCTTGGAACTCATCGAAGATCTTGTGACCAGCCAATTTTACTTGAGTGTCTTTTTCAAATTTAGGAACGATGTAGTGGTAGTTAGTGTTGAACCATTTCTTCATCGGAAGGGCACGAACATCCCCTTTTTCTCCTTGGTAACCACGTCCCAAAGCAAAGTAGCGTTCAAGATCAGATAATTCTAAGTTTTGTACTGATGCAGGAACTACGTTGAAAAGGAAAGCAGCATCAAGGAAGTTGTCATAGTGAGAAAAGTCATTTGATGGGATTTCAGTGATACCTTTTTCTTTGACGATGTTCCAGTGTTTAGCGCGCAATTCTTTAGCCGCAGCCAAGAGTTCTTCTTCTGAGATTTCTTTTCTAAAGTATTTTTCAGTTGTAAATTTTAATTCACGGAATTCACCCAAACGAGGGAAACCGATAATTGTAGTTGACATGTTTTGTCCTCCAAAAATTGTTGTTGAAACTATCTTAACAGAAAAGAAATCATCTGTATAATTGTAAAAAATTAGGCTTTGATATAGTTTGAAACTATATCGTTATTTGAAGTACAAAAAAAGATTTGGAGAAGATTCCCCAAATCCTTTGGTAGACAATGATTAATAGATTTTCAAGATAGCCATGTTCATAGTCAAACTTGAGTAAACTGAGAGTTGACTATGGCTTGTTATTAGAAAAGACTATAAGTTGGTTTTCTTTTGTAATTCTGATATTTCCCTGAAAAAGTGCGGACGGGAGGTAAAATTATCCAGTGGATGATTTTAGCAAACCAAGTCATTTCATTCCTATCAACCTTTTTCCTGTTCAAGTGGGACGACTGCTAGTGTCTTGCCTAAACTGGCTAGAACTTTTAAGACGGTATCCAACTGAGGACTCGTCTTTCCTGTTTCCATCCTAGCTATGACAGGCTGGCTCACTCCACTAAGTTCTTCTAACTTTTTCTGGCTAATTCCTTGCTCATGCCTAGCCTCAATCAACTCACTCATGATAGCCACTCGCATATCACTTTCAAGGATTTCCTCCTTGGTAAATAGTTGAGACCGAACATCCTTCCAGTTACTCCCAACGGCACTATTCTTCATCACTTATCCCTCTTTCTTTTAAGTCCTTTAGTTCACGCTTGGCTTTTTAAAATTATAACTCAAAAGTTATTAAAAGTAAATCCAAATACTTACAAAAAGAAGACCTTAGAATCATTCTAAAGGTCTCATTTTTATTATTCGAAAAATTTACGAAAAGAGTTCTTAATTAGAGTTAATCCTGACCCTTACTCCAGCTCAATGCCTTTCTCACGGAGATTAGCCAGGCACTCCTCATAGTAGGCAGCGTCATGCTCGCTATAGATAGGACTTTTCAGCTTTTCCTCTGCTAAGTCTTGATAAGTAGGGCAAGTCTTACCTCGGTAGTTCTTGTCTAGCCACTCTGGACTGACATTGTAGCCACGGTCAGCCATCTCCTCCATGATCAAACGATGATAGGCATAGAGACGATAGGGCGAGTGGGTAAAGACATAGTCAACCGTCGCATGCTTTCTACCCCAACCATTGCCACGAAGAGCGCAGCACTCTC
The DNA here is from genome assembly GCF_963511325.1 of uncultured Streptococcus sp. Lineage (GTDB taxonomy): Bacteria > Bacillota > Bacilli > Lactobacillales > Streptococcaceae > Streptococcus. The sequence goes on from NZ_CAUPII010000030.1 coordinate 4,669, forward strand.
GATGTTGCCCCAAGAGCTGCGGACGGGGAAGTTGCGAAATCAAAGCCTCATGCCAAAGTCTCATGGGAGTCTCCTTTCAGCAGGGTAGAATCTTGCAGATAAGCATTTGGGTAACGTTCAAGCAAATCTCTGGTCCTAGCAATCAAGTCTTGCTTGGAAACCTGACCAAAGCGGTAGCGATCCAGCAAGAGCATATAGTCCTTGCGCTCGTCAAGGCTGGCTTGCTTTTTAAAATAGCCCCAAATATGCTGAAAGGCATTGCAAACCTGACCCCTGTGTTCTGGAATCTGGCAGGCACGGTCAATCATCTCTTGAACCTGACTCACTTCCACCACTTCTTGCTTGAGGTACTGGCGAATGTCCTTGTAAATATTGCTAGAATAGCTCAAAACAAGGTATTTATTTTCCGCCCAGAGTTTCTGACAAAGGGCACGTTGGTTGTTGTTTTCCATATTTCTCCTATCTTTCTACTAGTTCCCAGGAAATACGGAAACAAAGTTATATTTTAAAAATGAGCGAATTGATTTTTTGATAAATTTAACGTTCACTTTGTTAAATACCAGAGTAGATTTCAACCAATAATTGAATCTGATGTAAAACTTCTTGTTTCTTACGCTCACGAGCTCCTTGTCTACGAGAAGTCGGTGGAATAATCGAATCCAAGTCAGCTCCACTATTCTCAGCATAACCTCGTTGAATAGATCGATCAATGAATAATTGATAATCTTTTACAAGCTTTTCAGACTCTGCTAATTCACGAATAGCGACTGCTTTACGTTCTTTACCATAAGCATAGAATGCATTGATAATCTCATCATGGTCTTTCAGACTTGCTAAATCAGTATCATTAATAAAGCCAATCACCAACTCTTCCTTAGCACGAATATCAATACTTGAGCGAATAACACGGCTAACTTCAGCTTTCATTGCTTCTTTAGACTCAGAGTTCTTCGATTTTTCGACAATCAAAGCAAGAATATAATCTAGATTAATCTCGTCAGTTTTTAAGAGTTCAATCTCAAATTCAATATCTGAAAGGTCAACACCTAAATCTTTTGTTCTTTCATAATTTTTAAGATTTAAGAATTCATCTCGAATTTCTACATAAGTACTTCTTAAATCTTGGAGATAACCTTCCGAGATAGGTTTATCGATTTCTTGAAACTCATCATAATTTCGAAGAACGTTGTCAAGTTTCAGAAACTCACCAAATAATTTAACAAACTCTTTTTTATCATGTTCTGTTTCAATTTCTTGTGGATTAGGGAATCTTTCCAGAATTTCTTGACAGACTTCTGTATAACCTTTGACCTTAATACCCGTTACCTGATCTACGAAACCGTCCATGTATTCGCTAAAACTTTTTTCTAAGATAATATCAAGCTTATTAGTATCCCCAAAGGTTTTAATAGCTTCTTGAGTAGCTTTTTCTAAATCACGGAAACATACGATATTTCCAAATGGTTTAACTTTGTTAAAAATACGATTGGTTCTAGAAAACGCCTGAATCAAACCGTGATAACGTAGATTTTTATCGACAAAAAGAGTATTCATGGTTGGAGCATCAAATCCTGTCAAGAACATACCCACTACAATCAGCAGATCCACTTCCTTGGACTTAACTCGTTTAGAAAGGTCACGATAGTAATTTTGAAACTCTTTCCCATCAGTCGAAAAGTTGGTCTTGAACATTTGATTATAATCGAAGATTGCTTTAGTAAGAAACTCTTTAGATGAAAGAGGCATGGCTGTATCTTTAGGATCTAGCTCTTCATCTTGAATTTCTCCATAAGCTGACTGTTCTTCGTTAGGCGCAAAGCTAAAGATAGTCGCAATCTTCAAACGCTTAGCTTCTGGTAATTCTGCTTGTTGTCGCTGGAGTTCTTCGTAGTATAATTTCGCAGCTTCAATACTTTGTACAGCCAGCATGGCATTAAATCCAGATAGTTGTTTTTGTTTATGAGTATAGTGTTGATTTCGATGCGTCTTATCATTATAAACTCTCAACAGATACTCTGTGATGGTTGCAATCCGTTCAGGATGCAAAAGGAGTTCCTTTTCCATCTTTTTGAGTTTCTTTTCATCGAGCTCTCGGCCGACTGCCTTTTCCGCTTCTCTATACTTATTGATTTCAGGCTTGATATAGTTGTAATCAACCTTGAACTTCAAGACTTTTTTATCTCGAATAGCATCTGTAATAACGTAGTTATGAAGTTGCTCTCCAAAAACCTCTTGTGTTGTTTCTCCAGTCAAGCTATTTTCTGGAAAAATCGGGGTCCCTGTAAATCCAAATAAAGCATACTGCTTAAAGGCTTTTTTGATACGTTTTTGAGCCTTTCCAAACTGGGAGCGATGACATTCATCAAAGATTAGAACACATTTTTTACTATAGATTTCATGGTTTGGATTCGCAGTGATGAATTTATTTAACTTTTGAATCGTTGTGACAACAATTCGATCATCATTTTCTTCGATACTGCGTTGTAGTTCTTTTGTATTGTTACTACCATTGACTGAATTTGGTTGGAATTTTTGATATTCCTTCATAGTTTGATAGTCTAAGTCTTTTCTATCTACAACGAATATCACTTTGTCAATGTAGTCCAACTCTGTCGCTAAGCGCGCAGTCTTAAAGCTGGTCAAGGTTTTCCCTGACCCTGTCGTATGCCAGATATAACCACAAGCATTGATGGTTCCAAAATTCTTCATTTCATTGGAAGAATGAATCTTACGCAAGATACTTTCAGTTGCTGCTATCTGATAAGGACGCATGATGAGCAAGGTATTATCCACATCAAAAACACAATACTTGGTCAAAACTTCCAAGAGGACACGCTTGCTTAAGAAAGTAACAGTAAAATCTTCCAATTCGTGAATAGTCTTGTTCTTACGGTCTGCCCACTCACAGGTAAACTCATAATGATTTTTATTCTGAGCTGTTGTATTTGCAAAGTAGCGTGTAAAAGTCCCATTAGAAATCACAAAAATTTGAATATACTTGTATAAAGAATTTTCGCTATTGAAACTCTCCTTGCTATATCTATGGATTTGTTCAAAAGCTTCTTTAAGACTTCCCCCTCGCTTCTTTAATTCAATCTGAACTAGAGGTAGACCATTTACTAAGATAGTGACATCGTAACGATTAGTATGACTACCCACCTGGGTCACTTGGTTGATGACCTGCATACTGTTGTTGTGAATGTTTTTCTTATCAATGATGAAAATATTTTTAATCCGTCCATCATCAAAGACAAAGTCATAGATATGATTCTCTTGGATTTTTCGTGTTTTTTCAACTAACCCTTCATTGGGACAATCCAGATATTCCACTACAAAGCGATTCCACTCATCATCTGTAAAAGTCACCTTATTTAGCTTTTCAATCTGAACCTTGGTATTTGCTAAAATTTCTGCGGGAGTATGAATATTTAAGCGTTCATAGTTGAGATGATTCACCAAATCAGAAATCAGCTGATTTTCTAAATCAGCCTCTGACTGATATTCTCTATCCGTGCGATACTCTGGTTGATACTCAGCCAAGAGAATCCCTTCATTTGTTTCCGCAATTACTTCATGTATTTTTGAATAATCAACCATAGCATGCTTCCTTTTTTATTTTAATTGAGATTCTATCTCAAAATGATTCAAGAATTTATCTAGTGAAGTTTAATAATTGTTCTCTCCAGTATTCATACTGCTTCTGTCTTAGTTCGATTTCCTTTGGGAGGCCTTCAGAAAGAGAGTTGGTTAAGGTGTTGAAATTATCGAGAATGGAGACGACTCTTTCTTGCTCAGTAAAGGATGGCAATATAAACTTATATTGCATAATAGCTTGCTTATCTCCTCGGGGCATCTTAGAACCTTTTGAATATTGCACATTATAATAAAAGAATCTATCATCTGACAGAATATAATATAAATATTTATTTCCCATACAAGGGGTTATAGAATTTTGAATTGTCAAGACATCACCACTTGTCCCACCAACTTGATTAGAAAACCAAATTTTTTTGAGATAAGGTCTGATATTACCAATCAATATATCACCCTGATTATAGGTTGTAACACTTCCTTGTTCAGGTAAGAATGTAGCAACTGTTTTCCCTTTTCTATCTTGTAACAAATTATCAACTCCAACATAAGTTTCAGAAGTTAAATCTGTCACACTAATCCTCTTTTGGCTATATTCCGCAACTGCTCCCAATTTCACTCGAATTGGACCAAATACCCACTGTAAAAGTTTGATAATAGCGGAGTTGTCCCACTCCTCTACTCTACTCTACTCTCAGTGTACTCGCCTTCGGCGACGAATGTCAAGAGTTTATCTCGAAAATATTCGTACTGTTTTTGACGCAGTTCAATCTCCTTGGGCAGTCCGATATTTAAGTCGTTACAAACCATTTCAAAGTTATCTAAAACTTGAACAATACGAGATTGGATTTCGAGGGATGGATAAGGAATCTTAATATTATTTAAATTTTGCTGATTTAGCTTTGGTTGCGCAGCTCCAGAAATGTATAGTGATAAATCAATGTTGTTTAAATAATAATTAACAAATTTTTGATTAATCATATTATCAAATTTTAATACATGAGCATGGTTATTAACCCAAGTTTTACCCGTAATAGAAAATGCAATAGGAGTTTTACGAACAACTAAGTTTGCCCCATCCTCAGATACCAAAAGAAAATCTCCATCAAATATGAAGTCATCAACATAATCAACTATCCCAGAAGCACCATAATATGGATAAACACCTGAACTACGCCCCCCTTTTGCAACTGCCTTTCTCTTGCTATCTAGATTTTCTGCTATCTCACCCAAAGTCTTCCACTCAACCTGATAAACCTCATCCTCAAATGATAAAAGCTTATCACGATAAAAAGAATATTGCTTTTTACGTGAGGTCAATTCTGAGGTCAATTCTGAGGTCAATTCAGTAACATACTCAGTCATTTTGTCAAGTATTTGTACGATTTTTTCTTGAATTTCAAGAGGAGGAATTGGGATTTTAAAACTCCTCATTTTCGATAAAGAAACAATTGGAAAGCTACCCTCATTTATTCCTTTCTTCATATCATTACTTAGAATATGTAAGTAATAAAATAAAAACTTCATATCTATATCTTTATCATATTTTTGTCTTTTCATAACAGCGGTTATCTGCTGATTACATAAAAAAGGAACAGTAATCAAAGCAATTTCTCCTATGGTAGCTGTTGTAGAAATAATTATTGAATTAGCAGTAAAAACTTTACCTCCCTTAACTGCATTTCTGGAGACATGCTGTAGTGAATTAGACAATACCCGTCCATTTTTACGTATATCCTCTAATCTAAACCATGGTATAGTTCCATTTTCCCAAAATTCTTTATTAGTTTTTGAGGGTGTGTATCCATTTTTTAATTCACACACTTCCCCCAACTCTTTCCACTCAACGGGACAGTTTTGGATTTCTTCTAGGATATTCATCATTTACCTCCTTCCTTTGTAATATTCTCGATACTTTTAATTTCCTTGAGGTAATCTTTTTCAACTTGACTGAGGGTCTTGGATTGATAACTCTTATATTCCTTGCCTACCTTATGTTTCATCTGTTCACGAGAAATAGAACCACTATTTTCAAGTAAGTCTTCACCAGTAGCGAGAAGGATTCGATCCACGTGAGCCACCCAATCAGCCATGGTCATGACTTCTTCTCGCTCAGCCTGCCTTTCCGCAAAGTCTAGATATCCTGATACAAGCTGATTAAGCCCACGGAGTTCCTTTTCGGTCAGATAATTCTTAGCAACTTTTGCTTCGGACAAAGTAGGAAGATCTCCCTTAAAAGTAGTCAGGCCCATAAATTCCTTCTCACTATCGACACGGTTATAAATGAGTTCACTCGCAGTGTTGTGGTGAATAGCATAATGCATCTTGTTTTGAACCGTCGCAAAGAACTTCTTTGCTTCTGGTGAATTTGCATTATAGTCACTAGACGTCGCGAAAAGATCCAAAACCTGACGGTAAAAGACTTTTTCACTCGAGCGAATGTCTCGGATTCTTTCTAGAAGTTCTTTAAAGTAAGAGCCACCACCCAAATTTTTCAGACGCTCATCATCCATCGCAAAGCCCTTGATCAGATATTCTTTCAAGACTGTCGAAGCATAGTGTCTAAACTGGATTCCACGAGGGGAGCGTACACGATAGCCAATCGCTAAAATCATATCAAGATTATAGTAGGCAACATTTCGTTGAACACTTCTATTCCCCTCATTTTGAACTGTCAACTTATAGTTGACAGTTGCTTCTTCCGACAATTCACCATCTTCAAAGATGGCCTTGATATGTTTACTAATGTTTTGCTTGGAAGTTTGAAAGAGCTCAGCTAGTTCCTGTTGGGTCAGCCAGACTGTACCATTATCCAAATGTAGTTCAATAGCTGACTCGCCATCATCCGTTCTATAGAGAATTACATCATTTGCCATGGCTTAGCTCCTCTACAATTTTATCTATCTCTGCACGTAAGTAATCAATCTTAGCAACAGTCTCAGCGATTTCTTTATTAAGAACATCAATATCAATCTTCTCACGTGTGTCTTCTTGTTCGACATAGGTTGAGACAGATAGATTGTAGTCTTGCTCTAAGCCAATCACATCATTATCAACCAGCGCAGATTTATAATCCACACTTTGATAATTAGTGAACAATTCAACAATATGCTCAATATTACTATCTGTCAAAACATTGTTATTGGTCTCTTTTTTGAATTCTTTACTCGCATCAATAAAGAGGGTTTTATTTTCAAGTTTATTCTTCGCCAGAACTAAAATCGTGGTCGCGATAGAAGTACCAAAGAAGAGATTATCTGGAAGGGCAATAACTGCTTCAATAAAGTTGTTATCTACTAGATACTGACGAATGGTCTTTTCAGCTCCTCCACGATAGAAAATACCTGGGAAACATACAATAGCTGCTCGACCTTTATTAGATAAGTGGTTGAGACTATGCATGATAAAGGCAAAGTCAGCTTTTGACTTAGGAGCTAGTTTCCCTGCAGGAGCGAAACGGTCATCATTTATGAGAGTTGGGTCTCCATCTCCCACCCATTTGACAGAGTATGGAGGATTAGAAACGATAGCATCAAAAGGTTTCTCATCTAAATGCTGAGGATTTAAAAGGGTATCTCCTCGCTTAATATCAAAGTTATTGTAGTTGATATTGTGCAAGAACATATTCATACGAGCCAAGTTATAGTTAGTCATATTGATTTCCTGACCAAAGAAACCATCCTCTAGAATATGATCTTCGTATTGTTTTTTCATCTGCAGCAAGAGCGAGCCTGAACCACATGTCGGGTCATAGACCTTATTAATCTTGTCCTTACCGACCATCACTAGGCGAGCAAGTAATTTAGAAACTGTCTGAGGAGTGAAAAATTCCCCACCACTTTTACCAGCATTGCTCGCATAGTTGGAAATCAAGAACTCATAGGCATCCCCGAAGGCATCAATGTCATTTTCCTCAAAGTTGCCAAAGTTAATACTATTGATACCATTAAGGATATCAGAAAGACGTTTATTCTTTTCTGGAACAGTACCACCAAGGATGTTACTTCTTGTGTCCAAGTTATCAAATAGACCTTTAATATCATCCTCTGATTTGAATCCAATAGCTGACTTCTCAATAGCTTGGAAAATATTGGCCAATTCTTCGTTTAAATTTTCATTTTGCGAGGCATTCTCCACAACATTTTCAAATAGTTGACTCGGAAGGATAAAAAATCCCTTATCCTCAACTGTCCCTGGTTTAAAATCTTGCTCAGCTTCTTGGTCACTCAATTTAGCATAACGGAATTCTAAGTCGCCAGCTTCATGCTCAGCACGGTCAAAATAGTCTGCCATATGCTCTGAAATAAAGCGATAGAACAGAATTCCCAGTATATACTGTTTAAAATCCCAACCATCTACAGCACCACGAACATCGTCCGCAATCGCCCAAATTTTACGATGCAGCTCCTTGCGTTCTGCATTTTCTTTACTTGCCATTTTTACTTTCCTTAATTAATGTATTATCTTTTCTATTTTATCATATTTCAAGAAAAACCACTCGACCTGACTAGAGCGAGTGGGAGTACTAAATTTTTTTAAAAAATCTTACTATTGTTTTCTAAAAATTTAATTACTTTTTGACTTTATTAAGATAGCAAAACCTCTTTCATACCATCCTTATCATCACTTTTAACAAATAAAATATTCCGTTTTCCTGTTAACTCTATCAGTTTTTCTTTACCAAGGATGATTGCGAGATTCTTAATAATCGAACGTTTAGCTGGTTCATCAAAATAAGTAAAAATAAATCGATATGGATAGTCACCTTTCTTTGCTAATTCAAAACATTTTTGAAATATTTCTTTATCCAATGGATCTACTGAATGACCGAAAATAATGATATTTTTTGAAGTAATATAACCCTCAAAATCATTATCAGGAAATTGAATCGTTTGTCTGAAAAATTCTTCAAATTCATTTCCTGTCTCTTTAACAATCCTTTGGTAATACTTCTGATAAGGAATTAAATCACTGTTGACATCATTTTCTTTATCTTCAATTCCAAAGACCATTGTATTGATGCGACTAAAAGTTCCATCTAAGTCAATTCGCCCATGTATGAAATGAGTTTTCTCCTCAGAAGTCCCAAATAAATATCCTGAGGTGTTAGTATAATTAAAGTTTAGGACAGAGGAATTTGACAAATCTGATATTGCATCTAGAGCTGTTGGCTTGGATTTTATCTCGATAACTTTAAAATCAAGAAAGTCTATATAAGATAAATATATTTCTAACAATTCAACCAATAGATCAAGTTGCCTGATAAATTCGTTATTTAATTTATCCAATGCAACTTCTCTTTCTAATTTTTTCCATCCTTTTTCATAAAATAGGGAGAAAAATAGACGTCCAACATATGATTTTGAACAATAATTTCTATCCTTTTGTAATTGAAGCATATTTCTTTCTATATGTTGAAGGAATGGTTCATTATATCCTATAGAATACAACAAATCAGTATTCTCTTTACAATACATTACAGCTTCAGAAAGTTGAGAAATCATGGTTTCAAGATTAGACCAATTATCTCCAAGAGTATCTTTATTCTCATTAATAAATTTCAAATACAAATTATCTTTGTATTTATCAATATCTATGTTTTTAGAATCTAGAAAAGCTTGTAAGTCACTTTCTGGTCTATCGAATAATCTCTGTTCAAACTCAATAAAATCTGTATACTTTGTTTTTCGACCCATTGCAATATCAAATCCATTGCCCAAAATTAAAATTGTATCTGACATAATTACTTCCTTTTTACTTTATATAAACATTAAAATTGTAACTCTCCCTACTTCAAAGCACTTTTAACCTTCTTCTTGGTAATGAGGCGGTCATTTTTGTTAGCTAGGGATTTGAGTCGGGATTCGAGTAAGACTTTTCTGCCTGCTTCGTTGCGGGTGTAGACTAGCTGGTAATCACCTAGCTGAGGGGCGACTGCGTCTAGAAAGAGCTGAGCTTCTTCCTTGCGCTTTTCAAAGAGGCTAGGAACTACAAAATACTTGGATTGACCTGCTGGTGCTTTTTTTGCTACTAAGAGGTAGCGTTGATTGTCCACGGGTGCAAAGAATTCTCCTAAGGTCTGAGAAAAGAGTTCCTTGTCTCGCATACTACCACCTTTTAGATAGGCAAAAACGCAATAGCTATCCTTATCTTCTTCCACCTGCACGCGCGACCGATCATCGGAAAGATGCCCCATCTTTAGCATGGCATTACGAATACCTTCACCCACCTGACGTAGGCGTACATAAGGACTCTTGTAGCTGTAATAGCGAAAGGCTGTAATGGCTAGGAAGAGGCCACAAAGAGCTGTCAACCATGGCAAGTCAAAGAAGGTGAGTCTAAAGACATAAGTCAGGAGACTAATGGCAAATACCATAAAAGCATAGCGAAGCCACTTTTCAGCATCTGCTAGGGCAAGCAGAGGGATTCGTTTGCTGTCGGTCGCTACTTCATTGACAATCTCAATCTTGTCAGCAACGATGAGAGAGTTTTGCCATTTTTTACGAAGGGAGCCACGATCCTTGGATAGTTCCTTGATCTTCTCGTTGTAGTCTTCGAGTTTCTTTTTCTTAAGTGGGAACTCAGGAAAGTTCAAGCGATACAGACCTGTTTCGATGGTCTCTTCCTTACAGGACAAGCCAAGGAAATGGTCCATCCGACGGGCAAGGGTTTGTAAGTCTTGATATGGATTGAGGTCTTGTTCTTCTTGATCCTCCTTAGAAAAGGCTGGATTTTTATATGGTTTGATGGCTACTAGGTGCCAGATATTACTGGTCTTATCTGGATGTCCTTGCCAGATACGGATAGCACGGCCTCGCATCTGATTACTGAGCATAAAGCTTCCGACAAAACTTCCTAGGATGAGAGAGTTGACGCAAGGCGCATCCCATCCTTCTCCTAAGAGAGACTTGGTTCCGACCAAGACCTGGATAGAACCACGTTGGAAGAGCTCAGTCACTGCTGCGACCATCCCCTTAAAGCTAGATGGAAAGCCTACTTGGAGATAGGCTCCTTGGTCGAGTTTTCCGATGGCTGAGAAGGTCAAGTTGGTATTTGGGATGAGTGCTTCGAGTTCTTCCTTGACACTGGACGGTATGATAACGACACTACCTGAAAGGACTGCTATGGGGACAGAAAGGCCTTGTTTTTGCTCACTTCGGCGAATAGTTTCAAAGTAAGGGAGGACACCTAATTACGTGATTGGCGCTTGGTCATCTCCCAGATAACTAGCAAAATCCTTGCGGATATAGTCCGCCAAGACTAACTGTCTCAAGTCCTGACCTAGACTAGTATACTCGGTTTCAAAGATAGATGCGATGCCAGCCAGTTTTCCTAGAGATTGATTGAGGATTTGGTCATTGGCTTTGGATTTGAGCAAGAAAACCTGACGTTTTTCGATTAGCCCTCTTGATTTCAACTCGGCTTCTATCTTTTTCTTTGTCTCCTGTGGGTCCTCATACCAGTCGGGTGTCTGATAGAGAAGGCCTTGCAAGAGGACTTCGAGCCAGTAGTAATTAAGAGCAGGCAAGCCTTCAGCTCCCAGTAAATCTCGTAAGTACTTAGGAATTTCTAGCTTTTGAGCCTGTAGATAAATGAGGAAGGCTGAGAGATACTTGGGATCTTCGAGGAGCATATCCGCAGAGATTTCCCCTTTGAGAACCTTGGAACTCTTAATCAACTCTTGAAAGTCACGATCAACGACTAGGTGGCTGACATATTGCCACTTGGTATCCTCAAACTCTTCCAAGCGCTTGTCTTCTTCCTTGGTCGGAAAACAGATATAGACAAAATCCTGATGAGGGCAGAGGGTGTCTTCCTTGACCAGTTCTGGCACTGCTATTTCTTGGTCGATCTCGCCACACATCTGGAGATAGCGATCCCAGAGTTCTGGCTCACTGTCATATGGCGGTGTTGCAGTGAGTGAGATGACTTGTAGTTGCGGGTAATTTTTACGGAAGTCTTCTAGGCTTTTCCACCATTCATTTCTCAAGTGATGGCATTCGTCCAGACAGAGGGTTTCGACACCCTTTTCCTTGAGGCTGGCAAGCAGGTCAAAGCCGACAAAGTCTTCAACCTCGCCATTATCTTCTTGAGATTGTACTTGTTGCATGGCACTGTGAAAGGCTTGGTAGGTGGCGATGGTGATTTGCTTCATGTCCTTGAGATTTTGAGAAACGAGACTTGTGACCTGGTCCTCATTCTCTAAAAAGGCCTTGCGAATCCTATCCACCCATTGTTCCCGAATGGTAACAGTCGGCACCAAAACCAGGGCTAGATTATCAAAGCGGGCAATCAACTCGATCCCAATGGTTGTTTTCCCAGAACCTGGTGCTGCCACCAAGTGGACATGGCCATCTGATTGATATTCCTGAAAGTTATCCAAGACCTGTCTTTGGTAGTTGCGCCAAGTGCCATTAAACTTCAATCCTAACATTATTTTCCTCATTCTAAGCTGCCATTTTCTTATTCCCATTTTACCATACTTGAGGCAAAGTCACATAAAGTACCCCATATAGTCTTTCTCCTCAAAATATGGTATAGTAGAATCATACTACTCAAGAGGAGTTTACATGTCACACGATAAAGAAATGAAAGCTGTTTCTCCCCTTCTACAGCAAGCAATTAATATTTCTTCCATCATCGGTGGAGTTGGTACTTTGATTTTCTGTATCTGGGCCTATCAGGCTGGAGTCTTGTATTCCAAGGAAACCCTATCTGCCTTTATCCAACAGGCCGGTATCTGGGGACCACCACTTTTTATCTTTTTGCAGATTTTACAGACGGTTGTTCCTATCATTCCCGGTGCTCTAACCTCTGTGGCAGGTGTCTTTATCTACGGGCATATCATAGGCACTATCTACAACTATATTGGTATTGTTATTGGTTGCGCCATTATCTTTTATCTGGTTCGCCTCTACGGAGCACCCTTTGTTCAGTCTGTCGTCAGCAAGCGTACCTATGATAAGTACATCGGTTGGCTAGACAAGGGCAATCGCTTTGATCGATTCTTTATCTTTATGATGATTTGGCCGGTTAGTCCAGCGGACTTTCTCTGTATGTTAGCTGCTTTGACCAAGATGAGCTTCAAACGTTACATGACCATCATCGTTCTGACAAAGCCCTTTACCCTGGTCGTTTACACATACGGCTTGACCTACATCATTGATTACTTTTGGCAAATGTTCGCCTGATCACTAAAAAAAGTTGATCAAAAACTCAATTTTATACTCAATGAAAATCAAAGAGCAAACTAGGAAACTAGCCGCAGGTTGCTCAAAGCACTGCTTTGAGGTTGTGGATAGAACTGACGAAGTCAGTAACATATATACGGCAAGGCGACGTTGACGCAGTTTGAATTTGATTTTCGAAGAGTATTATCAGAAAATGAAAAAAATAAAACGCATAGTATCAAGTATTCAACACCTGATAATATGCGTTTTTTCTGATTGTAAAGATTTTTTCTCAGCCTCTTTTTATTAAGCTTCTTTTTTCAATAGGAGAGAAACAAGGACTGATGTCGCAATCATCCATGCTCCTAGAATAATAAAGGTCATTCGACCATTCGTTGTTACTAAGCCAATTCCTGAAAGAACAAAAGGTGTTAAGGAGGCACCAAAACTACATCCCAAAACAGCATAAGAAGTTGCTTTGTTGAGGAGCTTTGCTGGGATTCTCTCAGAAATTAACTGAAAGACTGTCGTAAGGGCAATGCTATAGGCGAATCCTCCTAAGACCGAACCTGCAACGACTAGCCAAAGAGAAGGTGAAAGGGCGATGATGATTTGCCCAATACCAAAGGTTACACCTGCAACCAATAACAATTTTTCCTTAAAGGCAGAGATGAGGAAAGAAAAGCTAATTCCCGCCAGAATCCCAATCAACTGCATGGCACTGAGTACCAGACTAGACAACTGAGCATCTCCAAAGCCTGCCTCAATCATGAGACTAGGAATACGGAAGGTAATGGCAGTATTTGTACACACGATCACAGCAGCACCAATGGCAAGGAAGAAAATCAGCTGTAGCATGGAGCGAGTTAGTTTGGTTGCTTCTTCTGTCTTTTGCTTGGACTCATGAGTTTCTCCTTTTCCATAAGGGACAAAGAGAAGGAAGAGTACAAGAACAACTAGACCTGCTGCATAGGCTAGGAAGGTTGCAGTCCATCCAAAGGCCAAGAGTTGACCGACTGCCAGCGTCAAGATAGAGGCTCCCACTACCTCAGCTGACCCACGAAAACCAAGCATCTGGATACGAGTCTTGCCATGGTACCGTTCACTGATGATAGAGATAGCCTTAGCGTTTAGCATCCCCACTCCAATTCCAAAAAGGAGACGAGTAGCAAAGACAAAGTAGTACCCCTGATACCAGAAGGGAGCTGTTCCGCTGATTGACAAAATCAAAAGTCCCAAGGTCAACTGGAGGCGTTCAGGGAAAATACGCTCAAGAACACCATTTAAGAGGAGCATGGCCATAATCCCAAAGGATGGAAGGCTGACCAAAAGCTCGACCTGACCAGTCGAATAGCCCTGATAATAGTCAAACATGGCTGGTAGGGCACTCGATATTGAAAATGATGTGATCAATACTAACGACAGGGAAAGTATACTCACTTTTTCCAAAAATTGTTTCATTTTATCCTCATTCATTATTTATGTTAAGTCAAAAGAGCTAGATATTACTGTAGAGATAAAAGTTATCTTTTATCTAGTCCCTATCACTCTTTTATCAAAAAGGTCCTTTCCTATCATACACTGTTTCCCAAAAATTGGCAAGCAACTGATACTCAATGAAAATCAAAGAGCAAACTAGGAAGCGAGCCGCAGGTTGCTCAAAACACTGTTTTGAGGTTGTGAATAGAACTGACGAAGTCAGCTCAAAATACTATTTTGAGGTTGCAGATGGAAGCTGACGTGGTTTGAAGAGATTTTTGAAGAGTATGGTTTATAAGTTCAACATAAAAAGTAGGACCATCTGACTCGGTCAAGCCTCGATGGTATCCTACTTTTATAGATTTTAGTAAACTATCTTACTTAGATTTTCAAGAATCGACGCATTGAGATTCCTGAACCAAGTGAACCGATACAGATTCCGATGAGGAACAAAAGACCAATCATCAATGGAATAAAAGCATCTGGGGTAATCAGAGATAGATTTTGTCCAACCAAAGATGGGTTAACTGATTGGTAGACTCGGTTATAGATAAAGTAAACCATGATTGATGGAATAGTTGCTCCTAATAGCCCAATGAAGGCACCTTCTAGCAAGAATGGACCACGAATGTAGCTATTTTTAGCACCAACCAAACGCATGATTTGAATTTCACGACTACGTGAAATGATAGTGATACGAATGGTATTTGAAATCAAGAAGACTGCGATGAAAATCAAGAGTCCTGCAATGACCAATCCCCAAACACGGATGAAGGAAGCCAACTTGAAGAGACGCTCCGTATTGGCACCACCGTCTTGAACCTCAGAAACTCCTTCGATTTTCTTAGCTTCTTCAGCGACTGGTTTCACATCACTTGGTGAATTGGTATCGACAATGTAGGCATCATGAAGTGGATTGGCATCTCCTTCAAAAACCTTCCAATCGTCACCCATGGTTTCAGTCAGCTTTTGGTACTGCTCTTCTTTACTTGAGAAGGTTACACTTTTAACAGCTGGCATAGCCTTGAGAGCATCATAAACTTTGTGGTAATCATTATTAGTGACTGTCTGGCCTTCTTTGACGATGGTTTCACTATTGTCTTCAATATCTTTACGGACATAAACCATGACGCGGACGTTGTTTTCGATATCCGTTGCCAATTTTGCAGTATTAAAGATAACTGAGGCAAAAATAGCAACCAAGGTCAAGGTAATCATGACCGAACTGACCGCAGCAATGGTCATCCATCCATTACGCTTTAAACTCTTTAAAGCTTCTAATAGATGGCGGAAAAATCTACTAATCATCGTATCCGTACTCTCCTTTCGCTTCGTCACGAACCACGCGACCATTCTCGATGGCAATGACGCGGTGGCGCAAGGTATTTACGATTTGACTGTTATGGGTTGCCATCAAAACTGTGGTTCCTTGAAGATTGATACGTTCCAAGAGGTTCATGATTTCCCATGAGTTATCTGGGTCCAAGTTACCTGTTGGTTCGTCCGCAATCAAAACCTTAGGATTGTTTACGATAGCACGTGCAATGGCGATACGTTGTTGCTCACCACCTGACAATTCATTAGGGAATGAACGAACCTTGTGTTTCAAACCGACAAGATCCAAGACTTCCATAACTCGTTTTTTGATATTACGACGACTTTCACCGACAACCTCCATGGCATAAGCAATGTTCTCATAAACGGTTTTCTTTGGCAAAAGTTTGTAATCCTGAAAGACAACTCCAACACTACGACGAAGGAGCGGAATATCTTTCTTTTTAATCTTTACGAGATTAAAACCTGCAACCTGCAAGCTTCCTTTTTCTACTTTAACCTCACGATACAAGGCACGGATAAAGGTTGACTTACCTGCACCTGAAGGACCTACGATATAGGCAAACTCTCCTGGTTCAATACTCACAGAGACGCCACGTAGGGCTGTTGTCCCGTTGTCATACTTTTTGACAACATCTCTCATTTCAATGATCGACATGTGACTTCCTTTCTATTAACTAATACGCCATTTCAGATAGGCATCAATGAATCCATCTAAGTCTCCATCCATAACCTTATCTACCTGCGCAACTTCAAAGCTGGTACGGTGGTCTTTGACCATGGTATAAGGGGTAAATACATAGGAGCGGATTTGGCTACCCCATGTGATTTCTTTCTTATCCCCCTTAAGGGCATCTACCTCAGCAGCTTTCTTTTCCTGCTCCATTTGATAGAGTTTTGCCTGAAGCATCTTCATCGCACGATCACGGTTTCCGTACTGAGTACGGTCAACGGTTGATGCAACGACAATCCCTGTCGGAATGTGAGTCAAGCGGACACCTGTTGAAACCTTGTTGACGTTTTGTCCACCTGCTCCACCCGATCGGAAAGTATCCATCTTGATATCATCTTCTCGGATGTCAACTTCAATAGTATCATACAACTCTGGCATAACTTCTACAGAAGTAAAGGAGGTGTGACGACGCTTAGCTGAGTCAAATGGTGAGATACGTACCAAACGGTGAACTCCCATTTCTGATTTGAGAAGTCCATAAGCATTTGGTCCTTCAAAAGACAAAGTCACCGACTTAATTCCTGCTTCATCACCCGCTTGATAGTCCAAGACTTCAACCTTAAAGCCTTTAGCGTTACCATAACGAGTGTACATACGAAGGAGCATATCGCCCCAGTCTTGGGCTTCTGTTCCACCAGATCCTGGGTGAATCTCTAAAATAGCATTATTATGATCATAAGGCTCTGACAAGAGCAGAGTCATCTCGTAGCTAGTCATCATCTGATCTAGTTCAACTAGCTTCTCAACCAACTCATCCTTAACAGACTCATCCTCTGCTAAAAAGTCTAGTAAGATTTCAGCTTCATCCTGCAACTCCTCCATCTTGTGGAAAGTATTGTAGGTATTTTTTAGTTCATTTAATTCTTGCGACGTTTTTTGGGCCGCAATATTATCGTTCCAAAAATCAGGTTCTGTCATTTTGTTTTCCAAAATGGCAATTTCTTCTTCTAACCCTTCGAGGTCAAAGAGACCCCCTAAAAGAAGCTAATTTTTCACGATTGGCGTCAATTTTTTGACGAATTTCTGAAATGTCCATATTTACTCCTTTTTTGTATCGTTTTATTATACCATAATTTTTCTTATTTATCTAATCGGTGTTTTTTAAAATTTCTTATCAAAATATTTCGGAAACTTCTCAAAGTAACTTCCACTTATCTGACCAAAGTGGAAATTAGTCT
>NZ_CAUPII010000031.1:0-20075 GCF_963511325.1 uncultured Streptococcus sp.
CAGATTAACTTCCACTTCTAATAGCGGTGGAACTTAGTTTGCGAATTTAGCAAATATTTCAGCTAATTAATACTCAATGAAAATCAAAGAGCAAACTAGGAAGCTAGCCACAGGCTGCTCAAAACACTGTTTTGAGGTTGCAGATGGAAGCTGACATGATTTGAAGAGATTTTCGAAGAGTATAAAAGACCTGGGAGATACACTCACAGGTCCGTGACTTTATTTATAGCTTAAAGCTCGTTTAAAGGTTTTCCAGATCCCCAAATCATCCGTTTGAAGAACCAAACTAGCATACATACGTCCGATAAAAGCTGTTGCAGTTACTGCAAAAATAATCGTTATAGCAAGCGAAATCCATGCTTCTAGTCCATTTGCGTAACCATTGATAGCTCTGAATGGCATAAAGAAGGTAGAAATGAAAGGAATATAAGAACCGATTTTCAAAATCAAATTGTCTCCTGCAGCGCCTAGGGCAGTAACGCCAACAAAACCAGCTATTATCAAAATCATCAACGGAGATAAGGCCTTTCCTGCATCTTCAGGTCGAGAAACCATAGAACCTAAGAAGGCTGCCAAGACTACATACATGAAGAGACTGACTAAGATAAATAATAAGGTGTTAAGCGAGAAGGCTTCTCCCAAGTGGTTTAGAAGACCAGACTGGGCCAAGAAAGGCATATCCTTAAAGAATAAGATAGCTCCAAGACCACCAACGACATAAATCCCAATATGACTTAAAATGACTAGGAGCAGAGCAATCATGCGGGCGTAGAAGTAATGGCTGGCACGAATACTGGAGAAGACCACTTCCATGATTTTGGTCCCTTTCTCGCTGGCTACTTCCTGAGCAGTAACACTAGCATAAGTGATTAAGATCATATAAAGGAAGAATCCCAGTCCTGCAGCCGCAAAGGTTTGGACCATCTTTTTATTTTCCTTGGCTTCATCAATTTTCTCTGTAAATTGAACCGTTTGAGCCAAGCGTTTTTCCTGTTCCTGAGACAAATTTGCTTCTGAACGGTTGAGTTGGGATTGGAGTTCATTCAACTTAGCGGTCACTGCTAATTTAATTCCACTCTCTAGTGAAGTTTCACCATGATAGACTGCCTTAAGGACACTATTCTCCTGGTCAATGGTCAGATAACCTTTTATTTTCTCATCCTTGATAGCGGCTTGGGCACTCGCTTCATCCTTATAGTCAAAGTTAAGACCATTGGTCGATTTAAGTTCTTCTGTAACAAGAGGAACAGAACTAACTACTGCTACCTTACTATTTTGAGCCAAGGAAGAACCTTGGAGAACACCAATTCCTCCAGATAGACCTAAAAAGAGGAAAGGCGAAATCACCATAAAGAAGAAACTCCACGACTTGACATGTCTTAGATAGGTTTCTTTGATTACAACCCACATATTTCTCATACTTCCACCCCTGATTCTAATTTAAAGATTTCATCGATTGTTGGAGCTTGTTGATCAAACGTCGCGATATATTGACCTTGAGTCAAGATTGGGAAGAGTTCTCTACCTGCACTTTCATCATCCAAGATCAACTTCCAGCTACCTTGCTTGGTCAAGCTAACCTGTTTGACATGAGGAAGGCTCTCCAGTTCTTCCTTGCTTCGGTCACTAGAAACAAAAAGTCGTGTTTTCCCGTATTGATTGCGAACCTCTTGAACCGGTCCATGCAAGACCACACGCCCATCACGAATCATGAGGATATCATCACAAAGTTCTTCGACATTGGTCATGACATGGTCAGAAAAGATAATGGTCGCGCCGCGTTCTTTTTCTTTCAAGATAACCCGCTTAAGAAGTTCGGTATTAACTGGATCCAAGCCACTAAAAGGCTCATCTAGGATAATCAAGTCTGGTTCATGAATCAAAGTGATAATCAACTGAATCTTCTGTTGATTTCCTTTTGAGAGACTTTTAATCTTGTCCGTCAGTTTCCCCTTAACTTCCAGTTTTTCCATCCATTGAGGGAGTTTTTCTTTGATTTCCTTGGTGTCCATGCCTTTTAGGGTCGCCAAGTAACGAACTTGTTCAAGGACTGTCAATTTAGGCATAAGACTGCGTTCTTCAGGTAGATAACCAATGCGAGCATAGGTCTCCTGACGAATGTCTTGACCATCAAGCTCAATCTCCCCTTGATAGTCTAAAAATTTCAAAATACTGTGAAAAATAGTTGTTTTCCCAGCTCCATTTTTCCCGACTAGTCCCAAAATACGCCCTGGTCTTGCTTGAAAGTCAACACCAAACAAAACTTGCTTAGGACCAAAACTTTTCTCTAGATTTCTTACTTCGAGCATCATCCACCTCCGAAATTTATTGCACTCATTATACTCCTTTTTGATAGCATTTACAATGATTTATGTACATTTTTAAATCATGACTCTTAAGAAGGGAGTTTACTGGATAAGGACTTTATTGCCTCATCACCAAGCATTTTAGTCCTCCAGATTTTAAGTGATAAATTTATTATACTCATTTCTTGATAAATCCGTTGGCTATGTCCTCAAATGTTCATTTTCAGTCCTGAATTGTTATCTCAAAATTCAAAAATCCACCCCGAAGGATGGATTGATGATTTAACGCACTTCTGCATTGACTTTTTCTTCGAGCGATGCTTGGATTTTTTCCATGTTGCGTGCGACTTCTTCGTCCGTTAAGCTATCTTCAGGATTTTGGAAAGTCAAGCTATAAGCCATTGACTTCATACCTAGTCCCAATTTTTCGCCTGAGAAGACGTCAAAGAGTTTGATAGCTGTCAAACGTTTCACGCCGGCAGCTTGGATAGCATCCACAACTTCTTGGTGAGTCACTTCTGCTTTGAGAAGGAGGGCAACATCACGGCTGACTGCTGGGAATTTAGTAATTTCTACAAATGGATTAGCAGGTTGAAGGGAAGCCTCGATGGCTGAAAGGTTGAGCTCAGCTACATACGTTTCTGGAATATCGTAAGCCTTAGCAGTGACTGGATGCACTTGGCCAAGAAAACCAAGAACTTGGTCACCGAGTGAAATGACTGCTGTACGACCTGGATGAAGGCTAGCGATTTCAGATGTTGCTGTATAGATCACTTCTAGTCCCAAGCGAGTAAATAATGCTTCTAGGATTCCCTTAGCATAGAAGAAATCAACTGGAACTGCTGCTGTTTGGAAATCTTTTTCAGCAACCAAGCCTGTCAAGGCAAAGGCAAAACTGTTGATTTCAT
This sequence comes from uncultured Streptococcus sp., assembly GCF_963511325.1. Classification (GTDB taxonomy): domain Bacteria; phylum Bacillota; class Bacilli; order Lactobacillales; family Streptococcaceae; genus Streptococcus. The sequence goes on from NZ_CAUPII010000031.1 coordinate 3,215, forward strand.
TTGGAAGTTCTTCTTTTGGATTGCCAGTTTGTTCAAAAACTTTCCCAATCTCGTAAAGGGCCAAGTTTTTATTCTTACGAGCTACGTTATAAGCCACCGTATCAAGGATACCAGAAATCATATTTTGACGGAGGACAGAACGATCCACTGTCATTGGCCACATAAGTTCCGTAAGGTTACTTGGTTGAGCTGTGAACTCAACTGCTTTTTCAGGAGTTGTTAGAGCATAGGTGATGATTTCTGTCAAACCTGCTCCTTCAGCAATCGTACGAACTTGACGTCGAAGTTTTTGTGTCGCAGTCAATTCACCAGCTGTACCGTCATCTTTTGGAAGGCTAGTTGGCAAGCGATCGTAACCATAAATCCGAGCGATTTCTTCAAAGAGGTCTGCCTCGATAGTGATATCCCAACGACGACGTGGGACGCTGACTGTAAAGCTATCTGCATTTCCAGAAAGGCCAAAGCCAAGACGACGGAAGACGTCTTCTAAATCCGCGTAAGAAAGCTCCGTACCAAGGACGCGATTAACGTCTGCAAGAGTCGAAGAAACCTCCACATCTGAAGTATCAAGCTGGCCCGCTGAAACAATGCCTTTACGCACCGTCGCACCTGCAAGCTCTGCAATCATGCTAGCTGCCGCATCAAGAGCTTCGTTAACAGTTGCCACATTAATGCCTTTTTCAAAGCGAGAAGATGACTCAGAACGAAGGTTAAGACGACCACTTGTCTTACGGATAGATTTGCCATTGAAAACAGCAGCTTCAAGGACGACACGACTAGACTTTCCAGAGATTTCTGTTTCTTGACCACCCATGACGCCTGCAAGGGCTACTGGTTTGTCAGCAACAGTAATGACTAAGTCAGTTGCTTCCAACTCACGTTCTTCTCCATCTAAGGTTACCAATTTTTCACCAGCACGCGCCTCACGCACACGGATATCGTTTCCTTCAAAGGTATCCAAGTCAAAGGCATGCATAGGTTGACCAAAGTAAAGTAGGATGTAGTTGGTCACGTCGACCACGTTATTAATCGGACGAATACCCTCGTTCATGAGTAGGTTTTGCAACCATTGTGGACTCGGTGCGATGGTCACATTGTCCAAGATACGGGCTGCATAGTAAGGCGCCTTGTCTGTCTCAATGCTGACAGAAAGAGCATCGGCTGCAGCTTGGTCTGTTTCTGTTAAGGTAAATTCTTTAAAGTTGACTGCCTTGTCATAGATAGCTGCTACTTCGTGAGCTACTCCACGCATAGAAAGAGCGTCCGCACGGTTTGGTGTAATAGAAAGCTCGATGATTTCATCATCCAAGTCTAGGTATGAGAAGACTTCCTCACCTGGAACGGCATTTTCTGGCAAGATTTGGATGCCATCTGCGAATTCCTTTGGTACAACTGAATCAGAAATCCCCAATTCACCAAGGGAACAGATCATTCCAAGTGACTCTAAGCCACGGATTTTTCCTTTTTTGATCTTGTAGTTGTCAGCAATACGAGCACCTGGAAGAGCCACCATAACCTTGATGCCTGCACGCACATTTGGTGCTCCACAGACGATTTGACGGGCTTCTTCTTCGCCAACGTTAACCTGACAAACATGGAGGTGAGTTTCTGGCACATCTTCACAAGACAAGACCTCACCGACAACAATTTTTGAGAGACCGGCAGCCGGTGATTCAACACCTTCTACTTCGATCCCTGTAGTTGACATTTTCTCAGCCAACTCTTGTGATGGCACATCAATGTCCACCAATTCTTTTAACCATTTGTATGATACTAACATAATTCTGATCGTAAGATCTCATCAATCGAGACCTTTTCAATTCCTTTCTTTTTCTTCGAGTAAGCTCTTGCCATTTCTCACCGAGAGGAAATGACTAGAACTGTATAGGACTGTGTTTCAGGTTTCAATCTTATTTAAACTGTTCTGAGAAGCGGACATCTCCTTGGTAGAATCCACGGATATCGTTGATTCCGTAGCGAAGCATGGCTACACGCTCTTGACCAAGACCAAAGGCAAAACCAGAGTAAACAGTCGCATCGATACCACTCATCTCAAGGACACGTGGGTGAACCATGCCGGCACCCATAATCTCAATCCAACCAGTTTTCTTACATACGTTACAGCCGTCTCCTCCACACTTAAAGCATGAAACGTCAACTTCAACAGATGGCTCTGTGAACGGGAAGTAAGATGGACGCAGACGAATCTGGCGCTCTTCACCAAACATTTTTTGTACAATCAACTGAAGAGTTCCTTGAAGATCGGCCATAGAGATGTTTTTCCCAACAACCAAGCCTTCGATTTGGTGGAATTGGTGACTGTGGGTTGCATCGTCCGTATCACGACGGAAAACACGCCCTGGAGAGATCATTTTCAAAGGACCTTTAGAGAAGTCATGGGCATCCATCGCACGCGCCTGAACTGGAGATGTGTGGGTACGGAGCAAGATTTCTTCTGTGATATAGAAAGTGTCCTGCATATCACGAGCTGGGTGGTCTTTTGGAAGGTTCATACGTTCAAAGTTGTAGTAATCTTGCTCCACTTCAAATCCATCCACAACTTGGTAACCCATACCGATGAAAATATCTTCAATTTCTTCACTAGTTTGTGTCAAAACGTGACGGTGACCAGTCGCAACTGGACGACCTGGAAGTGTCACATCAATGCTCTCACTTGCTAGTTGAGCTTCCACTTTCTTTTCTTCCAAGAGCTTAGCTGTTTCTTCAAAAGCAGCTGTTAAGACATCACGAGCCTCATTGACGTGTTTTCCGATAACAGGGCGCATTTCAGCAGAAACGTCTTTCATCCCTTTAAGGATTTCAGTCAGTGACCCTTTTTTACCAAGGATTGAGACACGCAATTCTTGCATCTCTTTTTCATTTTCAGCAGTAATCTGCTTCAGGCTAGCTAGCGTTTCTTCACGAAGCGCTTTTAATTGTTCTTCAATAGTTGACATAATTCCTCCATCAGTCTCTCGTAGATAAAAAGAAAACCACATGCCAAAAACTCCATTCGGAGCGTTGACACGCGGTACCATCCGTTTTCATCTGACAAGTCAGACCTTTATTTCTGAATCCATAGGCAAGTGAATTCACCCAGCTTTCATATAGAGAGCTTTCAGTCACGGCTCTCCTCCCTGATATACTTCCCCTGAGATACTAGTCTTGCAGATTCCTATTTAATTATTATTCATTTTATCAAATTTTAAGTAATCTTGCAAGATGTTTTGCGACTAATCAACATAGTCTCCACCTTCAAAGCCGTAATACTCTTCCAAACTGAGGCCACTTGCTGCAATTTCTTTGGCTTCTTTGCCAACATAGCGAAGGTGCCATTCCTCAGCCATATAACCCGTCTCCTTTTCCTTACCTTTTAGATAACGAACAACAAAGCCATAGTCTGCAGCATGGTTCAATAGCCATTGGGCTGCCTTTTCTTCAGTGACTAGGTCTCCATTTGTTCCAATCAGATCAAAAGCTAAGCCAGTTTGGTGTTCACTATAACCAGGTCTTGCAGAATAGCGGTCAGCTTCAGCCTTGCCATCTTTATTTATATAGTTCTGATAAAGCTGTGTTTGAGTTTCATAACTTCTAAACCCACTATAGTGATCACTAATTGGGAAACCTGCTTGTTGCATAGCTGCAATGAGTTTTAACAGTTCTGCCTTTGCGGTAGGATTTTCTCCAGGATTGTAATCTTTTGACATAGGATAATGCTTATTAGCCACAACAATCTCATCGTACTTGCCTTGAATGCTGTAGTGATCTCCTTTGTTAACCACTTCTGCTTTCTTTTGACTAGCTTCCTGAGACTTACTTCCCGCAGTTCCTTCTTGGACAGTTGATTGCTCTGAAGAAGTTTTTGCGTCAGAAGTCGCTGATTTTTCTTGTGAACAAGCTGCCAATGTCAAGGCTAATAATCCTGATAAGATAAGGTATCTTTTTTTCATCTGTTATCCTTTCATTTAATCATCTGGTTTAAAGTCTCAGATAATCTTGCAATCAAGTCTTCTAATTTGCTTCCCTTAACCTGATATTCTTCAGCAATCATTTCTTCCCAAGGAACCCACCAGACTGGACCACGACCATTAAGACCGTGTCCCTTCATATCCCCCTCTCGTCTAGGGAAAATATGCCAGTGGACATGGGCATCTCCATTTCCAAGCAACTCTACATTCATCTTTTCAGCAGAAAAAGCTTTAGAGACAGCTTCCTGAACCATACTCATTTCCTCTAAAAAACGAAGTTTAACACTTGGATCTAGATGATGTAGTTCTGTGACATGTTCCTTTGCTAAAAACAGAGTGTAACCTTCAAAATACTGATGATCACCAATAACAACATAGCCTGTTTCTAATTCCTTGACAAAGTAGGGATTATCACCAGACTTGATGAGTTCAATTCGTTGACAGATGAGGCACATAAGTTGCTCCTTTCAACTCTAAAAGGGTGTGATTAAGGTCAAAGAGTCGGTGTTTATAGGTCATCATTCCCCTCCCTCTTATCTTTATGAAATAAAATCTTAATCTTATTTAAAAATGGAATAACTTTAAAATAATTTCTTAAGCGTCTCTCACTTAACTTAGGTCCCTGTAGTTTTCTATATTCTTCGATATAAATTGTAGATACTTTACCAATTTCACTTTCCCCGAAAATAATAGCTTTTGAAATTACTTCACCAAGACTTAGACAAAATGAAACCATTCCAACAAGCAGAGCAATAAAAGAATTATTATACAAATAATACGCTATTCCAGCATCAACTGCGGCAATAACGAAAAGGAGTACTGTAATGCGTATTTCAGATTTTCTATCATCGCTTTCATTAATACTCAATTCTGGGAGTAAAAAAATTAAGGTTACAATAACAATCAACCAATAAGCTAATAACAAAGAGAATCCAGTGGGTTGTTCGATAAAACTCTTATACCCAGAGTATATGAAAAATAGCTGAAGTAATAACATCGCATACTGAAATAAATTAAACCATATTTTAGCTGAATTTATGAGCGGAATATTATTTTCTACTTTAATATCTAGTAATCGTTTAGAAATTTGTATCCGATGAGCTAGTTCTTTTAAATCTTCTATTTGAAGTATTTGAGAAGCAAGTTTTTTCTCTATAATTTCTATTTGATACCACACATATCCATCATCTTCTATCCACTGATATTTTCCAAAAGTTTTTATTTTTCGTCCATACGGATTAATTTTTTGAGAAATTTTAAAAAGTAGTTTTTCTAAATCTGGATTAGTAATTCCTTTATCGACCAGTTCATCAGCATAAACAACTAGTTCTTTAAAGTTTTCTTGTTTATTTTCATACACATACTTACGATAGTCCTCTTTTTTCTTTTGAAAATAAGCATACAAACTCGAAATCAATCCTGTTATTATAGCAGGCGTTGCTATTTGTTTCAGTATTTCATACATAGTACTTTATCGACTCTTCAGTCTACCAACTCACTCTTGAGATAAGCATCTACCATACGCTCAGTAGCCACTACAGAATCAGTATGAGTACGCTCGTATGAGTGACTTGACTCAATACCTGCTCCTAGAAGAGCGTGCTTAACCTCTGCTCCAGCTGACATCGCTGCCGAAGCATCCGAACCGTAAAATGGATAGATATCGAGTTTGAATAGAATGTCTTGCTCTTTTGCGAGAGCTACCAAGTGTTGACGGAATTCATAGTGGTAAGGTCCAGAAGCATCCTTGACACAAATAGATACTGTGTACTCATCCGTCTGCTGGTCATCTCCCATCGCTCCCATATCCACAGCTAGATATTCGACAACTTGACTTGGAATACTTGAGTTAGCACCATGCCCCACTTCTTCAAAGACTGAAAAGGCAAAATGCGTAGTAACTGGAAGTTCAACTCCTTCTTCTTTGTAGACTTTGAGGAGATTAAGGAGAATAGCTGCGCTGACCTTATCATCCAAATGACGAGACTTGATAAAGCCTGTCTCAGTCACGACAGTTCGTGGGTCAAAACTGATAAAGTCTCCAACTTCGATACCGAGTGCGCGTGTTTCTTTTTCGTTGGTGACTTTTTCATCCAAACGAACTTCCATATTGTCCTGTGTACGTTCCGCAGTTCCAGCGTCCTTGTATACGTGACAAGAAGTCTGGTGGATCAAAATGGTTCCAGATACCGTTTTACCTGTGCTTGCCACATGAACCGTACAGTTTTCTCCCTCAATCATATTCCAAGGATAGCCACCGATACGGTCCATCTTAAGACGACCGTCTGGTTTAACAGCACGGACAATAGCCCCCAAGGTATCCACATGGGCAGTTATAAAACGCTGTTGCTCGTCATTTTTACCTTTAACAGTGACGTTGACACCACCTTTGGCAGTACGGATTGGTTGATAACCTAGTTTTTCAAGAGTCTCAACTAAATAATTCGTAATTTCACGCGTAAAACCTGTCGGTGATGCAATAGCAGTTAGTTCTTTGATATATTCTACAGTTTGATTCATTTTTTCACCTCTTTTGCTACCTATTATAACACATTTATCATCGGATAAAAAAGAAAATCACTCCTGTAGACTTAGCTACAAAAGTGATTTTAGTGATTATTCCATGTCAAAAGCTTCACTTTCTTGTTTATTTGGAAGAACAAGAGAAAGTAGAATACCGATAATCGCTGGTACTAACCATGGCAATGAAGCCTTAGCAAATGGTAGAGCGTTCACGATATTTGCAAGGACCTCAACTTTAAAAGTAGATCCTAAAACACTTGCAATAGCAATAGCTGTGACAATACCAACAGTTAATTGCATTCCTGGTTTAGAAAGAGCAACAAACTTGTTCACAATCACAATCATGACAATGGCAATCGTAATTGGGTACAAAATAACGAGAACTGGTACAGAGTACTTAATAATAGCACTCAAACCAAGATTTGCAATGGCAAAACCAATCAAGGTAAAGACAGTCGCATAAACCTTGTAGCTGATTTGTGGGAAACGTCCGTTAAAGAACTCAGCAGTTGATACAATCAACCCTACAGTCGTTGTAAAGCAAGTAACGGTTACCATAGCCGCAAGGAAAAGCTGAGCAGTAGAACCAAAGATTTCTTGAGTCGCTTGAGACAAGATATAAACGCCAGGAGTTCCGCTCTTCATTGCTTCTTCTGTTACTGGGAAATGATTGCCCAAGAAACCTAATCCAATATAGAGAGCACTAAATCCGAGTGCTACAACGATTCCAACCACCCAAATGGTTGAAATGTACTCTTTCTTGTTTGAAAAACCAAGTTGTTTCAAGGTTTGTACTGCAATAACACTGAAGGCAACCGAAGCAAGCGCATCAAGTGTATTGTATCCTTCAAGGAAACCGGCTCCAAAGGCTGAAGCTTGATAAGCTCCTGACGCTGCTTGTGGTGCGTTCCCACCATACTTGAAAGCTCCAAGGATAACCAGAATAACAATTAAGATGGCAAAAACTGGAGTCAAGACTCGACCGATACGATCCAAGATTTTTGAAGGATTCAACGAGATTAGGTAGGCAGCTACAAAGTAGAGAATGGTGAAGACAATCAAACCTAAACCTTTATCGGCTTGATCCAAGAGTGGACTAATACCAACTTCAAACGATGTCGTTGCTGTACGAGGGATGGCAAAGAATGGGCCAATCGACAAGTACAAAGCTGCAAGATAAATTGTCGCAAACCATGGTGAAATTTTCTTAGAAATTTCATAGATATAGCCCTTTGGATTAAGGGTTCCAATGATCAAGGTTAGGACGGCAATCCCAACACCTGAAAATACAAATCCTGCAATGGCAGGGAGAAAGTTTTCTCCAGACTGTGCGCCTAGAGTTGGAGGGAAAATCAAGTTACCTGCTCCAAAAAATATTCCAAACAGGAGTAATCCTGTTAAAGCACCTTTTTTAGCCATAAACTCTCCTTATTAAAAATAAAATACTTTCTTAGTATAACATGATTAAAGGCTTGAAAAGGCTATCTCGAAATAATTTTAAAATGTTTTCAATTTTCTGATTTTTAGAGCAAATAAACTCCCTTTAAAACCTTTCTTATTTTCGGTCTCAAAGGGAGATTTTCTTATTCAAAGGCATCCATGCCACCTTGAACATTGATAACCTCATAGCCTTGTTCTGTTAAAAATTGGCAGGCACGTGCGGAACGTATTCCTGATTTACAGATCACATAGTAAGGCTGGGTTTTATCTAGTTGCTCATAAGTATCTGCCAGTTGACTGAGAGGGAAATTACGAACACCTTCTAAATGAAGAGCCTCAAATTCCTCTACTTCTCTCACATCCAATACAGAAAGCGACTCTTTCTGATAAAGCTGGTAAAAATTGTTAAAAGTAATTTCTTTCATTTTTCTTCTCCGAGAATTTTTTGTATTCTATCTTTTAAGTCAGGAACCACTTCTTCCTCAAACCAAGGATTTTTTTTCATCCAAATTTGATTACGTGGTGATGGGTGTACCAGAGGGAAATAATCAGGCAAATAATCTTTAAAGCGACGCACACGGTCTGTCACCTTGCCACTAACTTTCTCATGTAGATAGTAGGCTTGGGCATACTGACCAATCAAGAGTGTTAATTGAATATCTGGCAATTCCTTCAAGAGTTCTGGATGCCATTTTTCTGCAAAACCTGGACGAGGTGGCAGGTCACCCGATTTTCCATGACCTGGAAAGTAGAAATCCATGGGCATGACTGCAAAGTAACCTGAATTGTAAAAGGTGTCTTCATCCACACCTAGCCACTCGCGCAGGCGGTCACCACTTTTATCCTTCCAGTATAGTCCTGCTTCCTGGGTTTTGAGACCTGGCGCCTGCCCAATGATATTGATACGAGCAGTCTTTGGAGCCGCAAAGAGTGGCTCGATGCCTTGCTCAGTATAGCTGGCATTCTGGGGATCAGCCATAATAGCTTGCTTGATTCTTTCAATTTGAGACATTTTCTCCTCCAAAAAGAAGTCTAAGCATTAAATCTCAGACTTCTAGATCATTATTTGATCAATTCATAGATAGCTTCAGCGTAGATGGCTGCTGCACGGAAGAGATCATCCAAGGCGATAAATTCGTTGGCTTGGTGCATAGTATCGATAGAATCTGGGAACATAGCACCGTAAGCGACACCACGCTCTAACAAACGTCCAAATGTTCCACCACCGATGACTTGTTCGTGACCTTTAAGACCTGTTTGTTTTTCATAAACATTCAACAAGGTTTGAACGAGTGGGTCTTCCATTGGCACATAGTGAGGAGTGTGCCCATGTTCAGAAAGGCTAACTGAAGCAACAGGCAAGTTTTCAAGAACTGATTTGATTTGCTCAGGGCTTGTTCCTTTTGGATAACGGAAGTTAAGGGCAATGGTATTGTCTACACTTGTTTCATCAAAGCGGAAGACACCAGCATTCATAGAAAGAGCACCCATCTTTTCATCCACATGAGCCACTTTCAAGTTTTTGCCTTCATGGTCATTTAGGAGAATCTTACCAGCAATGTCAAGGAAGTCTTTTGCAGGTCCTTCAAAAGCAAACTGGCTGAGGAAGAGGGCTAGGTAAGTCGCACCATTGACACCTGAAGCAGGCATAGCACCATGAGCAGATTTACCGATAATCGTAACCTTGTACTTGCCGTTCTCTTCTAGGATTTCTCCTCTGAGCTTGTGCTCTGCAACAAAGGCATCTAGTTTCGCTTGCAAGTCAGCCAAGTCACCTGAAACAACTGCCGTTGCTGACTCAGGTACCATGTTTTCACGCAAGCCACCTGTAAAGCTGTGAAGACGAGCTGCACCAGTATTTTCACCAGCAAAGTGAAGGTACTCTGTTATATTTCCTTTTTCACCGTTGATGATAGGGAACTCAGCATCAGGAGAGAAACCAAAGTCTGGCTTCGCAAGTCCTACATGCTCAAAGTAGTAGTCCATGTCTGCCCAACCTGATTCTTCATCAGTTCCGACGATAAAGCGAACTTTTTTAGAAGTTGGAAGTCCCAATTCTTTGATGATTTTCAAACCATAGTAACAAGCTGTTGTAGGTCCCTTGTCATCAGAAGCTCCACGCGCATAAAGGCGACCGTCTTTGATAGTCGGTGTGTAAGGATCTGTATCCCAACCGCTACCAGCAGGAACCACGTCCATGTGAGCAAAGATACCGAGAACTTCTTCCCCTTGGCCAAACTCGAAATGACCTGCATAGTTGTCGACATTTTTTGTTGGGTAACCATCACGGTCTGCGATTTCAAGGAATTTCTCCAAAGCTTTTACTGGACCAGGTCCAAAAGGGTGCTCCGCATCTGCCTTACTATCATCACGTTCTGAGTTGATTTCCAAAAGGCTAAACAAGTCAGCCAAGAGGGCTTCTTTACGTTTTTCTACTTCTGCTGTAAAATCAATAACTGTCATTTTTACTTCCTATCTTTTTTCGATAATTTCATCTACTGGCAAGCGGTAACTTGGTTCCAATTTCTCGTCTGTGTATCCTACTGTGATCAAAAGTTCTGGACGGAAACGTTCTTCAATTTCCAAGACTTCATTAGTTTTTGATTTATCAAAACCAAGGATAATATTTGATCCGATTCCCTGGTCAGTCAATGCAAGGACTAAGTTCATCGCAACCAACCCTGCATTAAGGGCTAGGTAGTCACTGATTTGTTGTTCATTGTAACGCGCAAACTCTGCTGGAAGATTTTTCATAAAGTACTGAAGTTGTTCTTCTGAGAAGTTCTTTGCTCCACCAACACGGGCAATCTTGCGAGCTCGTTTAGCTAGGTCAGTATCTGTAAACAAGGCAATGGTTACAGGGGCAGATGCTACCTGCTCAAAGTTTGAACCGTAAGCTAATTTTGCTAATTCAGCATTTCTCTCACGAACCACAACAAACTTCCAAGGCTGACTGTTGTGAGCACTCGGTGCCAAGGTTGCGATTTCTATAGCTGTACGAACATCCTTCGGATCAACCGGTTTATCAATAAAATGCTTAGTCGCATGACGTTTTTTATTTAACTCAAGAAATTTCATAATTGATTTCCTTTTCTAATTCTACTGCTTCCATTTTACCATATTTTGAAAGAGCTTGCAGAGATTTTTCATTAGTGAAACAAATTATCTTTTTTCAAATTCCACATTCAGTTCTAGGCTCCATTTTAAAATTATAATGTTTCTCTATCATCTCCATAAAAAATATATATTAGATATCTGATTGATTGTCTGGTAAACTAGATACCATTATCTTATGAAAAAATTATTCTTATTATTAGCCATCAGTCCCTTGTTGATCGCCTGTGGACAAGCCAAACAAGATAGTACTTCTACTGCCACTGCTAGTCCTAAAACCATTGTCGTAGCAACTGCTGGAGACATCCCACCTTTTGATTTTGAAAAAGATGGTAATTTGACCGGATATGATGTTGAGGTTTTAAAAGCAGTCGATGAAAAACTGGATCAATACAAGATTGAATTTCAAAAAACAGCTTGGGAAAGTATCTTCCCTGGAGTGGATGCTGGCCGTTACCAAGCTGCTGCCAACAACTTGAGCTACACCAAAGAAATAACAGACAAATACCTCTACTCGCTACCTATCGCAAAAAATCCTTTGGTTCTTGTGAGAAGAAAAGACAAGGCACTTACTTCTCTTCAAGACATAGCTGGTAAAACAACCCAGGATGACACCGGAACTTCTACTGCCAAGGTCGTTACAGACTGGAATCAAAACCACTCCGACAATCCTGCAACTATCCAATACTCTGGTGAGGATGTCGCTAAACGTCTGACTGATCTTTCAAATGGTGAATTTGATTTCCTAATCTTTGATAAAATCTCTTTTCAAAAAATCATCCAAGACCGAGGTTTAGACTTGAACATAGTCGACTTGGAAAGCAATGACAATCCAAACAACTACATTATCTTCTCAAGCGATCAAAAAGAATTTAAAGAACAATTTGACAAGGTCCTCAAAGAACTCTACCAAGACGGAACCCTTGAAAAACTCAGCAAAACCTATCTCGGTGGTTCTTACCTACCAGATCAATCTCAATTACAATAAGATATATTAAAAACGATTGGCTAGTCCAATCGTTTATTTAGTATCTGTTAATTAAAGCAACTCTTACAAAAAATCAAAATAGTTCTTCACATCTTCCACATAGCCATGCATTTCAATTAAACTAGCTAACAAATCTCTATTATGGCCTTGATAGTTGTCCTCACGTCGTAACTCTTCATACATTTCGATGAAAGGAAGGTATTTGGTCTGGGCTAATTCTAACTCTGCTTCATAATCATAGGTAACCTTACGAAATTGGATATTGACCAATTCACCATTTTCAACTTCGAGTAAGGCATACTGGGCTCGGTGATTTTTCAGCTCTTTCCAGTTAAAATAAGGCATACCAATCGAACCTGGATTGATAATTTGTTGCCCTTGGCTACCATAACGCAAGAGCTGTTTATGAACATGTCCATAGACGGCTACATCAGTAGTTTCATCAAGTAGCTGGTCAAATTTTTCGGTATTATTTTCAACCAGCAAATCACCACCATAATTTTTCTCAGGCAAATTATGAGAAAGTGAGAAGCGCAAGTCTTCGACTTCTTTCTTGGTTACCATAGGTAGCTTTCTCAACCAATCAATATGCTCTGGATTTAGGTCCTCCGTCAGATATTGGGTCATTCTGAGAAGCTGAATTTCTTCTGGATCCTCTAAACCATATTGCCCATCTAAAGCCTCTAAGACACAATCATCCCAATTACCTCGAACGGATGCTGTAAGGGGTAGGTCTTTCAAAAGAGCCACCAAGTCATTTGCTCCCGGCCCAGGTAGAAAAATATCTCCCAAAAGCCAATATTCAGTCGCTCCCAAATTTTTTGCGTCCTCAAGCACTGCAGCTAAGGCCGTCGTATTGCCATGAATGTCTGATAAAATTGCAATCTTATGGTTCATTTTCTGCTCTTTCTTTAGTGGATAGCATTCAGGGTATCCAAATCACTCTTATTTTTCTTCATTATACCATAAAATCGCTAGAAGATTTTCACATAGAAATATTATCACCAAGATTCTTTTAAAAATATGTCAAAAATAGTTGACATTTTATTTTTAAAAGAATATACTATAGTCAAATATATGTGACATAAATAAAAAGGAGGAAGCATGAATCGTGTAAAAGAATTTCGCAAGGAACTGGGAAAGTCCCAACTCGAACTTGCCAAGGATATTGGTGTCTCGAGACAAACCATTAACATGATTGAGAACGACAAGTACAATCCTACCCTGGAACTTTGTCTCAATCTCGCTCGAAGCCTCCAAACTGACCTCAACAGTCTCTTTTGGGAGGATGATTGTTAAAAAGGAGAAGAAAAATGAAAAAAGAAACCTTCACGGAAAAACTGATCAAACGCACTTACGGTATTTCTGATCCGCTTGACGAATACAAACGGCGCGAAGCTGACCGCATTGGAAATAAAGTCTTCATGATTCTCTTTTATCTGATGATTTTCGGCAATCTTATTCCACTCGTTCTAGCCTATAAATATCCTCAACTAGTGGCTCTAGTCTATCCTCCTCTGATTTTAGTGATTGCCCTCATCGCTGCTGGCTATGTCACCTACCAAATGCAAAAAACAGGGATTACAACTATTGAACCAGATATGCTGAATGAGAAAGAAAGTAAGCAACTACACTACCCTGGTCTGAAAGCTGGGACAGTCTATGGATTAATGAGTTTTTTTTCAACCCCTCTTCTCCATATACTGCTAGGTGAGAGTCAGGACTATCTTCAGTCTCTTCTCACTATAAGAAATGGCTTAGCAAGCATTTTCGGTTCTATATTCTTCGGAGCGAGCATACAGTTCCTCATCTCCCGTCGCATTGCAAGAGCTAAAAAAGAGCAGGATAAGGATTAGGAGGTACCCTATGAAATCACTAGTAATTTTACTTACCTATCATCTTTTGTTTGCTTCACTGCTCATCTTCATCATCGTTTCAGGGAACTTGCCAATCTACGATATAGTCCTCCTTCCAGTCTTTGTTCCAGCACTCAACAAAGGATTGACTTACCTAAAGATCGACTCTCAAAAAACGCGCATACTCAACTTAGCACTATTCTTTATGATTCTATCCTTTCTATCCTTACCACAACTGACGGTTATTTCAAACGATTGGAAATATTATCTATTGCTAACTATCGCTATCCTTTCTTCTATTACTTATCTTTATTATCTCTATCAATTCGTAAAAGAAACAAAATAACATCGTTCATTTAGGAGAAATTACCCATGAAAAAAGAACCCCTCTATGAAAAACTGATCAAACGTATCTATGGCATTTCAGGGCCACTTGATGAACACAAACGACGCGAGGCTGACCACATCGGGAATAAAGTCTTTATGATTCTCTTTTACCTCATGACTCTAGGCAATTTCATCCCCTTTGTTCTTGCCTATAAATATCCCCAAATGGTCGCTTTCGGATATCCAATCATTATTTTTCTGATTTCCTTGGTTTGTTCTTTCTATGTCACTACTCAAACTAAAAAAACTGGTATTGCTGCTATCGATCCTGATATGTTGAGCCAGAAGGAAAAGAAACAGTTACGTAATCCTGGACTTAAAGCTGGTCTGGTTTATGGAATAGCCATGTTCTTTGGAATGCCACTTCTCAATATCCTAATGGATGATAGCAAAAGCTATCTTACCGCTCTCTTGAATACAAGAAGTATCTTGTCAACCATCGTTGCAGCCTTCTTTTTCGGATTAACAGTGCATATTGTCATCACTCTTCGTATTCAAAAAGCTAGAGAAGATCAAGATGACGATTAGGAGGAAACTTATGAAATCACTACAAACTTTAATTCTCAGCCATATTTTGGTCAGTATCTTTATGACAGTTTTCCTAGTTTATGGGCAGATTACGCGTCCTTTTCTGATCATCTTCCTCTTAGCCCTTCCTGTCTTGAACAAAGGACAAAGATTTCAGAAAATCAAATCAAAAAAAATACGCCTCTTAAACGCATCTCTCTGCTTTATCCTCGTATCTTTCCCACAACTGTTAACGAATTCTATGGATTGGAGATATCTACTATTTCTAACCATCTGTATCGTTTTTAGTCTAGTCTACTTCTATACTCTCTATCAACTCTTTAAAGAAGTTAATCAAAAACAAGGTTATTAAGAGGTCCCTACCATGAAAAAAGAAGACTTAACAACTCGCTTAGTTCGAAATTTCTTTCATATCCAAGGACCCTTTGATGAATGCCGCCAAGAGGTCATCTATAAGGCTTGCGCCCGTTCCATGGTCCAAATCTTTTACTCTTCCTTCCTTCTCTTCCTGTTCTATCTGTTGTTTGGGCGCTTTATAGAGATAGTACGAATGGCTATGCCCTATCTCTACTTCTTGATGATTTTTGCCCTCAGTCTCAAGGCAAGATATTCTACTAGAGGACTCCACTTAGAAGATGATGATCAATCCGAGATTCCACAAATCACTTACAGCAAGCAGCAAATCAAGTTAAGAAGTTGGTTAGTTGGAACTAGCATCCCAACTCTCTACTTATTTATCCTATTTTCCAAAAAAGTAATCCTTGAAAATCACTCGATTACAGATTTCTTCTTGCAGTTTCTAGAACTCAAAACGATCGCACTTTTCCTACTAGTAGGACTTGGAGTAGGATCAATCTTCGGTACTATGACTTATTATTTTTTATCCGAACATGAAGAACAGTAGGAGAAAGCTGAACTAATTGATACTCAATGAAAATCAAAGAGCAAACTAGGAAGCTAGCCGCAAGCTGTACTTGAGTACGGTAAGGCGACGCTGACGTGGTTTGAATTTGATTTTCGAAGAGTATGATTATGTCTATTATCGACAACACCCCCCTAACACTTCTCAGTGCTAGGGGCTTTTTTAGTTCCTTAAATACCGCATATATTCTACTAATACATAGACAAGAATTGTTAAACAAATGATCGTTTCGAGAAAAACGAGAAGGTTTAGGACTGGAAACTGCAGAATACCTTGGGCCATTTTCAATGAAGTTGCTGTGATGATAGTTGGGAAGGTTAGGGCTGAAAAAGCTGGTTGAAATCCCTGTTTTAAGATCCTTGGCAAACGACTGAGGACAAAGAAAAAGAAAGTCTGTGAGGCAAGGATCATGACTAGCAAAATCCAGACATGAAGTGCTGAACCTCCGATCCGAACGAGTGCTGCTAACAATAGAGAAAAGGGAGCACAATAGATTCCTTCTTGCCCCAGTAAAGCCCGTGGCAATGGATTACTTTTCAAATCTTGATAAATCAGAGGATAAAGGAAAAGGGTTAAGGTAAAACCAAAAATCCAAGCGCCATAGGCAATCTCGACTATGCCCACGACTGGGTAGGTCAAGCTTGCTACTGCTATCCCTACATAGAGAACTGTCCAACTTGGCGTTGCGCTCGTTCTTGGTTTAGTCTGCACATAATTTTTAGTGAAGTAGATGATTAAACCTACATCCAGTAGAAAGGCAAACCACCACAGAGCTTGCGCTATGATACTCATACTCGTGGGTAAGATTCGCAGTAAATAGGTTGATAAAATCATACCTGCCATGGGAAAGGTCGCCATTCCCGATAATAGAGGAGCTTTCTTAAGTTCTTGCTGGCTCTCTTGCCAATCACTAAGATGACTGTATAAAAAATAAAACCATAAAATCAAGCCTGACAAACTAAAGACGTGCGATAATAGTGGAAAAATATCCAGGATGAGATTGCCTGCTCCAGCCAATCCCAATAAGCACCCTGAAAAGGCCAAGGGGAGTTTTTTCATGTGAACCTCCAATAGTCATGTTATAGTTATTTAGTTTTAAAAAAGCACTCTAATGATTCAAAGATATTGGGGACTT
>NZ_CAUPII010000032.1:0-17645 GCF_963511325.1 uncultured Streptococcus sp.
GAGGGTGGACGTACTGTTGGTTCAGGTATGGTTACAGAAATCGAAGCTTAATTCGATTTAGTTCCCAGAAGAACAATTATTTAAGTCAGACACTAAAAGAATCTTGCTATGCAAGGTTCTTTTTTTGCGATCAAAAGTGAGAGAGTTACTTTTTTACAATTTCATAAAATCATGGTAAAATGGTTAAATATTAAATTTGGAGAAAAATATGAAGTATAAGCGTATCGTATTTAAAGTGGGAACTTCATCCCTGACACATAAAGATGGAAGTTTATCTCGCAGTAAAGTAAAAGCTATCACACAACAGCTTGCAATGCTGCATGAAGCAGGTCATGAGCTTATTTTGGTGTCTTCTGGGGCTGTTGCAGCAGGTTTCGGAGCCTTAGGATTTAAAAAACGACCAACAAAGATTGCGGATAAGCAAGCTTCAGCGGCGGTTGGTCAAGGATTGCTTCTGGAAGAATATACAACCAATTTGCTCTTAAGACAGATTGTTTCAGCGCAAATCTTGCTGACCCAGGATGATTTTGTCGATAAGCGACGTTATAAAAATGCCCATCAAGCTTTATCTGTCCTTCTCAATCGTGGCGCGATTCCTATTATCAATGAAAATGACAGTGTCGTTATAGATGAACTAAAGGTCGGAGATAATGATACGCTCAGTGCTCAGGTAGCTGCAATGGTGCAGGCAGATCTTTTGGTTCTCTTAACAGATGTAGATGGTCTTTATACTGGTAATCCTAACTCGGATCCAAGAGCTAAACGTCTGGAGAGAATTGAGACCATCAATCGAGAAATTATAGATATGGCTGGTGGAGCAGGATCATCTAATGGAACTGGTGGCATGCTAACTAAGATAAAGGCAGCGACCATTGCGACAGAGTCAGGAGTGCCGGTTTATATCTGTTCATCCTTGAAAGCTGATGCTATGATAGAGGCGGCAGAGAAGACCAAGGATGGTTCTTTCTTTGTTGCACAAGAAAAGGGACTTCGTACCCAGAAACAATGGCTAGCCTTTTATGCCAAAAGTCAGGGAGCAATTTGGGTTGATAAAGGGGCGGCAGAAGCCCTCTCTCAACATGGAAAGAGTCTCCTTTTATCAGGGGTTGTAGATGTTGAGAGCAATTTTTCTTATGGTGATATTGTAACGGTATTTGATAAGGAAACTGGAAAATCACTCGGAAAAGGTAGAGTGCAACTAGGTGCATCGGGGCTCAAAGATGTCCTTCGTTCTCAAAAAGCCAAGGGAGTCCTGATTCATCGTGATGACTGGATTTCTATCACTCCTGAAATCCAACTACTCTTTACAGAATTTTAGAGGTAAACTATGGTAAGTACACAAGAACAATTTGAACTGGTACAGGCAGTTAAAAAAACCATCAATACTGCTAGTGAAACAGTAAAAAACCAAGCCTTGCTAGCTATGGTCGATCACTTATTGGCAGCTACTGAAGAGATTTTATCAGCTAATGTCCGTGATATGGAAGCAGCAAAGGGTAAAATATCAGATGTTATGCTCGATCGTCTTTATTTGGATGCAAGTCGTATCCAAGCGATGGCAACAGGTATTCGTGATGTGGTTGCTTTACCAGATCCAATTGGTGAAGTCCTAGAAAGAAGTCAGCTTGAAAATGGTTTGATCATTACTAAGAATCGTGTGGCTATGGGGGTTATTGGCATTATCTATGAAAGTCGTCCAAATGTGACTTCTGATGCAGCTGCCCTTGCTCTCAAGAGTGGAAATGCGGTTGTTCTTCGTAGTGGTAAGGATGCCTATCAAACAGCTCATGCCATTGTCACAGCCTTGAAGAAGGGCTTGGAGACTACTACCATTCATCCAGACGTCATTCAATTAGTAGAAGATACTAGCCGTGAAAGTAGTTATGCCATGATGAAGGCTAAGGGTTATCTAGATCTTCTTATTCCTCGCGGAGGTACCGGGTTAATCAATGCTGTGGTTGAGAATGCTATTGTGCCAGTTATCGAGACAGGAACTGGAATTGTCCATGTATATGTGGATAAGGATGCGGATGAAGACAAGGCACTGTCTATTATCAATAACGCTAAAACTAGTCGTCCTTCTGTCTGCAATGCTATGGAAGTGCTGCTTGTTCATCAAGACAAGGCGGCAAGCTTCCTTCCTCGCTTGGAGCAAGTTCTGGTTGCCGATCGAAAAGAAGCTGGACTGGAACCGATTCAATTGCGTCTAGATGAGAAAGCTAGTCAATTTATTTCTGGGATAGCAGCGGAGCCACAAGATTTTGACACTGAGTTTTTAGACTATGTCCTAGCTGTAAAAGTAGTTTCTAGTCTTGAGGAAGCTGTAGA
This sequence comes from uncultured Streptococcus sp., assembly GCF_963511325.1. Classification (GTDB taxonomy): domain Bacteria; phylum Bacillota; class Bacilli; order Lactobacillales; family Streptococcaceae; genus Streptococcus. The sequence goes on from NZ_CAUPII010000032.1 coordinate 2,329, forward strand.
GCATATAGAAGTCCATAGCACCCATCATTCGGATGCGATTGTGACTGAAAATGCTGATGCTATAGCTTACTTTACAGATCAAGTGGACTCGGCAGCGGTTTATGTTAATGCTTCGACTCGTTTCACAGATGGTGGTCAATTCGGACTAGGATGTGAAATGGGGATTTCTACTCAGAAATTACATGCGCGTGGTCCAATGGGCTTGAAGGAATTGACCAGCTACAAATATGTGGTTACTGGTGATGGACAGATAAGGGAGTAAGAGATGAAGATTGGATTTATCGGCTTGGGAAATATGGGAGCTAGTTTGGCTAAGGCTGTCTTGCAGGCAAAAACGAGTCATCAGATTCTCCTTGCTAATCGTAGTCAAGCAAAAGTAGATGCTTTTATTTCCAATTATGGTGGTCTGGCTTCTAGTAATGACGAAATCTTTGCAGAAGCAGATGTGATTTTTCTAGGAGTAAAGCCAGCTCAATTTTCTGAACTGCTTACTCAATATCAGTCAATCCTTGAGAAACGAGAAAGTCTTCTTTTGATTTCTATGGCTGCTGGTTTGACCTTGGAAAAACTCGCTAGTCTTCTTCCAAGTCACCATAGGATTATTCGTATTATGCCTAATACCCCTGTTGCTATTGGGCAAGGAGTGATTAGTTATGCCTTGTCTGCAAATTGTCATCCAGAAGACAATGAACTATTTTGTCAACTGTTAGCCAAGGCTGGCCAGTTAGTTGAATTAAGCGATGGTTTAATAGATGCAGCAACAGGGCTTGCAGGCTGTGGACCAGCCTTTGTCTATCTATTTATCGAAGCCTTGGCGGATGCAGGAGTTCAAACAGGATTGCCAAGAGAAACGGCATTGAAAATGGCGGCTCAAACAGTAGTTGGTGCAGGTCAAATGGTCCTAGAAAGTCAGCAACATCCTGGAGTCTTGAAAGACCAAGTTTGCAGTCCAGGTGGTTCAACCATTGCTGGTGTAGCAAGTCTAGAAGAGCATGCTTTTCGAGGAACCGTTATGGATGCTGTCAATCAAGCCTACAAAAAAACTCAAGAATTGGTAAAATAAGAGGTGAGCGTTAAAACTCACACTCTTTTTTTCTTACAGAGAAGGAATTGAAAAAAGCTTTTCACAAATTCCCATTTTTTTGATAGAATAGAAGAGAGAAAAATAGAAATGAGTCAGACATGTCAAAAGGATTTTTAGTCTCTCTTGAGGGACCAGAGGGAGCAGGAAAAACAAGCGTTCTTGAAGCTCTAATCCCTATATTAGAAGATAGGGGAGTGGAAGTTTTAACAACCCGTGAACCAGGTGGGGTCTTAATTGGAGAAAAAATTCGCGAAGTTATCCTAGATCCTAGTCATACTGAAATGGATCCTAAGACTGAGCTTCTCCTCTATATTGCTAGTCGTCGACAACACTTGGTGGAAAAGGTCTTACCAGCACTTGCAGCTGGAAAACTGGTTATCATGGATCGCTTTATCGATAGTTCTGTTGCTTATCAGGGCTTTGGGCGTGGTTTAGATATCGATGCTATTGATTGGCTTAATGAGTTTGCGACTGATGGACTGAAACCTGATTTGACTCTTTATTTTGATATTGAGGTCGAAGAGGGACTGGCACGTATTGCTGCCAATAGTGATCGAGAGATCAATCGTTTGGACTTGGAAGGTCTGGACCTACACCGAAAAGTCCGTCAGGGTTACCTATCTCTTTTGGAAAAGGAAGCAAACCGCATTGTAAAAATCGATGCTAGTCTACCACTTGATCAAGTAATTGAAAATACGCAACAGCTACTTTTTGACAGGATGGGATTAAGGAGATGAAACAAGAGCAATTAAGAGCTTGTCAACCTCTACAATTTGAACGTTTTGTCCATATCTTGGAGCAAGGGCAGCTCAATCACGCCTATCTCTTTTCAGGTAATTTTGGAAGTTTAGAGATGGCCCTTTTCTTGTCTAAAAGTCTCTTTTGTAGTGAGAAAACTGGTATTTTTCCTTGTGAAAAATGTCGGAATTGTAAATTGATTGAGCAGGAAGAATTTCCTGATGTGACCATGATTAAACCTCTGAATCAAGTCATTAAGACGGAGCGTATCCGGGAATTAGTCGGTCAATTTTCGCAGTCTGGTATTGAAAATCAACGTCAGGTCTTTATTATCGAGCAAGCGGAAAAAATGCATGTGAATGCTGCAAATTCTCTTTTAAAGGTTATTGAAGAACCACAAAGCGAAATCTACATTTTCTTTTTGACTGATGATGAGGAACAGATGTTACCAACGATTCGAAGTCGGACACAGATTTTCCAATTTAAGAAACAAGTCTCTACTTTAATGTCACAGCTTGAAGAGGCTGGTTTAGTAAAAAATAAAGCTAAGCTATTGGCTCAGTTTAGTCAATCTCAGGCGGAGGCTGATAAGCTAGTGCATCAAGCAGGATTTTGGACACTAGTAGATGAAAGTGAACGCCTTTTTTCTTGGCTTTTAGCCCATAAAAAAGAATCTTACTTGCAAGTTGCAAAATTAACGAGTTTGGCTGATGATAAAGAAAAGCAAGATTACGTGTTCAGAATTTTAGAGGTATTAGCTGGCCAGGATGTTCTCAATGTTTCTGCGAGGAACATCTTGCAAAATCTCGTCCAAACTCGAAAAATGTGGCGGGCCAATGTTAGCTTTCAAAACGCTTTGGAATACCTGGTTTTACAAAAAAATTAAAGTGACGATAGATTATAGAAAGGGCTGTAATGAATAAAAAAGAATTATTTGATGCTTTAGATGACTTTTCACAGCAATTGTTGGTAACCTTGGCAGACGTCGAAGCTATCAAGAAAAATCTCAAGAGTTTGGTAGAGGAAAATACAGCTCTTCGTTTAGAAAATGATAAACTGAGAGAACGTTTGGGAGAGGTTGAGGAGACAGCTCCAGCCAAAACGAAACATGTAAGGGAAAATGTCCGTCGCATTTATGAGGACGGTTTTCATGTTTGCCGTGACTTTTATGGCCAACGTCGAGAGCAAGATGCAGAATGCATGTTTTGTGATGAGTTGTTATTTAGGGAGTAAGTATGCAGATTCAAAAGAGTTTTAAGGGACAAACTCCCTATGGCAAGCTTTATCTAGTCGCAACGCCAATCGGTAATCTAGATGATATGACTTTTCGCGCTATTCAGACCTTGAAAGAGGTCGACTGGATCGCGGCAGAAGATACTCGTAATACTGGACTTTTGCTCAAGCATTTTGAAATTTCAACCAAGCAAATCAGTTTTCACGAACATAATGCCAAGGAAAAAATTCCTGATTTGATTGGTTTGTTGAAGCAAGGTCAAAATCTTGCCCAAGTATCTGATGCAGGGATGCCTAGTATTTCTGACCCAGGTCATGATTTGGTTAAGGCTGCGATTGAAGAAGATATCGCAGTTGTCACGGTTCCAGGAGCTAGTGCAGGAATTTCTGCCTTGATTGCCAGTGGCTTAGCACCCCAACCTCACATTTTTTATGGTTTCTTACCACGAAAATCAGGCCAGCAAAAGCAGTTTTTCGAAGCGAAAAAAGCTTATCCTGAGACCCAAATTTTCTATGAATCACCTCACCGTGTGGCGGATACGCTAGAAAATATGCTAGAAGTCTACGGTGATCGTTCAGTAGTCTTGGTTCGAGAATTGACCAAGATATTTGAAGAATACCAAAGAGGTAAGATTACAGAGTTACTAGAAAGTATTTCTGAAACACCGCTTAAGGGCGAGTGTCTTCTCATTGTAGAGGGTGCTAGTCAAGAAGTAGAGGATAAGGATGAAGAGGACTTGTTCTTAGAAATCCAAGAACGTATCCAACAAGGAATCAAGAAAAATCAAGCCATTAAGGAAGTCGCTAAGATTTATCAGTGGAATAAAAGCCAACTCTACGCCGCCTACCACGAATGGGAAGACAATCAAGAAAACAACTAGACAGGGAAGTTTTCCTTCTTCCCTTTTTTTGTTATACTAGAAGAAGAAAAAAATAGAAAGATTTGTGGGAGTGAAAAAGTCCGGGGGACTTTTTCAGCCTGAGCCTGAAAACTCGAAAGCGAAGTAAGTCCTGTGGACTTTTTCAGCCTGAGCCTGAAAACTCGAAAGCGAGAAAAGTTCGGTTGGCTTTTTTTATGTGAATCTTTACTTCACACTCCCAAAGAGGTATTAGTGTCGTGTCTCAATCTTATATCAATGTTATCGGTGCTGGTTTGGCAGGTTCTGAAGCAGCCTACCAAATCGCAGAGCGTGGTATTCCAGTTAAACTTTATGAAATGCGTGGTGTCAAGTCAACACCGCAACACAAAACTGACAATTTTGCAGAATTAGTGTGTTCTAATTCCTTGCGTGGAGATGCTCTTACAAATGCTGTAGGTCTCCTCAAGGAAGAAATGCGTCGTCTAGGTTCTCTTATCTTGGAATCAGCAGAAGCAACGCGTGTTCCTGCTGGTGGTGCTCTCGCGGTTGACCGTGACGGTTTTTCTCAAATGGTTACTGAGAAGATTGCCAACCATCCCTTGATTGAGGTCGTTCGTGACGAAATTACAGAATTGCCAACAGATGCTATTACAGTTGTAGCGACTGGACCTTTGACTAGTGATGCACTTGCTGAGAAAATTCATGCTCTTAATGGCGGTGACGGTTTTTATTTTTACGATGCTGCAGCGCCTATTGTGGATGTCAATACAATCGATATGAACAAGGTTTATCTCAAATCTCGTTATGATAAGGGAGAAGCTGCCTATCTCAATGCTCCGATGACCAAGCAAGAGTTTATGGATTTCCATGAAGCTTTGGTTAATGCAGAAGAAGCACCTCTTAACTCTTTTGAAAAAGAAAAATACTTTGAAGGCTGTATGCCAATCGAAGTCATGGCTAAACGAGGCATCAAAACCATGCTCTATGGACCCATGAAGCCAGTTGGTTTGGAGTATCCAGACGATTACACAGGTCCTCGTGATGGAGACTTTAAAACTCCTTATGCGGTCGTTCAGCTTCGTCAGGACAATGCTGCAGGTAGTCTTTATAACATCGTTGGTTTCCAAACTCACCTTAAATGGGGAGAGCAGAAGCGTGTCTTCCAAATGATTCCAGGTCTTGAAAATGCTGAATTTGTTCGCTATGGTGTTATGCACCGTAATTCTTATATGGATTCACCAAATCTTCTTGAGCAGACCTATCGTTCTAAGAAACAGTCAAATCTATTCTTTGCTGGTCAGATGACGGGTGTGGAAGGCTATGTTGAATCTGCTGCATCAGGTCTAGTAGCTGGTATTAACGCAGCTCGTCTTTTCAAGGGCGAAAGCGAGGCTATTTTCCCAGAGACAACAGCAATTGGAAGTCTAGCTCATTACATCACCCATGCTGATAGTAAACACTTCCAACCAATGAACGTCAATTTCGGAATTATCAAGGAATTGGAAGGCGACCGCATTCGTGATAAGAAGGCTCGTTATGAAAAAATTGCAGAGCGTGCCTTGGCTGATTTGGAAAACTTTTTATCCGTTTAAAATTTTCAAAAGAATAACTCATGAGACTATAAAATTCTCAAAAAATGTGATAAAATAGTTTGAATAAAATAAAGGAGCGAAGTCAGGTGGAACCCAAATATAAACGTATTTTGATTAAGTTATCAGGTGAGGCCCTTGCTGGCGAGCGTGGTGTCGGAATTGATATCAAAACAGTTCAAGCAATGGCTCAAGAAATTCAAGAAGTACATAACTTAGGTATTGAGATTGCCCTTGTTATTGGTGGAGGAAATCTCTGGCGTGGAGAACCTGCAGCAGAAGCTGGAATGGATCGTGTACAAGCAGACTATACAGGAATGCTTGGAACCGTTATGAATGCTCTTGTGATGGCAGATTCATTGCAACAAGTTGGTGTTGATACACGTGTTCAAACAGCCATTGCCATGCAACAAGTAGCAGAACCTTACGTTCGTGGTCGTGCCCTTCGTCATCTTGAAAAAGGACGCATTGTTATCTTTGGTGCGGGAATTGGTTCACCATACTTCTCAACAGATACAACAGCTGCTCTTCGTGCAGCTGAGATTGAAGCGGATGCTATCTTGATGGCAAAGAATGGTGTCGACGGCGTCTACAATGCTGATCCTAAGAAAGATAAAACTGCTGTTAAATTTGAAGAATTGACTCACCGTGACGTGATCAATAAAGGTCTCCGTATCATGGACTCAACAGCTTCAACACTTTCAATGGACAATGATATTGACTTGGTTGTTTTCAACATGAATCAACCAGGAAATATTAAACGTGTTGTATTTGGTGAAAATATCGGAACTACAGTTTCAAATAATATCGAAGAAAAGGAATAAGAAAAGATTATGGCAAACGCAATCGTAGAAAAAGCAAAAGAGAGAATGACCCAATCTCACCACTCACTTGCTCGTGAGTTTGGAAGTATTCGTGCTGGCCGTGCTAATGCTAGCTTGCTTGACCGTATCCACGTTGAGTACTATGGTGTTGAAACACCACTTAACCAAATTGCTTCTATCACAATCCCAGAAGCGCGTGTCTTGTTGGTAACACCATTTGACAAATCATCTTTGAAAGATATCGAACGTGCTTTGAATGCTTCAGACCTAGGTATCACACCAGCTAACGATGGTTCTGTTATTCGCTTGGTAATCCCAGCTCTTACAGAAGAAACTCGTCGCGACCTTGCTAAAGAAGTGAAAAAAGTGGGTGAGAATGCTAAAGTTGCTATCCGTAATATCCGTCGTGATGCTATGGACGAGGCTAAGAAACAAGAAAAAGCAAAAGAAATTACTGAAGACGAATTGAAGACTCTTGAAAAAGATATTCAAAAAGCAACAGACGATGCTGTTAAACACATCGACGAAATGACTGCCAACAAAGAAAAAGAAATCTTGGAAGTCTAAGAAATAAACAGAAAAACTCAGTTGGCATTGCTGGCTGAGTTTTATTCGAAAGAAGGAAACATGAATACAAATCTTGCAAGTTTTATCGTTGGACTCATCATCGATGAAAATGACCGTTTTTACTTTGTTCAAAAGGATGGTCAAACATATGCCCTAGCTAAAGAAGAAGGTCAGCATACAGTTGGTGATACGGTCAAAGGTTTTGCTTACACAGATATGAAGCAAAAATTGCGCCTCACTACTACAGAAGTGACTGCAACTCAGGAACAATTTGGTTGGGGAACCGTAACAGAGGTTCGTAAGGACCTGGGTGTTTTTGTCGATACAGGACTTCCTGACAAGGAAATCGTTGTGTCACTAGATATTCTTCCTGAACTTAAAGAGCTCTGGCCAAAGAAAGGTGATCGACTTTATATCCGTCTTGAAGTAGACAAGAAAGACCGTATCTGGGGAATCTTAGCTTATCAGGAAGATTTCCAACGATTGGCACGTCCTGCCTACAATAACATGCAGAACCAAAACTGGCCTGCAATTGTATACCGTCTCAAATTATCAGGAACCTTCGTCTATTTACCAGAGAACAACATGCTTGGATTTATCCATCCAAGTGAGCGCTATGCAGAACCACGTTTGGGCCAAGTGCTAGATGCGCGTGTCATTGGTTTCCGTGAGGTTGACCGAACGCTTAATCTCTCTCTAAAACCACGCTCTTTTGAGATGTTGGAAAATGATGCGCAGATGATCTTGACTTACTTAGAAAGCAATGGTGGCTTCATGACCTTGAATGATAAGTCATCACCAGATGATATCAAGGCTACTTTCGGTATTTCAAAAGGTCAATTTAAAAAAGCACTCGGTGGTTTGATGAAGGCTGGCAAAATCAAGCAAGATCAGTTCGGCACAGAGTTGATTTAGGAGGCTTATGAGAAAATCATTTTATACTTGGCTCATGACCGAGCGCAACCCTAAAAGCAATAGTCCCAAAGCAATTTTAGCGGATCTGGCTTTTGAGGAGTCCGCCTTTCCGAAACATACAGATGATTTCGATCAAGTGAGTCGTTTTTTAGAGGAACATGCTAGCTTTTCCTTTAATATGGGAGACTTCGATCGTATCTGGCAGGAATATTTAGAACATTAAGGCTACTAGATGGGGTTGGGGATAGTAATTTCTCAGCCTCTTTGCTATAATATAGTCATTCAGTTATCTTTTATGAGGATTTTACTTATTTTGGCAAGTATCGTTTACCATTACGAATTGTCAGAGTGATAGGATTTTTGAAAGTTATTTCATTCTTAAAAGAAAACAAAAATGATAAAACGAAATAAGAGAATTAGAGAGGTTCTTTGTTTGAAGGAACATTCAATAGATATTCAACTGAGTCATCCAGATGACCTATTTCATCTTTTTGGGTCCAATGAGCGCCACCTTCGATTGATGGAGGATGAGTTAGATGTCATCATCCATGCCCGTACAGAGATTGTACAAGTCTTGGGAGAGGAGTCTGCTTGTGAGGAAGCCCGCCAAGTTATTCAAGCCTTGATGGTCTTGGTCAATCGTGGAATGACCGTTGGAACTCCGGATGTAGTGACGGCCATTACCATGGTTAAGAATAATGAAATCGATAAGTTTGTCGCCCTCTATGAAGAAGAGATTATTAAGGATAATACAGGCAAGCCTATCCGTGTTAAAACCTTGGGTCAAAAGCTTTATGTGGATAGTGTCAAACAACACGATGTGACCTTTGGTATTGGGCCGGCAGGGACAGGTAAAACCTTCCTAGCAGTGACCTTGGCTGTTACAGCTCTTAAACGTGGTCAAGTCAAGCGTATTATCCTGACTCGTCCAGCAGTAGAAGCTGGAGAAAGCTTGGGATTTCTTCCAGGAGATCTCAAGGAAAAGGTAGACCCTTATCTTCGTCCAGTATACGATGCTTTATATCAGATTCTTGGGAAGGATCAAACTACCCGTCTTATGGAACGTGAAATTATTGAAATTGCTCCTCTAGCCTATATGCGTGGGCGTACCTTGGATGATGCCTTTGTCATTCTTGATGAGGCGCAAAATACGACCATCATGCAGATGAAGATGTTCTTGACCCGTCTTGGATTTAATTCTAAAATGATTGTCAATGGGGATATTAGTCAGATTGACCTACCTCGGAACGTCAAGTCAGGTTTGATTGATGCTCAAGAAAAACTCAAGAATATTCACCAGATTGACTTTGTACATTTCTCAGCCAAGGATGTGGTTCGCCATCCAGTTGTCGCTCAAATTATCAGAGCCTATGAACCTCGACCTGTCAAAGCTGAAGAAAACCAAGAAGAAACAGAATAAAGAAAAAGGTTGGCAAAAACTCGCTTCCAAATAAAACCACACAGTGATTCCAGTCTTGAATATAATCAAGCTGAAAGAAACACTGTGTGGTTTTTGAATAGTGGATGTTTTAGAGGCTAGATTCTTGGCCAACTTGGTGAGATTCATGCTTATAAAGATGAATCCTATCTCTGTTGCGACAGCTTGTTTACCTCTGACATGCACTCTGCGCACGCCAAAAACACTCTTCAATCTACCAAAAACGGGTTCAACATCGATTTTCTGTTTTGCATAGATTCGAGAGCCTTCTTCACTATGTAATGTTTGCTTAAGGAGTTCCTTAAAGTAATTCCAAGTTGGATTATAATGGATTTGTTTCTGATTTCCACTATCTGTTTTAGCTAACTGTTCTAACTCAGGAGTATCTTGAACTTTATCCGCCTCGTAAATCTTGAAATCACGTTGAAAGCCATCCTTATCAGTTCGACTAGAGTAGTTCTTAAAGGAATAAACTAGGCCATCGCGCTTTATAAACCGGTCCGTGTCCTCAAGATATTCCCAGTTCATTGGATTATTTGTGCTCGTCTGGTACTTTTTAGTCAATTTTGATTAGGTTGTTGGCATGTTTACTGGAGCGGAAGTTATTAATCGTTTTATAGCTAACACAGGTATCTTGGCTCAACCATTTCATGGGAATGACATTTGAACGATTTTACGTCCAGAGAACTCTTGACGAGCATAAGTGAACACTATCATCTTCATGAGTATAGCTGGATGAAAGGCAGGGCGACTAATGTGAGAAGTTTCTTCCAGTAGCACTTGGCAAGGAATACTGTCCACAAAGAGGCTAATCATTCTCGCTTCGTGACTTAGTGGAATATCGTAGGCAAGATTCACTTCCAAACTTAAATGAGTTTTTGGTGGTTTTAGTAGTGGTTCAACTTGATTGCTACTATTTTTGATGGTGTGAATGTGCTTATAATGTATTCCAGTTAACCACGAAAGCTTTGGATTTTATAAAATTAACACACATTAATAAAAAAATTAACCTGTATTAATTTTTTCTTGACTTAACTTTTTTTAATTGATATACTATTTTTCAGAGAGCTAACAATTATATATAAATGTACTACTCTATTTCCTAGATAATACTTAGTAAAACTTTTTATAACAAAGGCTAGCAAAGTTAAAGTTTTCTATCTATTGGAAGTTAAATAAATATGTAAGGAATTAAAATGAAAAAAAGTACAGTATTGTCACTAACCACAGCTGCAGTTATTTTAGCAGCATATGTCCCTAATGAGGTAGTTTTAGCAGACACATCTAGCTCTGAAGATGCTGTAACTATCTCTGATAAAGAAAAAGTAGTAGATAAACAAAAAGAAAACAAAGAAAAACTTGAAGATGTTCATAATGCTATAGAAACTTCAAAGGATACTGAAGAGAAGAAAACAACAGTTATTGAGGAAAAAGAAATTGTTAGTAAAGAATCTGTGATAGACAATAAAACTAACAATGAAAAAACAACAATCAAAAAAGAAGATTCCAATCAATCCAAAGAAGATAGAGCGGACTCGTCTGCAAGTAAAGACCCAGAAAGTCCCCAAAAAGAGAATAAACTTGTCTATATTGCTGAATTTAAAGATAAAGAATCTGGAGAAAAAGCAATCAAGCAACTATCAAATCTTAAGGATACAAAAGTTTTATATACTTATGATACGGTTTTTAATGGTGTTGCAATAGAAACAACTCCAGATAATCTGGACAAAATTAAACTAATAGAAGGTATCTCATCGGTTGAACGATCACAAAAAGTACAGCCAATGATGAATCATGCTAGAAAGGAAATTGGAGTTGAAGAGGCAATTGATTACCTAAAATCTATCAATGCACCATTTGGGAAAAACTTTGATGGTAGAGGTATGGTCATTTCAAATATCGATACCGGGACAGATTATAGGCATAAGGCCATGAGGATTGATGATGATGCTAAAGGCTCAATGAGATTCAAAAAAGAAGACTTAAAAGGTACTGATAAAAATTTCTGGTTGAGTGATAAAATCCCTCATGCGTTCAATTATTATAATGGTGGTAAAATCACTGTAGAAAAAGCTGATGATGGAAGCGATTATTTTGATCCACATGGAATGCATATTGCAGGGATTCTTGCGGGGAATGATACTGAAAAAGATATTAAAAACTTTAACGGAATAGATGGAATTGCTCCTAATGCACAGATTTTCTCTTATAAAATGTACTCTGACGCAGGATCTGGCTTCGCAGGAGATGAAACAATGTTTCATGCTATTGAAGATTCGATCAAACACAATGTCGATGTTGTTTCGGTATCATCTGGCTTTACAGGAACAGGTCTTGTAGGTGAGAAATATTGGGAAGCTATTAGAGCGTTAAGAAAAGCAGGCATTCCAATGGTTGTAGCTACGGGTAACTATGCGACTTCTGCTTCAAGTTCTTCATGGGATTTAGTGGCAAATAATAATCTGAAAATGACCGACACTGGAAATGTAACGCGAACTGCAGCACATGAAGATGCGATAGCGGTCGCTTCTGCTAAAAATCAGACAGTTGAGTTTGATAAAGTTAACATAGGTGGAGAAAATTTTAAATACAGAAATATAGGTGCCTTTTTCGATAAGAATAAAATCATAACAAACGAAGATGGTTCAAAAGCTCCTAGTAAATTGAAATTTGTATATATAGGCAAAGGTCAAGACCAAGATTTGATAGGATTGGATCTTAAGGGCAAAATTGCAGTAATGGATCGAATTTATACCAAGGATTTAAAAGATGCTTTTAAACGAGCAACGGATAAGGGCGCACGCGCCATTATGGTTGTAAATACTGCCAATTACTACAATAGAGATAATTGGACAGAGCTTCCAGCCATGGGATATGAAGCGGATGAAGGGACTAAAAGTCAAGTATTTTCAATTTCAGGAGATGATGGTGTAAAGCTATGGAACATGATTAATCCTGATAAAAAAACTGAGGTTAAAAGAAATAGTAAGGAAGATTTCAAAGATAAATTGGAGCAATACTATCCAATTGATATGGCCAGCTATAATTCTAATAAACCGAATGTAGGTGACGAAAAAGAAATTGACTTTAAGTTTGCACCTGACACAGACAAAGAATTGTATAAAGAAGATGTCATAGTTCCAGCAGGATCCACATCTTGGGGACCGAGAACAGATTTGCTTTTAAAACCTGATGTCTCAGCACCAGGTAAAAATATTAAATCCACTCTCAATGTCATTAATGGGAAATCAACTTATGGTTATATGTCAGGGACTAGTATGGCAACTCCAATCGTGGCAGCTTCTACTGTTTTGATTAGACCAAAGTTAAAGGAAATGCTTGAAAGACCTGTGTTGAAAAATCTTAAGGGAGATGACAAAATAGATCTTACAAGTCTTACAAAAATTGCCCTACAAAATACTGCACGTCCTATGATGGATGCGACTTCTTGGAAAGAAAAAAGTCAATACTTTGCATCACCTAGACAACAGGGAGCAGGGCTAATTAATGTGGCCAATGCTTTGAGAAATGAAGTTGTAGCGACTTTCAAAAACACGGATTCTAAAGGCTTGGTAAACTCTTATGGTTCTATTTCCCTTAAAGAAATAAAAGGAGATAAAAAATACTTTACCGTTAAGCTTCACAATACATCAAACAGACCTTTAACATTTAAAGTTTCAGCATCAGCGATAACTACAGATGCTCTAACTGATAGACTAAAACTGGATGAAACATACAAAGATGAAAAATCTCCAGATGGTAAGCAAATTGTTCCAGAAATCCATCCAGAAAAAATCAAAGGAGCAAATATCACATTTGAGCATGACACTTTCACTATAAGCCCAAATTCTAGCTTTGATTTAAATGCGGTTATAAACGTTGGAGAGGCTAAAAACAAAAATAAATTTGTAGAATCATTTATTCATTTTGAGTCAGTGGAAGAAATGGAAGCTCTAAACTCTAGCGGGAAGAAAATAAACTTCCAACCATCTTTATCGATGCCTCTAATGGGATTTGCTGGGGATTGGAATAAGGAACCAATCCTTGATAAATGGGCTTGGGAAGAAGGTTCAAAATCAAAAACAATGGAAGGTTATGATGATGATGGTAAACCAAAAATTCCGGGAACCTTAAATAAGGGAATTGGTGGAGAGCATGGTATAGATAAATTTAATCCAGCAGGAGTTATACAAAATAGAAAAGATAAAAATACAACATCTCTAGATCAAAATCCAGAATTATTTGCTTTCAATAACGAAGGGATCAACGCACCATCATCAAGTGGTTCTAATATTGCTAAAATTTATCCTTTAGATTCAAATGGAAATCCTCAAGATGCTCAACTTGAGAGAGGCTTAACACCTTCTCCACTCGTATTAAGAAGTGCAGAAGAAGGATTGATTTCAATAGTAAATACAAATAAAGAGGGAGAAAATCAAAGAGACTTAAAAGTCATTTCGAGAGAACACTTTATTAAAGGAATTTTAAACTCTAAGAGAAATGATGCAAAGGGAATCAAATCTTCTAAACTAAAAGTTTGGGGCGACTTGAAATGGGATGGACTCATCTATAACCCTAGAGGTAGAGAAGAAAATGCACCAGAGAGTAAGGATAACCAAGATCCAGCTACTAGGATAAGAGGACAATTTGAACCGATTGCAGAAGGTCAATATTTCTATAAATTTAAATATAGATTAACTAAAGATTACTCATGGCAGGTTTCCTATATTCCTGTAAAAATTGATAACACAGCCCCTAAGATTGTTTCGGTTGATTTTTCAAATCCTGAAAAAATTAAGCTGATTACAAAGGATACTTATCACAAGGTAAAAGAGCAATACAAGAATGAAACCCTATTTGCGAGAGATCAAAAAGAACATCCTGAAAAATTTGATGAGATTGCAAACGAAGTTTGGTATGCTGGCGCCGCTCTTGTTAATGAAGACGGAGAGGTTGAGAAAAATCTTGAAGTAACTTATGCAGGTGAGGGTCAAGGAAGAAATAGGAAACTTGACAAAGACGGAAATACCATTTATGAAATTAATGGTGCGGGAGATTTAAGAGGAAAAATCATTGAAGTCATTGCATTAGATGGTTCTAGCAATTTCACAAAGATTCATAGAATTAAATTTGCTGATCATGCTGATGAAAAGGGGATGATTTCCTATTATCTAGTAGATCCTGATCAAGATTCATCTAAATACCAAAAGCTTGGCGAGATTTCTGAATCTAAATTTAAAAATTTAGAAAATAGAAAAGAGGATAGTCTTAAAAAAGATACAACTGAGGAAGAAAATCATCAAGACAATGAAGAGTCTATCGAAGAAAAATCTAGCTTGACTATTCATAAAACTATTTCAACAATTAGAGAGTTTGAAAGTAAAGACTTGAAGAAACTCATTAAAAAGAAATTTAGAGAAGTTGATGACTTTACAAGTGAAACTGGTAAGAGAACAGAGGAATACGATTATAAATACGATGATAAGGGAAATATCATTGCTTATGACGATGGTAGTGCCTTAGAATATGAAACTGAAAAACTTGACGAAATCAAATCAAAAATTTATGGTGTTCTAAGCCCGTCTAAAGATGGACACTTTGAAATTCTTGGAAAGATAAGTAATGTTTCTAAAAATGCCAAGGTATATTATGGCAATAACTATAAATCTATAGAAATCAAAACGACTAAGTATGATTCACATTCAAAAACGATGACATTTGATTTATACGCTAATATTAATGATATTGTGGATGGATTAGCTTTTGCAGGAGATATGAGATTATTTGTTAAAGATGATGGTCAGATAAAAGCTGAAACGAAGATTAGAATGCCTGAAAAAAATAAGGAAACTAAAACAGAATATCCCTATGCATCAAGTTATGGGAATGTAATAGAATTAGGAGAAGGCGATCTTTCAAAAAACAAACCAAACAATTTAACGGACATGGAATCTGGTAAAATCTATTCTGATTCAGAAAAACAACAATATCTATTAAAGGATAATATCATTCTGAGAAAAGGCTATGCACTAAAAGTGACTACCTATAATCCTGGAAAAACGGATATGT
>NZ_CAUPII010000033.1:0-17405 GCF_963511325.1 uncultured Streptococcus sp.
CAACCTCAAAACAGTGTTTTGAGCTGACTTCGTCAGTTCTATCCACAACCTCAAAGCAGTGCTTTGAGCTGACTTCGTCAGTTCTATCCACAACCTCAAAACAGTGTTTTGAGCAACCTGCGGCTAGTTTGCTCTTTGATTTTTATTGAGTATTAAAAGGCAGTCTAGCATTCAATTTTAATCAGAAATGTGATATACTTAGTAAGTAAAATTTTCAAAGAAGAGTGAGATGATGAAGGTGCAAGAACCAGTTAAATTATTCCAATACAATACTTTGGGAGCCTTGATGGCGGGCCTTTACGGTGGAACCATGACCGTTGGTGAATTGCTTGAACATGGTGATTTAGGTTTAGGGACGCTGGACTCTATCGATGGCGAGCTTATTGTCTTAGATGGGAAAGCTTATCAAGCCAAGGGATCAGGTGAGAAACCTGAAATTGTGGAAGTTTCACCAGATGCTTTGATTCCCTATGCAGCAGTTGTACCCCACCAGGCAGAAGTTATATTCCGTCAGCGTTTTGAAATGACCGATCAGGAGTTAGAAAAGAGAATTGAGTCTTACTATGATGGTGAAAACCTTTTTCGTTCTATCAAGATTCATGGTGATTTCAAGAACATGCATGTGCGCATGATTCCTAAGTCAACCTCTGAAACGAAGTTTGCAGAAGTAGCGACGCATCAGCCTGAATATAGTTGCGACAATGTCTCAGGAACTATCGTTGGTTTTTGGACACCTGAAATTTTCCATGGAGTTAGTGTTGCTGGTTACCATCTACACTTTATCTCAGATGATCTAACCTTTGGTGGCCACGTTATGGATTTTGTCATCAAGGAAGGTATTGTAGAAGTGGGGGCTGTTGACCAGTTGGATCAACGTTTTCCTGTTCAGGATCGTCAATATCTATTTGCTAAGTTTAACGTTGACGAGATGAAAAAAGATATCGAACAGGCAGAATAATAGGAGTCAAATATGAAAATTCATGTAATAATAACGATGCTGGCCTTGTTTGCCGTCCTCATTGCAGCAGTTTGGTACGCAAGAAAGAAATACAAGATTAATTTTGCAGTTTTGGGACTTGGAGCAGTTGCTTTTTTTGCCTCATCACAGGTTTTAGAAAAAATCGTTCATTTGCTGGTTCTTCGACCTCAGAGAGATGGAACTATTACTCTCATGACAGAGAATCCCCTTCTCTATGTGATTTATGGAATCTGTATGGCTGCCTTATTCGAAGAAACAGCCCGACTAATCTTTTTTAAATGGTTGAACAAAAAAAGAGAGATGGAAAATTCAGATGCCCTCGCCTATGGTCTTGGTCATGGTGGGCTAGAAATGATTTATATCGGAATTGCTGGTTTACTCAATCTCTTTATCCTATTTTCAGCAGTTGAATCACAAAATCCAGCTATCATGCAACTCTTACCTGAGAGTACACTTGCAACCATTCATAATCTAGCAGCTTGGCAGATTTATCTTTTGGGAGTCGAAAGAATTCTTGCCTTGATTCTTCAAGTTGGATTGACCTTCTGGGTTTTCCAAGCTGTTCGCCAAAAAAAATGGATTTATCTAGTAGCAGCTTACGGTCTGCATGCTTTATTTGATCTGGCACCGAGCCTTTCTCAAGTTGGCTGGAATTCAAATCCTCTGGTGGTAGAGGGAATCTTAGCAGTAGAAGTTTTGGCTTTCGTTTTCCTAACAAAATCAATCTTTTACAAGAAGCAGTAATATCAAGGAGGCCTAGCCTCTTTTTTATATTGCCTCTGGTAAAAGGTGACATAATCATCGAAAAAAATGGCTAAAAATGGTATAATGGAATGAATTTCATAAAAGGATTAGAAAAATGACTGTATCAGATAAATTAAAAGAAACCTTAGAAGGAATCGATATTCGATTCGACGAACCATTGAAATCCTATACTTATACAAAGGTTGGAGGAAAGGCAGATTATTTAGTTTTTCCACGCAATCGCTATGAGATGGCTCGTGTAGTCAAGTTTGCCAATCAGGAAAACATTCCTTGGATGGTTCTTGGAAATGCAAGTAACATTATCGTCCGTGAAGGTGGAGTCCGTGGTTTTGTAATCATGTGTGACAAGCTCAATAATGTTTCGGTTGATGGCTATACCATTGAGGCAGAAGCTGGAGCTAACTTGATTGAGACTACTCGTATTGCCCTACGTCATAGTTTGACTGGCTTTGAGTTTGCTTGTGGTATTCCAGGAAGCGTCGGTGGTGCTGTCTTTATGAATGCTGGCGCTTATGGTGGTGAGATTGCTCATGTTCTCCAGTCTTGTCAAATCTTGACTAAGGAGGGTGAAATCGAAACCTTGTCTGCTAAAGACTTGAACTTTGGTTACCGTCATTCAGCTATTCAAGCATCAGGGGCAGTAGTCCTTTCTGCTAAGTTCGCCCTAGCTCCAGGTAATCACCAAGTCATCAAACAGGAGATGGACCGCTTGACTCATCTTCGTGAACTCAAGCAACCTTTAGAGTATCCTTCATGTGGATCAGTTTTTAAACGTCCAGTGGATCATTTTGCAGGGCAATTGATTGCAGAAGCAGGCTTGAAAGGTTATCGTATCGGTGGGGTTGAAGTTTCTGAAAAGCATGCAGGCTTTATGGTCAATATTGCTGATGGAACTGCTAAGGAATATGAGGAATTGATCGAGTCTGTTATTGAGAAAGTTAAAGAGCACTCGGGTGTTACCCTCGAGAGAGAAGTTCGAATCCTAGGAGAGCACGAATAAAATAAAAATAGCCTAGTTGCTACTAACTAGAAATGTAAAGGGGGTGAAAGCCTATCGGTAGCGAAGATATATGCAGGTGGTCTAACTCCCTGCAAGAGGTAGTAGCGGCCTGACAGAGCCCTGATCTGTTAATCTATGAAAAAGAAGGAATTTATGCCAATTGAAAAAACCAATTATCGAATTCAGAAACGTTTCTAAAGTTTTTGAAGATAGCAACACTAAGGTTCTCAAGGATATTAACTTTGAGTTGGAAGAAGGGAAGTTCTATACACTTCTCGGTGCCTCAGGATCTGGTAAATCAACCATCCTCAATATCATTGCAGGTTTGCTGGATGCAACAACTGGTGATATCATGCTAGACGGTGTCCGTATCAATGACATCCCGACCAATAAACGTGATGTTCATACGGTCTTCCAGTCTTATGCCTTGTTCCCACATATGAATGTGTTTGAAAATGTTGCTTTTCCATTGCGATTGCGTAAGGTCGATAAAAAAGAAATCGAAAAACGTGTATTAGAAGTTCTCAAGATGGTTCAGCTAGAAGGATTTGAAAAACGTTCAATCCGTAAGCTATCTGGAGGACAACGTCAGCGTGTGGCCATCGCGCGTGCGATCATTAACCAGCCTCGTGTGGTGCTCTTGGATGAGCCTTTGTCAGCACTTGACTTGAAGTTGCGGACAGACATGCAGTACGAACTACGTGAACTGCAACAACGCTTGGGCATCACCTTTGTCTTTGTTACCCATGATCAGGAAGAAGCCTTGGCCATGAGTGACTGGATTTTTGTCATGAATGACGGTGAGATTGTTCAGTCTGGAACACCAGTTGATATCTACGATGAGCCCATTAACCACTTTGTTGCAACCTTTATCGGGGAGTCAAATATCCTGCCAGGAACCATGATTGAGGACTATTTGGTTGAGTTTAATGGCAAACGATTTGAAGCGGTCGATGGAGGGATGAAGCCAAATGAACCTGTTGAGGTTGTTATTCGTCCAGAGGACTTGCGGATTACCCTTCCTGAAGAAGGCAAGCTCCAAGTTAAGGTCGATACCCAGCTCTTCCGTGGGGTTCACTATGAAATTATCGCCTATGACGAACTTGGAAATGAATGGATGATCCACTCGACTCGTAAGGCCATCGTGGGTGAGGAAATCGGTCTGGACTTTGAGCCAGAAGATATCCATATCATGCGTCTCAATGAAACAGAAGAAGAGTTCGATGCTCGTATCGAAGAGTACGTGGAAATCGAAGAGCAAGAAGCAGGTTTGATTAACGCTATTGAGGAGGAAAGAGATGAAGAAAACAACCTCTAAACTCTTTGTAGTGCCCTACATGCTTTGGATTGCCCTCTTTGTATTGGCACCCCTGGTCTTGATTTTTGGACAATCATTTTTCAACATCGAAGGTCAGTTCAGTTTAGAAAACTATAAATCCTATTTTGCGTCTCAAAACTTGACCTACCTCAAAATGAGCTTCAACTCTGTTCTCTATGCAGGGATTGTGACTTTAGTGACGCTTCTTATCAGTTATCCAACAGCCCTCTTTTTGACTCGTCTCAAACACCGTCAACTCTGGCTCATGCTGATTATCTTGCCAACCTGGATCAATCTTCTCCTTAAGGCTTATGCCTTTATAGGAATTTTTGGTCAAAATGGCTCTATTAACCAATTCCTAGAATTTATCGGAATTGGTTCTCAGCAGTTGCTATTTACAGATTTCTCATTTATCTTTGTTGCAAGCTACATTGAGCTTCCATTTATGATTTTGCCTATCTTTAACGTTTTGGACGATATGGATAATAATCTCATCAATGCCAGCTATGACCTTGGTGCAACCAAGTGGGAAACCTTCCGTCATGTCATCTTTCCATTATCTATGAATGGGGTAAGAAGTGGGGTTCAATCTGTCTTTATCCCAAGTTTGAGTCTCTTCATGTTGACTCGTTTGATTGGTGGGAACCGAGTGATTACTTTGGGGACTGCTATTGAGCAGAATTTCCTGACCAATGACAACTATGGTATGGGTTCAACAATCGGTGTTGTTCTTATCCTGACCATGTTTATCACTATGTGGGTGACTAAGGAAAGGAGAGAACGATGAAAAAAATTGCCAATCTCTACCTAGCCTTTGTCTTTATCGTCCTTTATTTGCCAATCTTTTACTTGATCGGCTATGCCTTTAATGCAGGGGATGATATGAATAGCTTTACAGGCTTTAGCTGGACTCACTTTGAAACCATGTTTGGTGACGGAAGACTCATGCTGATCTTGGTTCAAACCTTTTTACTAGCCTTTCTATCAGCCTTGATAGCGACTGTTATTGGGACTTTCGGTGCCATCTACATTTACCAATCTCGCAAAAAATACCAAGAAGCCTTCCTATCTCTTAATAACATTTTGATGGTTGCGCCAGATGTTATGATTGGTGCCAGTTTCTTGATTCTCTTTACACAGCTCAAGTTTTCACTTGGTTTTCTGACCGTTTTGTCCAGTCATGTGGCCTTCTCAATTCCAATCGTAGTGCTTATGGTTTTGCCTCGATTAAAAGAGATGAATGGAGATATGATTCATGCAGCCTATGACCTTGGTGCCAGCCAATTCCAAATGTTTAAGGAAATTATGCTTCCTTATCTGACACCGTCTATCATCGCAGGTTACTTTATGGCTTTCACCTATTCATTAGATGACTTTGCTGTGACTTTCTTTGTAACGGGGAATGGATTCTCAACTCTCTCAGTTGAGATATACTCTCGAGCTCGTAAGGGAATTTCTCTAGAAATCAATGCCCTTTCAGCCTTGGTCTTTCTCTTTAGTATTATCCTGGTTGTCGGATATTACTTTATTTCACGTGAGAAGGAGGAGCAAGCATGAAACGACTCTATTCATTTTTAGCAGGAATTCTAGCGATTATCCTTGTTTTGTGGGGAATTTCTTATCATCTTGACAGTAAAATCAATAGCCGTGATAGTCAAAAATTGGTTATCTACAACTGGGGAGACTATATCGCCCCTGAACTTCTGGAAAAATTTACAGAAGAAACAGGAATCCAAGTCCAGTATGAGACCTTTGACTCCAACGAAGCCATGTATACCAAGATTAAGCAGGGGGGTACAACCTATGATATTGCCATCCCAAGTGAGTACATGATTAACAAGATGAAGGACGAAGACCTTTTAGTTCCACTGGATTATAGTAAAATTGAGGGAATTGAGAATATTGGTCCAGAATTTCTCAACCAGTCCTTTGACCCAAACAATCAGTACTCTATCCCATACTTCTGGGGGACCTTGGGAATCGTCTACAATGAGACTATGGTGGAAGAAGCGCCTGAACATTGGGATGACCTTTGGAAGCCAGAGTATAAAAACTCTATTATGCTTTTTGATGGGGCGCGTGAAGTACTTGGTTTAGGTCTTAACTCACTAGGCTATAGCCTCAACTCTAAAGATCCACAGCAGTTGGAGGAAACGGTCGATAAGCTCTACAAGCTAACTCCAAATATCAAGGCTATTGTGGCGGATGAGATGAAGGGGTACATGATTCAGAATAACGCTGCCATCGGTGTGACCTTCTCTGGTGAAGCCAGTCAGATGCTAGAGAAAAATGAAAATCTCCGCTATGTTGTTCCGACAGAGGCCAGCAACCTTTGGTTTGACAATATGGTGATACCTAAGACAGTTAAGAACCAGGACGCAGCCTATGCCTTTATCAACTTTATGTTGAAGCCCGAAAATGCTCTAAAAAATGCAGAATATGTCGGCTATTCAACACCAAACAATGCTGCTAAGGAAATGCTCCCTGAGGAGACAAAAGAGGATAAGTCCTTCTATCCTGATGCAGACACTATGAAACACTTGGAAGTCTATGAGAAGTTTGACCATAAATGGACAGGAAAATATAGTGACCTCTTCCTACAATTTAAAATGTATCGGAAGTAGGAATAGATAAAAAGAACGAATCAGTAACAGCTGGTTCGTTTTTTGAATAGTTGTATAGCTGTATATTTTTATAGTGAATTAAAATAAGATGCGAACAGAGAGATTAGGAAAGTCAAACTAATTTCTAGAAATATTTTTAGCAGTTGTAGTGTACTGCTCTAGATTCAATACACTATACTATCCTATTTGCTTATTTTATAGCCTAGTAGTATACTAAGTTTATAATAATAGAAAGCGGTAACAAATCATGAAAATGTCTACTTTTTTCAAAAAAAGTTACTGGCCAATCTTTTTGATTGTTAACGAAACAATTATACTATTCCATTTAAAGGATGGCTTGGATCGACAATACCTAACAACTGATTCCATACATTTGGTGATAGGTTACTTTATATTTGCAAATATTTTCATAGCTATCTTTAACAATTCAAAACTTTGGAATAAAAGTTGGGATAAAAAGAAAAATGGCAGTAAGAAAAAATATATCCTGAAAAAGTAATCAGAGATATAGGGAGTTGGTTATTTAAATGAGGATTATTTCCAGTTGACTCAAACTCAAAAAAACGATATAATAAGAAAGTTGAGAATTGATTTTCTCTCCATCTTAGTTCAGAGAATTGGCGGTGCTGCGAGCCATCTAAGATAGAAAGTCATGCTACTCAATCTAACAATTGCATAAGAATCAAAGAATGACAAGTTCATTGAATGAAGGTGGTACCGCGGTTTTTCGCCCTTCGTGATATGGATTTGTCTTTTATTTTTGGAGGTGTTTATGAGAACATTTCTTGTCAAACAAAAATTTCGCCTAGGTGGTGAACGCTTTGATATCAAGGATGAGTTGGGCAATGTCGCCTATCAGGTTGAAGGTTCATTTTTTAAGATTCCTAAGACTTTTACCATCTATGATGCTTCTGGAGAGCAGATTAGTGAGATTAGTAAAGAAATGTTGACCTTCATGCCACGCTTTGAGATTCAACTCAGTAATGGAGATAGTTTTTATATTCGTAAGAAGTTGACTTTCTTTAGAGATAAGTATGAGTTTGACAACCTTGGTCTTCGTATCGAAGGAAATATTTGGGATTTGAATTTTAAACTCCTAGATGTTCGTGATCAAGTGATTGCGGAGATTGCCAAGGAGCTTTTCCATTTAACCTCTACCTATTCCGTAACAGTCTACGACGAATCTTATGCAGACCTAGTTATTTCCCTCTGTGTCGCTATCGACTATGTAGAAATGCTAGAAAGAGACTCAAATTAGTAAAAAGGAGATACATATGAAACAATTATCTAGTGCACAAGTCCGCCAAATGTGGCTTGATTTCTGGGCAACCAAAGGTCACTCAGTAGAACCATCAGTAAGTTTGGTTCCAGTAAACGATCCAACCCTATTGTGGATTAATTCAGGGGTTGCAACCCTTAAGAAATACTTTGATGGAACTATCATTCCTGAAAACCCACGGATTACCAATGCTCAAAAGGCAATCCGTACCAACGATATCGAAAATGTAGGGAAGACGGCTCGTCACCACACCATGTTTGAAATGTTAGGGAACTTCTCCATTGGAGATTACTTCCGTGACGAAGCCATTACCTGGGCTTATGAACTTTTGACAAGTCCTGAGTGGTTTGACTTCCCTAAAGACAAACTCTACATGACCTACTATCCAGATGATACAGATTCTTACAACCGCTGGATTGAAGTGGGAGTAGATCCAAGTCATTTGATCCCAATCGAAGACAACTTCTGGGAAATTGGTGCGGGACCTTCTGGACCTGATACAGAAATCTTCTTCGACCGTGGAGAAGCCTTTGACCCAGAAAATATCGGTCTTCGCTTGCTTGCAGAAGATATCGAAAATGACCGTTATATCGAAATCTGGAACATCGTTTTATCACAATTTAACGCAGACCCTGCGGTTCCTCGTAGCGAGTACAAGGAATTGCCACACAAAAACATTGATACGGGCGCTGGTTTAGAGCGTTTGGTAGCCGTTATCCAAGGGGCTAAGACTAACTTTGAAACAGACCTCTTCATGCCAATCATCCGTGAAGTGGAGAAATTGTCTGGTAAGGTCTACGACCAAGATGGCGACAACATGAGCTTTAAGGTCATCGCTGACCACATCCGTTCACTTTCATTTGCGATTGGGGATGGTGCCCTTCCTGGAAATGAAGGTCGTGGTTATGTCCTTCGTCGTCTTCTCCGCCGTGCCTCTATGCATGGTCAAAAATTGGGCATCAATGAGCCTTTCCTTTACAAACTCGTTCCAACTGTTGGAAAGATCATGGAAAGCTACTACCCAGAAGTGCTCGAAAAACGTGACTTTATCGAAAAAATTGTCAAGAGCGAGGAAGAGTCATTTGCCCGCACTCTTCACTCAGGTCAACACTTTGCAGAAACTATCGTAGCAGACTTGAAAGAAAAAGGTCAAACGGTTATCGCTGGTCAGGATGTCTTCAAACTCTACGATACATACGGATTCCCAGTAGAGTTGACAGAAGAAATCGCTGAAGAAGCAGGAATGACCGTAGACCGTGACGGTTTTGAAGCGGCCATGAAAGAGCAACAAGAACGTGCGCGTGCGTCAGCTGTCAAAGGTGGCTCAATGGGTATGCAAAATGAAACCCTTCAAAATATTACAGTTGAGAGTGTCTTCAACTACAATGCTAGCCAATTGTCTTCTAAATTGGTGGCTATCGTAGCTGATAATGCAGAAGTAGAATCTGTAGCTGAAGGAACTGCATCACTGATCTTTGCAGAAACACCTTTCTACGCTGAAATGGGTGGACAGGTTGCAGACCACGGTCAAATCTTGGATGCTCAAGGAAACGTCGTAGCGATAGTAACAGATGTACAGAAAGCACCAAACGGACAACCACTTCATACTGTTGAAGTTCTTGCGCCACTTGCTTTGAACCAAGAATACACCTTGGCCATTGACACTAATCGTCGTCACCGTGTCATGAAGAACCACACAGCCACTCACTTGCTCCATGCGGCTCTTCACAATATCCTTGGTCACCATGCAACTCAAGCAGGTTCACTTAATGAAGTAGAATTCCTTCGCTTTGACTTCACTCACTTCCAAGCTGTCACTCCTGAAGAATTGCGTGCTATTGAGCAACAAGTCAATGAGAAGATTTGGGAAGCTATTGCAGTCAAGACTGTTGAGACAGACATTGACACAGCCAAAGAAATGGGAGCTATGGCCCTCTTTGGTGAGAAATACGGTAAGGAAGTCCGTGTTGTAACGATTGGTGACTACTCAGTTGAACTTTGTGGTGGTACTCACGTAGGTAACACTTCTGAAATCGGTCTATTCAAGATTGTCAAGGAAGAAGGAATCGGATCAGGAACTCGTCGTATCTTGGCAGTGACTGGTAAGGAAGCCTTTGAAGCTTATCGTGAACAAGAAGATGCACTGAAAGCAGTCGCAGCAACCTTGAAAGCCCCTCAACTCAAAGAAGTCCCTCACAAGGTGGAAGGCCTTCAAGAACAACTCCGTCAATTGCAAAAAGAAAATGCAGAATTGAAGGAAAAAGCGGCAGCAGCGGCAGCCGGCGATGTCTTCAAGAATGTTCAAGAAGCAAACGGACACCGTTACATTGCTAGCCAAGTTTCTGTTTCAGATGCAGGTGCTCTTCGTACCTTTGCAGATAACTGGAAGCAAAAAGACTACTCAGACGTCCTTGTTCTTGTCGCAGCCATCGGTGACAAGGTTAACCTTCTTGTAGCCAGCAAGACAAAAGACATCCACGCAGGTAACTTGGTTAAAGAATTAGCTCCAATCGTTGATGGACGTGGTGGTGGTAAACCAGACATGGCCATGGCAGGAGGAAGCAACCAAGCAAAAATCCAAGAATTGTTGGATGCGGTAGCAGGTAAATTATAAGAAAATAAAGATCTATCTATTCGGATAGGTCTTTTTTATTGTATAAGAAAAAACTCCTCACAGGAGTGAGGAGTTAAGTAGTTACTTGAAATTAAACAATCCCTTGTGCAATCATAGCGTTTGCTACGTTTTCAAAGGCTGCAATGTTTGCACCTGCAAGGTAGTCAGTACCAAGACCGTATGTTTCTGCAGTTGTTTCAGCTGTGTTGAAGATGTTAGTCATAATATCTTTTAAGCGACCGTCAACTTCTTCACGTGTCCATGAAAGACGAAGGCTGTTTTGGCTCATTTCAAGAGCAGATACAGCTACACCACCAGCATTGGCAGCTTTAGCAGGTCCGTAAAGGATTCCGTTTTCCTTGTAGACTTTGATAGCTTCAAGGTCGCTAGGCATGTTAGCACCTTCAGATACACAGATAACTCCTTGAGCAACCAAGCGTTTCGCAGCTTCTCCGTTGATTTCGTTTTGAGTCGCACATGGAAGAGCGATGTCATAGTTACCAGTGTAAGTCCATACAGAACCTTCATAGTAAGTAGCAGTAGGTTTTTCTGCAGCGTATTCAGTTAAACGAGCACGACGGTTGTTTTTAACATCTGCCAAAAGGTCGAAGTCGATACCATTTTCATCAATGACATAACCATTCGAGTCAGATACAGAGATAACTGTAGCACCAAGTTCAGTTGCTTTTTGAAGGGCAAACTGAGCAACGTTACCAGAACCTGAAATAACCACTTTCTTACCTGCAAAACTGTTTCCGTTTGCTTTGAGCATTTCTTCAGTGTAGTAAACCAAACCGTAACCAGTCGCTTCTGGACGGATCAAGCTACCACCAAATCCAAGAGGTTTACCAGTCAAGACACCAGCATCAAATTGGTTGAGGCGTTTGTATTGTCCGTAAAGGTAACCAATTTCACGTCCACCGACACCGATATCACCAGCAGGTACGTCAAGAGATGGTCCGATGTATTTTTGCAATTCAGTCATGAAGCTTTGGCAGAAGCGCATCACTTCAGCATCAGTTTTGCCTTTAGGATCGAAGTCTGATCCACCTTTACCACCACCGATTGGAAGTCCAGTCAAAACGTTTTTAAAGATTTGTTCGAATCCGAGGAATTTCAAGATCCCTTGGTTTACAGTTGGGTGGAAACGAAGTCCGCCTTTATATGGTCCAACAGCTGAGTTGAATTGAACACGGTAACCACGGTTAACTTGAACTTTTCCATGACGGTCAACCCAAGGAACACGGAAAGAAATCACGCGCTCAGGTTCTGTGATACGTGCCAAGATATTTTCTTCAATATACTCAGGGTGTTTTTCAAAGACAGGCTCCAAAGTGCTGAAGAATTCTTCAACCGCCTGGAGAAATTCAGCCTCATGCCCGTTACGAGCTTTTACAGTTTCAAACACGCTTTGGATATATTCTTTAGCAGATGTCATATCGTTCTCCTTTTTGTTGTCATATTTTATTACATGAGACATTATAGCAGAAAATTTTTTCAGTGTAAAGAAAAAAACATAAATTTTCTAAAAATTCTTTCAATTTAAAATGACTGATTCAAAACATGCTAAAAAACGAACCTTTTCTATGGAAATGGTTTTATTGAAAAGCAAAAGTCAAAGTATGGTATAATAATAGACATAAAAAGGAATCTGGAGGAACAGAATCATGGTATCAACTAAAACACAGATTGCTGGTTTTGAGTTTGACAATTGCTTGATGAATGCGGCAGGAGTTGCTTGTATGACAGTTGAGGAGTTGGAAGGTGTCAAAAACTCAGCAGCAGGAACCTTTGTCACTAAAACAGCAACCTTGGAATTTCGTCAGGGAAATCCAGAACCACGTTATCAAGATGTTCCACTCGGTTCTATCAACTCTATGGGGCTACCAAATAATGGTTTAGATTATTACTTAAACTATCTTTTAGAGTTACAAGAAAAGGAACCGAACCGTACCTTCTTTTTATCATTAGTTGGAATGTCTCCAGAGGAAACTCATACCATTTTGAAAAAGGTTCAAGAGAGTGATTTTCGTGGTCTAACTGAACTCAATCTCTCATGTCCAAATGTTCCTGGTAAACCTCAGATTGCCTATGACTTTGAAACTACAGATCGTATCTTGTCAGAAGTCTTTGAGTATTTTACAAAACCATTAGGAATTAAGCTTCCACCTTATTTTGATATTGTTCATTTTGACCAGGCTGCAGCGATCTTTAACAAATATCCGCTCAAGTTTGTCAATTGTGTCAACTCTATTGGAAATGGACTTTATATAGAAGATGAGTGTGTCGTGATTCGTCCTAAGAATGGCTTTGGTGGAATTGGTGGTGAATACATTAAACCAACTGCCCTCGCCAATGTCCATGCTTTTTATCAACGCTTAAATCCAGAAATTCAAATCATTGGAACTGGTGGAGTATTAACAGGGCGTGATGCTTTTGAACATATCCTATGTGGTGCTAGCATGGTGCAGGTAGGAACTACTCTTCATAAAGAAGGAGTAGGTGCTTTTGAGCGTATTACAAGGGAACTCAAAGAAATTATGTCGGAAAAAGGATACCAAAGCCTAGAGGATTTCCGCGGAAAATTGAATTATATGGATTAAAAAGAAACTAAATTAAAAAGAAAGGAGAACAAATGCTAGCCATAGAAGAAAGTCGAAAGCTATCCTTAGCGAACCTTCCTAGTTTGACCCTGTTTACAGGGGCTGATCAAGGACAGTACGACATCATGAAAGCACAAGTTCTAAAGCAAATCGGATACGATCCTGCAGATTTGAATTTTGCTTATTTTGATATGAAAGAAGTAGACTACAAAAGCTTGGAGCTAGAGTTGGTCAGTCTTCCTTTCTTTGCGGATGAAAAAATTGTGATCCTAGATCACTTTGTGGATATTACAACTGCTAAAAAACGCTATCTAACTGATGATGAGCTCAAGGCCTTTGAAGACTATCTGGAAAATCCTGTACCCTCAAGTAAATTAGTAATCTTTGCTGAAGGCAAGTTAGATAGCAAGAGACGTTTGGTCAAATTACTCAAGAGAGATGCAACTGTGTTTGAGGCTCTTGAACCTAAAGAGCAAGAGTTGCGAGCCTATTTTCAAAAGTGGGCTCAGGAACAAGGACTTACTTTTGGTGGAAATTCCTTTGAACAGTTGCTTATCAAATCTAGTTTTCAATTCAGTGAAATTCAGAAAAACCTGCTCTTCTTACTGTCTTATAAGGATAGTGGTTTGATAACAGAAGAAGATATTGTTGAAGCAATTCCAAAGACTTTGCAGGATAATATTTTTGATTTGACCCAATTAATATTAACTA
Organism: uncultured Streptococcus sp.; assembly: GCF_963511325.1. GTDB lineage: Bacteria > Bacillota > Bacilli > Lactobacillales > Streptococcaceae > Streptococcus. Next base: position 13,894 of record NZ_CAUPII010000033.1, read on the forward strand.
AGAAAATTGATCAAGCACGAGATTTAGTTAAAGATTTGACCCTACAGGGTGAAGATGAGATTAAACTGATTGCCATTATGCTGGGGCAGTTTAGACTCTATACCCAAGTAAAAATATTGCAAGAGTCTGGTCAGACAGAATCACAGATGGTCAGCAGTTTGGGTCACTATCTTGGTCGCAATCCGAATCCCTATCAAATCAAATTTGCCCTTCGTGACACGCGAGGATTGTCCCTGAATTTCCTACAAGATTCTATTCGTTATCTCATTCAGGCAGATTATCAAATTAAGACTGGTGTTTACGAAAAAGGGTACTTGTTTGAGAAGGCTTTATTGCAGATTGCGAGCCAGTCAAATTGAGCAAATAACTTGAAAAAAAAGGTTGTTTGTGTTATCATTTTTATATAGAAAGAAAAGAGGTATTACAGATGGCTATTATCTTACCAGATCTTCCATACGCTTACGATGCATTGGAACCATACATCGATGCTGAAACAATGCACTTGCACCATGACAAACACCACCAAACTTACGTTAACAATGCAAATGCAGCTCTTGAAAAACACCCTGAAATCGGTGAAGACCTTGAAGCTTTGCTTGCTGATGTAGAATCTATCCCAGCTGATATCCGTCAAGCGCTTATCAACAACGGTGGTGGACATTTGAACCACGCTCTTTTCTGGGAATTGATGACTCCTGAAAAAACAGCTCCTTCAGCAGAACTTGCAGCAGCAATCGATGAAACTTTCGGTTCATTCGAAGAATTCCAAGCAGCCTTCACTGCAGCAGCAACAACTCGTTTTGGTTCTGGATGGGCATGGTTGGTTGTTAACAAAGAAGGTAAACTTGAAGTAACTTCAACTGCTAACCAAGACACACCAATCTCAGAAGGTAAGAAACCAATCTTGGGCTTGGACGTTTGGGAACATGCATACTATGTGAAATACCGTAACGTTCGTCCTGACTACATCAAAGCTTTCTTCTCAGTTATCAACTGGAATAAAGTAGACGAACTCTACGCAGCAGCTAAATAATCGCATTTGATAACACCCCTTTTTAGTTGGATTTTGGGTCTAGCTTTAAAGGTGTTTTTTGTTTACTTTGCTAAGAAGTCTAGGACACATAATTTTCCTTTGTTGGATAGGCTTGATTTATGGTATAATGATAAGATAGAAATCGAAGGAGAAGTCATGAATATTCAACAATTACGCTACGTTGTTGCTATTGCAAATAGTGGTACTTTTCGTGAAGCGGCTGAGAAAATGTACGTTAGCCAACCCAGTCTATCTATTTCTGTAAGAGACTTAGAAAAAGAGCTTGGCTTCAAGATTTTCCGTAGAACAAGTTCAGGCACTTTCCTAACCCGTCGAGGTATGGAATTCTATGAAAAAGCCCAAGAGCTGGTCAAAGGTTTTGATATTTTTCAAAATCAGTATGCCAACCCTGAAGAAGAAAAGGACGAATTCTCAATAGCTAGTCAGCACTATGACTTTTTACCACCGACGATCACAGCATTCTCAAAGCATTATCCAGATTATAAAAACTTTCGTATTTTTGAATCAACGACTGTTCAGATTTTGGATGAAGTAGCTCAAGGCCATAGTGAAATTGGGATTATCTATCTCAACAATCAAAACCAAAAAGGCGTTATGCAACGAATTGAAAAATTAGGTCTTGAAGTGATTGAGCTAATTCCTTTTCAAACCCACATCTATTTGCGAGAAGGTCATCCCCTAGCCAAGAAAAAAGAACTAGTCATGGATGATTTAGTAGATTTACCAACAGTTCGTTTTACCCAAGAAAAAGATGAATATCTCTACTACTCTGAAAATTTTGTGGATACAAGTGCCAGCTCTCAGATGTTTAACGTAACAGACCGCGCTACTTTAAATGGGATTCTTGAAAGAACAGATGCTTATGCGACTGGATCTGGATTCTTAGATAGCGATAGTGTGAACGGGATCACCGTTATTCCGCTAAATGATAATCTCAATAATCGCATGGTGTATGTCAAGCGTGAGGAAGTAGACTTGAGCCAAGCGGGAACCTTATTTGTAGAAGTTATGCAAGAGTATTTTGATCAGAAGAGGAAAGCATGAAAAAAAGAGGAATAGTAGCAGGGATTATAGCAGCCTTGATTGTATTAGATCAATTGGTAAAGGCGTACGTCGTTCAAAATATTGCTCTTGGTGAAGTCAAATCATGGATCCCAAATCTGGTCAGTTTGACCTATCTGCAAAATAGAGGGGCAGCCTTTTCAATGCTCCAAGATCAGCAGTGGTTTTTTGCAGTAATAACTCTTGTAGTTATGGCAGGGGCTATCTGGTATCTACATAAGCATATAGAGGATTCCTTCTGGACAGTTCTTGGATTGGTTTTGATTATTGCAGGTGGTCTAGGGAACTTTATCGATCGCATCAGTCAAGGATTCGTGGTGGATATGTTTCACTTAGACTTTGTTAATTTTGCTATATTCAATGTGGCAGATAGCTATCTGACAGTAGGAGTGCTTGTTTTATTGCTTGCAATGCTAAAAGAGGAAATGAATGGAAATTAAAATTGAAACAGGTGGACTACGCTTAGACAAGGCTTTATCAGATTTGACAGAATTGTCCCGTAGTCTCGCCAATGAACAAATCAAATCAGGCCAAGTCTTGGTCAATGGTCAGGTCAAAAAAGCCAAGTATACGGTCCAAGAGGGCGATGTCGTTACTTATCAGTTGCCAGAACCAGAGGTTTTGGAGTATGTAGCTGAAGATATTCCTCTAGAAATCATTTATCAAGATGAGGATGTAGCAGTAGTCAATAAACCTCAAGGTATGGTCGTTCATCCAAGTGCTGGTCATACCAGTGGTACCTTGGTGAATGCCCTTATGTACCATATCAAGGATCTATCAGGCATTAATGGTGTATTGAGACCAGGGATTGTCCATCGTATCGATAAAGATACATCTGGACTCTTGATGATTGCTAAAAACGATGATGCCCATTTAGCACTAGCTCAAGAATTGAAGGACAAAAAGTCTCTTCGTAAATATTGGGCCATCGTTCATGGGAATCTTCCCAACGACCGTGGAGTTATTGAGGCACCGATCGGTCGTAGCGAAAAAGACCGTAAGAAGCAAGCTGTGACTGCAAAAGGGAAACCAGCAGTGACACGTTTTCAAGTCTTAGAACGTTTTGGTGATTATACATTGCTGGAATTGCAACTGGAAACTGGAAGAACTCACCAAATCCGTGTACACATGGCTTACATCGGTCATCCTGTCGCTGGGGATGAGGTTTATGGTCCTCGTAAAACTCTGAAGGGGCATGGACAATTTCTCCATGCCAAGACACTTGGATTTACCCATCCAAGAACAGGGAAAACCATGGAATTTACTTCCGAAATCCCAGATATCTTTAAAGAGACTCTGGAAAAACTTCGAAATAACTAAAAAAAGGACTCAAGCGAGTCCTGTACTGACCCCAAAAAGTTGGACAAATAATTATTGAAAGGATTTAGTTCTGTAC
>NZ_CAUPII010000034.1:0-16770 GCF_963511325.1 uncultured Streptococcus sp.
CACCAATCACAGTTACAATTGGCGACAATGGTTCAGGTGAAGTACCAAATGACAACCTTCCTAAGAAAGATGTCCCAGGTACAGGAACAGTAACCGAACCTAATAAGAAACCATCACAACCAGTAGATGTAACAACACCAGCTCGTAAGACACCAACACTAGATGTTGAACAAGATCCTAAGACAGGTGACGTTACAGTAACACCTAAGAAACCAGATGGCTCAACATACCCACCAGGAACTAAGGTAGAAATCCCAGGTAAAGATGGAAACCCAATCACCGTAACAATCGGTGAAGACGGTAAAGGTAAAGTACCAAACAGTGAATTACCAGACGGTAAAGTTCCAGGAACAGGTAAGATTACTGAACCAGGTAAACCAGCTGTAGAAGTTCCAGTAACAACACCAGCTAAGGTAACACCAAATACCCCAACAACTGAAACACCAAGTGAGATTGAAATCACACGCAAACCAAATGGTGATGCGATTGTAACGCCTAAGAAACCAGATGGTTCAACATACCCATCAGGCAGCAAGGTAGAAATCCCAGGAGAAAATGGAACACCAATCACGGTAACAATTGGCGACAATGGTTCAGGTGAAGTACCAAATGACAACCTTCCTAAGAAAGATGTCCCAGGTACAGGAACAGTAACAGAACCGAACAAGAAACCATCACAACCAGTAGATGTAACAACACCAGCTCGTAAGACACCAACACTAGATGTTGAACAAGATCCTAAGACAGGTGACGTTACAGTAACACCTAAGAAACCAGATGGCTCAACATTCCCACCAGGAACTAAGGTAGAAATCCCAGGTAAAGATGGTAACCCAATCACAGTCACAATCGGTGAAGACGGTAAAGGTAAAGTACCAAACAGTGAATTACCAGACGGTAAAGTTCCAGGAACAGGTAAGATTACTGAACCAGGTCAACCAGCAGTTGAAGTTCCAGTAGAAACTCCAGCTAAGGTAACACCAAATACCCCAACAACTGAAACACCAAGTGAGATTGAAATCACACGCAAACCAAATGGTGATGCAGTAGTAACGCCTAAGAAACCAGATGGTTCAACATATCCATCAGGCAGCAAGGTTGTGATTCCAGGTGAAAATGGTACACCAATCACAGTTACAATTGGCGACAACGGTTCAGGTGAAGTACCAAATGACAACCTTCCTAAGAAAGATGTCCCAGGTACAGGAACAGTAACCGAACCTAATAAGAAACCATCCCAACCAGTAGATGTAACAACACCAGCTCAAAAGACACCAACACTAGATGTTGAACAAGATCCTAAGACAGGTGACGTTACAGTAACACCTAAGAAACCAGATGGCTCAACATACCCACCAGGAACTAAGGTAGAAATCCCAGGTAAAGATGGTAACCCAATCACCGTAACAATCGGTGAAGACGGTAAAGGTAAAGTACCAAACAGTGAATTACCAGACGGTAAAGTTCCAGGAACAGGTAAGATTACTGAACCAGGTCAACCAGCAGTTGAAGTTCCAGTAGAAACTCCAGCTAAGGTAACACCAGAAACACCAGTAACTGAAAAACCAGGTAAGATTGAAATTACTCAACAACCAAATGGAAATGCGATTGTAACGCCTAAGAAACCAGACGGTTCAACATACCCACCAGGAACTACGGTAGAAATTCCAGGTGAAAATGGCACACCAATCACAGTTACAATTGGCGACAATGGTTCAGGTGAAGTACCAAATGACAACCTTCCTAAGAAAGATGTCCCAGGTACAGGAACAGTAACCGAACCTAATAAGAAACCATCCCAACCAGTAGATGTAACAACACCAGCTCGTAAGACACCAACACTAGATGTTGAACAAGATCCTAAGACAGGTGACGTTACAGTAACACCTAAGAAACCAGATGGCTCAACATACCCACCAGGAACTAAGGTAGAAATCCCAGGTAAAGATGGTAACCCAATCACAGTCACAATCGGTGAAGACGGTAAAGGTAAAGTACCAAACAGTGAATTACCAGACGGTAAAGTTCCAGGTACAGGTAAGATTACAGAACCAGGTCAACCAGCTGTTGAAGTTCCAGTAACAACACCAGGTAAGGTAACACCAAATACCCCAACAACTGAAACACCAAGTGAGATTGAAATCACACGCAAACCAAATGGTGATGCAGTAGTAACGCCTAAGAAACCAGATGGTTCAACATACCCATCAGGCAGCAAGGTTGTGATTCCAGGTGAAAACAACACACCAATCACAGTCACAATCGGCGACAATGGCTCAGGTGAAGTACCAAATGACAAGCTTCCTAAGAAAGATGTCCCAGGTACAGGAACAGTAACTGAACCGAACAAGAAACCATCACAACCAGTAGATGTAACAACACCAGCTCGTAAGACACCAACACTAGATGTTGAACAAGATCCTAAGACAGGTGACGTTACAGTAACACCTAAGAAACCAGATGGCTCAACATACCCACCAGGAACTAAGGTAGAAATCCCAGGTAAAGATGGTAACCCAATCACAGTCACAATCGGTGAAGACGGTAAAGGTAAAGTACCAAACAGTGAATTACCAGACGGTAAAGTTCCAGGAACAGGTAAGATTACTGAACCAGGTCAACCAGCAGTTGAAGTTCCAGTAGAAACTCCAGCTAAGGTAACACCAGAAACACCAGTAACTGAAAAACCAGTTGCGCCAGTAACACCTGATACTAATGGAGCTAAGTCAAATGATTCTCAAAAAGTATTGCCAAATACTGGTACTGAATCAAATGCGACTCTTGCATCTCTAGGCCTTCTTGGTATTCTAGGTGGTCTCGGACTTGCTCTTGGAAAGAAAAAAGAAGACTAAAAATTTAGTCAATCACTATTCATTCTTTTGTATTGTAAAGATAAACTAGATTGGTTCTGGGAATCATGTTAGTCGTAAAATAAAAAGAATGTTTAGATAAAGAAAGCGAACAATGCTAGGATTTTGTTAAACGGAATTCTAAGTATTGTTCGCTTTTGTGGTATAATAAATACTATGCAGAAGAAACCGACATCAGCCTACGTACACATACCATTTTGTACACAGATTTGTTATTATTGTGACTTTTCAAAGGTCTTTATCAAAAATCAGCCAGTAGACAGTTATCTAGAGCATCTACTGCAAGAATTTCATTCTTATGATATTCAAAAATTGCGTACACTCTATATTGGTGGTGGGACACCGACAGCCTTGTCTGCTTCTCAATTGGAAGTTTTGTTAGAAGGATTGACTAGAAACCTGGACTTATCAATGTTGGAAGAGTTGACCATTGAAGCCAATCCTGGTGACCTGGATGCTGATAAGATTGCTGTTCTGCAAAATTCTGCAGTTAATCGTGTTTCACTAGGTGTTCAGACCTTTGATGACAAAATGTTGAAAAAAATAGGGCGTAGTCATTTGGAGAAGGATATTTATGAAAATATTGACCGCCTCAAATTGGCTGGTTTTGATAATATCTCTATTGACTTGATCTACGCACTTCCTGGGCAGACCATGGATCAGGTAAAGGACAATGTCGCTAAGTCAATTGCCCTTGATATTCCTCATATGAGCCTCTACAGCTTAATTTTAGAAAATCATACGGTCTTTATGAATCGTATGAGACGAGGGAAATTACCACTTCCTAAGGAAGAATTAGAAGCAGAGATGTTTGAGTATATCATTGCAGAACTAGAAAGAGCTGGCTTCGAGCACTATGAGATTTCTAACTTTTCTAAGCCAGGATTTGAAAGTCGCCATAATCTTATGTACTGGGACAATGCCGAGTATTATGGAATCGGTGCTGGTGCGTCTGGCTATGTAGACGGTGTTCGCTATAAAAACCATGGGCCGATCCGCCATTATTTAAAGGCAGTAGAAGAGGGAAGTGCTCGTATCAATGAAGAACACTTGAGTCAAAGGGAGCAAATGGAAGAAGAGATGTTTCTCGGCCTTCGCAAGAAGTCAGGAGTTTCCATGGCGCGATTTGAAGAAAAATTCGAACGATCTTTCCAGGAACTTTATGGAGATATTGTTAAAGACTTGATTCAACAAGGTCTTATGCAGGTTGAGGGTGATCGTGTTCGTATGACTAAGAGAGGTCTCTTCTTAGGTGATACAGTAGCAGAACGATTTATATTGGAGTAGAATTATGGGCTTAACTTATCAAATGAAGATGAAAATTCCTTTTGATATGGCTGACATGAATGGCCATATCAAGCTACCAGACCTTATCTTATTGTCCCTCCAGGTATCAGGAATGCAGTCAATTGAACTGGGAGTGAGTGACAAGGATGTTTTAGAACAGTATAATCTGGTCTGGATTATCACAGATTATGATATTGACGTGGTTCGTTTGCCTCGTTTTGCTGAGGAAATCACCATTGAAACAGAAGCTTTGACCTATAATCGTCTCTTTTGCTACCGCCGATTTACTATTTATGATGAAGATGGTCAAGAAATCATTCATATGGTAGCTACCTTTGTCCTTATGGATCGTGAGAGTCGAAAGGTTCATCCTGTAGTAGCAGAAATTATTGCCCCTTATCAATCTGAGTTTTCTAAGAAATGGGTCCGTGGGCCAAAATATAGAGAGCTGGAAGAAGCGATAAGCAAGGATTATCACGTTCGTTTCTATGACTTAGATATGAATGGTCACGTCAATAACAGCAAATACCTAGATTGGATTTTTGAGGTCATGGGAGCCGATTTCCTGACTAACCATATCCCTAAAAAAATTAACCTTAAATATGTTAAGGAAGTTCGACCAGGTGGAATGATTACTTCTAGTTATGAATTAAATGGATTAGAGAGTAATCATAAAGTCACAAGTGATGGTGACACCAATGCTAAGGCAAGGATAACTTGGCAAGAAATTAAAAAAGATTAGAAAGAAAGATATGACTTATAAAGGATATTTAATTGATTTAGATGGAACAATCTATAAGGGGAAAGATAGAATCCCAGCAGGTGAAGCTTTTGTTCATGAGTTACAAAAAAGAGAGATTCCTTATCTTTTTGTGACAAACAACACCACTCGTACACCTGAAAGTGTTCAAGAGATGCTAGCCAATCACTTTAACATCGATACGCCTGTATCGACCATCTATACTGCAACCTTAGCGACTATTGATTACATGAATGACCTAGGACTTGATAAGACAGTTTATGTCATCGGAGAAGCAGGGCTCAAGGAAGCAATTCAAGCAGCAGGATACGTTGAAGATAAAGAAAATCCAGCCTATGTGGTTGTTGGCTTGGACTGGCAAGTAGACTATGAAAAATTTGCTACGGCAACCCTGGCTATTCATAAAGGAGCTCATTTTATCGGTACCAACCCTGATTTGAACATCCCAACGGAACGTGGACTTTTGCCTGGTGCTGGTTCACTGATTACTCTTCTTGAAGCAGCAACTCGTGTAAAACCAGTTTATATTGGAAAACCTAATGCGATTATTATGGACAAGGCTGTTGAACACCTAGGACTTGAGCGCCAAGAAATTGTCATGGTGGGGGATAATTACCTGACTGATATTCGAGCTGGTATTGACAATGGCATTCCTAGTCTTTTGGTGACGACAGGATTTACAAAACCTGAAGAAGTAGCAGACTTGCCAATTGCACCAACTCATGTCCTTTCAAGTCTAGCGGAGTGGGATTTCGATGAAAATTAAGTTTACTTTTGTAGGAAGTATTCTCTTTCTTCTCTCGCTTGCAATTTTATTGACCATTTACCTGGCTTGGTTGGTCTATCCTCAGGAAATTTCTTGGTTAAACTTGACAAATCGTATTCATCTGCAACCTCAGACAATCCAGTATAACTTCAATGTTTTGATGGATTATTTGACCAATCCATTGAGTCAAGCATTGGAAATGCCAGATTTTCCTTCATCTGCATCTGGAATCCATCATTTTGCAGTTGTGAAGGGACTCTTCCATCTGGCTCAAGGAGTAGCAATCGTAACGCTACCGATTTTCTATCTTTTTTGGAAGCAGGTCATTCAGAAAGGATTTCTATCTCTCTACCGTAGAGGAATTTTAATCATGCTCTCGCTACCTTTGGTTCTTGGTTTAGTTGGAGTTTTCATTGGATTTGAGCAGTTCTTTACTTTGTTTCACCAAATCCTTTTTGTAGGTGATGATACCTGGCTATTTGATCCGGCAAAGGATCCAGTCATTCTTATCCTACCAGAGGACTTTTTCCTCCATGCCTTTCTTCTATTTTTCTGCTTGTATGAATTGATTTTTGGATTTCTGTACCTACAAAGTAGAAAAATAAATAGATAAGTGAAGAAAAGTATTACTGATTCCAAATAAAATCTAGGAAAAAACTATCGTTTGTAACATGAATATTTCTACATTTAAGCAAAACATTCACATTTGATTCTAAAAAACCTATTTTTCTTGAAAAAGTAGGTTTTTTTACGGAAATAACTAGTCAAGCGCTTTATTTTTTTGTATAATAGGAATAGAAAAGTATGTAAAGAAGAGGAAAGCATGATTACACTATTTTTATCACCGAGTTGTACATCATGTCGTAAAGCAAAGGCCTGGCTCGAGAATCATAAAGTGCCCTTCCAAGAGCATAATATTATGACCAGCCCTTTAACGAGAAAAGAACTGCAACACATTCTTTCCTTGACCGAAAATGGTACTGATGACATCATCTCGACTCGTTCAAAGATTTTTCAAAAATTGAATATTGATGTAGAGAGTATCTCAGTATCGGAGTTGCTTCATTTAATTGAGCAGTATCCGAGTCTTTTGCGTCGTCCGATTATTATTGACGCAAAGCGGATGCAAATCGGTTTTAATGAAGATGAGATTCGTGCTTTTCTCCCTCGTAGTTACCGTAAACAAGAACTGAAAGAAGCTACATTGAGAGCTGGTATTAATTAGATGAATAAACAGTATAGTTACCCACTAGATTTGTCGTGGAGCACTGAAGAACTTGCTTCAGTGCTTTCTTTTTTTAATGATGTTGAAGCTGCCTATGAGACTAAGGTAGAGGCAAAAAAACTACTAGATTCCTATAAGGGATTCAAAGCGGTTGTTCCAAGCAAGAGTGAAGAAAAACGCTTGGGCCGTGAATTTGAAACTGCGAGTGGTTACTCCTTCTATCGAGCTGTCCAATTTGCCAAAGAACAAGGGGAAGGGAAGATTTCGCTTGGAAAATAAATTTATGTTTGCCAAAGAGATTGTCAAGGAAGCAGCGAGCTATATTCGAAAACATATGAAGGATGATCTTCATGTTGAGAGAAAAACCTCGCCGACAGACTTGGTGACTCGTTTGGATAAGGAAGTCCAGAATTTTTTGGTTGATAGGATTCGTTCGCGTTATCCTGATGACCAATTTTGTGCAGAAGAGGGATGTTTACGTGCTTCAGTTGGACATGGATCTGTTTGGGTCATTGATCCCATTGATGGTACCAACAACTTTGTCGCCCAAGGTGATGATTTTGCCATTATGGTAGCATATTTTGAAAACGGTGTGGGTCAGTTTGGGATCATTTATGATGTCATGAAAGGTCATTGTTATCATGGAGGAGGTACTTTTCAGGCCTGTCTCAATGAAGAACCCTTGCCTAATTTTAAGGATAAGCCCTTGCGAGATTTTCTAATTGCGAGTAACGCTGGCATGTTGGAAACAAACGCCTGGGGTGTGGCAGAATTGGCTAATGCTTCACTTGGTGTACGAATATATGGAAGTGCGGCTATTAGTTTTTCAAAAATATTATCTGGTCAGCTATTGACCTATATCACCTATCTCCAACCTTGGGACTATGCTGCAGCTGATATCATTGGAAAAAGTTTAGGTTATCAGATTGTAACCTTAACTGGAGAGCCGGTGGATTTTCAGACACGACAACCAATCATGATGGTTCCAACAGACAAGTTGGCAGAAATTCAATCCTATATCTATGAAAGGAAATAAACTTACATGCAATTTCCAGAAGGATTTGTAAAAAAATATGAAGAAATATTGGGAGATGAGGCAAGAGCTTTTCTTGCCTCTTTTGATGATGAGGCAGTTTCCGCCTTTCGCATCAATCCCTTAAAAGAAAGCCAAGTTTCTTTTTCAGATGCTATTCCACATACACCCTGGGGCTACTATGGAAAGGTTTCTGGAAAATCTCCTGAGCATGTAACAGGTTTGGTCTATTCCCAAGAACCTGCTGCACAAATGGTTGCACAAGTAGCGCAACCAAAACCAGGCATAAAGGTCTTGGATTTGGCAGCGGCTCCCGGTGGGAAATCAACTCAACTGGCAGCTTATCTAGCAGGTGAAGGACTACTTGTTTCCAATGAAATTTCTAGCAAGCGAGCTAAGATTTTGGTTGAAAATATGGAGCGTTTTGGTGCAACAAATGTTGTTGTAACCAATGAATCTGCCGATCGTTTGGCTAAAGTATTTAAGGGATATTTTGACCTAATTGTCCTAGATGCACCATGCTCTGGAGAAGGGATGTTCCGAAAACAGCCAGATGCCATGGATTATTGGAGTGTAGAATATCCAAGCCAATGTGCTGACTTGCAGCGTGAAATTCTAGAGGATGCGGTCACCATGTTAGCTGATGGTGGTCGTTTGGTCTATTCGACTTGTACATGGGCTCCAGAAGAAAACGAAGAAATTATTAAATGGTTGCTGGATAGTTATGATTTTGAATTGATTCCAGTTACACATATCAATGGAATGGCTCCTGGGATTGATTTTCCTGAGACAGCTCGGATGTACCCACATCGTTTTAAGGGAGAAGGTCAATTTGTTGCCCATCTTCAGTTTAAGGGACAAAACAAGTCAGGGAAGTTCAAGTCTTTTAAGACTAATCTCAGTCGCGAACAGTTGAGTTTATGGCAAGATTTTGAAAAAAAACACCTGAAGATAAATTTGCCAGGAATTTTACAGACTTTTGGAGAACAACTATATCTCTTACCTGAAGTTCTACCAGATTTGGGTAAACTTAGGATTGCACGAAACGGACTTCATCTTGGAACCTTTAAGAAAAAACGTTTTGAACCAAGTTTTGCTCTTGGTTTAGCCTTAAAACCAAGCCAAGTCAATCAAAGAATTGAAATTCATGAAGCGGACTTTGTCAAATACGTGGCCGGTGAAACAGTTCAGCTGTCTGAAACTTTGTCAAATGGCTGGTATCAAGTTTTGGTTGGTGGAAATGGTCTAGGTTTTGCAAAAGTGACCGGAAATACCTTGAAGAATTATTTCCCTAAGGGCTTGAGGTTTAAGGTAAAAAACTAGTCAAAATCAGTATTCTATGTTATAGTGGAAGTATGGGTTTTTTGCATAAAACAATAGAAAAATAGGGCGAAATTCCAAGCTATTCATCATTATTTTCAAGGAGACAAATAGTGAAAAAAATTAAAAAACTCACCCTCTTTCTTGCAACCTTTTTACTTGCTGGTTCACTAGCAGGATGTGCAAGTTGGATTGATCGTGGGGAGTCAATGACGGCTGTTGGCTCAACTGCCCTCCAACCTTTAGTCGAGGCGGCGGCAGATGAATTCGCATCAGCTCATATCGGTAAAACGATCAATGTTCAAGGTGGAGGTTCTGGTACAGGACTATCGCAGGTTCAATCAGGAGCAGTAGATGTCGGAAACTCGGATGTATTTGCTGAGGAAAAAGACGGTATTGATGCTTCAGCCTTGGTCGATCATAAGGTAGCTGTTGCAGGTTTGGCTGTTATTATCAATAAAGAAGTAGATGTTGATAATCTAACGACAGATCAACTCCGACAAATCTTCACAGGAGAAATTACCAACTGGAAAGAAGTCGGCGGGAAAGATTTAGCTATCTCTATAATCAACCGTGCGGCTAGTTCAGGTTCTCGTGCAACCTTTGATAGTGTAATCATGAATGGTCAATCAGCAATGCAAAGTCAGGAACAAGATTCAAACGGGATGGTTAAATCAATCGTTTCTCAAACTCCTGGAGCTATTTCCTACCTAGCATTTGCTTATGTTGATGATTCTGTTGGGACAATCAAACTCAATGGTTATGAACCAATTTCAGAGAATGTAACCACGAATAATTGGCCTTTGTGGTCTTATGAACATATGTATACACTTGGTGAGCCAAATGAATTAGTTGCCGAATTCTTAAACTTTATCCTTTCAGACGAAGCTCAGAACGGAATCGTTAAAGGAATGGGCTATATTTCTGTTAAGGAAATGAAGGTTGAAAAAGATGCTACAGGGACTGTAACAGCGCTAGAAGGGAGTCAATAATGAACCAAGAAGAATTATCTAAAAAATTGCTCTCTCCGTCAAAGAACTCTCGTCTTGAGAAATTAGGGAAAAGTCTGACTTTTGCCTGCCTCTCTTTGATTGTTATCATTGTGGCTATGATTTTAATCTTTGTAGCCCAAAAAGGTTTATCAACCTTCTTTGTCAATGGTGTGAATATCTTTGATTTTCTTTTTGGTGCAACTTGGAACCCTTCAGGTAAACAGTTTGGCGCCCTTCCAATGATTTTAGGTTCCTTTATCGTTACCATCTTATCAGCTCTTATTGCAACACCATTTGCCATTGGGGCAGCTGTCTTTATGACAGAAGTATCGCCAAAAGGAGCTAAGATTTTGCAACCTGCTATCGAACTCCTAGTCGGGATTCCTTCGGTAGTTTATGGATTTATCGGTTTGCAGGTCGTCGTACCTTTTGTACGTAGTGTCTTTGGTGGAACAGGTTTCGGTATTTTATCAGGGATTTTCGTTCTCTTTGTTATGATTTTGCCGACTGTAACCTTTATGACAACGGATAGTCTACGTGCAGTGCCTCGTCACTACCGTGAAGCAAGTTTAGCTATGGGAGCGACTCGTTGGCAAACCATCTGGCGTGTAACCTTGAAGGCTGCTCGTTCAGGGATTTTTACAGCTGTTGTCTTTGGGATGGCGCGTGCCTTTGGTGAAGCCCTTGCGATTCAGATGGTTGTTGGTAACTCAGCAGTTGTTCCAACTTCATTGACGACACCAGCAGCGACTTTAACATCTGTATTGACCATGGGAATTGGTAATACCGTTATGGGAACTGTTGATAATAATGTTCTTTGGTCACTGGCCTTAGTATTGCTCTTGATGAGTTTGGCCTTTAACAGTGTGATTAAATTGATTACGAAAGAAAGAGGAAAGAAAAACTATGCACGCTAAGAAATTAGATAAACTTGCAACAGCTGTCCTCTATACCATCGCAGGAATCATTGTGACCATTCTTGCTTCCTTGATTCTCTATATCTTGGTTCGAGGCTTACCTCATGTTTCTTGGTCCTTCTTGACTGGAAAATCATCTTCTTACCAAGCAGGTGGAGGTATTGGAATTCAGCTTTATAATTCCTTCTTCCTTTTGGTCATCACCTTGTTCATCTCTGTGCCTTTGTCAATGGGAGCTGGGATTTACTTGGCTGAGTATGCCAAAAAAGGCCGTGTTACCAACTTCGTTCGTACCTGTATTGAGATTTTGTCTTCACTGCCATCAGTCGTAGTCGGTCTCTTTGGTTACCTCATCTTTGTAGTTCAGTTTGAGTATGGATTTTCAATTATTTCTGGTGCCTTGGCTTTGACCGTCTTTAACCTTCCACAGATGACACGTAATGTTGAAGACAGCTTAAAACACGTTCACCATACACAACGTGAAGCTGGTTTAGCACTTGGACTTTCTCGTTGGGAAACAGTTCTTCATGTCGTTATCCCCGAAGCCTTACCTGGTATTGTTACGGGTGTTGTCCTTGCATCAGGTCGTATCTTTGGTGAAGCTGCGGCTCTTATCTATACGGCAGGACAATCAGCTCCAGCTCTTGACTGGTCAAACTGGAATGTTCTCAGTGTAACCAGTCCGATCTCAATCTTCCGTCAAGCAGAAACCTTGGCCGTCCATATTTGGAAAGTCAACAGTGAAGGAACTATTCCTGATGGAACCCTTGTTTCAGCAGGTTCTGCTGCGGTGCTCCTAATCTTTATCTTAATCTTTAACTTTGGAGCTCGCAAACTCGGAAGCTACCTACACAAGAAATTAACCGCTGCCTAAAGGAGAAGCCATGTCAAAATATAACTGGGATGAAAAGCATATCATCACCTTCCCTGAAGAAAAAGTGGCCCTCTCTACCAAGGATTTACATGTTTACTACGGTAAAAATGAATCCATCAAGGGCATCGATATGCAATTCGAAAAAAATAAAATCACGGCCCTGATTGGTCCGTCTGGATCTGGGAAATCAACCTATCTACGCAGTCTTAATCGTATGAATGATACCATTGATATTGCAAAGGTTACAGGACAGATTCTCTATCGAGGTATTGACGTTAACCGTCCAGAAATTAATGTTTATGAAATGCGTAAACACATCGGAATGGTTTTCCAACGTCCAAACCCATTTGCTAAATCAATCTACCGCAACATCACCTTTGCACATGAACGTGCAGGAGTTAAGGATAAGAAGGTCCTTGATGAAATTGTAGAAACCTCACTTCGCCAGGCTGCCCTCTGGGATCAGGTCAAAGATGACCTTCACAAGTCAGCCTTAACGCTTTCAGGAGGCCAGCAGCAACGTCTCTGTATTGCCCGTGCTATTTCAGTAAAACCAGACATCCTCTTGATGGATGAACCTGCATCAGCCTTGGATCCGATTGCGACAGCCCAGCTTGAGGAAACTATGCTTGAGTTGAAGAAGGACTTCACCATCATCATCGTGACCCATAGCATGCAACAGGCTGCGCGTGCGAGTGATTACACTGGATTTTTCTACTTGGGTGACTTGATTGAGTATGATAAAACTGCAAATATTTTCCAAAATGCTAAGCTACAGTCAACAAATGACTATGTAACTGGACACTTTGGTTAGAGAGGAAATAGTATGACAGAACCGATTTTGCAGGTTTCAGACCTGTCAGTCTATTACAATAAAAAGAAGGCCTTGAATAGTGTTTCCTTATCATTCCAACCCAAGGAAATTACAGCCCTTATTGGTCCGTCTGGATCTGGAAAATCAACACTTCTAAAGGCTATTAACCGAATGGGGGATCTCAATCCTGAAGTGACGACAACTGGATCAGTGGTTTATAACGGTCACAACATCTATAGCCCTCGTACCGATACAGTTGAATTGCGTAAGGAAATTGGAATGGTATTCCAACAACCTAATCCTTTCCCTATGTCTATCTATGAAAATGTCGTTTATGGCCTCCGCATAAATGGAGAAAAAGACAAGCAGGTCTTGGATGAAGCTGTGGAGAAAGCTTTACAGCGTGCTTCAATCTGGGATGAGGTTAAGGACCGTTTGCATGACTCTGCCATTGGTCTATCAGGTGGACAACAACAACGTGTCTGCGTCGCCCGTGTTTTAGCAACTAGTCCAAAGATTATTCTTTTGGATGAACCTACATCTGCCTTGGATCCTATCTCTGCGGGTAAGATTGAGGAAACCTTGTATGGGCTAAAAGACAAGTACACCATGCTCTTGGTCACTCGTTCTATGCAGCAAGCATCTCGAATCTCTGATAAGACAGGATTTTTCCTTAATGGAGATTTGATTGAATTTAACGATACCAAGGATATGTTCCTCTATCCTCAACATAAGGAAACAGAGGACTACATTTCAGGTAAATTTGGATAAGGAGTGAGAAGATGTTACGATCTCAATTTGAAGAAGATTTAGAGAAATTGCATAATCAGTTTTATGCTATGGGACAAGAAGTTCTTTCCCAAATCAATCGTACCGTACGTGCTTTTGTAACGCATGACCGTGACATGGCTAAAGAAGTCATAGAGGAAGATGCAGAAGTAAACGAATACGAAGTGAAACTTGAAAAGAAATCATTTGAAATGATCGCCCTACAACAGCCAGTTTCACAAGACTTGCGAACAGTTTTGACAGTTTTAAAAGCTGTTTCAGACCTAGAACGTATGGGAGACCATGCAGTATCTATCGCAAAAGCAACGATTCGTATGAAGGGTGAGCAACGTATCCCTGCAGTTGAAGAAGAAATTAAAAAAATGGGTCGTGAAGTAAAAAACTTTGTTGAGGCTGCTTTAGAACTTTATTTGAATGGTTCTGTGGATCAAGCCTATGAAGTTGCAACTATGGATGAAAATATTAACCATTACTTTGATAATATTCGAGACCTTGCTACAGAAGAAATCAAAAAACATCCAGAAGCTATCGTCACAGGTCGTGATTATTTCCAAGTTATTTCTTATTTGGAACGCATCGGTGACTATGCAAAAAATATCTGTGAATGGGTTGTATACTTTGAAACAGGTAAGATTGTTGAATTGTAAGATTGATTAATTATGCAAAAAAAGGAGCTTATTAGTAAGTAAAAGCTCCTTTTTTGAAAGAATAATTGAAAATTTTTCATAAAAATTTAAAATATGCTTGACAAACGAAGTTTGTGGAGTTATAATTATAAAAAATTAACAGAGAGGTTGTTTATTTATGAAATTTAAAAAATGGATATTTGTCTTATGTAGTTTTCTTGCAAGCTTCTTTTTAGTAGCTTGCCAATCGTCTAGTTCAAGCTCACAGTCTGCAGTGGAGGCCATCAAGCAAAAAGGGAAATTAGTGGTCGCAACTAGTCCAGACTATGCTCCCTTTGAGTTTCAATCCCTTGTAGATGGTAAGAACCAAGTCGTAGGTGCTGATATTGACATGGCGCAAGCAATCGCTGATGAACTTGGAGTGAAATTGGAAGTTTCAAGCATGAGTTTTGATAATGTCTTGACTAGTCTTCAGACAGGAAAAGCAGACCTAGCAATTGCGGGAATCAGTGCAACTGAAGAAAGACAAGAAGTCTTTGATTTCTCAATTCCTTACTATGAAAATAAAATTAGCTTCCTTATCAGAAAATCAGATCTTGAAAAATACAAGGATTTGGACTCTCTAGCAAGTGCTAATATTGCAGCTCAAAAAGGGACTGTTCCTGAATCTATGGTAAAAGAGCAACTTCCAAAGGCGCAGTTGACTTCTTTGACAAACATGGGTGAGGCAGTCAATGAGCTTCAATCAGGTAAGGTTGATGCCGTTCATATGGATGAGCCAGTGGCACTAAGCTATGCTGCTAAGAACTCAGATTTGGCAGTTGCTACAGTAAGCTTGACTATGAAAGAAGGCGAAGCAAATGCCGTAGCTATCAAAAAAGGTAACTCAGATTTGAAAGAAGTAGTTGATAAGGTCATCCAAAAACTGAAAGATGACGGAACTTACCAAACTTATCTTGAAAAAGCTGCTAAGCTAACAGAAGTAGAACAATAAAAAATAACAGAGTTGGACTCAGTCCAGCTCTGTTTTTAAATAGCTTAATGTTTCTTCAATACTTTCTAGGGGGACTTTTGCAAAGTGATAAGGGCAGTTCGCTAGATAGGAAGATTCAAAGAAGTCGAGTTCTAGAGGACTATGTTTAAGACTAGCGATGCTAGGATAGTTCCTGAGATCAAGCAAAAGCCCATCATGAAGTGGATAGCTTGGTAGGGAAATAGGATAGCTTTGTAAGAGTTGTTGGATGTGCTCCTGACTTTTTTCTTGCAGTGCCAATCGTGCTAGTCTGTTTTTTTCAAAGAGTTGACTATCAATATAGAGTGATAGAGCCTTTTGCATGATAAGGTTGTTGTCATAGTCGAGAATGTTTTTATAGGTTACAAAAGCTTCCTTGATAGTGTTTGGAAGAAGAAGGGCAGTGATTCGAAGGGCAGGAAATAGACTCGTAGAAAAGGACTTGATATAGATGACCAGATCATGATGGTCCAGATAATGAAAGGTTTGTCCCATTTTAGGATCCAAGTCACCCAGGTAGTCATCCTCAACGATATAAATCTGATACTTGGCAGCCAAATCTAGAATGGCTCGTTTTTCTTGGTCTGAATAGGAATGTCCTAGAGGATAGTGAAAACGTGGAATGGTATAGAAAAACTTAATCTTTCCAGATTTAAAGTGTTCTTCTAGTTCATTTAGGTCAATCCCATCAATCCGTCGTTCAATGGTTTGATAGGGAAGATTTTGAGCTAGTAGCAGTTGATTCATCCGATGATAGGTTGGTTGTTCGACCAGTATTTCCTGAGCTAGACTTGGAAAATCAATCTGAGAAAGAATAAAAAGTGCCTGCTGGGTCCCAGAAGTCATGACCAACTGGTCTGCTTTACTATAAATGGCTTGATTAAATAGCAATTTCTGAACAGATTGGCGTAATTCTTCTAAACCTTCTTGATGTTCATAGTAGTTGTAGAGATAATTTTCTCGCCCAATCAAGCTCTCATTGACACACAGACGAAAATCATCATAGGCAGCTGCGTGTTCATCATTGACTGAGATAATTAGATCTTCATGACTGGTTTGTTGTTCCAATACATAATAACCACTTTGAGGTTTGGAGTAGATATATTTCTGGTATCGGAGTTCTAAGAGTGCGCGCTGTATGGTGTCTTTACTACAGTGAAAATCTTGACTGAGTCTTCGGATAGATGGCAGGCGACTTCCTGTCGCAAATCTACCTGATTCTATCTCATTTTTTAGATAGTGAACGACTTGTTCATACTTGCTTTCTTGCTTCATCCCAGACCTCTCATGATTTTGTTACATTGTACCTTTTTTTTAGAAGTTTGGCAATGTTATATTCTTCGAAAATTAAATTCAAAACGCGTTAACGTCGCCTTGCCGTATGTATGTTACTGACTTCGTCAGTTCTATCCACAACCTCAAAACAGTGCTTTGAGCTGACTTCGTCAGTTCTATCCACAACCTCAAAACAGTGTTTTGAGCTGA
>NZ_CAUPII010000035.1:0-15728 GCF_963511325.1 uncultured Streptococcus sp.
CAGCGGTTCATGAAGTTCCAGAGTTTGAAGGTGGCGTTAATGCAGTAGAAGCAGCTGTCCATGAAGTTCCAGAATTTAATAGCGATGTCAATGGCGAGGAAGCAGCCGTAGCTGATGCTCCAGAATTTGCAGGTGGTGTGAACGCAGTAGAAGCAGCAAAAGCAGAATCTCCAGAATTTGTTGGTGGAGTTAATGGTGCAGAAGCAGCTGTCCATGAAGTCCCAGAGTTCAAAGGTGAGCAAGAGATTGTGGTTCAGGCCATGTCACAAGATAAGACCTATCAGGCACCAGCAGCGCCAGCAATACATCAGCAAGCTCTTCCTGAAACTGGAAGTGAAGATGTTGCAACTCTTGCAAGTGTAGGGCTTGTGGGGATGCTTCTTGGTATGTTCGCCATTGGTAAGAAAAAAGAATATTAGTGAAATAGATAAAACTTAAAGGTTTTGTAAAGAAGCTTGCTCTTTAATAGAAAGTGTCGTAACCAGAACGTGTTACGGCCTTTTTCTTTCATGTTTGCGAGAAAAAAGGATGTTTTTAGTTAGGGATTATGTGATGTTGGGATGAATTTTAGGTCCCTGAAACTACTTTCAGAAGAAACTGTTGGATAAAATTGTTTTGAAACTCCAATCTATTCTAGTACAAGTTATTGAAAGCGCTTTAATAATAAGCTATAATAGTCACATAAACACAAAGGAAAAGAAAAGGAGGAAAGTAGATGCCACAAATTAGTAAAGAAGCCTTGATTGAACAAATCAAAGATGGAATCATCGTTTCTTGTCAGGCACTTCCTCATGAACCGCTCTACACAGAAGCGGGAGGAGTAATCCCCTTGTTGGTGAAAGCAGCTGAACAAGGTGGAGCAGTCGGTATCCGAGCAAATAGTGTTCGGGATATTAAGGAAATCAAAGAGGTCACAAAACTTCCGATTATCGGAATTATCAAACGTGATTATCCACCACAGGAACCATTCATCACTGCTACAATGAAGGAAGTGGATGAATTAGCTGCGCTTGATATCGAAGTTATCGCTCTTGATTGTACTAAGCGTGAACGTTATGACGGCTTAGAGATTCAAGAATTTATTCGCCAAGTGAAGGAAAAATATCCAAATCAATTATTGATGGCGGATACAAGTACTTTCGAAGAAGGACTAGCAGCAGTAGAGGCAGGAATTGACTTTGTCGGAACAACCTTATCGGGGTATACATCTTACAGTCCAAAAGTGGATGGTCCTGATTTCGAATTGATCAAGAAACTCTGTGATGCCGGCGTGGATGTCATTGCAGAAGGGAAAATTCACACACCAGAACAAGCTAAGCAAATCCTAGGTTATGGGGTTCGAGGCATCGTTGTAGGTGGCGCTATTACTAGACCAAAAGAGATTACGGAACGCTTTGTTGCAGGTCTTAAATAACACAATATAAAAAACGAGGAGAGTGGTTGATTAGTAGGAAGAAATGAAAACGTATACAAAGTCGATATTGCTCTTTATCCAATTCGGATACGCTTAACATCATTTAGGAGAATACAAATGAAATTTAGAAAATTAGCTTGTACAGTACTTGCGGGTGCTGCGGTTCTATCACTTGCTGCTTGTGGCAAATCAGACGCTAACAAAGATGCAGCCAAATCAGGCGATGCAGCAACAACAGAAATCACTTGGTGGGCTTTCCCAGTCTTCACTCAAGAAAAATCTGGTGACGGTGTAGGAACTTATGAAAAATCTATCATCGAAGCATTCGAAAAAGCAAATCCAGATATCAAAGTTAAACTAGAAACAATCGACTTCAAGTCTGGACCAGAAAAAATCACGACAGCTATCGAAGCTGGAACAGCTCCAGATGTACTTTTCGATGCACCAGGTCGTATCATCAATTACGGTAAAAATGGTAAATTGGCTGAGTTGAATGACCTCTTTACAGATGAATTTGTGAAAGATGTTAACAACGAAAACATCGTACAAGCAAGTAAGGCTGGCGACAAAGCTTACATGTATCCAATCAGTTCTGCACCATTCTACATGGCTATGAACAAGAAAATGTTGGAAGACGCTGGTGTAGCTAACCTTGTTAAAGAAGGTTGGACAACAGACGACTTTGAAAAAGTTTTGAAAGCGCTTAAAGATAAAGGATATACTCCAGGTTCATTGTTCAGTTCTGGTCAAGGGGGAGACCAAGGAACACGTGCCTTCATCGCTAACCTTTACGGCGGTTCTGTAACTGATAAAGAAGTAACTAAATATACAACTGACGATCCTAAATTCGTTAAAGGTCTTGAAAAAGCAGCTAGCTGGATCAAAGACGGTTTGTTGAACAACGGTTCACAATTTGACGGTGGAGCAGACATCCAAAACTTTGCAAACGGTCAAACTTCATACACAATCCTTTGGGCACCAGCTCAAAACGGTATCCAAGCTAAACTTTTGGAAGCAAGTAAAGTTGAAGTGGTAGAAGTACCATTCCCATCTGACTCAGGCAAACCAGCTCTTGAATACCTTGTAAACGGATTCGCAGTATTTAATAACAAAGACGAAAAGAAAGTCGCAGCAGCTAAGAAATTCATCCAATTCATCGCAGATGATAAAGAGTGGGGTCCTAAAGACGTTGTTCGTACAGGCGCATTCCCAGTTCGTACTTCATTTGGTAAACTTTATGATGACAAACGTATGGAAACAATCAGTGGCTGGACTCAATACTACTCACCATACTACAACACAATTGATGGATTTGCTGAGATGAGAACTCTTTGGTTCCCAATGTTGCAAGCTGTATCAAACGGCGATGAGCAACCAGCAGAAGCTTTGAAAGCATTCACTGAAAAAGCAAACGAAACTATCAAAAAAGCAGCTAAACAATAAGCCCGAATTTAAAAGTTGAGTCCCCCCCTTTTCCCTGTGAACATTCGTACACGAAAAGGGGGACTTTTGTTTAAAATGTAAGGAACTGACAGGTCAAAATTAAAATGAAGTTCTTACATAGGCTAATCTTAGAAAAAATTTCATTTTGATTTTACATCAATGTCAGACGACAATCAAAAAACAAAAACTATTTGAAAGTGAGGTGCCGACTGTGAAAGTCAATAAAATCCGTATGCGGGAAACAGTGATTTCCTACGCATTCTTAGCACCAGTATTAATCTTCTTTACCGTCTTCGTCTTAGCTCCAATGATCATGGGCTTCATCACTAGTTTTTTTAACTACTCGATGACTAGCTTTGAGTTTGTGGGATTGGACAACTACATCCGCATGTTTAAAGACCCTGTCTTTATGAAGTCTTTAATCAACACCGTTATCTTGGTTATCGGATCTGTACCGGTCGTTGTACTTTTCTCACTCTTTGTGGCATCACAAACCTACCAACAAAATGCAGTTGCTAGATCTTTCTACCGTTTCGTATTCTTCCTACCTGTAGTTACTGGTAGTGTTGCCGTTACGGTTGTTTGGAAATGGATCTACGATCCACTATCAGGTATTTTGAACTTTGTCCTTAAGTCAAGCAACATTATCAGCCAGAACATTTCTTGGCTCGGAGATAAAAACTGGGCTTTGCTTGCGATTATGATTATCCTTTTGACAACTTCTGTTGGTCAACCGATTATCCTTTACATCGCGGCAATGGGAAATATTGACAATTCACTTGTTGAAGCGGCGCGTGTTGATGGCGCTACTGAGTTTCAAGTTTTCTGGAAGATTAAATGGCCAAGCCTGCTTCCAACAACTCTTTATATCGCAATCATCACAACTATCAACTCATTCCAGTGTTTCGCCCTTATTCAGCTTTTGACATCTGGTGGACCAAACTACTCAACAAGTACACTTATGTACTACCTTTACGAAAAAGCCTTCCAATTGACTGAATATGGCTATGCCAATACTATTGGTGTATTCTTGGCAGTTATGATTGCCCTTGTCAGCTTCGCTCAATTCAAGATCCTCGGAAACGATGTAGAATACTAAGGAAAGGAGACAGCTATGAAACCTACACAACAAAAGAAACCATTAACAGCCTTTACTGTTATTTCAACAATCATTTTGCTCTTGTTGACTGTACTCTTTATCTTCCCATTCTACTGGATCTTGACAGGTGCATTCAAATCACAACCAGATACCATTATGATTCCACCACAATGGTTCCCTAAAGCTCCAACAATGGAGAACTTCCAACAATTGATGGTGCAAAACCCAGCCTTGCAATGGATGTGGAACTCAGTATTCATTTCTTTGGTAACCATGTTCTTGGTTTGTGCAACCTCTTCACTAGCAGGTTATGTATTGGCTAAGAAACGTTTCTATGGACAACGCATTCTCTTTGCAATCTTTATCGCTGCCATGGCTCTTCCAAAACAAGTTGTCCTTGTACCATTGGTACGTATCGTCAACTTCATGGGAATCCATGACACTCTTTGGGCAGTTATCTTGCCTTTAATCGGATGGCCATTCGGGGTCTTCCTTATGAAACAGTTCAGTGAAAACATTCCTACAGAATTGCTCGAATCTGCTAAAATCGATGGATGTGGTGAGATTCGTACTTTCTGGAGCGTAGCCTTCCCTATTGTAAAACCTGGATTTGCAGCTCTTGCAATCTTTACCTTCATCAATACATGGAATGACTACTTCATGCAGTTGGTTATGTTGACTTCACGTCAAAACTTGACCATCTCACTCGGGGTTGCGACCATGCAGGCGGAGATGGCAACTAACTATGGTTTGATTATGGCGGGTGCCGCCCTTGCAGCTGTGCCAATCGTAACAGTCTTCTTAGTATTCCAAAAATCATTTACTCAAGGTATTACTATGGGAGCTGTCAAAGGATAAGTACTCTGCGAAAATTGAATATAGTACAATCTGTTTATCAGTGTGCAGAAGTATAGTTGATAGACTAAGAGAATACAGGATATATAAGTGTCTACAAAATGGAGAGGAGTTGCTTACTTCATGAAGTTTTGTTAGACACTTATAAACTTAATTTTTGACTTTTTAGATACTATTTAGAATAGTTATTTCCCATCTTAGTGGTATCCAAGATAAGTATGTTGTACTTATCTTGGACGGAATTTTTGAGAGTAAAATAGTTCGGGGAACTATTTTAGCCTGAGCCTAGAAATGAATGAGCGAGGAGCTCAAAAATTAGGTCTTTCATTTCATGGTTTTCTAAAATCATCCACTGGATAATTTTACCTTCCGTCCGCACTATTTAAGGGAAATTATAAAAAGATAAATCAAATTGGAAATAAGCATCAGAAGCGAAGGAAATTACTATGATTTTTGATGATTTAAAAAACATTAGCTTTTACAAGGGAATTCATCCAAATCTCGATAAGGCCATCGATTATCTCTATGAGCATCGTAAGGATAGCTTTGAATTAGGAAAATACGAGATTGATGGGGATAAGGTTTTCTTAGTTGTACAGGAAAATGTTCTTAACCAAGAGGAAAATGATCGCTTTGAGCATCATAAAAAATATGCAGATTTGCATTTGTTGGTTGAAGGGCATGAGTACTCTAGCTATGGTTCTCGTGTCAAAGATGAGGCTGTAGCCTTTGACGAAGCTAGTGATATCGGCTTTGTTCATTGCCACGAACAATACCCACTTTTATTGGGTTATCACAATTTTGCAGTCTTTTTCCCAGGTGAACCTCATCAGCCTAATGGCTATGCAGGTATGGAAGATAAAGTTCGCAAATACTTATTTAAAATTTTAATCGATTAGTCAGTTAGGAGGAGCAAACAATGGCACATAAAGGATCTGGATTGATAAAAGCGGCATTCGATACGGATAACTTTCTTATGCGATTTTGTGAGAAGGTTTTAGATATCGTGACGGTTAATCTGCTCTTTGTTGTGTCTTGTTTGCCTATTGTGACGATCGGTGTTGCAAAAATCAGTCTCTATCAGACAATCTTCGAAGTTAAGAGTAGTCGTCGTGTTCCTGTTTTTAAAACTTATATGAGAGCCTTTAAGCAAAATTTGAAATTAGGTCTCCAGTTAGGTTTGTTGGAACTAGGAATTTTTCTGATTAGCGTTGTTGATTTATCTCTATTCTGGGGGCAAACCAGCCTAGGCTTCCAGCTCATTAAAGCCATTTGCTTGGGAATACTGATATTTTTAACCCTAGTTATGTTGGCTAGTTATCCAATTGCAGCACGCTATGACTTAACTTGGAAAGAAGTTCTTCAAAAGGGCTTGCTCTTAGTTAGCTTTAACTTCGTGTGGTTCTTCTTGATGTTTGCGATTATTTTATTAATCATGATGCTTCTCTATCTATCGGGCTTTACTCTAGTGCTCGGTGGATCAGCATTTCTACTTTTTGGCTTTGGCCTTCTTGCCTTTTGCCAAGCTGGATTAATGGAAAAATTGTTTGCTAAATATCAAGCAGATTGAAAATGATATGAAACTACTTTCAAACATGAAAAGCTATGGGAGATGAATAGAAATTAAAATCTAAGTGGCTGAGATGTATTGAAAGCGCTTTTCACAAGGTGTATACTAAAATAGTAAAAAATCATCTGCCCAGAGCAGAAAATAAGAAATCTTAGGAGAAATCTATGTCAGATTTAAAAAAATATGAAGGCGTCATTCCTGCCTTCTACGCATGTTATGATGATGCGGGCGAAGTAAGCCCAGAACGTACTCGTGCTTTGGTGCAATACTTTATTGATAAAGGTGTTCAAGGACTTTATGTCAACGGTTCTTCAGGTGAATGTATCTACCAAAGTGTAGAAGACCGCAAATTGATCTTGGAAGAAGTCATGGCAGTTGCCAAAGGTAAATTGACGATCATTGCTCACGTAGCTTGTAACAATACCAAAGATAGTATTGAACTGGCTCGTCATGCAGAAAGTTTGGGAGTAGATGCTATCGCAACAATCCCACCAATTTACTTCCGTTTGCCTGAGTACTCAGTTGCTAAATACTGGAACGATATCAGTGCTGCAGCACCAAATACAGACTATGTTATCTACAACATTCCTCAATTGGCTGGTGTTGCTTTGACTCCAAGCCTTTACACAGAAATGTTGAAAAACCCACGTGTTATCGGTGTTAAGAACTCCTCAATGGCAGTTCAAGATATTCAAACATTCGTTAGCCTTGGTGGTGAAGACCGTATCGTCTTTAACGGTCCAGACGAACAATTCCTAGGCGGACGTCTCATGGGAGCAAAAGCTGGTATCGGTGGTACTTATGGTGCTATGCCAGAACTCTTCTTGAAACTCAACCAATTGATTGCGGATAAGGACCTAGAAACAGCGCGTGAATTGCAATACGCTATCAACGCTATCATCGGTAAATTGACTGCAGCTCATGGGAATATGTACTGTGTGATTAAAGAAGTCTTGAAAATCAATGAAGGACTTAACATCGGATCAGTTCGTTCTCCACTTACACCAGTGACCGAAGAAGATCGTCCAGTTGTCGAAGCAGCTGCTCAATTGATTCGTGAAACTAAGGAGCGTTTCCTCTAATCAATAGGAGGCTTTATGACTAATTATGTTGCAATTGATATTGGTGGAACTAATATCAAATACGGTTTGATTGACCAAGATGGACAACTTGTAGAGTCTCACGAAGTAGCGACTGAGGCTCACAAGGGTGGTCCCCACATCTTACAAAAGACAAAAGATATCGTAGCTAGCTATCTCGAAAAAGGTCCAGTGTCAGGTGTCGCCATTTCCTCTGCGGGAATGGTTGATCCTGATAAGGGTGAGATTTTCTATGCTGGTCCACAGATCCCGAACTATGCAGGGACTCAATTTAAAAAAGAAATTGAAGAAAGTTTCCAAGTTCCTTGTGAAATTGAAAATGATGTCAACTGTGCAGGGCTAGCAGAAGCTGTTTCTGGTTCTGGAAAAGGTGCAGGAATAACGCTTTGTTTGACCATCGGAACAGGTATCGGCGGTTGCTTAATCATTGACGGCCAGATTTTCCATGGATTTAGTAATTCTGCCTGTGAAGTCGGCTATATGCATATGCAGGATGGGGCTTTCCAAGATTTAGCTTCTACAACTGCCTTGGTTGAGTATGTAGCTAAGGCTCATGGTGAAGAAGTAGCCCATTGGAATGGTCGTAGAATTTTCAAAGAAGCTACAGAAGGCAATAAACTCTGTATGGAGGGAATTGACCGTATGGTAGACTATCTTGGGAAAGGTCTTGCTAACATTTGTTATGTTGCCAATCCAGAGGTTGTTATACTAGGTGGTGGTATTATGGGGCAGGAAGCGATTTTGAAACCGAAAATTCGTACAGCTCTGAAAGATG
Source organism: uncultured Streptococcus sp. (assembly GCF_963511325.1). Classification (GTDB taxonomy): domain Bacteria; phylum Bacillota; class Bacilli; order Lactobacillales; family Streptococcaceae; genus Streptococcus. Next base: position 8,257 of record NZ_CAUPII010000035.1, read on the forward strand.
CGCTTGTTCCAAGTTTAGCGGAAAAAACAAGATTAGAGTTTGCGCGTCATCAAAATACTGCGGGTATGCTTGGAGCTTACTATCACTTCAAAACAAAACAATCCTAAGCTGGCCTTGCCACTTTAGGATTTTTTAGTGGTAAATAGTGGCAAAAGCATTTAGTAAAAATCTAGTTAAAACTTTGGAAACCCTTGCATTTTTCAGGATAATATAGTATATTTATTATACTGCTGAAACTCTAGGTAAAATTTTTGCTAATGGAAGCATTATTTTATTTTTTGAAAATGTAAGCGATTTCTACAATCTTATATTTACTTAAAATAAATAGCTCAGAGAAAGAATTTTAATCTAGGGAATCAAACAAAAATTGTCGCCAGATAACACTGGGCTCGGGCAGTAGCTGACTGCTCTAGAAAATTAGGAGTATTTGATGAAACAATATTTTTTAGAAAAAGGTCGAATATTTAGTATTCGTAAACTGACTGTTGGTGTTGCTTCTGTAGCAGTCGGTCTTGCTTTTTTTGCATCTGGTAATGTTGCGGCTAGTGAACTTGTGACAGAACCAAAACTTGAAGTAGATAGTCAAGCAAAAGAAGTGGCAGATGTAGATCATAAAAAAGAAGAAGCAGTCAAAGAAGAAGTAACTGAAAAAACAGAACCTGCTGTCGAGAAAGTGTCAGAGGAAGGAAAAACTGCTGAAGTGGCTGGTGATTTACTCCCTGAAGAAATCCCTGATCGTGCTTATCCTGATACACAAGTGAAAAAAGTGGATACTGCAGCTATTGTATCAGAAAAAGAAAGCCCACAAGTAGAGACTAAGAGCATTTTGAAACCTACAGAAGCAGCTCCATCTGAAGCTGGAAAAGAAAATAGAGCCATTATCAATGGCGGACAAGACCTTAAGCATATCAATTATGAAGGTCAACCAGCAACATCTGCTACTATGGTTTATTCAATCTTTAGCTCACCTTTGGCCAATGGCGGTAGTCAGCGATACCTTAACTCAGGTTCAGGTATCTTTGTTGCTCCAAATGTCATCTTGACAGTGGCTCACAACTTCTTGGTCAAGGATGCAGATACTAATGCGGGTTCTATCCGTGGTGGTGATACGGCTAAGTTCTATTACAATGTAGGTTCAAATACTGCTAAGAATAATTCTTTGCCAAGCTCTGGAAATACTGTTTTGTTCAAGGAAAAAGATATTCATTTCTGGAATAAAGAAAAATTCGGTGAAGGCTATAAGAATGACCTAGCCTTGGTTGTAGCTCCAGTTCCACTTTCAATTGCAAGTCCAAATAAGGCAGCTACCTTTACTCCTTTAGCAGAACATCGAGAATACAAAGCTGGAGAACCTGTTAGCACCATCGGTTACCCTACAGATTCAACTTCTCCAGAATTGAAGGAACCAATTGTTCCAGGTCAATTGTATAAGGCGGACGGTGTTGTTAAAGGTACTGAAAAGTATGATGATAAGGGAACAGTTGGTGTCACTTATCGTTTGACTTCTGTATCAGGTCTTTCAGGTGGTGGAATTATCAACGGTGATGGTAAGGTCATTGGGATCCACCAACGTGGAACTGTCGATAATGCGAACATTGCTGAAAAAGATCGCTTTGGAGGAGGGCTTGTCCTCTCACCAGAACAATTGGCATGGGTCAAAGAAATCATTGACAAATACGGTGTTAAAGGCTGGTATCAAGGCGATAACGGCAATCGTTATTACTTCACTCCAGAGGGAGAAATGCTTCGAAATAAGACAGCTGTTATCGGTGAAAACAAATATTCCTTCGATGAAAGTGGTGTAGCGACTCTTCTTGAAGGTGTTGATTATGGACGAGTTGTTGTTGAACACCTAGACCAAAATGATAATCCAGTCAAAGAAAACGATACTTTTGTTGAAAAGACAGAAGTTGGAACTCAGTTCGACTATAATTATAAAACAGAAATTGAAAAGACTGACTTCTTCAAGAAGAATAAAGAAAAATATGAGATTGTATCGATTGACGGCAAAACTGTCAACAAGCAACTAAAAGACGCTTGGGAAGATGATTATAGTGTTGTGAGCAAGGCTCCTGCAGGAACTCGCGTTATCAAGGTTGTTTATAAGGTCAATAAAGGTTCCTTTGACGTTCATTATCGTTTGAAAGGTACCGACCAAGAATTGGCACCTGCAACTGTTGACAATAACGATGGTAAAGAATATGAAGTTTCCTTTGTTCATAGATTCCAAGCCAAAGAAATTGCAGGCTACCGTGCAGTCAATGCAAGTCAAGAAGCAACAATCCAACATAAAGGAGTGAACCAAGTTATTTTTGAATACGAAAAAATTGAAGATTCAAAACCAGTAACTCCTGCAACTCCAGTAGTGGATCCAAAAGACGAAGAAACAGAAATTGGAAACTATGGACCACTACCAAGCAAGGCCCAATTGGACTACCACAAGGAAGAATTGGCTGCCTTCATCCACTATGGGATGAATACTTATACCAACTCTGAGTGGGGAAATGGTAGAGAAAATCCTCAAAACTTTAATCCGACAAACCTTGATACAGACCAGTGGATTAAGACTTTGAAGGATGCTGGGTTCAAACGAACAATCATGGTTGTCAAACACCACGACGGTTTTGTGATTTATCCATCTAAATACACAGACCATACGGTGGCTGCAAGTCCATGGAAAGACGGTAAGGGAGACCTTCTCGAAGAAATCTCTAAATCAGCAACGAAATATGACATGAATATGGGTGTTTACCTATCACCATGGGATGCCAATAACCCTAAATATCATGTTTCAACTGAAAAAGAGTACAATGAATACTACCTTAACCAACTCAAGGAAATCCTTGGTAATCCTAAATACGGAAATAAGGGTAAATTTATCGAAGTGTGGATGGATGGTGCGCGTGGTAGCGGAGCTCAAAAAGTAACCTACACCTTTGACGAGTGGTTCAAGTACATCAAGGAAGCTGAAGGAGATATCGCTATCTTCTCTGCTCAACCGACAAGTGTCCGTTGGATCGGTAATGAACGTGGTATCGCTGGAGATCCAGTTTGGCATAAGGTTAAGAAAGCTAAAATCACTGACGATGTGAAGAATGAATATCTCAACCATGGAGACCCAGAAGGGGATATGTACTCTGTTGGTGAAGCAGACGTTTCTATTCGTTCAGGTTGGTTCTACCATGACAATCAACAGCCGAAATCAATCAAAGATTTGATGGATATCTACTTCAAGTCTGTTGGTCGTGGAACGCCACTTCTACTCAACATTCCACCAAATAAAGAAGGTAAATTCGCAGATGCAGACGTCGCTCGTTTGAAAGAATTCCGAGCAACCTTGGATCAAATGTATGCGACTGACTTTGCTAAGGGTGCAACTGTAACTGCAAGCTCTACTCGTAAGAATCACTTGTATCAAGCAAGCCACCTAACAGATGGTAAGGATGATACTAGCTGGGCATTAGCAAATGATGCTAAGACAGGTGAATTTACTGTCGATCTTGGTCAAAAGAGACGCTTTGACGTGATTGAACTCAAAGAAGATATCGCTAAAGGTCAGCGTATCTCTGGCTTCAAGGTTGAAGTTGAACTCAATGGCCGTTGGGTACCATACGGTGAAGGCTCAACTATTGGTTATCGTCGCCTAATCCAAGGTCAACCAGTAGAAGCACAAAAGATTCGTGTGACTATTACTGGTGCGCAAGCAACACCTATTTTGACAAACTTCTCTGTTTATAAGACTCCAAGCAGTATCGAGAAGACAGATGGTTACCCTCTTGGATTGGACTACCATTCAAATACAACAGCAGATAAAGCAAATACAACTTGGTATGACGAATCTGAAGGTATCCGCGGAACATCTATGTGGACTAACCAAAAAGATGCAAGCGTAACCTACCGTTTCAACGGAACTAAGGCTTATGTCGTATCTACAGTGGATCCAAACCACGGTGAAATGTCGGTTTACGTGGATGGTCAAAAGGTTGCAGATGTACAAACCAATAATGCAGCTCGTAAACGTAGCCAGATGGTTTATGAAACAGATGACTTGGCTCCAGGTGAACATACCATCAAACTCGTTAACAAGACTGGAAAAGCTATTGCAACTGAAGGTATCTACACGCTCAACAATGCTGGTAAAGGTATGTTTGAGTTGAAAGAAACAACCTATGAAGTTCAAAAAGGACAACCAGTTACTGTAACCATCAAACGTGTTGGTGGTAGCAAGGGAGCTGCGACAGTTCATGTTGTGACTGAGCCAGGAACAGGGGTTCACGGTAAAGTTTATAAGGATACAACGGCTGATTTGACCTTCCAAGATGGTGAAACAGAAAAGACTTTGACAATTCCGACAATTGACTTTACGGAGCAAGCTGACTCTATCTTTGACTTCAAAGTGAAAATGACGAGTGCTTCAGATGAAGCTTTGCTTGGCTTTGCTTCAGAAGCAACGATTCGAGTGATGAAAGCTGAATTGCTTCAAAAAGATCAAGTCAGTCATGATGATCAGGCCAGTCAACTTGACTATAGCCCAGGTTGGCACCATGAAACCAATTCTTCTGGCAAATACCAAAACACTGAGTCTTGGGCATCATTTGGTCGTTTGACTGAAGAGCAAAAGAAAAATGCTAGCGTAACAGCCTACTTCTACGGTACAGGTCTTGAAATCAAAGGTTTTGTTGATCCTGGACATGGTATCTACAAGGTAACTCTGGATGGTAAAGAACTTGAGTATCAAGATGGTCAAGGAAATGCCACTGATGTCAATGGCAAGAAGTACTTCAGTGGTACAGCAACTACACGCCAAGGAGATCAGACTCTTGTTCGTTTGACTGGCCTAGAAGAAGGTTGGCATGCTGTAACCTTGCAATTGGATCCAAAACTAAATGATACTTCTAGAAATATCGGTATTCAAGTTGACCAGTTCATCACTCGTGGTGAAGATAGCGCTCTTTATACCAAAGAAGAGTTGATCCAAGCTATGAAGAATTGGAAGGATGAATTGGTTAAATTTGACCAAACAAGTTTGAAGAATACTCCAGAGGCACGTCAAGCCTTCAAGTCAAACTTGGACAAATTATCAGAACAACTTTCAGCAAGCACTGTCAATGCGCAAGAGATGATGCTGACAGCCACAACCTTACAAGCTATTCTTGATAAGGAAGAAAACTACGGTTCAGATGACACACCGACACCAGACCAACCAGAGGAGCCAAACTACGACAAGGCTATGGCAAGTCTAGCAGAAGCGATTGAAAGAAAGACTAAAGAACTTGGTGACGATAAGGAAGCTAAGAAGAAATTAGTTGAGTTGGCCGAACAAGCTCTTACTGCTATCCAGGAAGCTAAGACTCAGGATGCAGTCGATAAGGCCTTACAAGCAGCTCTAACTTCCATCAATCAACTTCAAGCGACTCCGAAAGAGGATCCAAAACCAGAAGAACCAAGCAAACCAGAAGAGTCTAAGATTGACTATGATAAGGCCATGGCAAGTTTGGCAGAGGCTATTCAAAACAAGACTAAGGAACTAGGTGATGATAAGGAAGCTAAGAAGAAACTAGTCGAGTTATCAGAACAAGCCATCGCAGCGATCGAAGCAGCCAAGACACAGGATGCAGTAGACAAAGCCTTGCAAGCAGCTCTAACTTCTATCAATCAGCTTCAAGCGACCCCGAAAGAAGATCCGAAACCAGAAGAACCAAGCAAACCAGGAGAGTCTAAGATTGACTATGATAAGGCTATGGCAAGCTTGGCAGAAGCTATTCAAAACAAGAGCAAGGAACTAGGCAACGATAAAGAAGCTAAGAAGAAACTAGTTGAGTTATCCGAACAAGCTCTTACTGCTATCCAGGAAGCTAAGACTCAGGATGCAGTCGATAAGGCCTTACAAGCAGCTCTAACTTCCATCAATCAACTTCAAGCGACTCCGAAAGAGGATCCAAAACCAGAAGAACCAAGCAAACCAGAAGAGTCTAAGATTGACTATGATAAGGCCATGGCAAGTTTGGCAGAGGCTATTCAAAACAAGACTAAGGAACTAGGTGATGATAAGGAAGCTAAGAAGAAACTAGTCGAGTTATCAGAACAAGCCATCGCAGCGATCGAAGCAGCCAAAACTCAGGATGCAGTAGACAAAGCCTTGCAAGCAGCTCTAACTTCTATCAATCAACTTCAAGCAACTCCGAAAGAGGAACCAAAACCAGAAGAACCAAGCAAACCAGAAGAGCCAACCATCGACTACGACAAGGCTATGGCAAGTCTGGCAGAAGCGATTGAAAGAAAGACTAAAGAACTTGGTGACGATAAAGAAGCTAAGAAGAAATTAGTTGAGTTGGCCGAACAAGCTCTAGCTGCTATCGAAGAAGCTAAGACTCAAGATGCAGTAGATAAAGCTTTACAAGCTGCCCTAGCTTCTATTAACCAACTTCAAGCGACTCCAAAAGAGGATCCAAAACCAGAAGAACCAAGCAAATCAGAAGAGTCTAAAGTGGACCGCCATAAGGCGATTGCAGAATTGGCTGCAGCAGTCGAGAAAAAAGCTGCTGAACTTGTCGATGATGTAGCTGCACAGGAAAAACTGGTTGAACTTGGAGAGCAATCCCTTACTGCCATCAGAGACGCTAAGACACAGGATGCAGTCGATAAGGCCTTACAAGCAGCTCTAACTTCCATCAATCAACTTCAAGCGACTCCGAAAGAGGAAGTAAAATATTCAAATCTTCCGACTGAAGGAGATAAGGTCTTAATTCAAACGCAACCAAGCCTTGAAGTAACGACAGAATCAATCGCCTTTAATACTGTTCGTCGCGAGAATGCCTTCCTAGCCAAAGGCAAGGAACAAGTTGTTTCAGAGGGCAAAGTAGGTCAAGTAACGACTTATGTAGAAGTAGATGGAGACACACGTAAGACAGTTAAGGTTGAACGTGAAGAAGCTCAAGATCGTGTCATAGAAGTTGGTACTTTTGAAGGAACATCTGTGCCAGGTGAAGGTGTTAAAGAATTGAGCTTTAGTCAGCCAAGTCTTGAAGTTGTTGAAGAAGCTCTCAGCTTCAAGACAGTTAAGCAAGATGACCCAACTCTGTCAGAAGGTGAAACTCGAGTAGCTCAGGCCGGTCGTGAAGGCAAAGAACGCGTCAGCATAGAAGTCACATCAGATGGAAGCCGTACTGAAAAACTTCGCGAAGTTGTGGAAGCGCCACGAGATGAGATTGTGCTAGTCGGAACTAAGAAAGTTGAATCAGGTAAAACAGATCCAGCGATCCATGAAGTCCCAGAGTTCACAGGTAGTGTCAATGGCGCAGAGGCTGCTAGTCATGAGCTTCCTGAATTTGCAGGTGGAGTAAATGGTGAAGAAGCAGTTATTCGTGGAGAAGATCCAGAGTTTACTGGTGGAGTCAATGGATCAGAAGCTGCTATCAACGAGGTCCTAGAGTTCACTGGCGGAGCAAATGGCGAAGAAGCAGCTACTCGTG
>NZ_CAUPII010000036.1:0-15602 GCF_963511325.1 uncultured Streptococcus sp.
TTCAACCAGCGTTGCCGGAAGCTATTGTGACTGACAAAGGCGAGCCGGAAGTTCATGAAAAACCAGCATACACTGAACCGGTAGGCACAGTTCCAGAAGAAGCACCCAAGTCCGAGAAGTCAGAATACACGGAATCTGTAGGTACAACAGGAGTAGATGAAACAGGAAACGTAATTGATCCGCCGGTTATTGAAATCTCAGAGTATACCGATCCACTAGCTACAGTTCCTGACGTTGCTCCAGAGAGAGAAGAGCTTCCTGCTTTACATACTGATATTCGTACAGAGACTATTCCTAAAACTATCACAGAAGAATCTGATTCTAGCAAATTTATAGGTGATGATTCTATTAAACAAGTTGGTGAGGATGGAGAACGTCAAATTGTTACTAGCTATGAAGAGTTACATGGCAAAAAAATCAGTGACCCAGTTGAAACAGTAACTATTTTGAAAGAAATGAAGCCTGAAATTCTTGTAAAAGGTACCAAAGAAAAGCCCAAAGAAAAAACGGCTCCTGTTTTGACTCTGACCACTGTATCTAAGGATGTTTTAGCTAAGTCTGCTACAATTAACTACAATCTAGAAAATCAAGACAATGCTACAATTACACGCATTGTAGCGACTATCAAAGAAGGTGGAAAAATTGTAAAAACGCTTGATTTAAAAACCGATAACTTATCTCAAGTATTAGAGAACTTAGACTATTACAAAGATTATACGATTTCAACCACTATGACTTATGATGTAGGTAAGGGTGCAGAAGTATCGACTTTGGAAGATAAACCTTTACGCTTAGATTTAAAGAAAGTTGAGTTGAAAGATATTGCAAATACCAGTCTCGTACAAGTAAACGAAAGCGGTGTCGAAAGCGATAGTAATCATTTAACCTCTCTTCCAAGTAATGTTAACAACTATTACTTAAAAGTAACCTCCAGAGAAAACAAAGTGACTCGTTTAGCAATTGATAAGATTGAAGAGGTCATTGAGGAAGGTAAGCAGCTTTACAAGATAACGGCAAAAGCACCTGACTTAGTTCAACGTGATAAAGACGGTAAGTTAAGAGATACTTACACTTATTATCTTGAAAAACCGAGGGCTACCGAGGATAAGGTTTATTACAACTTCCATGATTTAGCAAAAGACATGCAAGCAAATCCTACCGGTGAGTTTAAACTTGGTGCAGATTTGAATGCAGTTAACGTTAAGCCAGCAGGTAAAGCTTATGTTATGGCTAAGTTTAGAGGTACTTTATCAAGTGTAGAGAATCATCAGTACACGATTCATAACTTAGAAAGACCTTTGTTTAATGAGGCTGAAGGTGCTACACTCAAAAACTTTAACTTAGGTAATGTAAATATAAACATGCCTTGGGCTGATAAAGTTGCACCTATTGGTAATATGTTTAAGAAGTCTACACTTGAGAATATCAAAGTAGTAGGTTCATTAACAGGAAATAACGATGTAACCGGTGCTGTTAATAAGTTAGACGAAGCTAATATGCGCAATGTAGCTTTTATTGGCAAGATTAACAGTCTTGGAGATAAAGGCTGGTGGTCTGGTGGACTTGTCAGCGAAAGTTGGATAAGTAACGTTGATAAAGCTTACGTTGATGCTAAGATTAGTGCCAATAAATCTAAATCTGGTGGTTTAATTGGTAAACTAGATCATGGTATTGACTCGATGACAGTAGGTAAAAAAGGATTTCTCCGAAATGCTGTAATAAAAGGTACTATGAATTTGATTCAGCATGGCGAAAGTGGAGGTGTAATTCATAACAACTTTAACTGGGGTGTTATTGAAGACGTCGTAACAATGCTTAAAGTAAATAATGGTGAAATTGTCTATGGTTCACCAGCCTTGAATGATAATGACCAATATTTTGGATTAGATAATATCAAACGTGTAAATTATGTAAATGGTGTTGCAAGTGGTTTATCTTCCTACAAGCATTCAAATCGTATTACTGGTATCTCTCAAGCCGAAGCAGACACCAAAATCGCTAATATGGGGATTACTGCGAATACCTTCGCTATTCAAGATCCAGTTGTAAACAAGTTAAATCGTATTGTTGATAGAGATTCTGAATATAAAGCGATTCAGGACTACCAAGAAACAAGAAACCTAGCTTATCGAAACTTGGAAAAACTGCAACCATTTTATAACAAAGAGTGGATTATAAACCAAGGGAATAAGTTAACAGATGATTCCAATCTTGTTAAGAAAACTGTTCTGTCTGTAACAGGTATGAAAGCAGGGCAATTTGTCACTGATTTATCAAGTGTGGATAAAATCATGATTCACTATGCCGATGGAACCAAAGAAGAATTTGGGGTATCTGCGGTTTCGGACTCTAAGGTAAAACAAGTCAAAGAATATAATGTAGATGGTTTAGGTGTAGTTTACACTCCTAATATGGTTGATAAGAACAGAGATTCCTTGATTACGAAAGTTAAAGAGAAGTTGAGTTCTGTTGCTTTAGACTCTGCTGAGGTTAAAGCTATTACAAATAACCCTTCATCTCTATACCTAGAAGAAAGCTTCGCTGAGGTTAGAGAGACGTTAGATAAGTTAGTGAAGTCCTTGTTAGAAAATGAAGACCATCAACTGAACAGTGATGAAGTGGCTGAGAAGGCGCTTCTCAAGAAAGTTGAAGATAATAAAGCTAAGATTATATTAGCCTTGACTTATCTAAATCGTTATTATGGTATCGACTATGATGGCTTGAACTTTAAGCATTTGATGATGTTTAAACCAGACTTTTATGGTAAAACACCAAGTATTTTAGATTTCTTGATTCGTATAGGTTCAGCAGAAAAGAATTTAAAAGGAGATAGAAGTTTAGAAGCTTATCGTGAAGTTATTGGTGGTACTATTGGAAAAGGTGAATTAAATGGCTTGTTAGGCTATAACATGCGTTTATTCACTAAGTACACCGACTTAAATGACTGGTTTATTCATGCTGCAAAGAACGTTTATGTTTCTGAGCCTGAGACGACTACAGAGGATTTCAAAGACAAGCGCCATCGTATCTATGACGGTTTGAACAATGACGTGCATAGTCGCATGATTTTACCGTTACTCAACTTGAAGAAAGCACATATTTTTGTCATTTCTACTTACAACACGTTGGCATTCAGTTCTTTTGAAAAATATGGGAAGAATACGGAAGAAGAACGAAATGCTTTCAAAGAGGAGATAAACAAAGTAGCGAAAGCTCAACAAAGATATTTAGACTTTTGGTCTCGTTTAGCTTTACCAAAAGTTCGTAATCAGCTCTTGAAGAGTCAAAACTCCGTACCAACGCCTGTTTGGGATAATCAAAATTATAGCGGTATTAAGAATGCTAGTCGCCGTGGTTATGGTTCAGATGGCAAGGTTGCAACTCCTATTCGAGAGCTATTTGGCCCAACTGATCGTTGGCATCAAGTTAACGGAGCGATGGGAGCGATGGCAAAAATTTATGAACGTCCATGGAAAGATGATCAGGTTTACTTCATGGTAACTGACATGATTAGTCAGTTTGGTATTTCAGCCTTTACACATGAAACAACTCACATAAACGACCGTATGGCTTACTATGGTGGAGATTGGCATCGTGAAGGTACTGACTTAGAAGCCTTTGCTCAAGGTATGTTACAAACCCCTGATAAATCTACTCCGAATAGTGAGTATAAAGCTCTGGGTATCAACATGGCTTATGAGCGTAAAAATGATGGTGAGCAGTACTACAATTATGATCCAGCTAAGTTAGACAGTCGAGACAAGATTGATAGTTATATGAAAAACTACAATGAGTCTATGATGATGTTAGATTACTTAGAAGCTACTGCCGTTATTAAGCAGAAGTTATCTGATAACTCTAAGTGGTTCAAGAAGATGGATAAAGAGTGGCGTACAAATGCGGATAGAAATCGTTTAATTGGAGAACCACACCAGTGGGACAAATTACGTGATTTGACGGAAGAAGAGAAGAAATTACCAATTGATAGCATTGACAAGTTGGTAGATAATAACTTTGTAACTCTTCATGGTATGCCAAATAACGGTCGCTTCCGTACGGAAGGTTTTGATAGTGCTTATCAAACGGTCAATATGATGGCAGGTATCTTTGGCGGGAATACGAGTCGAAGCACCGTAGGTTCTATTTCCTTTAAACACAATACTTTCCGTATGTGGGGTTACTATGGTTATGAGAATGGCTTTATCCCTTATGTTTCTAACAAGTTAAAAGGTGATGCCAACAGAGAAAATAAAGGGCTTTTAGGTGATGATTTCATTATCAAGAAAGTTTCTAATAATCAATTCCAAAACCTCGAAGAGTGGAAGAAACATTGGTATCATGAAGTGTATGCGAAAGCACAGAAAGGCTTTGTTGAGATTGAAGTAGACGGTTCTAAGATTTCAACTTACGCTCAACTTCAAAACTTATTTAACACTGCTGTTGAGAAAGACTTGAAAGAAGGTGGTTTCAAGCATACCGAAGGCCTCAAGTGGAAAGTTTATAAGAAATTATTACAAAACACAGATGGTTTCTTAAATCCATTGTTTAAAATATAAAAGGGACAAGTTTTTTGGCTCTTTGTCAACTGTAGTGGGTTGAAGAAAAGCTAATCTCGAGAAAGGACAAATTTCGTCCTTTCTTTTTTGATGTTCAGAGCGATAAAAATGCGTTTTTTGAAGTTTTCAAAGTTCTGAAAACCAAAGGCATTGCGTTTAATAAGTTTGATTAGATTATTAGTGGCTTCCAGTTTGGCGTTAGAATAGGGTAGTTGAAGAGCGTTGACAGTTTTCTCTTTGTCCTTTAGAAAGGTTTTAAAGACAGTCTGAAAAAGAGGATGAACCAGCTTTAGATTGTCCTCAATGAGTCCAAAGAATTTCTTCGGCTCCTTATTCTGAAAGTGGAAAAGCAAGAGTTGATAGAGATGATAGTGGTGTTTCAAGTCTTCGGAATAGCTCAAAAGCTTGTTTAGGATTTCCTTATTGGTTAAATGCATACGAAAAGTAGGGCGATAAAAACGTTTATCACTCAGTTTACGACTATCCTGATTGATTCATAATTTGGACACGCACACGACTCATAGCACGGCTTAGATGTTGTACAATGTAAAAGCGATCCAGAACGATTTTAGCGTTTGGGAGTGAAACAGTCTCGTAGACTGTTTCAGCCTGAGCCTAGAAATTCGAAAGCGAAGTTGTCTAGTCAAGTCATAATAAGGGCTAAACATATCCATAGTAATGATTTTGACGCGACTTCGGACAGAACTCTCATATTTAAGAAAATGATTTTGGATGATGGATTGTGTTCTACCTTCCAGAACTGTGATGATATTGAGATTGTCAAAATCTTGAGGGTAATTTCTCAAAGTAACTTCCACTTTCCTGACCAAAGTGGAAATTAGTCTAAAACGGATTTTTATGGTGGAATTAAGTGTGAGACGTTTGTTAATTATTTTATAGGATTGGCTATTAGTAAGAAATATGGTATAATATAGGGTGAGACCTTCTTAATAAATAGTGAAAGAGTATAAAATGAAAAAAATTGTCATTAACGGTGGGAGACCATTGAAAGGTGAAATTACGATTAGTGGTGCTAAAAATAGTGTCGTTGCCTTGATTCCTGCCATTATTTTATCAGATGATGTTGTGATTTTGGATTGTGTTCCAGACATCTCTGATGTAGCTAGTCTTATTGAGATTATGGAGATCATGGGAGCTAGTGTCAAGCGTTATGACGATGTTCTTGAGATTGATCCTCGTGGTGTTCAAAATAAACCAATGCCTTATGGTAAAATTAATAGCTTGCGTGCGTCTTATTATTTCTATGGTAGTCTTTTAGGACGTTTTGGTGAAGCAACTGTAGGTTTGCCTGGAGGGTGTGACCTAGGACCACGTCCGATTGATTTGCATTTAAAAGCATTTGAAGCTATGGGAGCTAAGACAACCTACGAGGGAGATAATATGAATCTCTCAACCCAAGGATCAAGTCTACATGGTGCGCATATCTATATGGATACTGTTAGTGTTGGTGCGACAATCAATACGATGCTAGCAGCAGTAAAATCTAAAGGTCGAACAGTTATTGAAAATGCTGCTCGCGAACCTGAAATCATTGATGTGGCTACATTATTAAACAATATGGGAGCTCACATTCGTGGCGCAGGTACGGATATGATTACTATTGATGGTGTAGATAGCCTTCATGGGACACGTCACCAAGTCATCCCAGACCGTATTGAAGCAGGTACTTATATTTCAATGGCTGCTGCAGTAGGTCATGGGATTCGAATTAACAATGTACTTTATGAGCATTTAGAAGGATTTATTGCTAAACTTGAAGAAATGGGTGTTCACATGACTGTTTCTGAAGACAGTATTTTCGTCGAAGAGCAAACAAATCTAAAGGCTGTTAATATCAAGACAGCTCCTTATCCAGGTTTCGCAACAGATCTTCAACAGCCTATTACTCCTTTGTTATTAAAAGCAGAAGGTCGTGGCACATTGATTGATACAATCTATGAAAAACGTGTCAACCATGTTTTTGAATTAGCCAAAATGAATGCAGATATTTCAACAACAAACGACCACATCCTTTATAAGGGTGGAAATCCTTTGCAGGGTGCAAAAGTTAAGGCGACAGACCTACGTGCTGGAGCTGCCTTGGTTATTGCTGGCTTGATGGCTGAAGGAAAAACAGAGATTACCAATGTTGAATTCATCCTTCGAGGCTACTCGAATATTATTGAAAAATTGCGTAATCTTGGAGCAGATATTGAGCTAATCGAAGATTAGCACTTTGAGGATTGCAATGAATATCTGGACTAAATTAGCAAAATTTTCTTTCTATGAGACGGAACGTTTATATTTCCGTCCCTTCTTTTTTACAGATGTAGATGATTTTCATCAACTTGCATCAGATCCTGAAAATCTTCAATTTATCTTTCCTGCACAAGCAAGTATTGAAGAAAGTCAGTATGCTCTTGCCAATTATTTTATGAAATCACCTTTGGGAATTTGGGCTATTTGTGATAAAAAAGAGCAAAGAATGATTGGAGCTATCAAGTTTGAAAAACTTGATGAAATTAAGAAAGAAGCTGAAATTGGCTATTTTTTAAAGAAAGACTATTGGTCTCAGGGTTATATGACTGAAGCAGTTACCAAATTACGAGATTTATCCATGAACGAGTTTGCCTTGAAGCAACTTTCGATTGTGACACATCTAGAAAATGTTGCTAGTAAGAAAGTAGCAGAAAAATCAGATTTTGTTCTTTATCGTCGTTTTAAAGGTAGCGATCGTTATACCCGAAAGATGCGGGATTATCTAGAATTCCGTTATACAAAAGGAAATCTAAATGAGTAAACACCAAGAAATATTAGCCTACTTGGAAGAATTACCAGTTGGGAAGCGTGTCAGTGTTCGTAGTATTTCAAATCGACTGGGAGTAAGTGATGGTACAGCATATCGGGCTATCAAAGAAGCTGAAAATAGGGGACTTGTTGAAACACGTCCTCGAAGTGGAACTGTCCGTGTCAAGTCCAAAAAGGTTGCTATTGAGAGATTAACCTTTGCAGAAATTGCAGAAGTTACAGGCTCGGAAGTTTTAGCTGGTCAAGCTGGATTGGATAGAGAATTTAGTAAATTCTCCATTGGAGCGATGACTGAAAAGAATATTCTTTCTTATCTTCATGATGGCGGCTTACTTATCGTAGGAGATCGAACACGTATTCAGTTATTAGCACTAGAAAATGAAAATGCTGTCTTGGTAACAGGTGGATTTGAAGTTCATGAAGATGTTTTGAACCATGCTAATAAAAAAAATATTCCAGTATTACGCAGTAAGCATGATACATTTACAATTGCGACTATGATCAACAGAGCTTTGTCCAACGTTCAGATCAAGACAGATATTTTGACGGTTGAAAAAATCTATCGTACTAGTCATGAATATGGATTTCTACAGGAAACGGATACTGTCAAAGATTATCTAGACTTGGTTCGTAAGAATAGAACGAGCCGTTTCCCTGTCATCAATCAGCATCAGATCGTTGTTGGTGTAGTTACTATGCGTGATGCGGGGGATAAATCACCTGGTACAACGATAGATAAGGTCATGACAAGGACAGTCTACATGACTGGCTTAGCGACGAATATCGCTAACGTTAGCCAGAGAATGATTGCTGAAGACTTTGAAATGGTACCTGTTGTGAGAAGTAATCAAACTTTACTTGGTGTTATTACTAGACGGGATGTCATGGAAAAGATGAGCCGCTCTCAAGTTTCAGCTTTGCCAACATTTTCAGAACAGGTTGGTCAGAAGTTATCTTACCACCATGATGAAGTTGTCATTACGGTTGAACCATTTATGTTGGAAAAAAATGGAGTCCTTGCAAATGGAGTTCTTTCAGAAATTTTGACCCATATGACGCAGGATCTAGTCGTGAATAGCGGACGTAATCTCATCATTGAACAGATGTTGATTTACTTTTTACAGGCTGTTCAGATTGATGATATCTTGCGAATTCAGGCTAGAATTATTCACCATACGAGAAGGTCAGCCATTATCGACTATGATATTTATATCAATCATCAAATCGTATCAAAAGCAAATGTTACTGTAAAAATTAATTAAAACTAGGAGAAAACATGATTACATTAAAATCAGCTAGAGAAATCGAAGCAATGGATAAGGCTGGCGATTTTCTTGCCAGTATTCACATCGGTTTGCGTGACATCATCAAACCAGGTGTAGATATGTGGGAAGTAGAAGAATATGTGCGTCGTCGTTGTAAAGAAGAAAATTTCCTCCCTCTTCAAATTGGTGTTGATGGGGCAATGATGGATTATCCATACGCAACTTGTTGTTCGCTTAATGACGAAGTAGCCCATGCTTTTCCACGCCACTATATTTTGAAGGAAGGCGATTTGCTGAAAGTTGATATGGTCCTTGGTGGGCCAATCGCTAAGTCTGACCTCAATGTTTCTAAACTCAATTTTAACAACGTTGAGCAAATGAAAAAATATACTCAAAACTTTACGGGCGGCTTGGCAGATTCTTGTTGGGCTTACGCTGTTGGAAAACCGTCAGAAGAAGTTAAAAACTTAATGGACGTTACCAAAGAAGCTATGTATAAGGGAATTGAGCAGGCTGTTGTAGGAAATCGTATTGGAGATATTGGAGCTGCTATTCAGGAATATGCTGAAAGCCGTGGTTACGGAGTTGTTCGTGATCTTGTAGGACACGGTGTTGGTCCAACTATGCATGAAGAACCAATGGTACCTAACTATGGTATCGCAGGTCGTGGTCTCCGCCTTCGTGAAGGCATGGTCTTAACCATTGAGCCTATGATCAATACAGGTGATTGGGAAATCGATACAGATATGAAAACAGGCTGGGCACATAAAACAATCGATGGTGGACTATCATGTCAGTACGAGCATCAGTTTGTTATTACTAAAGATGGGCCTGTAATCTTGACAAGTCAAGGTGAAGAGGGAACTTATTAATCAAAAAAGGAGCTGAGCTCCTTTTTTTGATTCTTTCAAGTTGAAAATAAATTTGCGTAGCAGATATCTTACAAACGTTTTCTTTTATAGTAAAATAAAAGATGACTATATGAAAGAAGGTTCTTAATTGGAAAGTATTTTATTTTTTATTTCTGTCTTTATAGCTGGGGTCTTGTCATTCTTTTCTCCCTGTATCTTTCCCTTGTTACCAGTCTACGCAGGTGTTCTGCTAGATGATCAAGAGGAATCAAATACATTTCGTTTTTTAGGTAAAGACGTTGCTTGGTCAGGATTGATTCGTACCCTCTGTTTCATTGCGGGTATCTCTCTCATTTTCTTTATTCTTGGATTTGGAGCAGGATTCCTTGGGAATTTACTTTATGCTGACTGGTTTCGTTATGTCATGGGAATCATGATTATCATACTGGGATTGCATCAGATGGAAATTCTTCATCTACAAAAATTAGAGATACAAAAAACAGTGACATTTAAGCAAAAACAGTCTAGTAAATATTTGTCGGCCTTTTTATTGGGTATCAGCTTCAGTTTTGGCTGGACTCCATGTATAGGCCCAGTTTTAAGTTCTGTTTTAGCACTGGCTGCCTCAGGAGGAAATGGAGCTCTTCAGGGGGCCTTATTAACCCTCATTTACACTCTTGGAATGGCACTTCCATTTTTAGTTCTGGCCTTGGCATCAGGTCTTGTCATGCCTTATTTTAGTAGAATCAAATCCCACATACTTTTATTGAAGAAGATTGGTGGTTTATTGATCATTCTCATGGGAATTTTATTAATGTTGGGACAGTTAAATGTCTTATCTGGAATATTAGGATAAAAGGAGTTATCTATGAAAAAAATTATCTATTTTGGACTTAGTTTCTTGTCTCTCTTTCTTCTGATTGCTTGTGGCAAGGAAGAGAAAAAATCAAGTCCACAAAATCAATCAAATCAGACACAACAAGCTCCTGTGAAGCAAGTAGCTATTGGAGCAGAAGCACCTGATTTCACCCTTCAATCTATGGATGGAAAAGAAGTGAAATTATCTGATTTTAAAGGTAAAAAAGTTTATCTTAAATTTTGGGCATCTTGGTGTGGACCATGCAAGAAGAGTATGCCAGAATTGATGGAGCTTGCTGCTAAGGAAGATCGTGGTTTCGAAATTTTATCTGTCATTGCGCCAGGGCTTCAAGGTGAAAAAACGATAGACCAATTTCCAAAGTGGTTTGAAGAACAAGGTTATAAAGACATCCCTGTTTTATATGATACAAAAGGAGCTGTTTTTCAAGATTATCAAATTCGAAGCATCCCTACAGAGTATCTAATTGATTCACAGGGTAAAATTGCTAAGATTCAATTAGGTGCGATTAGTAACGCAGATGCAGAAGCAGCTTTTGCTCAAATGAAATAAAGTAATGAAATATAAAAATGTCTAGACAAATCGTCTAGACATTTTTTCTAACTTAAATTAGTTTTTTGAAGCTGCTTGGAATTCAGGGTTTTTCCAAGCTTCATCAATAATAGCTTGTAATTCTTTAGCTGAAGCTTGCATTTTTTGAGTTTCAGCATCGTTCAATGGGATGTTAACTGGACGAACGATACCGTGTGCACCAACGATAGCTGGTTGACCGATAAAGACGTTTTCAACTCCGTATTGACCTTCTTGGAATACTGAAAGTGGAAGAACAGCATTTTCATCATCAAGGATAGCTTTTGTAATACGAGCAAGGGCTACTGCGATACCATAGTATGTTGCACCTTTTTTGTTGATGATTGAGTAAGCAGCATCACGAACTGAGATGAAGAGTTCTACAAGGTCAGCTTCATCCAAGTCACGGTTAGCTTGCAACCATTGTTCCAATTTTACACCGGCAACGTTAGCGTGTGACCAAACAGCAAACTCAGAGTCACCGTGTTCACCCATGATGTAGGCGTGAACTGAACGAGCATCAACGCCGATTTTTTCAGCAAGTGCTTGACGGAAACGAGCTGAGTCAAGTGAAGTACCTGAACCGATAACACGTTCTTTAGGGAAACCTGAGAATTTCCAAGTTGAGTAAGTCAAAACGTCAACTGGGTTAGCTGCAACAAGGAAGATACCGTCGAAACCAGAAGCAACAACTTGTTCAACGATTGATTTGTTGATAGCAAGGTTTTTACCAACAAGGTCAAGACGAGTTTCACCTGGTTTTTGTGGAGCACCAGCAGTGATAACTACAAGGTCAGCGTCCGCACAGTCTTCATACTTAGCTGCATAAATTTTCTTAGGTGAAGTAAAAGCAAGCGCGTGGCTAAGGTCTTCAGCATCACCAACAGCTTTTTCAAACAATTGAGGAATTTCAATGATACCAAGTTCTTGTGCAATTCCTTGGTTAACAAGAGCAAAAGCGTATGATGATCCTACGGCACCGTCACCGACAAGGATAACTTTTTTGTGTTGTTTAGTTAATGTCATTTGTCTAAACATCTCCTTCATTTTTTAAGGGCTTCCCCCGTTTAGTTTCATTCTATCACTTTTAAATAGCTTTGTCACGGATATAACATCCACTTGGCCATGTAAACGTTTTAGTCGGATTGGAAGACTGAAATCTAGGTCAAACTATGGTATAATATATCTAGTTACTAATAGTGAAATGAGGCATTTGTTAATGCAAGATAAAAATTTAGTGAATGTCAATCTGACAAAGGAGATGAAGACCAGCTTTATCGACTACGCCATGAGTGTTATCGTAGCGCGAGCCCTTCCTGATGTTCGAGATGGGTTGAAACCAGTTCATCGTCGTATTCTATACGGTATGAACGAATTGGGTGTGACACCAGATAAACCTCATAAGAAATCTGCTCGTATTACAGGGGATGTCATGGGTAAATACCACCCGCACGGTGACTCATCTATCTACGAAGCTATGGTTCGTATGGCGCAATGGTGGAGTTACCGTTACATGCTTGTAGATGGGCATGGGAACTTTGGTTCCATGGATGGTGATGGTGCTGCCGCCCAGCGTTATACTGAAGCACGTATGAGTAAGATTGCTCTTGAGATGCTTCGCGACATCAATAAAAATACCGTTGATTTTGTAGACAACTATGATGCCAATGAACGTGAACCCCTGGTTCTACCAGCTCGTTTCCCAAATCTTTTGGTCAATGGAGCTACAGGTATCGCTGTTGGTATGGCGACCAATATTCCACCACATAACTTGGGTGAAACCATTGATGCTGTTAAGTTAGTGATGGATAATCCAGAAGTCACCACCAAGGAATTAATGGAAGTTCTTCCTGGTCCAGATTTTCCAACTGGTGCTCTGGTCATGGGGAAATCAGGTATTCATAAGGCTTATGAAACAGGAAAAGGCTCTATTGTGCTTCGTTCTCGTACTGAAATCGAAGAAACTAAGACTGGTCGCGAACGTATCGTTGTAACAGAATTTCCATACATGGTCAACAAGACTAAAGTCCATGAGCATATTGTGCGTTTGGTTCAGGAAAAACGTATCGAAGGTATTACAGCTGTTCGTGACGAATCAAACCGAGAAGGTGTTCGATTTGTTATCGAAGTGAAGCGTGATGCATCTGCTAATGTTATTTTGAACAACTTGTTCAAGATGACTCAAATGCAAACTAGCTTTGGATTTAACATGCTGGCTATCCAGAATGGTGTACCAAAGATTCTTTCTCTTCGTCAAATCTTGGATGCTTATATTGAGCACCAAAAAGAAGTGGTGACTCGTCGTACTCAATTTGACAAAGAGAAAGCTGAAGCGCGTGCACACATCTTAGAAGGTTTGTTGATTGCTCTGGACCACATCGACGAAGTTATTCGTATCATCCGTGCTAGTGAAACGGATGCAGAAGCCCAAGCTGAATTGATGAGCAAGTTCAAGTTATCTGAACGTCAAAGTCAAGCAATTCTCGATATGCGTCTTCGTCGTTTGACAGGTTTGGAACGTGACAAGATTCAGTCAGAATATGATGAGCTTATTGCTTTGATTGCTGACTTGGCAGACATTCTTGCAAAACCAGAACGCGTAGCGCAAATCATCAAGGAAGAATTGGATGAGGTCAAACGTAAGTTTGGCGATCCACGTCGTACTGAGTTGATGGTTGGTGAAGTCTTGACTCTTGAAGATGAAGACTTGATTGAAGAGTCTGATGTTCTCATCACTCTATCAAATAAAGGTTATATCAAACGTTTGGATCAAGACGAGTTTACAGCTCAAAAACGTGGTGGACGTGGCGTTCAAGGAACTGGAGTTAAGGACGATGACTTTGTGCGTGAATTGGTTTCAACCAGCACTCACGATCATTTGCTATTCTTTACTAATAAAGGACGTGTTTATCGTCTTAAGGGATATGAAATTCCAGAATACGGTCGTACAGCCAAAGGGTTGCCAGTTGTCAATCTTTTGAAACTGGATGAAGGTGAAAGCATTCAAACCATTATCAATGTTGAATCAGAACGTAGTGATGATGCTTATCTCTTCTTTACAACTCGAGCAGGTATTGTCAAAAGAACTAGTGTCAAAGAATTTGCCAACATTCGTCAAAATGGTCTCAAAGCCTTAAATCTGAAAGATGAGGATGAGTTGATTAATGTCTTACTAACTGAAAAAGACACAGATATCATCATCGGAACCAGATTAGGCTATGCAGTTCGTTTCAATCAGTCTTCAGTTCGTAGCATGAGTCGTATCGCCACTGGTGTTAAAGGGGTAAACCTTCGTGAAGGTGATGCTGTAGTGGGAGCGAGAGTGATTACTGACCAAGACGAAGTCCTTATCATTACTGAGAAAGGATACGGTAAGCGCACAGTTGCGACTGAATACCCAACAAAAGGTCGTGCTGGTAAAGGAATGAAAACAGCTAATGTTACCGAGAAAAATGGTCCTCTGGCTGGTCTCTTAACAGTAAAAGGGGACGAAGATCTGATGATTATCACTGACACAGGTGTTATGATTCGAACCAATGTTGCCAATATTTCACAAACGGGACGTTCAACTATGGGAGTAAAAGTGATGCGTCTAGATCAGGATGCTAAGATTGTGACTTTTACAAGTGTTGCAGCAGCAGAAAAAGAAGAAGTTGGGGCAGAACAGGAAACAGAAAGTGAAGCATAATGTCTAAAAAAATCAATAAAAAGAAAAATAAACGTAAAAATCTACTGATTAACATACTGGCAGGATTTCTAATCTTGCTATCTATCGCTTTAATCTTCAATGCTAATATTCGTGATATGTTCATGATTTGGAACACTAATAAGTATCAGGTCAGTCAAGTAACTAAGGAAGAGATTGAAGAGAACAAAGAAACCGAAGGAAATTTTGATTTTGACTCTGTAAAATCACTTTCCTCGGAGGCAGTCCTATCAGCTCAATGGAATTCCCAGCAACTTCCGGTAATCGGAGGGATTGCCATTCCAGAGCTTGAAATGAATCTACCAATATTTAAGGGACTCGATAATGTTAACCTTTTTTATGGTGCTGGGACAATGAAAGCAAATCAGGTAATGGGGGAAGGAAATTATTCTCTAGCAAGTCACCGTATCTTTGCAGGTGAAAATGCAGATAAGAAATTATTCTCTCCTCTTGCTCGTGCTGAGAAAGGGATGAAAATTTATCTCACTGATAAAGAAAAAGTCTATACATACGAGATTGAAGAAGTTAAAATTGTAACTCCTGATCGCGTAGATGTAATTGACGAACGTGATGGGATTAAAGAGATTACCTTGGTAACCTGTGAAGATGCTAATGCAGTTGAGAGAATTATCGTTAAAGGGAATTTGACAGAGGTAAAATCTTATGCAGAAACTCCATCAGATATCTTAGAAGCCTTTAATAAACCCTATAAACAATTTTATGAATAGTAGAAGAGGTTGGGACAAAAGAGCCCGACCTCATTTTTTATTAGTAATCAAACTTTGACGCGGTAGCTGATTGAACTTTTTGTTCGTCTTTTAGACTCCAAAAAGCTCCTAATCATCCTCGCGGGGCTGGGACTACGAAATCGAGACTTTGTCTATCGATTTCTGTCCCACCGCCTTTTCTTGTCAATTTGCTAAATTCGCAAACTAAGTTCCACCGCTATTAGAAGTGGAAGTTAATCTG
>NZ_CAUPII010000037.1:0-15199 GCF_963511325.1 uncultured Streptococcus sp.
ACAACTGGGGCTGATTCATCGCCTGCTGTGCCAAGAACGCCAGTGTATTCTGGAACCTCTACAACTGGGGCTGATTCATCGCCTGCTGTGCCAAGAACGCCAGTGTATTCTGGAAGCTCTACAACTGGGGCTGCTTCATCACCTGCTGTACCAAGAACACCAGTGTATTCCGGAACCTCTACAACTGGGGCTGATTCATCACCTGCTGTACCGATTGGTTCTGTGTACTCTGGAACTTCATGGATTGCGGCTTCAACACCATTTACACCACCTGTGAATTCTGGAAGGTCAACAACTGGGGCTGATTCATCTCCCTTGCTTGAAGTTGGAGTTTCAGGTTTAGGTTCTGGATCTGGAGTTGGGGTAGGTGTTTGGTCTTTCAATTGGTCGAGATAATCTGCAAAGAATTCAAGGATTCTATTTGTCAAAAGATGATTATCTGTTGCAAATTTCATGCTGGCAACAACACTTGCTACTTCCTCTTGATTGCTCTTATCAGTCAATTTTTGAGCTTTAGCCAAGGCTGCTTCATAAGCTGTAGTATCAAGACCAGTTTCAGCAACTTGTGGACGAGCGAAAATCAATTCTGCAGCAGATTGATATCTATTGCCACCATCTCCGTAAGTTCTTGTTCCTGTTAGGACAATCTTCTTAGCTTTGATAGTCTTGCCAAAATCGATATCTTTTGGCTTATTGTTATCAGCCCAATTAGTTGCATTGAAGGTATGCTCCTTACCTGTTTCATCAGTAACAACAAGAGTCACATCTCTCAAGTTACCATTTGAACCTGAACCGCGTGGAACATAACGGAAGCCTGTAATTTCAGTTGGTTCTTTCAAGACCATTGTTGCTGGTTTACCAACATCGCCTCCGCCCCATGATGTATGCCATAGACTAGACAAGTTGCCATCAAAGGCATTTTCAAGACCTTCACCAGCCTGAGCAGGAGCTGAAAGACTTGCAAAGTCATCTGCTACAAGAGCTGTTTTCTTCATCACCAAAGCATCTTTAAGAGCATTGACCTTATCGATTTCTGCTTTAGCTTCTTCCAGACTAATGTCATCATCTGCTTGACTGAGGTTGAAGACTGCTTCTTTTAAAGCATCCATACTTTCTTTGGTGTAGTTAGTCATGGCTACAGTTGGAAGATAATTCTTGACAGCATTTTCTGTCATCATCTTACCTGTCAAGACAATCTCTTCAATTTGAAGTTTATCCATGATGAAGTCATTGTAACCACGGAAGTTAGCATTACCACCAGAATCTCCACGAGTATTACTTGCGTTACCTGTAGAGTAGATACCTACCCAAGTATCGCCAGTTTCAGCACCTGTCACAAGGAAGGTTGCACGTTTCGCTTTTTGAGAATCTGTCCATGAGTTTGGTAATTCATGCATTTCGAGATCGCTTGCTTGGCCGCCACGACGACCAGATTGGAATTCTCCCTTACCTACAACAAATGCGTAAGTATTATCTGATCCAGCTTCGTAGTCAAATGTGATACGGTAGGTCTTACCTGCTTCAAAGCGGAAGTTTTGTGGAATTGTTTGGTAAACCAAGTTACGACGGCTAACGAGACCATTTGTCTTGAGTGACCAATTTCCTTCGATAACGTCGTCAACTTTCTTGCCATTCCAATCACGTTGTGTGTATGGACCATGTTTTTCAGACAAGTGAGTACGGTTATCTTCAACACCTTCGATTCCACCGATGACAAATGGGAAGATACCTTGTCCGACATTTTCAAAGTCTTGTTTGAAGACGCCTTTTGCAGTATCATGACCATCACCGTACATGTTTGAATCATTTTCAAAAGTACGGATTTCATCGAAGTAAGTTGCTTCATCTCCTGCTTCACGACTCAAGGTCAAGGTTACATTTGATACATCTGAACCTGTTGTGAAGAAGGCATACATATTTTGGAAGTAACTTGTATCATTAACAGTTGCGTTGTCACGACGTGTGTTATGAGCGTATGCTTTAACATAGTTGAGAGCGAGTGATTTGTTGGTGTAGTTGGTCACTTCTTTCTCACCAGTATTAACAGTAATGCTTGCTTTAGCATCACTACGGTTGTCCACACCGACATAGACTGCATATTTCGTATTTGGTTTCAAGCCAGTCAATTTTTGAGTGAGACTAACTTTTTCTTTATTGCCTTGGATACGGAGCATTTGGTTCGCACCTTGAGATTTAACAACTGTCGCTTTAGAAGCATCACCTTCAATCTTCCAATGATCTAAAGATTCACTGTTAAATCCTTGGTCATAGATGTGCATTCCTTCGCTCCATGACATTTCAGGATTAGTTTGTTTAGAACGATAAAGAACATATGGTTGATTTGCTAGAAGGTCGAGTGTGATCTTACCATCTTTGACAGCTAGTTCTTGTTCTTCAGTCTTACCTTGGTCTGTTAGTTTGTAAAGGTAAACTTTACCGTTTGCCCAGTCGCTAGGAAGTGTCCAAGTTGTTGCACCTTTTTCAGTATTGAAGTAGTACATTTTTTCCTTGTCACCAGTAAGCTTGTTACCATTGGCATCCCAGTTCCAAGGTGTCAAGTAGGCTGAACCATCTTGAATGACACGATCATTAAGTGTTACAATTCGTTCACGGTATTGTGGGCTATTGACATCGTTAGATTTACGAGTAACAACTACCTTGTTGTTTTCCTCATCTACCAATTCAACCTTCATTTCAGGTGTCCACTTATAAGTACCACCATTGTCAGTCATGGTTACTGGTTTACCATCTTCCCATTTGCTAACAGTGAAGTGTTGGAAGTACTTGGTCATAACGTCGTGGGCAAACAAGTTGGTTACATAACCGTTGTAGTCACTACGACCTTGCCAACCTTCGAAGTCTTTCATGCTGTATCCGCCTAGAAGTGGGTAGTTTGCCGCACCTCCGTAGCTTCTGTAATCACCAACCCAAGCATCTTTTTGGTGGTTACGGATAAAGCGAGTAATGGCACTGTTGATACCTTTATTGGTATAGCCACCATAAGTCAAGTCAGCCGCCCAGTGATGGAAGGTAGAGTCATACTCACCACCATGGCCCCACTCAATTGCAAAACGCCAACCTTGTTTGTTGATTTCTTTTGCAAGAACGTGAGTTGCCCAAGCACCGTTGTCACCTGATTGGCCGTTACCCCAAACGTCGACATAGATGAAATCTAGGCCTTCACCTAATTCTTTCTTCAATTCTTCCCAACGTGCTAAACGTCCATGAGCCAAGTCATAAGCTGCATCGATATTGATACCTTGGTCAAGCCAGTTCCAACCGTAGCTATAGCTACCATCTGCATTTTTACGAAGAATATTTTCATTGAAGTATTTTGATTCAGGATAGGTTTCTGAAGCATTGACGTGGATACCCAGGTGGGCACCATATTTCTTAGCTTTTTCAATAAGAGCTTTAAAGTCTTCAACACCACCGATACGTTTACCGATGTCTGCATAGTTCAAGTGTCCAGAGTCATGTCCTTCACTTCCGTATCCCTTAAGAAGTACACCTTGACCAAGACCATCTGTATGGAGGTTGATCTTCTTGATACCATCCAAGGTCATAAGGAATGGGTTTTGTGCTTGTGAACCAAAGTTCATGGCGATACGGTAAGCTGTAATGTCTTTAACTTTTTCCCAACCTTGAGGGT
Source organism: uncultured Streptococcus sp. (assembly GCF_963511325.1). Classification (GTDB taxonomy): domain Bacteria; phylum Bacillota; class Bacilli; order Lactobacillales; family Streptococcaceae; genus Streptococcus. Next base: position 3,653 of record NZ_CAUPII010000037.1, read on the forward strand.
TGTTCATGATACTACGGTAAGCGATCGCACCATCTTGCCAGTCAACCTTATGGTCAGCATTGGCATCTTCCGTGATGACAACTTTTGCACTTGGAAGTTCTTGAGTGTATGCTGGGAAGACAACTCCATTGTGGGCTTTTTCCCATTGCCATTCAGAGCTATGAATTTCCACGTAGTTAGCATTGCCAATCGTATTCTTATAAGCTGTCAAACGTGTCCAGTCGTAAGAACCACCACCGTAGCTATTTTGTGAGTTACTCCATACACCAGCAGCGAGTTTATCTGTTGAAACAAATCCGTACATATAGCCTTTGGCTAATTCTTTCATTGGATTTGTTACTTCGATATGGTCGTCACCACTTACGTGAGTGTTGTTTGACATGGTTGCCCCATCAAACTTAGCTCCTGCTTGGTCGCTTGATACAGATACCAAGGCATTTCCTAGGAAGCTGATTGAAGAAAGTAGTTTGCGTTCATCATCAATCTTCTGTCCTGGTGTTACTTGGTTATGGTTGACAATCTTAGTTACATCAAAGTGAAGTTGATTGTCCACCACTTGCAAACGAACGGTCATATCTGCATTGATGAGGTTCTCCGCATCACGGAGTTTCATTTCATACTCAGCAGTCGTTGCATTGACCTTCTTATAGGTAACTTCAGGAGTCACAGCGTGCTTGTTAATCACAACTTGATTAATCGGTTGCACTTGACCTGGAAGCTTGTTGCCATTTAGGACGTACTCTTTAATACGTGGGAAGGCTTGGTCGATGACTGCTTTCAATACTGTAGATTCGATCGTGTCATATTTGACTTTGCTATCGTCTACGGTGTCGCCCTTTTCTTTTTCAGCAGCCTCTTGGTCGTTTTTCACGCCTTCTTGGTCATCCGTTTTGACATTGACAATGGTTCTCTCACTGCTATAGCTTCCAGCCTTAAGAACGATTTTCTTCTCATCTTTGAGCTTGTCATTTACAGCAGATGGTAAGGTAAGTGTGTCAAAAAGTTTGACATCATTGTTTGTTGCGTTAAGTTGTCCATCTGATTTGAGGCTGATCGTCAAGTGGTTGACAGAACCATTTACTGGTGCTGCAACACGTCCACCTTGGTACCAAAGTCCACTTCCATTTGACTTGTATTCCCAGAACCATCCACCTTGGTCGTAACCTACAAAAACGTTGTTATCAGTGTCTTTGAATTTCATGAAGACACCAAAGCGTGATTTACCTGTTTCAGATTCTTCTTTAAAGGTCAAATCAACTGTAGCATTTCCATTAGCATCGACTGTCAAACCATCTTTTTCAAACAAGGCTGGTTTCTTACCATTGTCATTTTGAGCAGTTGAAGCTAGTTGGTTGTAACGAACTCCATTTTCTTCACGGATTGTTACTGTTCCCTGTTGGTCTTTATTTTCAACTGTTTTCCATTCTGGAGTAACTTCTTTTGATTCAGTCGGTTTATTCTCAGCTGGTTTATTTTCAGCTGGCTTGTTTTCAGCAGGTTTATTTTCTGCTGGTGTTTCTTCTTTTGGCTTATCTTCCTTAGGTTTATCCTCTTTTGGTTTTTCTTCTTTATCTTCTACTTGCTTATCCAAAGCATCTAGACCAGCTGGTTTCGTTGTTTCAATACCCTTGATGTAGTTTTGAATCCACTCTAGCTGAGCAGGTGAGAAGAGAATACCTCCACTACGTTTACCAGATACACCATTTTGATGAATACCAATCAATTTCCCATTTTCATCGAAAATTCCACCACCGCTGGCACCAGGTTCACTTCCTTGATAGCTAATGCCACGAACACCTTCTCCGTGATTGTTAATAGCTTCAACAGTGGTATTCAAAATCGGATCGAGCTCGCCTTTTGGATAACCAAAAACATGCACCTTATCTCCCACCTTAATTGTAGATGGTTTATCCAAAACTTCAACTGGAGCATTTGCAAGTGGACTGCGAAGTTTGACAATGGCTAAGTCATTTTTATAACCTTTTAGGAAACCTTCACGATCCCAGTGTTTCACATCATTCTTACTGAATTTGACGTCCGGTGCCCCTTTGTAAGAAACTGTATAAACATCGTCATCACTTTCAACATTATCAGCTACTTTACGATTATTGCCATCTGGAACATCTTTGATAAAGTTATGAGAAACAGACAAAACGAGATTTTCCCCGATAACGATACCACTACCAAGCCCTGCAGCACTTTTAATTTCGACAGTCGCACCGTAGTTTAATACCCCATTTTTTGTTTTAGCAACATCTTCTGGGACTAAGCTTTTATCTTCTTTTTCTAGTTCTTCTTTTGAGGCAGTGCGGCCATTTTCTTCAGCCTTATCAAGTTTTCCACGTAGTTCTTCAGGAAGAGTATCTGAAGCTGCTGAGCTTGTTGCAGTTGCAGTTTCTTTTTCTTTTGCCAGCAATTCTTCTTCAGTCTTTGGTCCTTCAGTTACTTCAGGAGAACCCTGATCTTCACCAGGTTTTGGTGCTTCAAAGTCATGCCCATCATCCTCTTTAGCATTGGCAAGAGCTGCCGCCAAATCAGCTGGCATATTCGCTGTTGAACCTGTTTGTGCAGAATCTGCGAGAACAGTGCTAGTTCCAAAGAAAGCTGCACCAATCATAACAGAAGCAACTCCTAATGAAAATTTCCGAATACTATATTTGCAACGTTTTTCAAATAATCCTTTATCCATCGGTTTTTTTGTTCCTTTCAGTTTACCAAGTAAGCGTTTGCATTTTGTTTTAAAAAAATATCCTCCTCAATTTTTAAACACTTCTGGATAAACATATAATTTTTTCTATACCAATTTAATATATCAAAAACAGTTTGAAAAATCAATAGTTTAATAGGTAAAATTAGTAAAAGTAAAATCCAATTATTGGGCAAGTCTGAAACGATTTTCAGATGGCTTTATTTCTAAAGAAATCGCTATAAAAAAGGAAACTTCATCGAAAAAGTTAGACCATTTTTGACTAACTTTTCAATAAAGTTTCCATGCATTTTTATACTATTTTTACGTTTTTTATTGTTGTAAAACCTTTCGTGGCTTCGTTCCTTCTGCAGGTCCGATAACTCCAGCCATCTCTAATTCTTCCATCAAGCGAGTTGCTCGGTTAAAACCAACTGATAAACGACGTTGAATCATGGATGCGCTCGCTTTTTGAGTTTCAATGACCAGAGCCTTAGCTTCTTCAAATAGCGGATCTCCACCTTCGTCTCCTGTGCCAGACTCACCTTCTGTCTCAGAAACCTCACCTGGATCAAAGCTCTCATCGTAGTCTGCATCTGCCTGAGCCTTGATAAAGCTGACAATACGTTCCACATCATCATCCGAGATAAAAGAACCTTGCAGACGAACAGGATGGTTTTCATCGATTGGTTTAAAGAGCATGTCCCCTCGGCCAAGCAATTTCTCAGCTCCATTTTCATCCAAGATAGTACGAGAGTCTGTCCCTGACGAAACTGCAAATGCTACACGAGACGGTACATTGGCCTTAATCAAACCAGAGATAACATCAACCGACGGACGCTGCGTTGCAAGAATCATGTGAATACCAGCCGCACGCGCCTTCTGTCCAAGACGGATAATAGCATCTTCTACTTCCTTGCTGGCTACCATCATCAAATCAGCCAACTCATCGACAATTACAACAATCAAAGGAAGAGGTACTTGTTTATACTCAGATTGAGCGTTGAATTCCTCTACCTTAGCATTGAAACCAGCAATATTACGAACGCCAATTTTGGCAAAGAGTTCATAGCGATTTTCCATCTCATCCACGACTTTTTGAAGGGCCTTGCTGGCCTTACGAGGATTCGTCACAACTGGAATCAAGAGGTGAGGAATATCATTATAGACTGACAGCTCAACCATCTTCGGATCCACCATCATAAACTTGACTTGGTCTGGACGCGCCTTCATGACAATACTTGCAATGATACCATTGACTGCAACAGATTTACCAGAACCTGTCGAACCAGCTACTAGCAAGTGAGGCATTTTAGCCAAATCAAAACTACGAGCTGTTCCGTTAACTGCTTTCCCAAGGGGAATTTCTAGGAGATTTTCAGGTTTAGTTTGCGACTGTTCCCAGAGCTCTCGGAAGGAGACTGTCGCAATCTCTGAGTTAGGCACTTCAATCCCGACTAAGGATTTCCCTGGAATTGGAGCTTCGATACGGACATCTTTCGCAGCCAAGGCCAGAGCCAAGTCATCTGCTAGATTAGAAATGCGATTGACCCGCACACCAACGGCTGGCTTGACTTCGTACTTGGTAACGGATGGACCAATCTCAGCACGTTCAACCGTTACCTTGATACCGAAACTTGCAAAGGTTTCTTCCAAAATCTTGATATTTTCGCGAACGATTTTCTTTTCCTTGGACTGGTCTTTTGGCTTATCGGGTGCAAAAAGTTGCAAGCTTGGAAGTTTGTACTCTAAGGCTTTTTTTGCAGAAAAATCTACCTCAACATCCTCATCCTCTAAGAACTCATCCTCTTCTGGAATGTCAACTTCGCTAGGAAGATCATAGTCTGCTTGAGGGAGAATAATTTCAGGTTCTACCCATTCTTCCTCTGGAAGTGGAGGAAAATCGTGCAGTGGCTCTTCTGATAATATTTCTCCTGTTTCCATATCTACAGAAGGTGAATCAAGCAAAGCTTGCTCTTCTCTTTCTTTCTCGAGTCTTGCTTGCTCTTCTGCTTCCTTACGAGCTTTTTCTTCTTCTCGTTTGATGAAGCGTTCTTGTTTCCTCTGCTCACGTCGCTCCATCCAAAGTGCAAAACGTGCTCCAAGGAAATCAGCGACATCATAGACAGACCAAGGACTAACTAGAAGAGCACCGATTAAGATTAAGATAGCTCCGATAAAATAAGTGCCAATATTTGAAAAGAGAAAGGCTACTGGAATGTAGAGCGCAACACCTAAAAGTCCTCCTCCAGCAAAGCTAGTCACACGAAAGCCTGTCAAATCTGTCAATACTTGAGCCAAAGTTCCCTTTAAGACAGACTGCTCGATGCCATATTTCCATACAAGATAAGCTTCAAAAATCAGCAATAAGCCTGAAAAAATGCAAAGGAAACCTGAGATTAGACCTTCTTGCTTCCGAATCCATTTGAAGAAAAAAAGATAGACTAGAACGACAAAGATGACCAGATAGGCCAGACTTCCTACTAGTAATCGAATAAGATTATAGAGGGTGAGTCCAACTGCTCCTAATTTCAGAGCAGCGAACATTAAGCAAAAAGCTATGACTAAGGAAATTAACATCCTTTGGATAGCTTGCTTTCTTTCTAATTCAGCTTTTGACGGTCTCCGTCTTGTTTTATTTGTATTTTTGTTTGCCATTCTTCTATTATACCATATTTCAGAAACATCTAGAGAAATCAAAAAAATGACTGAATCTACTAGATACAATCATTTTTCGTTGATATTTCTGCACTTTCTTTTCTATATGATTTTTCAACAATCTTGTCTCACTATTTCTTTAAAAATCTAATTGCTGATTTTCTTGCTTTCTCAATCTTTTCGATTTCCAACTTCTCTACAGCAGATGTAGGGATCCATTTTTTCCCAAACAATACCTAGGCTGCTTCTATCATCAGAGCGCAAGCCTGCAAGTCCTTTTCTTCTGTAATTGCTTCAGAAAACAAATCCTTCGTTTTTTCCATTAAGATTTCTTTTTTTACTTGATGAAAAGATAATTGCATTAGACTACTGGCAGACCAGGCGCGACAAAGTGGATCTTGGTCAGTCAAGAGATGTTGTCCTAAGATTTCTATCTCACCTATTGAACCAATCCAACCTAGGGCAATGATCAGCTTTCTACGATTCGAAGCTTCTGAACTAAGTAAAAGAGAGATTAGAACAGGAAGTAATTGCTTGCAAGAAAACGCATAAAAATCTCTATGTCTTGCTTTGGAGAGGACTTTCGCTAGAAGATATACAATCAAAACGCGTTGACTCTCCGCTTCCTCTTGATCGAGAGTTTCTAAAAGATAATCGATTCCCGCCTGCCCATGCTGGTCAAAACTCGCTTCAACATTCAGGTCAGTTCCTTCCTCCCAATCGTTGCAAATGAGCTCAAAATGAAAGGCAATTTCTGGGCTCCTACCTAAATCAGCTATAAAATGAATTCGTTTAGAATCAGGAAAATTCTCCTCCACCAAGCTGGCATAGGTCTCTTGCAACTCTTCTTTTGTAAGATTTTGGCAAGAGATCTCAGATTTCTCTAGTTTGTCGATTTCTTCTTTTCTAGAATCATTCATGACACTTATCTCCTCTAAGGTATTTGTAGAACTTTAGCATTCTGTCATTTATACTCTTCGAAAATCAAATTCAAACCACGTCAGCGTCGCCTTACGGTACTCAAGTACAGCTTGCGGCTAGCTTCCTAGTTTGCTCTTTGATTTTCATTGAGTATTAAATTCTCTACGATTTACCTCTATTATATCACTTTAGAGACCGGTCTCTCTAACTCCATTATCAAAAAAATGACTGCCCACTTTCGTGTTCAGTCATTTGAATGTATTTGTAATTATTTTTCTAAAGGTTTACGAAGGTAACCATAAACTACACCACTAACGAGTGCTCCAATCAAGACAAAGACAAGGTAAAGAAGGGCATTTGTTGTAAGGGCGATAACGAAGATTCCTCCGTGTGGTGCCATGAGTTTGATATTTGCAAGACCAACAAGTCCACCTGCCACTGCTGAACCAAGGATAAAGCTTGGGATAGCACGAGCTGGGTCAGCCGCACCAAATGGAATCGCTCCTTCAGTGATGAATGACAAGCCCATAACGATGTTAGTCAAACCTGAGTTGCGTTCTTCTTTTGTGAATTTATCTTTAAAGAGAAGAGTTGCGACAAAGATTGCAAGTGGTGGAACCATTCCTCCTGCCATAACTGCTGCCATGGCTACAGAACCACCTGTTGACACTGTTGCTGCAAGAGTACCAGTACCAAAGACATAAGCTGCTTTATTGACTGGTCCACCCATATCGACAGCCATCATTCCTCCAAGAACGATACCAAGAAGGACAGCTGAACCGCCTCCAAGACCGCCAAGGAAGTCGTTCATAGCAGTGTTGATTGCTGCCATTGGGATGTTAACAGCAAGCATGACAAATCCTGTCAAGACTGTTCCAAGAAGTGGCAAGAGAAGGATTGATTTAGCACCTTCAAGCGAGCGAGGAACCTTCACGTATTTCTTAACCAAGAGTACCAAGGCACCTGCGATAAATCCACCCACAAGGGCGCCTAGGAAACCTGATGATACACCTGCAAGGGCTGAAGTTGCTTCACCACCTTGAGCATAAGGGATTTTACCAAAGGCAAAACCTTCTTTGGCGATAGCACCAGCTACGAAACCTGCTACCAAACCTGGTTTTTCAGCGATTGAGTAGGCAACATATCCTGCAAATACTGGAAGCATCAAACCAAAGGCTGCGCCACCGATTTTCATGAACATAGAAGCGAGTTCATGGTAAGATCCAAGATTTCCGAGGCTATCATTTGGCACACCCATAGCACCATCGATCAAGAAGGCAAGGGCAATCATGATACCTCCACCGATAACGAATGGCAACATTTGAGATACACCACTCATCAAGTGTTTGTAGAAAGCACCACCGATACTTTGTTTTTCGTTAGACGCTGTTGAAGCTTGCGCTCCATTAGCAGCACGATATACTTCAGCATTACCAGAAAGAGCCAAGTTGATTAACTCTTCTGTCTTACGAATACCATCTGCAACTGGACGATTGATCAATGGTTTACCATCGAAACGATCCATTTCAACGGCCTTGTCTGCTGCGATGATAACGGCTTTAGCCTTGCGGATATCTTCTGCAGTCAATTTGTTGCCAACACCGCTAGCACCATTGGTTTCAACCTTGATACCGACACCCATTTCCGCAGCCACTTTTTGAAGAGCTTCTTGAGCCATATAAGTGTGGGCAATTCCTGTTGTACAAGCAGTTACAGCAACGATAAAGTCATCAGAACCATTTGCAGGTGTTTGAACTGGTTCCTCAGCTTTTTCTGATGCTTGATCAAAGAGTTCAATAACTTGATCAGCTGATGTTACTTGACGAAGTTTATCAGCAAAACCGTCTTTCATTAAGTATTGAGATAATTCTGCCAAGGCCGCCAAGTGAGTATCATTGGCACCTTCTGGAGCGGCAATCATAAAGAAGAGGTCAGTTGGTTGTCCATCTAAACTTTCGTAGTCAACACCCTTATTTGACTTAGCAAAGAGAACAGTTGCTTCTTTAACTGCAGCGTTCTTGCTATGAGGCATTGCGATACCGTCACCCAAACCTGTAGAAGTCAAAGCTTCACGCGCCAAGATTCCTTCTTTAAAGGTTTCAAAATCTGTCACGTATCCGTGTTCAACCAAGCTATGAATCATTTCTTCGATAGCTGCTGTTTTTTCAGTTGCTTGCAAATCAAGCAACATGACATCTTTTCTCAATAAATCCTGAATTTTCATCTTTTTTCTACCTCAACTTTTTCATAAGTTTCTTTAATAAATGCTGCAGTCGCCAAGTCATCAGAGAAGGTAGTTGCTGTTCCACAAGCCACTCCCCACTTGAAGGCTTCTACTGCGTCTTTTGATTTGACAAACTCACCAGTAAATCCAGCAACCATAGAGTCACCAGCACCAACTGAGTTTTTCACGGTTCCCTTAATCGGTTTAGCAAAGTAGGCTCCCTCTGATGTTACCAGAAGGGCACCGTCACCAGCCATAGAGATGATAACGTTTTGAGCACCTTTAGCCAACAATTCTCGAGCGTATTTTTCAATCTCATCTAAGCTTTCGAGCTTGATTCCAAAGATAGCTCCCAGTTCATGATTGTTTGGTTTGACCAAAAGCGGTTGATAATCCAAACTATCGATTAAGGTCTGACCTTCAAAGTCACAGACTACTTGAGCACCCGTTTGACGAGTCAAGGCAATCAAATCCTTATAGATGACATTGCCTAAGTTTTTAGCACTTGAACCAGCAAATACCACTGTATCTTCTGCTGTTAGACTTGAAAGAATAGCTTTTAGCTCTTCCAATTGCTCAGGCTCAACTGTAGGACCCGTTCCGTTGATTTCGGTTTCTTGATCTGCTTTGATCTTGACATTGATACGCGTATCTTCTGCCACTTGGACAAATCGGGTTTCAATTTGCTCTTCAGCTAAAGTATCAGTGATAAATTTACCTGTAAAGCCACCGATGAAGCCTGTCGCTGTATTCGGAATATCCAAGCGTTTCAAGACACGGCTAACGTTGATTCCCTTACCACCAGCAAACTTATCATCACTATCCATACGATTAACACTACCAACTTCCACTTTATCCAGACGGACAATATAGTCAATAGATGGATTTAGCGTGACTGTATAAATCATACTTCAATAACCTCCGTTTTTTCTTTGATAGCTGGCAAGAGTTCGTGACCCTTGCTTGTAATAACAATTGCTCGTTTTATAGGCGCTACCTTAGCGAAACAAGATTGACCAATCTTAGATGAATCCGCCAAAACATAAGTTTGTTTGGCATTTTCTAGAATAGCACGCTTAACAGCTCCCTCCTCCATATCTGGAGTTGTATAATAACCTTCGTCTACCCCGTTCATTCCGATAAAGGCACGATCAAAGTGTAATTGGTTAATCTGGTTAAGCGCGACACCACCGATGCTGGCATCCGTTGTCATCTTAACTCCACCACCGATAATCACAGTTGGAATTTGCTTATCCACTAATTGAACCGCATGGTGAATGGAGTTAGTCACAACAGTAATGTCTTTTCGCTCCAGTTCCTTAATGAGAAAGGCTGTTGTACTTCCTGCATCCACAAAGATAACGTCTTTTTCTTTGATGAAGGAAACTGCCTTTTGCGCAATCAATTTTTTCTCTTGAAGGTTTTTGACAGATTTTTCTTGAATGGTTTCTTCTTCTTGCAAGGAGTGAGGCAACTCTGCTCCTCCATGAACTCGGCGAAGTTTATTTTCCGATTCCAATTCATCTAAATCTCGTCTAACCGTTGATTCTGACGTGTCTAACAAACCTACTAATTTCTCTAGAGAAACGACTTTATGTTTGCCCAGCTCCTCTAAAATCAATTTTTTTCTCTCGGTTTTTAGCACTTACTCACCTCCTGTTAACGATTACAATAATCATTCTACCACAAAAAAAATCAAAGTCAAGCACTTTTTGTCACTTTCTTTCATTTTCTATCATTTTGCCAATTGTTTGAATTTTATTTGCAAGATAATTCCCTTTATGATAAACTATTTTAGTAAGTATTGGAAGATTACTCAAGAGGCTTAAGAGGCCGTGTTGGAAACGCGGTAGGCGTGTGAAAGCGTGCGTGGGTTCGAATCCCATGTCTTCCGTTGCTATAGTGTGGCTGCATCTTCATGCAGCTTTTTATAATGGATTTTCGTCTATCAAAGATTTAAATTGCAAAAAATCACCCGAGAGTTAACTCTTGGGTGATTTTTTTCTAATTCACGTTAAAAGGTCCTTAAAAAATATCAAATAGCAATTTCACATTGAGGACAGTTAAGATAATGGAAACAATATAACCAAGGATAGTATTCCACTTGGCATTGGTAAATTCTCCCATCACTGATTTTTTTGAAGTGAGATAAATCAAGGGGAAGATTGAAAATGGAAGAGCGATAGAAAGAAAGACCTGTGAATAGACCAATAACTGATCCAAGGTTTTTTCCTGATGACCAAACAAAACTGCTACTATCATGACAGGCAGTAAGGCAAAGAGACGAGTCGCCAAACGAATGAACCACTGAGGCAATCGCATATGTAAGAAACCTTCCATAACGATTTGTCCTGTCAAGGTACCTGTGATAGTCGAATTCTGACCACTGGCTAATAGGGCCAAGGCAAACAAGGTTGATAAGGTTGAGCTAGCTATAGCTCCCGCAATGGTTGAATCCTGTAAGGCATTATACATTTGAGAGAAAGCAGAAATCTCAGATGCATGTCCGAAAAAGAGAGCCGCCCCTAAGATCAAAAGAAGGGAGTTAACCACAAAGGCCAAGGATAACTGGAGATTAGAATCCCAAGTCATAAAACGAACGGCTTTTCGCAAATCATTCTTGTCCTTGTGATTGATTTTCCGAGTTTGAGACAAGGAAGAATGTAAATAGAGGTTATGGGGCATCACTGTCGCACCCACAATCCCCAGCGCCAAGGTTAATTGACTTTCATGTCCAGGCAGAGGACTCTCAAACAAGGTTGCATTTGGCAAATAACCTTCAACGATTCCTTGGAAGCTTGGATGTGATAAAGCTACCAGATAGGTAAAGATTGCTAGAATCGTTAAAATCAGCGTTGTCACGATAGCTTCTATCTTCTTAAAGCCAAACTTCATCAGGAGCAATAAGAGAAAAACATCCAACACAGTCAAGAGAATGGCTATCATAATCGGAATCTTAAAGAGAAGATTTAGGGCAATGGCTGAACCTAGAACTTCTGCCAAATCTGTCGCCATCAAGGCTAATTCTAAAATCACCCATAGACTATAACGAAGCCAT
>NZ_CAUPII010000038.1:0-15115 GCF_963511325.1 uncultured Streptococcus sp.
CCAGCTCCAGTAGTAGAAGTTCCAGAGTACACAGGAGCAATTGGAACAGCAGGCGGCGATCCAGCTCCAGTAGTAGAAGTTCCAGAGTACACAGGAGCAATTGGAACAGCAGGTGACGATCCAGCTCCAGTTGTAGAAGTTCCAGAGTTTACTGGCGGAGTGAATGGTGTCGAAGCAGCTGTTCATGAAATCCCAGAGTACACAGGAGCTATTGGTACAGTAGGCGATGAAGCAGCACAAGTAGTGGAAATCCCAGAATACACAGGTGGTGTGAATGGAGCAGAAGCAACTGTTCATGAAATTCCAGAATACACAGGCAGTGTGAATGGAGCAGAAGCAGCTGTTCATGAAGTACCTGAGTTCACTGGTGGCGTTCCTGGTGGAGAAGGGACTACTCACCAAGTTCCAGAATACACAGGTGGTGTCAATGGATCAGAAGGAGCTATCCATGAGGTTCCAGAATTCAAAGATGAGCAGTCACAAATAGCTCTTGCTATGTCACAAGATAAGACCTACCAAGCACCTGCAAGTCATCAATACAAACTCCCAGAGACAGGCACTAAAGAAAATGCTGGCCTTGCAACAGCAGGTGTTGTAGGAGCATTACTTGGTCTCTTTGCAATGGGAAAGAAAAAAGAAGACGAATAAGATGATATAAAAGCATCTAAGTCATAGAGATTGGACCGAGAGACTAATCTCGACAATAAAAAGCGGACAAAACTAGTTTTCTGATAAACAGAAGCTGGTCTTGTTCGCTTTTTTCTCATGAATCAATTGCGAAAGAAGAAAAGTGAGAATTTTCTACAAAAACTCAAAAGCAAATTAGGGGAATTGCCATAGAAACAAGGTGAGAAAGGAAAGGCTATACTGACTTGGATTCAGCACATCTGAGGACTTTGAAAATCTCTTTAAAGTCTACAGGGATAAGCTTTCTTTCTCTCCTCAAAAGAGTTATAATAAAGATGAAAATAGGGATAGAAGAGGAGGAGATAGGATGGCTTATATTGAAATGAAAAACAGCTATAAGAGGTATCATACTGGAGATACGGAAATCGTGGCCAATCGAGATGTCAACTTCGAGATTGAAAAGGGAGAACTAGTCATTATCCTTGGGTCATCTGGTGCAGGGAAGTCAACCGTTTTAAATATTCTAGGCGGTATGGATACAAACGATGAAGGGCAAGTCTGGATTGATGGGACTAACATTTCTGACTATACCTCCCATCAGAGAACCAACTATCGTAGAGATGCCGTTGGCTTTATCTTTCAGTTTTACAACTTGGTTTCTAACTTGACTGCTAAGGAAAATGTTGAGCTAGCTTCAGAAATTGTTGCCGATGCCTTGGATCCTGAGCAGGTTCTCAAGGATGTAGGATTAGGGCACCGTCTGAATAACTTTCCAGCTCAGCTGTCAGGCGGTGAGCAACAACGGGTCTCCATTGCTCGAGCCGTGGCTAAAAATCCTAAAATTCTCCTTTGTGATGAACCAACGGGAGCTTTGGACTACCAGACGGGTAAGCAGGTTCTAAAGATTCTTCAAGATATGTCACGTAAGAAGGGGGCCACCGTTATCATCGTGACCCACAATGCCTCCCTAGCTCCTATAGCTGATCGGGTGATTCAGATGCATGATGCCAGTGTCAAGAGTGTTGTCCTCAATCCTCAACCACAGGATATTGATGATTTGGAGTACTAAGATGAAAAGAAAGACATATTGGAAAGACCTGCTCCAGTCTTTCACAGGTTCAAAGGGACGGTTTTTATCCATCCTAACTCTAATGATGTTAGGTTCTTTAGCCGTGGTTGGTCTCAAGGTTGCTAGTCCTAATATGGAGCGAACAGCTTGGGCTTATCTGAAAGATACTAATGCGGCAGATATGACCGTCATAGCAGATTATGGTTTAGATCAGGCAGACCAGGAAGAATTGCAAACTCTATCAGGAGCAGATGTTGAATTTAGTTATATGACAGATTTGACTCTGGCAAACAGTGAAGATGCCATACGGATCTTTTCAAATACTGAAAAGATTTCAAAATTTCAAGTAACGGAAGGGCGTTTGCCTGAAAAAGAAGATGAATTGGCTTTAGCTTATTTTTGGAAAGATCACTATCAAATTGGGCAAGTCATTCATTTGAGTCAAAAGAAGGGCAGCAATTCTCAGTTGAAGCGGGATAGCTATACCATTACAGGCTTTGTCCACTCTCCAGATATTTTCTCAAAAACGGATATGGGGAGTTCAGCCAGTGGAAATGGGAACTTAGCAGCCTATGGTGTCGTAACTGAAGCAAATTTCAAGAGCTCTGTTTACACGATTGCCCGCCTACGTTTTGCTAGCCTAACAGATGTCAATCCCTTCTCTAGTGATTACGAAAAGAAACAAGAGGAAGAAGAGGCAACTCTCAAAGATCTAGTTGCTGATAATGGTCAAGCGCGGCTAGAGAAAATGAAGAAGGAGGCTCAAGATTCCCTTGATGAGGGCAAGAAACAATTAGACGAGGCAGAGACCAACTTGACAGCTGGCAAGAAACGTCTACAGGAAATCGAAACGCGTCTACAAGCTCAAGAAAATCAAGTGAGCCAACTACCAGAACCACAAAAAAGTCAAGCATCTAGTCAGTTAGAAGAAGCAAAAGAACAACTAAAGCAAGAAAAGGAAAAGCTGAGCCAAGCCGAAACAGATCTTACTAAGGAAAAGGATAAATGGCAGGCTAGTCAGGATGAGGTCAATGCTCTAATAGAGCCAAACTATCATGTCTATAATCGCAAGAGTTCTCCTACTGGTCAAGGTTACCTCATGTATAGTAACTCGGCTATGAGTATTCGTGCCGTAGGGAATATCTTTCCAGTTGTTCTCTATGCCGTTGCAGCCATGGTTACCTTTACTACCATGACTCGTTTTGTAGACGAGGAAAGGACCAATGCTGGTATCTTTAAGGCTTTAGGCTACCATAGCAAGGATATCATTGCTAAGTTTGTGATTTACGGTCTGGTTGCTGGTACTCTTGGAACCCTTCTAGGAATTTTGCTTGGTCACTACATCCTAGCACCCACAATTTCGCATATTATTACTGAGCGAATGATTGTTGGAGAGAGTCAGCAGAATTTCTATTGGACCTATAGTTTCTTGGCTCTGGGACTAAGCTTAATAGCTAGCGTTTTACCTGCCTACCTTGTATCTCGCAAAGAGTTGCATGAAGAAGCAGCGCAATTATTACTACCTAAGCCACCAGTCAAGGGTTCTAAAATTCTCTTGGAGCGCATAACATTGATTTGGTCACGCTTGAGTTTTACTCAGAAGGTAACAGCCCGTAACATTTTCCGTTACAAACAACGCATGTTGATGACCATTTTTGGAGTTGCTGGTTCAGTAGCCCTTCTCTTTGCAGGGCTTGGGATTCAATCCTCTGTGGTTGGAGTGGCCGACAGGCAGTTTAAGGATCTGCAACAATACCAGATGATTCTTTCTGTCAATTCTCGAGCTTCAGATTCTGATAAGGCCAAGCTAGAGGAAAAACTGAAAAGTGATGAAGTTGAAAACTATCGTTTAATTTCTTCCAAACAGATTGAAGAAAAGTATGCTGGCAAGGCAGGTGTTCAAACTGTGACCATGATGGTAACGGATCAAGATGACCTGGATCCCTTTGTTCAATTAGAAAAAAATGGGGAAAAACTGGGCTTGTCTAACGGAGTTGTCTTGACTGAAAAATTAGCCCAGTTGGCTGGAGTTTCTGTTGGTGACAATTTTACAATCGATGGAAAAACCTTTAAAGTAGGTGCTATTACCGAGCACTATGTTGGTCATTTTGTATACATGAATCAGGCGACCTATGAGGAGATATATGGTCAAGCTCCCAAGATGAACACCTATCTGGTCCAACTTAAGGATAAAAGTGAAGGGAATACTGAAAGAGTTGCAGGAGAATTTATGGACCAGGCGGCTATCAGTGGCCTCGTTCAAAATGCCTCCACCATTCAGCTCTTTGAAAGTTTTGCCAATTCTCTGAATCATACCATGGCGATTTTGGTGCTGGTATCGGTGCTACTGGCTATTGTGATTCTCTATAATTTGACCAATATCAATGTTGCTGAACGGATTAGGGAACTCTCAACCATCAAGGTTCTTGGTTTTCATAACAAAGAAGTGACCCTTTATATCTATCGGGAGACCATCATATTGTCACTAATTGGAATGATTGTAGGATTGGTCTCAGGCTTTTATCTCCATCAATTTCTCATTCAGATGATTGCACCTGGAACCTTCCGTTTTCAACCGAAAGTCGGCTGGGAAGTGTATCTCATTCCAATTCTAGCTGTTAGTGTCATCTTGACCATCCTAGGAGTTTTTGTCAATCATTATCTCCGAAAGGTAGATATGCTTGAAGCCCTCAAGTCTGTAGAATAGTTGATCGAGGATAAAAACAAATAAGAAAGCCCTTTGTGGCTTTTTTATTTTCATAAAAATGGTAAAATAGTAAGAGTAGAAATGGAGTTCTAGATATGAAACGAATTGATCAATTTGAAAATAAGAAAGTATTAGTCCTAGGTTTGGCCAAATCTGGTGAATCTGCAGCTCGTCTTTTGGACAAGCTAGGTGCCATTGTGACAGTGAATGATGGCAAGCCTTTTGAGGAAAATCCAGCTGCGCAAAGTCTCTTGGAAGAGGGCATCAAGGTTGTCACTGGTGGCCATCCTTTGGAATTATTGGACGAAGATTTTGCTCTCATGGTGAAGAATCCAGGAATCCCTTATAGCAATCCGATGATTGAAAAAGCTCTAGAAAAAGGCATTCCAGTCTTGACAGAGGTTGAGTTGGCCTACTTGATTTCAGAAGCACCAATCGTAGGTATTACAGGTTCTAATGGTAAGACAACGACCACCACTATGATTGGAGAAGTTCTGACTGCTGCGGGGCAAAATGGACTTTTATCAGGGAACATCGGATATCCTGCTAGTCAAGTGGCTCAAACTGCGACAGATAAGGATACCCTTGTCATGGAACTTTCTTCTTTCCAATTAATGGGAATCCAGGAATTCCATCCTGAAATTGCTGTTATCACCAACCTGATGCCAACACATATCGACTATCACGGTTCTTTTGAATCTTATGTTGAAGCTAAGTGGAATATCCAAAGCAATATGACAGCAACTGATTACCTAGTATTGAACTTCAACCAGGAATTAGCTAAAGAGCTTGCGACAAAGACAAATGCGACTGTAGTACCATTCTCAACCCTTGAAAAGGTTGACGGTGCTTATCTTGAAGATGGTCTTCTTTACTTCCGTGGTGAAAAAGTCATGGCAGCTGATGAAATCGGTGTTCCTGGTAGCCACAATGTGGAAAATGCTCTTGCAACCATTGCTGTTGCTAAACTTCGTGGCGTTGACAATGAAACTATCAAGGAGACCTTGTCAGCCTTTGGTGGAGTCAAACACCGTCTCCAGTTTGTAGACCAAATCAATGGCGTTAAATTTTATAACGATAGTAAGTCAACCAATATCTTAGCGACTCAAAAAGCCTTGTCTGGATTTGACAACAGCAAGGTTATCTTGATTGCTGGTGGGTTGGACCGTGGCAATGAGTTTGACGAGTTGGTTCCTGATATTACTGGACTGAAAAAAATGGTCATCCTCGGCCAGTCTGCAGAACGTGTCAAACGTGCAGCAGATAAAGCTGGTGTGGCTTATGTCGATGCGACAGATATTGCAGATGCAACTCGCAAGGCCTATGAACTCGCAGAAGAAGGAGATGTGGTTCTCCTCAGTCCTGCTAATGCTAGCTGGGATATGTATGCTAACTTTGAAGTACGTGGAGATCTTTTCATCGATACTGTAGCGGAGTTAAAGGGATAATATGAAAAAAATAGTATTTACAGGTGGGGGAACGGTGGGACACGTTACCCTCAACCTTTTGTTAATGCCTAAGTTCATCGAAGATGGTTGGGAAGTCCACTATATTGGAGATAAAAATGGGATTGAGCACCATGAAATCCTCAAGTCAGGTCTAGATGTCACTTTCCATTCTATTGCAACAGGAAAATTACGTCGTTATTTCTCATGGCAAAATATGGTTGACGTCTTTAAAGTTGCGTTTGGAATCCTTCAATCGCTCTTTATCATGCTTCGAGTTCGTCCACAAGCCCTCTTTTCTAAGGGTGGATTTGTATCTGTGCCGCCTGTTATTGCAGCGCGAGTATGCAGAGTGCCAGTCTTTATCCACGAGTCTGATCTCTCTATGGGATTGGCCAATAAAATCGCTTATAAGTTTGCGACCAAGATGTACTCTACTTTTGAACAAGCGTCTAGTCTCACTAAGGTAGAGCATGTTGGAGCCGTGACCAAGGTTTCTGGTCCAGTTATGGAAGAACCTGAAGAAATGGTGGATATCCAAACTTACTTCGATAGTAAGTTACCAACCCTTCTCTTTGTAGGTGGTTCAGCTGGAGCGCGTGTCTTTAACCAATTAGTTACAGACCACAAGGAAGAGTTGACTAGTCGCTACAATATCATCAACCTGACAGGTGATGCTAGTTTAAATGAACTAAGTTCAAACCTCTATCGTGTTGACTATGTGACTGACCTCTATCAACCGCTCATGAATCTGGCTGATGTGGTCATTACTCGTGGTGGTGCCAATACTATTTTTGAGCTCCTTGCCATGGCTAAATTGCATGTCATTGTCCCTCTCGGACGTGAAGCTAGCCGTGGAGACCAGATTGAAAATGCAGCTTATTTCGTGAAAAAAGGCTATGCAGAGGAGTTGCAAGAGAGCGATTTGACCTTGTCAACTTTAGAAGAAAAGGTAAGCAAGCTTTTGACCCACAAAGAAGACTACCAGAGCACGATGAAGAATTCTCATGAATTAAAATCTGTGGCGGATTTTTATGCGCTACTAAAAAAAGATCTATCATAAGGAAAATCGATGTCAAAGGATAAGAAACAAGAGCCAACTCAAGGCAAGGAATTGTCAGAGTGGCAAAAACGAAATCAAGAATATCTTCAAAAAAAAGCTGAGGAAGAGGCCCAACTAGCCAAAGAAAAGGCCCAAGCAGATACCAATAAGAAAGAAGTTGCAAAAGCTCCGGAAGACGAAGAAACCACCTTATCAGAGTGGCAGAAGCAGAACCGTGAATATCTGCGCAAAAAGGCTGAAGAAGAGACCAAGGAAGAACAAGAGTCAGACTTATCTGAAGATACTGAGGCAGAAGAGACCTCAGATTCTAATCCTGAAGAGCAGAAGGAGAGTGCAGAAGACCAGTCCTCTCCTGAGAATGAGGAGGAAACTACTGAGACAGAACAAGTAGAAGAAGAGGACGAAACATCTGAAGAAACAAAAGTAGAAGAAAAGAGATCTAAGTCTAAGAAAAAGATTGCTAAGCCTTCTATTCCAAGTGTTCATATCTGGCGTGCTGTTACGATTCTAATCCCAAGTTTGCTTGTCTTGTTCTTTTCCATCTATCTTTTGACGCCATACTCAACTTTGAAAAACATAGAGGTTACTGGTACGGTAGAGACCAATGCAGACCAAATCAAAGAGGCTTCAGGGATTCGTGATAGTGACTATACCTTTGATCTGCTCCTCAATAAAGACAAGCATGCTGAGATGATTAAGTCCAATCACTGGATTGAATCTGCGAGCATTCACTATCAATTCCCGACCAATTTTACCATCCAGGTCAAGGAATACGGGATTGTAGCCTATTATGTTTCTGGAGAGGATCATTATCCGATTCTTTCTAGTGGGACGGTGGAAACCAGTCCAGTTAGCCTTGTTGATCTTCCAGAAACCTATATGTCCGTACTCTTTAACGATGAGCAGCAAGTCAAAAACTTGATTGAACAACTGGCTGAAGTCAGCCCAGAGATTAAGCAAGCTATCAAAACGATTGAATTGGCTCCAAGCAGTGTAACCAGTGATCTGCTCAAAATTACCATGTATGATACGGATGAGGTTTTGGTTCCTTTATCAGAACTAGGTAAAAAATTGCCTTACTATAGCAAGATTAAACCTCAATTAACAGTGCCAAGCGGTATTGATATGGAAGTTGGGATCTATAGTTATAGCTTGACGGATAAGGCTTTAGAAGAAGCAAGAATCAAAGCTAAAGAAGAGGAAAAGAAGAAGCAGGAAGAAGAAAAGAAAAAACAAGAAGAGCAAGGGAATCAAACTCAGAATCAAACACAAACTCAAAATCAAACAACCCAACAATCACAGAGTCGTTAAGCTTGAGATGATTCTGTTGACTTGATGATGAGTCCTGTTTTCTACAAGTTCAATTACTGTTTTTTACTTGACAAGTACAGCTTTAAATAATAGAATAGTAAAAAACCTTTAAAGCAGTCCAGAGAGGCAGCTAAGGTTAGACGGTGAAAGGGTGGATTCTACCCATTTTTCGTGGAACCTTGCTGTAGGCAGGTTCCTTTTTTCATGCTCTCTAGCTAACAAAGGTAAAAGGAGAAAAGTATGCGCGAATCTCGTCCAGTTATTGCTCTTGATTTTCCAAGTTTTGAGGCAGTCAAGCAATTTTTAGCTCTTTTTCCAGCTGAAGAGAGCCTCTATCTAAAGGTAGGTATGGAGCTCTATTACGCTACAGGCCCGGAGATTGTTTCTTATTTGAAAGACTTAGGTCATAATGTCTTTCTGGATCTCAAACTTCATGATATTCCCAATACGGTTAAGTCAGCCATGAAGGTGTTGTCTCATCTGGGCGTTGACATGACCAATGTTCATGCCGCAGGTGGTGTAGAGATGATGAAGGCTGCGCGAGAAGGTCTTGGGAAAGAAGCAAAATTGATTGCTGTTACCCAGTTGACTTCAACTTCTGAAGAACAAATGAGAGACTTTCAAAATATCCAAACCAGTCTTCAAGAATCGGTCATTCATTATGCTAAGAAAACTGCTGAAGCTGGATTAGATGGTGTGGTCTGTTCAGCTCAGGAAGTCAAGCTTATCAAAGAAGCAACAAGCAAAGATTTTATCTGCCTGACACCGGGTATTCGACCAGCAGGGGCTGCAGTTGGAGATCAAAAACGAGTCATGACGCCAGCAGATGCTTATCAAATTGGTAGTGACTACATCGTTGTCGGTCGCCCGATTACTCAAGCCACTGATCCAGTAGCAGCTTATCATGCTATCAAGGATGAGTGGAACCAAGACTGAAATTAAAGCAATAGATTATAAAAACAAAAGGAGAAAACCATGACACTTGCTAAAGATATTGCTAGCCATCTATTGAAAATTCAAGCCGTTTACCTCAAACCAGAAGAACCTTTTACTTGGGCATCTGGTATTAAATCACCGATTTATACGGATAACCGTGTGACGCTTGCTTATCCAGAAACTCGTAGCTTGATTGAAAATGGTTTTGTGGAAGCTATTAAGGCAGAATTCCCAGAAGTAGAAGTGATTGCAGGGACAGCGACTGCAGGTATTCCTCACGGTGCTATCATCGCTGACAAGATGAACTTGCCATTTGCCTATATCCGTAGCAAACCAAAAGACCATGGTGCTGGAAATCAAATCGAAGGCCGTGTAGCCCAAGGACAAAAGATGGTCGTTGTCGAAGATTTGATTTCAACTGGCGGTTCAGTTCTTGAAGCCGTAGCAGCTGCTAAACGTGAAGGAGCTGATGTTCTTGGAGTTGTGGCTATCTTTAGCTATCAATTACCAAAAGCAGATAAGAACTTTGCGGATGCTGGTGTCAAACTAGTGACACTTTCAAACTATAGCGAGCTCATCCACCTAGCTCAAGAAGAAGGCTATATCACACCAGAAGGACTCGACCTCCTAAAACGCTTTAAAGAAGACCAAGAAAATTGGCAAAATGCTTAAGGTATATAAAAATCAGGTAGTCACTAGGATTACCTGATTTCTTTTTGTGATTTCATTGAGTATTAGTCGACTTTTCCACCTTCAACAACTAGGTCATCTGCTTTAGCAGTATCACCGTAAGTTGGATGGAGTGTTTTTTCATAGGCTTTGTGGAAGAAGTTTTCCTTACCTAATTTTTCGATTTCTTGGTTGATGTAGTCGAGTAGTTCTTGGTTACCTTTTTGAACTGCTGGTGCAATCGTATCTGGGTCACCTAGAGAAGAAATTCCTACCTCATATCCTTTATTTTCAAGCGCCCAGGCTAGGACTTCAGTATTGTCAGTAGAGAAAGCATCTCCACGACCGTCAAGAAGGGCTTGGTAGGCATCGCTATATTGGTCGTATTTTTGAAGTTTTACTTCTGGGTGATTTTTCTCAAAGTAAGTTTCAGCAGTCGTTCCTTTTGTAACGATTAAGGTTTTGCCTTCAAGTTCTTTAACGTCTTTGATAACTTTATCTTTTGGTGACACAACACCGAGAGAAACTTTCATGTAAGGAAGGGCAAAGTCAACTTGTTTTTTACGTTCGTCAGTAACTGTGAAGTTGGCAAGTGTGATATCAACCTTGTTTGAAATCAAGTATTCAGCACGGTTGGCAGCATCGACAGAAACGTATTTGACCTTTACACCAAGGTCTTGTGCTAATTGATTACCTAGTTCGATATCATAACCTTGGTAAGAACCGTCGTTGTCAACATAACCAAACGGTTTCTTATCTCCAAATACTGCGATTCGAAGTTCCCCACTTTTCTTAATTTCATCAATGGTGCGAGCTTTGGCAGTTGCCTTCGTAGATGAAGCATCAGAGCTTCCGCCTGAACTACAAGCTGTGACAAAGATAAGCGCAAATGCTAGAGCGAAAACAGTTAGAATTGGTTTAAGTAGTTTCATAATAATCTCCTTTATTGATTATAGATATGAGCCAAACTGGCTAAAGTCAAAGACGTTTAAAAATTCTTGTGCTCGTTTGGTTTGTGGATTTGTGAAGAATTCTTGAGCAGTTCCTTCTTCAGCAATCTTCCCTTGGTCAAGGAAGATAATACGGTCTGCAATGGCTTGGGCAAACTGCATTTCATGGGTTACCAGAATCATGGTACGCCCTTCTTGAGCTAAGTCATTGATAAGTTCCAGAACCTCACGAACCATTTCTGGATCCAGTGAAGCCGTTACCTCGTCAAAGAGGATAATTTCTGGATGCATGAGAAGGGCACGAACAATCGCTACCCGTTGCTTTTGTCCACCAGATAATTGACGAGCAAAGCTATGTTGTTTATCCAACAATCCGACACGTTCTAGTAGTTGTAGGGCTTCTTCTGTTACTTCTTTCTTGTCGCGTCCTTGAGCCTTGATAGGGCCTAAGATAAGATTTTGAAGGACATCCAAGTGAGGAAAGAGTTCATAACTTTGAAAGACCATACCGATTTTTTGGCGAACCAAGTGAAAATCTTTTTTATTTTCAACGATGGACTGGCCATCCAGCAGGATATCTCCTCCTTGAATACTTTCTAAGCCATTGAGACAGCGAAGTAGCGTGCTTTTTCCACAACCAGAAGGTCCTAGGATGACGACCACTTCTCCCTTTTTAATATCTAAGGAAAGTCCTTGGAGGATAGGATTGTCTCCGAAGGATTTTTTTAGTTCCTTGATTTCTAAAATAGTTTCAGACATTTAATTCCTCCAATGTTTTTCTAAGTGAGTAGATAGTTTGGAAATAGGGAAGCAAACCGCGAAATACAAGACTAGGATGGTTCCATAAATCCAAAAGGAAGCTGTTGGGATCGTCAAACGATTGCTATCGATAATTTGTTGTCCAACCTTGGTAACCTCAACAACTCCAATCAAAACAACCAAGGAAGTCGTTTTAATCATCCGAGTGACAAGGTTGATGGCTTGTGGAAGTAATCTTCTCAAGACTTGCGGGATGATGATATGGTAGTAGAGTTGCACTTTAGTTAAACCAAGCGCTTGTCCGCTCTCAAACTGATGCTTAGGGAGGGAAGTGATAGCTCCACGAACCAAGTCTCCCATCTCAGCTGTACCCCACAGGGTAAAAACGATAATAGCAGAAGTCTCACCTGAGATATTGATATTAAAGTTTCGAGCCAAACCAAAGTAAACGATGAAGAGAAGCACTAGCTGAGGCATAATCCGGATAAATTCTAGATATAAGCGTGTCAAGAAGCGAATCACTCTAGAATGAGAAGTCATGATAATTCCCATCACCGTTCCGAAAATCATGGATAAGAAGACAGACAGGATTGAAATCCCAATCGTGACGCCCAATCCCTGTAAAATTCTCAGGAGATTATTTCCCTGAAAGAGTACTTGCATTCCCGAATCCTGCATGACGGAGCCTCCTTTCTATCCAACTAAAGACCAGTGAGATGGGTAGCAGCATGATCAGATAAGCAACTACCAACATAGCTAGCGCAATGTCTGTCTCATAGTAGAGCCCAATCAAGTCCTTGGCGACATACATGAGATCGGCCAAAGCCACTGCTGAGAAAACAGAGGTTTCCTTGATCAGGAAAATGACATTGGCACTAAAAGAGGGGAGTGCCACCGCTGTTGCTTGCGGAAGAACCACATAGCGAAAGACCTGTATAGGTGTCAGACCGATAGCTAATCCAATCTCCTGCTGGGTTTGACTGACGGCTTCCAGCCCACTTCGGAAAGATTCTGCCATATAGGAGCCTCCTAAAAAGACCAGTCCTAAAGTGGCACAGACTTCTGAAGATAGAACAATCCCGATTCGGGGAAGACCGAAGTAGAGAAAGAAGAGTTGAATCAAAAGGGGTGTATTACGTGACAATTCAATGTAGGCTGTCGCTACTTGCGCCAAAACAGGGATTCGATAATGTCGGATGATACTAACGATTAAACCGAGCAGAAAGGATCCCAAAATTCCCCAAACTGCAATATGCAAGGTCAGAAAGAATGCCTTTTGATATAGTGGTAGATATTGTTCAACAATGGACCAATCCAAAAATAGAACCTCCTATCTAGAAAGATTACAGTTATTGTAGCACTTAAAATCTTCTTTGGATAATATCTATTTTTTATTGCCGTTATAAGGATTTTTTATCATAGACATAAAATTTCTGAAATTTCCAAACAAAATATTTGAAAAGTTTTGAAAAAAGAGTTAAGATATTTTTGTAATATACAAAGTAAACGCTTACTTATTAAGGAGGGCATTTTATGTCATACAAAACAAGCAATGCAGAAGGTCATGTAGATTTCATCAATACCTATGATTTGGAGCCAATGGCGCAACAAGTTATTCCAAAAGCAGCCTTTGGTTATATCGCTAGTGGAGCGGAAGATACTTTCACTTTGCGTGAGAATATCCGCGCCTTTAACCACAAACTCATCGTTCCGCATACGCTTTGCAATGTTGAAAATCCAAGTACAGAGATTGAATTTGCAGGTGAAAAATTGTCTTCACCAATCATTATGGCGCCTGTTGCGGCGCATAAATTGGCAAATGAACAAGGTGAAGTGGCTACTGCGCGTGGTGTGCATGAGTTTGGTTCTCTTTATACAACCAGCTCTTACTCTACTGTCGACCTTCCAGAAATTACGGAAGCCCTTCAAGGGACACCTCATTGGTTCCAATTTTACTTTAGTAAGGATGATGGCATTAACCGCCACATCATGGACCGTGTGAAGGCTGAAGGTTATAAAGCGATTGTCTTGACGGCAGATGCTACTGTAGGGGGTAATCGTGAGGTTGATAAGCGCAATGGTTTTGTCTTCCCAGTTGGCATGCCGATTGTTGAAGAATACCTGCCAGAAGGTGCTGGTAAATCAATGGACTTTGTTTACAAATCAGCTAAACAACGCTTGTCTCCACGCGATGTAGAATTTATAGCTGAATACTCAGGACTTCCTGTTTATGTCAAGGGACCACAATGCCGTGAGGACGTTGAACGTTCGCTTGCTGCGGGAGCTTCTGGTATCTGGGTAACCAACCACGGTGGACGCCAAATCGACGGTGGACCAGCTGCCTTTGACTCACTTCAAGAAGTAGCAGAAGCAGTTGATAAACGCGTACCAATTGTCTTTGACTCAGGTATTCGTCGTGGTCAACACGTCTTTAAAGCCTTGGCTTCAGGAGCAGACTTGGTAGCTATTGGCCGCCCGGTTATCTATGGCTTGGCTCTCGGCGGTAGTGTCGGTGTGCGTCAAGTCTTTGAACACTTGAATGCGGAATTGAAGACAGTTATGCAATTGTCTGGAACTCAGACCATTGAAGATGTTAAACACTTTAAACTCCGTCACAACCCATACAACCCAACCTTCCCAGTTGACCCACGCGACTTAAAATTGTATTGATAAAAGAGATTGCCTCCACTTGATGTGGAGGTTTTTGCTTGTGTTTTATACTCTTCAAAAATCTCTTCAAACCACGTCAGCGTCGTCTTGCCGTATATATGTTACTGACTTCGTCAGTTCTATCCACAACCTCAAAACAGTGTTTTGAGCTGACTTCGTCAGTTCTATCTACAACCTCAAAGCAGTGCTTTGAGCAACCTGCGGCTAGCTTCCTAGTTTGCTTTTTGATTTTCATTGAGTATAAACACTTTTGAAATAAAGATTTTAAAAAAAGAGAAAGATTTGAATTTCATGGTTGACAAATGTAGATTTTAAGAGTATACTAATAACTGTAATCGACAAATGTAGATTTAGGAGGTGTGATGATGCAGATTTCAGATGCAGAATGGCAGGTCATGAAAATTATTTGGATGCAAGGAGAGCAGACCAGTACGGATTTGATCAGGGTTCTGGCGGAGAGGTTTGACTGGTCCAAGTCGACCATTCAGACTCTTTTGGCTCGTTTGGTTGAGAAAGAGTGTCTGACAAGGAAAAAAGAAGGCAAGTTCTTTGTCTATTCAGCCCTTTTAACTTTGGACCAAAGTCGGGATTTGCTTGTCCAAGATATCAAGGACAAGGTTTGTTCTCGTAGGATTAAGAACTTGTTGGCTGATTTGATTGCGGAATGTGATTTTACTCAGGCTGACTTGGAATACTTGGAAGCTGTGATTTCTGAGAAGAAATCAAGCGCTGTAACAAAAGTAAAATGTAATTGTATGTAAAGGAGACGTCATGTTAAATAGCATTGTA
Organism: uncultured Streptococcus sp.; assembly: GCF_963511325.1. Classification (GTDB taxonomy): domain Bacteria; phylum Bacillota; class Bacilli; order Lactobacillales; family Streptococcaceae; genus Streptococcus. The sequence goes on from NZ_CAUPII010000038.1 coordinate 14,996, forward strand.
ACCATTATTTGTATTGCCCTTATCGCGTTTATCTTGTTTTGGTTTTTCAAAAAGCCTGAAAAATCTGGACAAAAGGCCCAGCAAAAAAAGGGCTACCAAGAGATTCGAGTGGAAGTCATG
>NZ_CAUPII010000039.1:0-14340 GCF_963511325.1 uncultured Streptococcus sp.
CTATGACTGATATTGCCCATCAGCTATCCATTTCAACTTCAACTGTCATTCGTAAGCTCAATGACTTTCACTTTAATCATGATTTTTTTCGTCTTCCAGAGATTATGTCTTGGGACGAGTATGCCTTCACTAAGGGAAAGATGAGTTTCATTGCACAAGATTTTGATAAACTCAATATCATCACTGTTCTTGAAGGAAGAACACAAGCTATCATCAGAAATCACTTTCTTAAATATGAGAGTTCTGTCCGATGTCGCGTCAAAGTCATTACTATGGATATGTTTAGTCCCTACTATGATTTAGCTAAACAGCTTTTTCCAAATGCTAAAATAGTTCTGGATCGTTTCCATATTGTCCAACACTTAAGTCGAGCTATGAATCGTGTACGTGTTCAAATCATGAATCAATTTGAGCGAAAATCTTATGAATACAAGGCTATCAAACGCTACTGGAAGCTCATCCAGCAAGATAGTCGAAAACTCAGCGATAAGCGATTTTATCGCCCTACTTTTCGCATGCACTTGACGAATAAAGAGATTCTAGACAAGCTTTTGAGCTATTCAGAAGAGTTGAAACACCACTATAATCTCTATCAGCTCTTGCTTTTTCACTTCCAGAATAAAGAACTTGACAAATTTTTCGGACTTATTGAGGACAATCTAAAACAGGCCCATCCTCTTTTTCAGACTTTATTTCTCAGTAGCGACTATCTTTATCGCCCACGCCTACGGCATTCAATTTTCTTTATCAAGTCTCTTGTTTACTGTTTTGCTTTTGACTTTGATTGGAAAAATTGCGGCAACCGTACCCTCAGGAGCTATCGTGGTTCTACTAGCTGCAGCACCTCAACTGGACTTGCCAGTTGAAGGAGTGGCCTTGATTTTTGCAGTCGATTTCTTTGTCAATGCTGGCCGTACTATGATCAATGTTTTGGGTCAAATCTTAACAGTCAGCGTTATCGAAAAAACAGAAGGATATATTTTAGAAGAAGAAAAGGAAAGCCAACTATCAGTCAGCTTTTCTTAAGGAGATGATAAGTAATGAGTGAAGCAAAAGTTTATGTGATTCATGAGAATCTTGAATGGACTCAGCATTTGGTCAAATGGTTGGAAGAGTTAGAAGTTCCATATGAACTGTGGGATTTGTCTAGTGGAATTTTGGACCTGCAAAGTCCACCGCCACAAGGTATCTTTTATAATCGCATGTCTGCATCTTCTCACACCAGAGGACATCGCTATGCCCCAGAATTTACAGAGCAGGTGATTACTTGGTTGGAGGCGTATGGACGCAAGGTTGTAAATGGAACAGGTGCTATCAACCTAGAAATCAGTAAAGTCAAACAATATTTGAAGTTAAACGAGTCGGGTATTGAGACTCCTGCGACAGTTGCAGTTTTGGGTCAAGAAAATATCATTGAAGCAGCAAGAAAATTGAACATCTATCCATTGATTACCAAGCACAATCGAGCAGGTAAGGGATTAGGCGTTCAACTCTTCCAAAATGAAGAAGAATTGGAAGCTTATGTCAATAGCCCTCTCTTTGAACCATCAGTGGACGGGATTACCTTGTTACAAGCCTACATCAAGCCAAGTGATGGACGTATTCGTCGTTCAGAGTTTATTAATCAAAAGTTCCTTTATACTGTTTCAATCGATTCTTCAGATGGTTTCCAATTGTGCCCAGCAGATGGTTGCCAAATCGGCAAGAGACCAGAGCAACTGGAAACATCTGAGAAATTCCAGATTACAGAACCTCTACCAGATGACCGAAGAGAAGCTTATGAAAACTTCCTAAAAAATGCTCAGATTGAAGTTGCGGCGATTGAATGGGTTCAATCAGAGAGTGGTGATATTTATGTTTATGATGTAAATACCAACACAAACTACAATCCTACCGCAGAAAAAAATGCCAATATTTTTGCCCACCAACATTTGGCTCACTATCTAAAAACAGAATTGCAAGCCCTAACGAGTGGACAATAAAGTAACTAATTCAAAAATCCCCCAGTATTAAATGACTGGAGGATTGATTTTTTTATACTCTTCGAAAATCTCTTCAAACTACGTCAGCTTCCATCTGCAACCTCAAAATAGTATTTTGAGCTGCCTTCGTCAGTTCTATCCACAACCTCAAAACGGTGTTTTAAGCAACCTGCGGCTCGCTTCCTAGTTTGCTCTTTGATTTTCATTGAGTATTAATCGATAAAAAATTATTGCTTTGCTTTAAAGTCTGGGTCTTTTAGGCTTTGAACACTGGCATTGATCACTGCACCGACAATCAATAACTTGGCAATGATTATAAACCAGAACATCATGACAACAACGATGATGGAACTGAAAAATCGAACGTCGACAAGATAGTTGACATAGTTATTGAAGTAAGCTGAAAAGATGGTTAATAAAGAAATAAGAGTGACGAATACGAATAGACTTCCAGGAAGGACGTAACGAATACGACCGACTTTCACATTTGGAAGGAAATAATAGAGCATGATCAAGATCGCAAACAGAAAGACATAAATCAGCGGTCCTGTAAAATCCTGTAAATATGCAAATAGAGAACTTTCGGATTTCCAGTAGTTTTTTAGCAGATCCAACAACATATGACCAAACATACTTAGGAATAGGGCAATAGCAAAGAGAATTTGAAGTCCCAAACTAACTAGGAGACTCATCAGTTGGTGTGAGATAATTCCTCTATTTTTTGCAATTCCATAGGCTTTATTAAAAGCCTTTTGAAGAAAATTCATGGATTTGGAGAAGGTCCAAAGAGCTGATATCACCGCAAAACTCAAGAGTCCAGCAGATGGTTGTGTCAGCACTTCACGAGCAATCTTTGCTACTACATCATAGATCGTGTCTGGTAAAAGTTCTTTTAAGGTTAGTAAAAAATTAGAGATCGGAATTTGAAAATAAGGCAAGATATTGACGGCTATCATAAGTAAAGGGAAGATTGAAATCAACCAATAGTAGGCAACGGCTACACTAGTCAACTCACTATCTGAGACTTGATAGTAATGCAAAAAAGCTTTTAACAGAGGTTTATCTGTTATTTTTCTCCATAGCTTTATCATTTATCAATCCTCCATTTTTTAATTGTTTATGTTATATAGCCATTAATTTCTGCGAACTAATTCCATCATATCATAAGGTAATGTGTTGGCTGATTCTTTTAGAGAATAGGTTTCTAGGTTGTTTACATTTTGTCGTAGTTTTTTAGCATACTGGGCTGAGATGAGTTTTTGTTTCTCATACTCAAAGATGCATTTACGTTCTAGATAATAACCTCTCAACATTTCGTCGATATTATTGGGTTTGATACGATTGATAACCCGCTCCACAAAGGCACCACTGGTAATATGACTGGTTTCACGGAGACGCGATTCCTGCATGAAGCTGATCAGAGAACTCTTATAAATCCCTTTGAGGTTTTCTAAACTTTCGATGATGATTTCAGTGTTGGCTAGATAGAGCTCTGCAATCTGGTCATAATCGATGGCAAGAAGTCTTTGGTTTTCCTTGTCTCTCCAAGAACGAAAGGTTTTTCCAAATGTGAGCAACTCATGAAGGAGAAAACGCACAATCCGTATTGAAACAAGGAAGTAGTAGGTTAGGCGAGAAGCAAAGTTTCGCTTAATATTTTTCTCCATGCTTTTCAAGTACCGTTGATAAACACGATAACCTCTTTCACCGATTTTTCCTTCTTCATAGGCCTGTTCCAAACCATCGTTCTCGATACTGAGAATCAAGAGTTTCAGAGCTTCCCAGTCTTCTTGGATTTCTTTATTTTCTTGGCTTAGAATGAGATTTTCAATCCGTCCATGATAGTTATCAATCGCAGCATAGAGGGGAACCTTGTTTTTAGTATGGTCCAGATCTCTCTCTAACTCCATGGCAACATCATTTAGGATAGCGATGTGCATGAGATGATCCTTAGATGGCTCTTGCTCTTCCGAAAGGTGTGGCAAGACCAGTAATCCAGTAAGAAAACTGACAAGGGTTACACCTGCGACGAGGAAGAGAAGAAGAGGATATTCTTGTTCCAGATTAGTAGGTATCAAGAGGATGGTGGCGATAGACACTGTTCCTTTAACTCCAGAAAATGTCAAGAGAAGCATATCTTTAACATACTTGTGGAGGCTTTTTTGAAGTTTCTTTATTCGAAACGCGTAAAAGCCGTAAATCATCACAAAGCGGATGGCAAAGAGTAGGAAGGTTAAAAGAAAGACTGTGACGAGAAGAAGCACATTGTTATAAAAAGCACTCTTCAGAATGGGCTCCGCAATCATCTCCAGTTCCATCCCCAACAGAACGAAGACAGAACCATTGAGCATGAAGGTTACTGTGTGCCAAACGGTTTCAGTCACAGTATCCACCTGGGCTTCAAGAAGATTTATCTTTTTAAAACGACTTGCTTTCAAAATACCAGCAACAACGACTGCGATAATTCCAGAAACGTGAATCTCTTCAGCGATGAAGAATGTTAAAAGTGGTAAACTGAGATCTAACAGAAGTTCACTGGCTATATCAGTAGCTCGAACACTGAGTAGAAAAGTATGGAGGAAACGATTGATTAAGGCTGTTATAAAGCCGACTGCAAACCCTCCCATGATGGAAATAGCTAGGGAAATTCCTGCTTGAGCGATTGAAAAGGTTCCCGTTGTCCATGCGATGAGAGCAACACGAAAGGCAATTAGCCCAGAAGCATCATTAAGGAGTCCTTCCCCTTTTAAGATATTTGAAATTCGTTTTGGAAAGGTAAATCGTTCAGAAAGGGAAGCAAAAGCAACCAGGTCAGTAGGACCAAGTGCAGCACCTACTGCTAGGCAGGCTGCTAATGGTAAGCTCGCCCAAAGAACATGGGCAAGTCCTCCCATACTTAGAGTAGATATAAAGATGACAGGGAAAATTAGATAGAGAACGATTCTCCAGTGCTTTAGGATAGAGGTTACATCTGCTTCTTGAGCTTCACGAAAGAGTAGTGGACCAATGACTAAAGCTAGAAACAACTCAGTATCTAAGTGATATTGGTTGTTGGGTAAGCAAAGACCAAGTCCGATTCCCAGAAGAATCTGAATCAGGGGCATGGGTAAAAAGGGAAGCAGCTTATTGGTCGTACTAGAAACAATGAGAACAAGCAAAAATATCAAGAGATAAAAAAGTAAATCCATCTTCTACCTCCTTATTTTTGTTTTCGACAAGCTTCAAAAAGTTCCTTTTGTTCTTGGATTTTTTGATCAATTTTCGAGCAGTCCTTGTGCTCGATTTTCTTCTGACAACGCTCCATTTCAAGTGTTATCATTTTTTTCTTGATTTTCAGCATCTTCTTGCTCATATGAGCTTCATCTAACATACCAACTGCCCGTTCATGTTGGGTTGATTCTACAAAGTTGTGGCGAAGAGCTTCTATTTTATCTCGTAGGTATTGTTTATCCATGTCGATACCTTTCTAATTTTTCAATCATGACTAAAAACGGTGGATTGTTGATTTGGTTGAGAGTGCGATAGATCGTAGCAGTATATTCTTGTTGTGGTAAGTGACTGACAAAATCCATGACTGCATCCCGTTCGATATCACCGCCTTCATGCCCATAGTAAATCATGATGGCTATTCGTCCACCTTTAACTAGCATTTGGCAAAGTTTATCCAGTGCTTTAATAGTTGTTTGAGGTTGGGTGATAATGCTTTTATCAGCTGAAGGAAGATAACCAAGATTAAAGATGGCTGCCTTAACTTCCCTTACAAACTGATCCACGGTTTCATGACCTTGTAGGATTAATTCTGCATTGGTCAAACCAGCTTCTTGTAGACGTTGACTAGTCTTTTCTAGAGCTTGTTCCTGTATATCGAAAGCATAGACTTGTTTAGCTAACTTAGCTAGAAAAAGGGTATCATGGCCATTTCCCATGGTCGCATCAACGACAATATCCTCTTGGGTGATGACTTGGGCAAGAAAATCATGCGCTATTTCAAGTGGTCTTTTCATTCATAAACTCCTGTTTTACAGCCTTGCATCCTTGGACGCTACCACGTCGTCTCATTTCAGCCTCAATGCTATTTAGCACTTCCCATTTATTGAGACTCCACATAGGACCAATCAACATATCCCTAGGCGCATCACCCGTAATCCGATGGATAACGATATGCTTGGGAATAATTTCTAGTTGGTCACAGATGACCTTGACATATTCATCCTGACTCATGAGCTGCAAACGACCTTCATGATAATCCCTTTGCATCCGAGTATTGGTCATGAGGTGAAGTAGGTGAAGCTTAATCCCTTGGATATCATTGTCCCTTACACAACGCCGAACGTTTTCCACCATCATTTCATGAGTTTCACCTGGCAAACCATTGATCAAATGGGCAACAATCTCAATCTTCGGATACTTTCGAAGTCGTTTGACTGTCTCCACGTAGAGTTCATAGGAGTGGGCGCGGTTAATCAATTCTGAAGTTTCTTCATAAGTAGTTTGTAAGCCTAGTTCTACAGTAACATGCATTCGCTCTGATAATTCTGCCAAGTATTTAATTGTTTCATCAGGAAGGCAATCTGGTCGAGTTCCGATATTGATGCCGACAACCCCAGGTTCATTGATAGCTTGTTCATAGCGTTCGCGAATCACTTCCAGCTTTTCATGTGTATTGGTAAAATTTTGGAAGTAAACCAAATACTTTTTAACATCTGGCCACTTACGGTGCATAAAGTCAATTTCCTTATAGAATTGCTCGCGAATAGGAGCATCAGGAGCAACGATTGCATCTCCAGAACCAGAAACAGTACAAAAAGTACAGCCCCCATGTGCTACAGTTCCATCGCGATTGGGACAATCAAAGCCAGCATCAATAGGGACTTTAAAAGTTTTTTCTCCGAATAAATTTCGATAATAATCATTCAAGGTATTATAGGATTTCATAGCTAATATTATATCAGAAAAGCTCTACAAACTCAAAAAAGGTCAGTAAGAGAGAGCATGCCTAGAAAGTGAAACGACAGAAAAAGTCAAATTTTTTTTATAAAAGCCTTTACAAAAAAATAAAAAGTGGTAAAATTAAAACATAAACATGCGCAAACGTTTTCGTAAAACGTTTGCCAAATAAATATAAAGGAGATTTGAATGATGAAAGATACATTCAAAAATGTCTTGTCTTTCGAATTTTGGCAGAAATTCGGTAAGGCTCTAATGGTGGTTATCGCTGTTATGCCGGCGGCTGGATTGATGATTTCAATCGGTAAGTCACTTGCAATGATTGACCCAAACCTTGCTCCCCTAGTTATTACTGGTGGCGTACTAGAGCAAATTGGTTGGGGGGTTATCGGTAACCTTCATATTTTGTTTGCCCTCGCTATTGGAGGAAGCTGGGCTAAAGAACGTGCTGGTGGTGCTTTTGCGGCAGGTCTTGCATTTATCCTTATTAACCGTATCACTGGTACAATCTTCGGTGTATCAGGGGATATGTTGAAGGATCCTAACGCTATGGTTTCAACAATCTTTGGTGGATCTATCAAGGTTTCTGATTACTTCATTAGCGTACTTGAGGCACCAGCGCTTAACATGGGGGTATTTGTAGGGATTATCTCAGGTTTTGTTGGAGCGACTGCTTTTAACAAATACTACAACTTCCGTAAACTTCCTGATGCCCTTTCATTCTTTAACGGGAAACGTTTTGTACCATTTGTAGTTATTCTTCGCTCAGCAATCGCTGCAATTCTTCTTTCAGCTTTCTGGCCACTTATTCAGACAGGTATCAACAACTTCGGTATCTGGATTGCCAATTCACAAGAAACAGCACCAGTTCTTGCACCATTCTTGTATGGTACTTTGGAACGCTTGCTCTTGCCATTTGGTCTTCACCATATGTTGACTATCCCAATGAACTATACAGCTCTTGGTGGTACTTACGATATTTTAACTGGTGCAGCAAAAGGCACTCAAGTATTTGGACAAGATCCACTTTGGCTTGCATGGGTAACAGACCTTGTTAACCTTAAAGGTACTGATGCTAGCCAATACCAAACATTGCTAGATACAGTTCATCCAGCTCGTTTCAAAGTTGGACAAATGATTGGTTCATTCGGTATTTTGATGGGTGTGGCTGCTGCTATTTACCGTAATGTTGAACCGGATAAGAAACACCAATACAAAGGAATGATGATTGCAACAGCTCTTGCAACATTCTTGACTGGTGTTACTGAACCAATTGAATATATGTTCATGTTCGTTGCAACACCTATGTATCTTGTTTATTCAGTAGTTCAAGGTGCTGCCTTTGCAATGGCTGACGTGGTTAACCTACGTATGCACTCATTCGGTTCTATCGAATTCTTGACTCGTACACCAATGGCGATCAATGCGGGTCTTGGTATGGATATTATTAACTTTATCTGGGTAACAGCGCTATTTGCAGTTATCATGTACTTCATCGCCAACTTCATGATTCAAAAATTCAACTATGCTACTCCAGGACGTAACGGAAACTACGAAACTGCTGAAGGTTCATCAGAATCTGCTGCTTCTGGTGAGTCAAAAGTTGCAGAAGCTTCTCAAGCTGTTAACATCATCAACCTTCTTGGTGGACGTGCTAACATCGTTGACGTTGACGCATGTATGACTCGTCTTCGTGTTACTGTAAAAGACGCTGAAAAAGTCGGAACAGAAGAACAATGGAAAGCTGAAGGAGCTATGGGACTTGTCATGAAAGGGCAAGGTGTCCAAGCTATCTATGGACCTAAAGCTGATGTTTTGAAATCAGATATTCAAGACCTTCTTGACTCAGGTGAAGTGATTCCTGAAACTCTTCCAAGTCAAATGGCATCATCTTCTAAAAATGCTGTTGTATATAAAGGTGTAACTGAAGAAGTTTATTCAGTTGCTGACGGTCAAGTGGTTGCCTTGGAACAAGTAAAGGATCCAGTATTTGCTCAAAAAATGATGGGTGATGGATTTGCGGTGGAACCAGCAAACGGCAACATTGTATCTCCAGTATCAGGTACTGTATCAAGTATCTTCCCAACTAAACACGCTCTTGGTCTTGTGACTGAAGCAGGTCTTGAAGTACTTGTTCACATTGGTTTGGACACAGTAAGTCTTGAAGGTAAACCATTTACAGTTCATGTTGCTGAAGGACAAAAAGTTGCAGCAGGTGATCTCCTTGTCACAGCTGACTTGGATGCTATCCGTGCAGCAGGACGTGAAACTTCAACAGTAGTTGTCTTCACAAATGGTGATGCGATCAAATCAGTTAAATTAGAAAAAACAGGTTCTCTTGCTGCTAAAACAGCAGTTGCAAAAGTAGAATTGTAATATTTAGGAGGTTGGAAGCTGATTCCAACCTCTTGTTTATAGGAGAAAAGAATGAAGTTTTTAACACTCAATACCCATAGTTGGATGGAAAAAAATCCTGAACAAAAGTTTCAACTTTTACTTCAAGATATCCTTGAAAACAGTTATGATTTGATTTGTTTTCAGGAAATCAACCAAGAAATCACTTCAGCGCAAGTAGAAACAGGCCCACTTTATAAGCCATTACCATCGGCTGAGCCGATTCATCAAGACCACTATGTGCGACTTTTGGTAGAGAAGTTGGCTGAGCAAGGTCAAAACTATTATTGGACTTGGGCCTATAACCATATCGGTTATGATCGCTATCATGAGGGTGTGGCAATCCTATCTAAAACACCAATTGAAGCTCGTGAAATTTTGGTTTCAGATGTCGATGATCCGACAGATTACCACACTCGTCGTGTTGCTCTAGCAGAGACAGTAGTTGAAGGTAAAGAACTTGCAGTTGCCAGTGTCCATCTCTCTTGGTGGGATAAAGGCTTTCAAGAGGAATGGGCGCGCTTTGAAGCAGTTCTGAAAGAATTGAATAAGCCACTCTTGCTAGCAGGTGATTTTAATAATCCTGCAGGCCAGGAAGGTTATCAAGCCATTTTAGCTAGTTCATTAGATTTACAAGATGCTTTTGAAGTTTCAAAAGAAAGAAGTGGTAGCTATACTGTTCCGCCTGAAATTGATGGCTGGAAGGGGAACAGCGAACCTCTTCGAATCGATTATATCTTTACGACAAAGGATATGCAGGTAGAAAACCTTCACGTGGTCTTTGATGGTAAAAACAGCCCACAGGTGAGCGACCATTATGGTCTCCAAGCAGAATTAGCTTGGAAAGACTAAATAAGGTATTTTAGTAAAAACAAACCAGTCCCCCTTCTACTAGCAGAAGGGGTTGATTTATTTAAGGAGTTAATATAGTTAAAGTTTTTTATTGAATAACTTGTAAAAAAAGATAAAATCCTTTAAAATAAAAAGTGTTGGAGGAATTTATGATTGTAAATCAAATAAAGCGTATGATCCCGACGCTAAAGGTAAATAATAGAAATCTAAATGAATCATTTTATATTGAGACTTTGGGGATGAAACCTTTGCTTGAAGAGTCAGCCTTCTTATCACTAGGAGACCAGTCAGGCATTGAAAAGTTAGTTTTAGAAGAGTCACCAAGTATGAGGAGCCGTAAGGTTGAAGGGATTAAAAAATTAGCTAGATTACTTGTAAAGGTAGAGAAGCCATCTGAGATTGAAGCACTACTAGCTAGAATGGAAGAAATCCCTCAACTCTATAAGGGAGCTAAGGGATATGCTTTTGAGCTTCTTTCTCCAGAAGGGGATTGTATTCTTATTCATGCCGAAGATAATATCAAGGATTTGAAAAAAGTTGAGGAAGAAGTCACTTTTTCAAAAGATGAGGAACTGAGATATTTGACAGCCTTTGAAATCTCGGTGGAAATTAACTTACCAGATGAGATATCAAGCCTACTTGAAAAAGAAGAAATCGAAAACCGACTAGCTTTTAATCAAGCTCAAGGGAGCGATTTACTGGTTGAAAATAATATAACTTGGGACTTGTCCATGTTGAAATTTCAAGTAGAGAATTTGGATTTGCCTGTATTGCGTCAGCGTTTTGAAGAAGCTGGTTACTTTATTCCTAAATCTGAGAAGTTTTTCCTAACTAAGGATACCAACAATATTGAATTGTGGTTTGAAGCAGTATGAAACAAAAAATCATTCAAAAAATAAAGCAACAAATTGAGGCAGGGATTTATCCTGGTGCCTCTTTTGCATATTATCAGGATGGCGTTTGGTCTGACTGGTATCTAGGAGAAGTAAATCCAGAAATTGGTGAGCAGACTCGTGAGGACTTGGTCTATGATTTGGCCAGTGTCAGCAAGGTTGTTGGAGTAGGAACGGTCTTAACCTTCTTGTGGAAGGAAGGTAAGATTGAGCTTGATAACTCCATAAGAGACTATCTTCCAGAAGTAGATTATCCAGACATCACTGTTCGTCAACTCCTAACGCATGCGACAGATTTGGATCCTTTTATCCCAAATAGGGATCAGCTTTCAGAAGACCAGTTGAGGAATGCCATGTATCATTTGAATCGCCGAGAGAAGAGAGCCTTTCTCTACTCGGATGTGCACTTTCTCTTGCTAGGTTTTCTCTTAGAAAACTATTTTGAAAAGGACTTGGATCAGATTTTACAAGAGCAAGTTTTGGATCCTTGGGGAATGAAGGAAACTCAGTTTGGTCCAGTTAGCCGAGCTGTTCCAACGGTCCGTGGACAGAAAGCAGGAGTGGTCCATGATCCTAAGGCTCGTTTGCTTGGAAAGCATGCAGGTAGTGCAGGTTTGTTTTCGACAGTTCATGATTTAAAAATCTTTCTAGAGCATTATTTGCAGGATGATTTTGCTGCAGACTTAAGTCAGAATTTTTCGGATCTGAATGATAAAGAACGCTCATTAGCATGGAATATAGAAGATGAATGGTTGGACCATACAGGCTATACTGGGACCTTTATCATGTGGAATCGTAAGAAGCAAGAGGCGGTAATTTTTCTATCTAACCGAACCTATGAAAAAGATGAGCGTGCTCAATGGATTTTGGATCGTAATCAGGTCATGGACTTGATTCGAGAGGCAGACTAGGGAGGAAGTATGTCAAAAGTTTTAAAAGGAACTCTTTATACTGTCATTGCAGGTATTGCCTGGGGCTTATCGGGAACCAGTGGTCAGTACCTGATGGCTCATGGAATATCAGCTCTCGTTCTGACCAATATCCGTTTGATAATCGCTGGTTTACTCCTGATTCTTCTTGCCTATACTAAATCAAGGGATAAATTTATGGCTTTTCTGAAGGATAAATCAAGTCTGTTTTCTCTCTTGTTATTTTCTTTATTTGGTCTTTTTCTAAATCAATTAGCTTATCTTTCAGCTATTCAGGAGACAAATGCTGGGACAGCGACAGTTCTCCAGTATGTCTGTCCAGTTGGAATCCTTGCTTACACTTGTATCAAGGATAAGGTGGCTCCGACGCTTTCAGAAATCATCTCTATGTTTTTAGCTATAGGTGGGACCTTTCTCATTGCAACCCATGGGCAATTGGATCAACTCTCGATGACTCCAGCTGGTCTATTCTGGGGCTTGTTCTCAGCCCTAACCTATGCTCTTTATATTATTTTACCTATAAAATTGATTCAAAAATGGGGGAGCATATTGGTTATTGGTGTTGGAATGACCATCTCAGGTATACTAGCAGTACCCTTTACGGGGCTTATCGGTGCTAGTGTTCCCTTGTCTTTTGATACCATTCTAGCTTTTGCAGGCATCATTCTGATTGGAACGGTCTTTGCCTATACAGCCTTCCTCAAGGGAGCTAGTATGATAGGACCAGTCAAGTCTAGCCTTTTGGCTTCGATTGAGCCTATCTCGGCAGTATTTTTTGCCTTCATGATTATGGGAGATATTTTCTATCCGATAGATTTTATTGGAATGGCTATGATTTTATTAGCTGTGACTATCATTTCATTGAAGGATTTAATGCTTGAAAAGAAACATCATTCCGTTTAATGTATTAAAACAGTCTTTGATAAGGCTGTTTTTTAATCTTCCAGCAAGTTGGTTCATATAATTTTTTTATAATCAATCCATATTATAGTATATTGAATCTAGAACAGTACACTACAACTGCTAAAAATATTTCTAGAAATTAGTTTGAATTTCCTAATCTCTCTGTTCATATCTTATTTCAATCCACTATATTAAAGATAAGGAGGGAATATGAAGTTTCTACAAAGTATTCATCCTGCTAGACCTTGAAAATACTTAAAATAGTTTGATATCTTAATCGTTACTGTTCTAATGTTTGGAGAGTTTATCATTCGTTCTCCCCAACAATTTATGGGGAGTTTGTCGCCTTTAACTCTTACTAGCGTCGCAGAGACTACGACAAATGTAGCAAGTGATGGGGCAGCCTATTCTAGTAATTTCAATTTTCAATTGATGATGTTAGGGATTACCTTCCTTTATCTTGTGATTCGAAATTATGATTTTAAACAGCTTCCTATACGTTGGAGCTGGTCTGTTTTAATTTGGGTTCCCCTTATCTTTGCTGTAGTTGGGATATTCGGTGATATCATTACAACCCTTAGTGGTGAGTATAATTATTTCAATCCTCAACTAATTCCTTTTATAGACCCTATGGAAATCATTCGAAAATTCATGGCTTTAACGCCGATGGCGATTTGCTATGCTTTACTAAATGGTTTTTATGAAGAATTTTTCTTCTTGGGCTTGTTGACTTCAGTAAAAGAAGAGCACAAGTGGTTGGCTCTAGTCTATTCGGTAATTATACGGATTTCTTTCCATACCTATCAAGGCTTACTCTGGGCCTTGGTGATTGGGCTTGTTTATGGTCTCTTTTATTATTTCTTGTACAAGTATGTAGTCAAGAATTTACTGCCATTTTTTCTCATGCATGCTCTAGCAGATATGTTTGGTTCAAGTCTCTTGTATCTCTTGATTGCTTGGGGAAATTAAAAAATCAAACTTTTTGACAACAGTCAAATGAGTCACTGTATCAAAGTCTTCTTGTTCATAAAAACGAGGTCGGGATTTCGGTCCCGACCTCTTGTTGATTCTATATGGATTAGTCTTTGTTTTCGTATGGCAAGATTAGGTTTAAGAGGATACCTGTCATAGCTGAAAGAGCAGTTCCTGAAAGTGTCACTGGACCGAGTTTAAGGATTGCGCCACCAAGTCCAAGTACCAACATGGCACTTGCGATGATAAGGTTACGCATTTGACCGAAATCAACACGTTCTTTAATCAAGACTTTCAAACCGTTGCTGGCGATAACTCCGTAAAGAAGGATTGACATACCACCAAGTACAGCGTTTGGAATTGTTGAAATCAAAGCAGTAAATTTACCAAGGAAGCTGAGGGCAATTGCGATAAAGGCAGCGTTACGGATAACTGAGACAGAAGCGATACGAGTCATACCGATAACCC
>NZ_CAUPII010000040.1:0-14296 GCF_963511325.1 uncultured Streptococcus sp.
CGAACTCTATTCCGTAACGATCAATCAATTTAATCATGTACCTAATATTAGAATTATTTATCCCAAATTTATTTGAAAGCTTCTCTAAGCTATATCCTTGTTTTCTAAGTTCATAGACCTGAACTTTATCATCATAAGTTAATTTCATAATAAAAACACCCCAAAAGTTAGATTTTTTTCTGTCTAACTTTTGGGGTGCAGTTCAAAAACTTGATATTATGCGTTTTATTGTGGGAAAATTTACTTCGGTTGCTCCTGATACTCAATGAAAATCAAAGAGCAAACTAGGAAGCTAGCCGCAGGTTGCTCAAAGCACTGCTTTGAGGTTGTAGATAGAACTGATGAAGTCAGCTCAAAACACTGTTTTGAGGTTGTAAATAGAACTGACGAAGTCAGTAACATATATACGGTAAGGCGACGCTGACGTGGTTTGAAGAGATTTTCGAAGAGTATGAAATTGAGATTTTTCCCAGCCTCTTAGTATAGACGTATTGGATTTTTGGATTTTTTAGAAAATTATGATAAAATAAAAAATATGAAAAATGGGGATTCCTCATGCCTAGTTTGACTAGGAAACAAAATAGAAATTAGGTAGCTAGATGTCATCAAAAGTTATTGTTACAATTTTCGGTGCAAGTGGGGATTTGGCCAAACGTAAGCTCTACCCTTCACTTTTTAGACTTTATAAATCAGGTAATCTTTCTGATCATTTTGCTGTTATTGGAACTGCTCGTCGTCCTTGGAGTAAAGAGTATTTCGAATCTGTTGTTGTCGAATCTATTTTGGACTTGGCAGATAGCGCAGAAGAGGCTCAAGCTTTTGCTAGTCATTTTTACTATCAAAGCCACGATGTTAATGATACCGAACACTATATCGAATTACGTAAGCTTCAGGCTGAGTTAAATGAAAAGTATCAAACTGAACACAACAAGCTCTTCTTCCTCTCAATGGCACCACAATTCTTCGGTACCATCGCCAAACACCTCAAGTCTGAGCAAATCGTTGACGGTAAGGGCTTTGAACGTTTGATAGTTGAGAAACCTTTCGGTACAGATTATGAAACTGCAAGCAAACTAAACGAAGAGCTTCTAGCTACTTTTAACGAAGAGCAAATCTATCGTATCGACCACTATCTTGGTAAAGAGATGATTCAGAGTATCTTTGCCATTCGTTTTGCCAATATGATCTTTGAAAATGTTTGGAATCGGGAACATATTGATAATGTGCAAATTACCTTTGCAGAACGTCTAGGTGTTGAAGAGCGTGGTGGCTACTATGATGAGTCTGGCGCCCTTCGAGACATGGTTCAAAACCACACACTTCAGCTTCTATCACTCCTTGCTATGGACAAGCCTGCAAGCTTTACAAAGGATGACATTCGCGCAGAGAAAATCAAGGTCTTCAAGAACCTTTACCACCCTACAAATGAGGAACTTAAAGAGCACTTCATCCGTGGTCAATATCGTTCTGGTAAAGTTGATGGCATGAAATACATCTCTTACCGTAGCGAACCAAATGTCAACCCAGAATCAATGACAGAAACCTTTGCTTCAGGTGCCTTCTTTGTAGATACTGATCGCTTCCGTGATGTACCTTTCTTCTTCCGTACAGGTAAACGCCTAACTGAAAAAGGAACACACGTAAACATCGTCTTCAAACAAATGGATTCAATCTTTGGAGAACCACTAGCACCGAATGTGCTTACCATCTACATCCAACCGACGGAAGGATTCTCTCTTAGCCTTAACGGTAAAGAAGTTGGAGAAGAGTTCAAACTTGCACATAATTCGCTTGACTACAGAACTGATGCTACAGCTACAGGTGCTTCACCAGATCCTTATGAAAAGCTAATCTACGATGTATTGAATAACGATTCAACTAACTTTAGCCACTGGGAAGAAGTTAGCGCATCATGGAAATTGATTGACCGTATTGAGAAGCTTTGGGCTGATAATGGTGCTCCTCTTCATGACTACAAAGCTGGTAGCATGGGACCTCAAGCTAGCTTTGAACTCCTTGAAAAATACGGTGCTGAGTGGACTTGGCAACCAGATATCGCCTATCGTAAAGATGGTCGTTTAGAATAGAAAAAAATATCCTGCAAGAATTCTTGCAGGATTTTCTTTTATATCAAACCTTCTAGAAGGCCTTTCATAAAGTTCTCAGAATTAAATTCACCGATATCATCGATTTTTTCACCAAAACCAATCAACTTAACAGGAATATTGAGTTCCTCACGGATAGCCAGAACAACACCACCTCGGGCAGTTCCATCAATCTTGGTTAAGACAATTCCTGTAACAGGAGTAATTTTTGAAAACTCTTTGGCTTGTACAAGAGCGTTTTGTCCTGTTGAGGCGTCAAGTGCTAGGAAGGTTTCATGCGGAGCTTCTGGCACGACACGTTTAATGATACGACCAATTTTTTCCAACTCTGCCATCAAGTTTTCCTTGTTTTGTAAACGGCCAGCTGTATCAATCATGAGAATGTCAATACCTTCTGCTACTGCTCGTTCCATCCCGTCAAAGACCACACTGGCTGGATCTGCTTTTTCAGGCCCAGTAACCACAGGAACATCTACACGACGGCCCCATTCTGCTAACTGAGCTACCGCACCAGCACGGAAGGTATCCGCAGCAACAAGCATGACTTTCTTGCCTGCTTGCTTGTAGCGATGCGCTAATTTACCGATTGAAGTTGTTTTCCCGACACCATTAACACCTACAAAGAGCATGACTGTCAAACCATCTTGGAAGTTAATGCTTTCATTGTATTGCCCATCTTTTTCGTAAAGCTCTACCAATTTTTCGATGATGACACGACGGAGGACATCTGGTTTCTTGGCATTTTCAAGTTTTGCTTCATAGCGCAATTCTTCAGTGAGATTTGAAGCTACCTGTACACCAACGTCACTCATGATGAGCAGTTCTTCTAGTTCTTCGAAGAATTCTTCATCAACAGAGCGGAAGTTAGCAAAGAAAGCATTCAAACGAGCTCCAAAGCCCGTACGAGTTTTCTTGAGACTACGGTCATATTTTTCCTGTACAGTCTCTTGAACTTGAGGAATTTCTTCGATTACTAGATCTTCTTCCTCTTCTTCAGAAGTATCTGACTCCGTCTCGTCTGGTTGAACTTGATCAGCTTCTTCATCGTCGCTATCACTTGAAGGTACTTCTTCGACTGGTGACTCAGGTTCTTCTGCAACAAACTCAACTACTTCTTGAGAGCTGTCTTCAGTTTCTTCAACTTCTGTTGACTCTGACTCTTCCTGACAACAATGACACTCAGTTTCCTCTTCAAACTGAGTCTCTTCTTTCTGAGGGGCGGTTTCTGCTTCAACTGTCTCTAGAATAGTTTCTGCTACTGGTTCTGCAGACTCACTAGCTTCTTTAGAATAAGTTTCCTCAACTTCTGAACTTTGGTCGATTTCCTCAGTATTTTTCACTTCAACTTCTTCAGTTCCAAGTGCTTCAACTTCCTCGCTAGGCTCTGTCAGATCCAAGTTTTCCAAAGCTTCTTTAACGACTTCTTCGATTTTTGGTTCTTCTTTTCTCCCAAATAAACGGTCAAATAATCCCATTCTTTAGTTCTCCTTCAGTACATATTTTTCAATGGCCCAGGCAACAGCTTCCTCGTCATTGGTCATAGGGGTTACTACATTTGCAACTTCCTTGACCTCAGGCACAGCATTTTGCATAGCAACTCCGAGTCCTGCCCATTCAATCATGGAAAGGTCATTGGCCTCATCTCCACAAGCCATCACTTGACTTTGGTCAATTCCTAGGTGGTCGATCAATTTAGCTAATCCAGTAGCCTTATGAACGTTCTTTGGTGACCATTCCAAAAGCATGTCGCGAGATTTAAAAATTTCATAATTGTTAAACAAGTCTGGTGAAATATTAGCAATTGCGGCATCCAGTGGTTCTTGAGCAAAAGCGGTCACACATTTGTTGTAGGTCATTTGACTAGACAAATCTTCAAAGTCAATTGGAACAAAGTTTAAAACAGGGTTAAACTTGGCGTAAAGACTTTCTTGATCTGATTGGATTTGGTAAACTGTACCTTCTGAAATGGCATCTAAAGGAATGCCTAGTTTTTCAGTTTCCTCGTAAATACGTGTCACATCATCAATAGAGAATACTGTCTTATCGAGGATTTCACCTGTATTTTTCTGAACCAATCCACCATTAAAGGTGATAGTATACTCGTCATCATGGCCGTCTGTTCCAAGCTCTTTAAGGAAGAAATCCATAGCCTTGAGGGGACGTCCAGTTGTCAGTACCACTTTGACTCCCTGATCACGCGCTGCCTTTAAAGTTGCCTTAGTACGATCAGTCAATTTCTTGTCTGTCGTCAGCAAAGTCCCATCTAAGTCTAGGGCAATTAATTTAATATCTGCCATTACAAACCCTCCATATAAGCGATAACTGATTGGTCTTTGTGATGTCCGATAACTGTTTCAGCTAGTTCTAAAATCTCTGGACGAGCATTTTCAGGTGCGACTGGGTGCCCTACAACTTGCATCATGTGCAGGTCATTAAGATTATCACCAAAAGCCATCACTTGATCCATATCCAGATTTAATTTCTTAGCCAATTCGACAATAGCGACTCCCTTGTCAACATGGTCTAAAACGATGTCAATGGATTCAAAGCCTGTCGTCATAGCCTTGACCCCAGGAACATGTTCATTGACCCAAGATTCTCCAGCTTCTACTGTCTCTTCAGTGAAGTTAGTTGTGAATTTGAAAATCTCATCGGTAATATCTTCTAGGCTGGCTACTTTTTTGATATTTTCATTGTAATGATGACTAAACATAAGATAGGTTTCATCTACTGTATCTAAGACATAGCAAGCCTCTTTACCAGTCAAGAGCATCTTTTTCTCATCAAAATAAGGTGAAGTCTTTAGTTTTTCAAATGTTGATAGGTAAAAATCTCGAGGCATGGTTGCTTCATAGAGGTCCTCTCCATGGAAACGAACGAGACTCCCATTTTCAGCAATGAAAATAATCTCATCTTTAACATCCGCAAAATGCTTTTCAAGTGACAAAAGCCCACGACCTGATGCTACAGCAAAATAGATTCCTTTTTCTTGATAAGAATGGAGCAACTTTTTCAGACGCTCCATATCAAATTGACCGGCACCATCCAAAAAAGTACCGTCCATATCCGTTGCTACTAATTTAATCATAAATTCTTCATACTCCAATTAATAAATCTACCTTCTATTATACCATAGAAAAAGTAAAAAAAGACGTGCTGAATTGACACGTCTTTGTCTTCTAAAAATTAATCCGTAAGACCAATTTAAAGGCCAGGCTGATTTGCTTACTTTCTTTTATATCCAATCTCTCAACTCTTTTCTTCCAAAGTTCTTGATTGAAGTCTATTCTGAGAGTTCATCAGCTATTACGTAAAAATTATCAATCTTTGGCTGAGATACAGTTGTCACAATCATAAATAGCATATAGTTCTTGACATATAATCTTGCATATGAAAAAATACTTGTTGGAGGTTAATAATATGACTGAAAAAATCAAAAACTGGGTTAATATTTGCGTTTTGAAAAATCAAGAAATTTTATTACTTAATAGACAGCACGATAATTTTCCTGGCTGGATTCCACCGGGGGGAAAAGTTGAATTCCCTGAAAGTTTTTTTGAAGCTGCATTACGGGAACTTAAGGAAGAAACTGGACTCACTGCATTAAATCTTGAATTAAAAGGAATTTCAGGCTTTACTAATTCAATTGGTAATGAGAGATTTGTCTTCTATGACTTTTTATGTACTCAGTTTACTGGTGAACTAAGTACATCTGCTGAAGGTGAGCCAAAATGGTGGAATCTAAAAGATATTGATAAAATACCAATGCAAGATGAAATAAGAAAAAGGCTACCACTTTATTTAAGAAAAGGAAGCTTTGAAAGTATTAACTATTGGGATGATAATAAGAAATGCATTAGTGAAAACAAAACAATTTTATTTGACTAATATTCTCTACGGTATAATCAAAGGTATCTAATAAAAATCATCTACTCTAGCAATTTTTTCCTTCTACCTATAAATAGCTATAAAGCCTTGGAAACAGCTTATTCCAAGGCTGCCTTTGTATTTTACTGTATCAATTTCCTTATTCCGATTTCAGTTGTGACAAGGTTAATCATATATATTTCCATTCATCGGTTAAAATTCTATCTTCTATTGGGCTAACTGTTATTAAAAATATAAGCCCTTCTCCACACTTTCCTGAATCAAGTCTTCCGTCAGTTTCCATAATTCTTCTGATTCACTTTTTATGAACTTTTTCTTTTCTAATACCATGTCTGCACTGATATTATCAGGATTATAATTGAATTCTGACACTTCTAAGTGATTTATCAGTGGTACCAAGGCATCGATCACTCTTGCATATCTTGCTTCAGCACTCTGCCCTTTTTCAAATTCCAACCACAAATTTTTCATATTCAAATATTTCTCTTCTGGAAGGAGGCTCATTGTTTTTTCTATAGATTCTAACTCTCTATTATGAGAATGAACCTTTTTTTCATCATCAAAAACCCAAGTATCTCCGGCATAAATCTCACCTAAATCATGAATCAATAACATAGAAATAACTTTTTCCATTTTCAACTTTTCAGGATAATAATCTTGAAGAACCATCGCAGCTATGGCACCCTGCCAAGAATGTTCGGCACTATTTTCAAATCTGCCATCAAGAGTTCTATTAAATCTTGTCACTGACTTTAATTTCTCTATTTCTTTAATAAAATCAACAGAATGTTTCAAATTACTCATTATTGCTCCTATCTAATTCGAAATTACAAATATATTAGCAAAAAATAATCTTTACATCATTAATTTCCCTTATTTGCAAAAAATAACGCCTAATCCACATGAGATTAGACGCTTGATTAAACTTGTAATTTATAAAATATTTATCAATCGAGTGATTGAACTTTCCTACCATCAATCAATTCCAAGTCTTTTTATCCATATTTGGCAAAGAGAGCTTAAACTTAATAATAAAGAGTCGAATCACAAAACCGACAATTGAGAGAATGATAAAAGCGGTGATTCTTGGAAAGTGAAGGACAAAGGCCAACCAATAATAAATAACTCCAATTACGAAAGATAGAAGTGCATAGATGTCTTCTTTTAGAACACTTGGTACTTCATTGATCAGGAGGTCTCGGATAATACCTCCACCTGCTCCCGTTAAACAGGACAAAATCCCTGCAGACATCAAGTTCAATTTACTATCAGCTAAGGCGGTAGCTCCAATCAAGGAAAAGATGATTAAGCCAATCGAATCAAAGATAAGATAAGCTTCTCTCAGCCACTTATAGAATTTTTTTTCTTGACTGGCATTGGCTTGTTTTGATGTCACAAAGGCATACATAATAACAGCTACAAGAATAGAGACATAAATCGGTCCAGGATCTGCGAGAGCGGATGGAAAACGACTGATAATAGAATCTCTTAAAATACCCCCGCCTACTGCTGTTACAATTGCCAATAAACTAATTCCAAAAATATCTAATCGTTTACCAAATCCTTTGATAGCGCCTGAAGCAGCAAAGGCTATAGTCCCAATATAATTACAGATCATTAGGAATAGATCGAAATCCATATAAGCTCCTCAATTTATTTTTGTAACCCTCCGACTTCTTGAAGGTCATTCTAAATACTTTAGCTTGAAATGTTGTATCGAAAACAAACTAAGCATCCATATTTTCTAAATCTTTTAGTTTAACAGAGACAATCTTAGAAACACCAGATTCTTGCATGGTTACCCCATAAATAGAGTCTGCTGCTGCCATGGTTCCCTTACGGTGGGTAACAACGATAAACTGACTATCCTTGTCAAAACGGTTAAGATAATCCCCAAAGCGTTTAACGTTAGCTTCATCGAGTGCAGCCTCTACTTCATCCAAAATAACAAATGGAATGGTCTTGACACGAATGATTGAGAAGAGCAAAGCAAGAGCTGACAAGGCCTTCTCTCCACCACTCATGAGGTTGAGAGATTGGATTTTCTTACCTGGCGGTTGAACAGAGATTTCAACACCTGCTGTCAATAAATCTCCCTCGGTCAGGATTAGGTCCGCTTGACCACCACCAAACATCTGCTTGAAGGTCACTTTGAAGGATTCACGAATTGCTTCAAAGGTTGATTTAAATCGTTCCTTCACTTCATCGTTCATCTCTGTAATGGTTTCAAGAAGAAGATTTTTGGCAGAAAGAATGTCATCACGCTGACTATTTAAGAATTCCAACCGTTCGTGAACTTCGTCAAACTGTTCAATGGCATCCAAGTTAACCGGACCAAGTGAACGAATGGATTTTTCCAAATCCTTGACCTTTTGTTCAGCGACAGCCAAGTCTTCCAATTGGTTGGCTTGTTCTAATGCTTCAGTATAACTAATCTGGTATTCTTCAGTCAGTTGACCTTGAAGATAGCGAAGGCGGTCCGTAATCTTCTCTTTAGTTGCTTCTGCACGTGTTTGCTTACGAATCCATTCTTCATTTTGCTCGCGAGCTTGTTCTAAATGACTGGCTATATCATCCAATTGACCTTCAATATCATCTAGTTCAAACTGCTTACGAATCAATCCTTGTTGAATTTCTTCCTTCTGACTCTTGGCTTCTGCTTCCTGCTTGGCCAAAAGTTCTGTATCAACTTTTTCAAGATTGTCTACCTTTTCTTGGAGAAGCCGTTCAATTTCTTCTTGTTCGATATTGAGGTTCTCAAGTTCTTTATTGATCCGTTCAATATCTGCAACTTCGTAACGTTTTCGCCCTACCATTTCTGTTTTGAGCAGACGTTCTTGAGAAAGTTTATCCTGCAAGCTTTGGTAACGTTCTTGAATCGCATTTTTATTGGACTTGATTTCTTCAATCTCAGACTCCAGCTTTTGCTTTTCAGTTGCAATGAGCGAAAGACGTTCTTGGCATTTTTCTTTTTCAGCTTGCCAATCTCCACCTCTGAGATTGTTTAATTCTTTTTCCTGAAGTTCTAGAAGTGTTTCGAGTTCTTCAACTTGCTGGCAAGTTTGTTGATAAGCAAGATATAAGCCCTGCTCCTCTATACGAGCTTGCTCTCCTTTAGACTTAATAGTTTCCAAAGTCTGAGTGAGGGTAGCTAAGTTTTCTTGAACTGTTTTCAGAATTTCTTCTTCCTGACCAAGGAGCTTTTCCTCTTGAGCAATTTCTTTTTGTAACTGCTCCAATTCAGGCTTGATGAAAATACTGTTATTTTGACGATTGGCACCACCAGCATAAGAACCACCTGTACGCAGTTCAGTACCATCTAAGGTTACCATCCGAACTTGATAGCGTACCTTACGAGCCGCATCACGCGCATGCTCCACTGTATCAAAGATAGCTGTCGTAGCTAGCAAGTTTTTAAATATTGCTTCATGTTTGGCATCAAAGGTAACCAATTCATCTGCCATTCCAAGAAAACCTGGACTTGAGGCAATCACATCTTGATTCTGCCCAGAAATGCTACGTGCCTTAATAGTTGTCAAAGGTAGGAAAGTCGCACGACCAGCTCGGTTTCTCTTAAGAAAATCGATGGCCTTTGTTGCTGCCTGTTCATCTTCAACGATAATGTGTTGGCTACTTGCACCAAGGGCAATTTCAAGTGCTGTCTGATAACGAACATCAAAGGTTAAATGTTCACTAACAGCTCCAACAATACCTCCTAGACAATTTTTCTCTTGTAAAACACTCTTAACACCTGCATAGAAATTACTATGGTTTTTAAGAATGTTTTCCAAACTTTGCGCCTTGGCCTGCTTGTTTTTCAGACTATCCAATCGGTCAAAGAGTTGATTTTGCTGGCTTTGATAAGTCTGCTTTTGTGCTTCTTCTTCTTTGGCACTGGTTTGATAGTCAGCGAGTAAGTTCTGTACTTCTTCTTTAGCAGACTTTAGGGCAAGCTCTTGGTCAGCAGCCTTAGACTTGGCAGTAACCAATTGTTCCTTCAAGGATTCTAATTGTTCTTCCTGCTTTTGAGTCTGTTGGCGACTATTTTCAAGGTCATTTTCAATACGTGTCAACTGGTTAGAGACATCCGCTTCTTCTTGTAAAAAGGCAACGAAACGTTCACGCAGTTGCTCAATCATTTGATCTGGATCATCAGAAAAAGCTAATAACTCAGCTTCTAAACGATTGACTTCCTTAGTATTGACAGATAGATTTTCTTCTAACTGACTGAGATTTATTTCTTTTTCTTCCTTCTCTTGAATGAGAACATTTCTCTTTTCGTCCAAACTAGCCAAACGAGCCTGTGCCTCTTGTTGATTGAGAGCAACCTGCTCTGTCTCCAGTTTAGACAAGGCCAATTTCCGTTCCAAATCACTGATTAGAGCAGTCAAATCCATCAAACTAGTTTGATCTTTAGCCATCTCCGCTTGTAAATCATGACGTTTCTTTTTGAGAGTTTGGTTTTCTTCTTCTAAGTCTTGACGTTTTTGGTAATAACTGGTCAGAAGTTCCTGAACTTGGTTTAATTCTTCTTCTGTTACATCCAATTCAACCTTATTGGCTTGAATTTGTGCAACCAAAACATCCAAGTAGATGGCTTTACGCTGACCGTCTAATTCTATAAATTTACGAGCTGTTGCTGCTTGCTTTTCTAATGGTTTGATTTGATTATCTAACTCATAAATGATATCTTCCAAACGATCCAAGTTGTCCTGAGTTTGTTGGAGCTTGCTTTCAGTTTCTTTTCGACGAGTTTTATACTTCAAAACTCCGGCAGCTTCTTCAAAAATAGCCCGACGTTCCTCAGGCTTAGAGTTAAAGATCTCTTCAACTTTCCCTTGGGAAATAATAGAGAAGGAATCACGTCCAAGTCCAGTATCTAAGAAGAGGTCATGAATATCACGAAGACGAACTTTTTTACCATCAATCTTGTATTCACTATCTCCAGTACGATAGATATGACGTTCAACTTTGATTTCCTGGCCTGCATCCTTGATAAAGCCATCTTGGTTATCCAAAGTAACAATAACAGAAGCGTAGTTTAGAGGCTTCCGACTTTCCGTTCCTGCAAAGATGACATCAGGCATCTTCCCGCCACGCAGACTTTTCACACTAGATTCACCTAGTGC
Source organism: uncultured Streptococcus sp. (assembly GCF_963511325.1). GTDB lineage: Bacteria > Bacillota > Bacilli > Lactobacillales > Streptococcaceae > Streptococcus. Next base: position 11,123 of record NZ_CAUPII010000040.1, read on the forward strand.
CCAACGGAGGCTTTCAGTAATATTTGATTTCCCAGATCCATTTGGTCCTACAACCGCCGTCACCCCTTGGTCAAAAAGAACTTTGGTCTTATCAGCAAAGGACTTAAAGCCTTGGATTTCAATTTTTTTTAAATACATGAATCCAGCCCTTTCTCAACTGCATTTTTAGCGGCTTCCTGCTCGGCCAATTTTTTAGAGCGTCCTTTACCAGAACCTAGACTTTGCCCCTCAACAAGGACTTCAACCTCAAACATCTTATCATGGGCTGGCCCAATCTCTGAAATCACCTGATAACGAATATCAACATCTCCATTAACTTGGAGCAATTCTTGAAGGTGAGTCTTATAATCCTTGATCATCTCAAAATCGCCAGCTTCAACCTTAGGAATCATGACTTGGTAGATAAAGGTTTTTACAGTCTTTATATCCTTGTCTAAAAGCAGAGCACCCAAAAAGGCTTCAAAAGCATCGCCCAAGATCGTGTCTCGGTTACGACCACCAGACTTTTCCTCCCCCTTACCAAGCTTGATAAACTGATCAAACTGACAATCACGGGCAAAACCAGCCAAACTCTCCTCACGGACAATCATAGCACGGAGTTTTGACAAGTCCCCTTCTGGTTTTTTAGGGTATTTTTTAAACAGATATTCTGAAATCAATAATTGCAGAACAGCGTCTCCTAAAAATTCCAAGCGTTCATTGTGTGAAATTTTTAAGAGGCGGTGCTCATTGGCGTAACTAGTGTGGGTAAAAGCTGTTTCGAGTAATTGTTTATCTGAAAAAACAAGATCAAAACGTTCTTGTAACACGGATTCTAATTCTTTCATGACTACCTCTTTCTAAATCATTATAATCCTATCCATTATATCAAAAAAAGGCTTCATAGTCAGAAAAGAACAGTGAAAAGCTCATTTTCTAACTTCTAGCTAAAATCAGCCCCCAGCTAGCGAATTGGGCTTTTTTTTGGTATAATAAATCTTATGGAAATTGAAAAAACCAATCGAATGAATGCTCTGTTTGAATTTTATGCAGCCCTTTTGACTGATAAGCAGATGAACTATATCGAACTCTACTATGCAGACGACTATAGTTTAGCTGAAATCGCTGAAGAATTCGGTGTCAGTCGCCAGGCCGTTTATGATAATATCAAACGAACTGAAAAGATCCTGGAAGACTATGAGATGAAGCTCCATATGTACTCTGACTACATTGTTCGCAGTCAAATTTTTGATCAGATTTTGGAGCGTTATCCAGAGGATGCTTTTCTGCAAGAGCAAATTGAGATTTTGACCAGTATTGATAATAGGGAGTAATCATGGAAAATCTTGTTGTCTATAAAGGAATACCTTGCAAACTATTAGCTGCAGAGGAACCATTTCCTAGTCGACTACAGATTATCTCGCCCAATCATATCTCCAAAGCTATGCAAATAGGTTTTAGCTGTTGGGGATATCCAAATGAAATCATGAAAGAAGTCACACCCGAAGAACTAGAGTGTTTGCAACATTTCGGACGATTTCCACTGAATTGAAAAAATAGGAGAAAATAATGGCATTTGAAAATTTAACAGAACGTTTGCAGAACGTCTTTAAAAACCTACGTAAAAAAGGAAAAATTACAGAGAGCGATATCCAAGAAGCAACCAAAGAAATCCGTCTAGCTCTTTTAGAAGCCGACGTTGCTCTACCAGTTGTCAAGGATTTTATCAAGAAGGTTCGTGAACGTGCGATCGGGCATGAAGTCATTGATACCCTTAATCCAGCTCAACAAATCATCAAGATTGTCAATGAAGAATTGACGGAAGTCCTTGGTTCAGACACAGCTGAGATTATCAAGTCACCAAAAATCCCAACCATTATCATGATGGTCGGTTTGCAGGGGGCCGGTAAAACAACTTTTGCAGGTAAACTTGCTAACAAACTTAAAAAGGAAGAGGATGCTCGTCCTTTGATGATTGCAGCCGATATCTATCGTCCTGCTGCTATTGACCAGTTGAAAACACTTGGACAACAGATTGATGTTCCCGTATTTTCTCTTGGTACTGAAGTTCCTGCAGTTGAAATTGTTCGCCAAGGTTTGGAGCAAGCCAAAGCCAACCATAACGACTATGTCTTGATTGATACGGCCGGTCGTTTGCAAATTGACGAACTTCTCATGAATGAGCTTCGTGACGTTAAAGCCCTCGCTCAACCAAATGAAATCCTTCTTGTCATCGATGCCATGATTGGTCAGGAAGCTGCAAACGTTGCGCGTGAATTCAACGCTCAGTTGGAAGTGACTGGTGTTATCCTTACCAAGATTGATGGGGATACTCGTGGTGGTGCTGCCCTTTCTGTTCGTCACATCACTGGAAAACCAATCAAGTTCACTGGTACTGGTGAAAAGATTACTGACATTGAAACCTTCCACCCAGATCGTATGGCCAGCCGTATTCTCGGTATGGGAGATATGCTGACTCTGATTGAGAAAGCTTCCCAAGAATACGATGAGCAAAAAGCCATTGAAATGGCTGAGAAGATGCGAGAAAATACCTTTGATTTCAACGATTTCATCGATCAGTTGGATCAGGTACAAAATATGGGGCCAATGGAAGATTTGCTCAAGATGATTCCAGGTATGGCCAACAATCCTGCCCTTCAAAATATGAAGGTGGATGAAAAACAAATTGCTCGCAAACGTGCCATCGTCTCTTCTATGACTCCAGAAGAACGTGAAAACCCAGACTTGCTTACTCCAAGTCGCCGTCGTCGTATCGCTGCTGGTTCTGGTAATACCTTTATCGAAGTCAACAAGTTCATCAAGGACTTCAACCAAGCTAAACAACTCATGCAAGGTGTCATGTCTGGTGACATGAACAAGATGATGAAACAGATGGGCATCAACCCTAACAATCTTCCTAAAAATATGCCTGGGGGTATGGATATGTCAGCCCTTGAAGGTATGATGGGACAAGGTGGTATGCCTGACTTGTCAGCTCTTGGTGGAGCAGGAATGCCAGATATGAGTCAGATGTTTGGTGGAGGTCTCAAGGGTAAAATCGGTGAATTTGCCATGAAGCAATCCATGAAACGCATGGCTAATAAAATGAAAAAAGCCAAGAAAAAACGCAAATAAAAGGGATGAACTGCACCCCAAAAGTTAGACAGAAAAAATCTAACTTTTGGGGTATTTTTA
>NZ_CAUPII010000041.1:0-14293 GCF_963511325.1 uncultured Streptococcus sp.
GCTTAGGATAGTATAGCAGAAAAAAATGATTTTGTAAATCATTTTTTCCCGAGCCTTGAAATAAGAAAGCGAGGTATGATTTTGTAAATCATTTTTTCCCGAGCCTTGAAATAAGAAAGCGAGGTATGATTTTGTAAATCATTTTTTCCCGAGCCTTGAAATGAGAGAGCGAGGCATGATTTTGTAAATCATTTTTTCCCAAGCTTTGAAATAAGAAAGCGAGGTATGATTTTGTAAATCATTTTTTCCCGAGTCTTGAAATAAGAAAGTGAGGTGTGAATTTGCAGATTTTTAATCTTTCTAAAGCGGACGTTTGTTAGGCATGCCAGCCTTTCTTGGGTATTTATTTGGAGTTTCCTTTTTCTTTTCAACAATAGTGATAAAGCGAGGGTCTCCGTTAGGAAGTTTGTAACTGAGATTATCTTCAACCTTACTAAAGAGAAGGTTAAGGGCATTTTTAGCTTCAGTTAATTCCTCAGGTGCATTGCTAGCCTTAAGAGCTAGCAATGTTCCACCGACTTTCAGGTAGGGGATAGTCAACTCGGACAAGACCTGCATACGGGCAACTGCACGAGCTGTAACGATATCAAACTGAGCACGGAAGTTCTTATCTTGGGCGAAGTCTTCGGCACGTCCATGATAGAAGTGAACATTTTCTAAACCTAGTTCTTTGGCTAATAGATTCAGAAAGTTGATTCGTTTATTGAGAGAGTCAATAATGGTTACATCTAGTTGAGGATAGAGAATTTTCATGGGAAGGCTAGGAAAACCTGCTCCAGCACCGATGTCTAAGAGTTTAATAGGCTGGTTTTCAATCAATCCCTGTAAAATAGGAGCAATAGAATCATAGAAATGTTTGAGATAGACTTCTTCCTTTTCAGTAATAGCAGTCAGGTTGATCTTTTCATTCCATTCGACCAAAAGTTCAAAATAACGCTCAAATTGAACTTTTTGCTGGTCAGAAAGAATAATATTTTGTTCAGCTAGCAAGTTATAAAATGTTTCTGGTTTCATAGTAGTTTCCTTCTTTAGTATCATCTTATTTTACCACAAAAAGATAGAAATTTGATATACTGGTACTAATCTAAAAACAGAAAGGAGATATCAGATGAATTGGATTATTCTTGGAGTTCTTGCTCTTATTGGTATCTTTGTGATTATTACCTATAATGGATTGGTTAAAAATCGCATGCAAACTAAAGAGGCATGGAGTCAGATTGATGTTCAGTTGAAACGTCGTAACGATCTCTTGCCAAACTTGATTGAGACCGTGAAGGGATATGCAAAGTATGAAGGTTCAACGCTTGAAAAAGTTGCAGAACTCCGTAATCAAGTAGCCGCTGCAACCTCACCGGCAGAAGCTATGAGAGCTAGTGATGCCCTTTCACGCCAGGTTTCAGGAATTTTTGCCGTTGCAGAAAATTATCCAGACCTAAAAGCGAGTGGCAACTTTGCTAAATTGCAAGAGGAGTTGACCAATACTGAAAATAAAATCTCATACTCTCGCCAACTCTACAATAGTGTTGTGAGCAACTATAATGTTAAATTAGAAACATTCCCAAGTAACCTAGTTGCTGGACTCTTTGGTTTTAAAGTGGCTGATTTCCTTCAAACACCTGAAGAAGAAAAGGCAGTACCAAAGGTTGATTTTAGTGGTTTAGGTGACTAGGATGTTGTATGATCAAATCGCGAGTAATAAGCGAAGAACTTGGATTTTACTACTAGTATTCTTTTTACTTTTGGCTTTGGTTGGATATGCAGTTGGTTACCTCTTTATGCGGTCTGGTCTTGGTGGCTTAGTTATCGCTCTGATTATCGGCTTTATCTATGCCTTGTCCATGATTTTTCAATCAACAGAGATAGTCATGAGTATGAATGGTGCGCGTGAGGTGAATGAGCAGACTGCACCAACCCTCTATCATGTCGTGGAAGATATGGCTATGGTGGCGCAAATCCCTATGCCACGTGTCTTCATCATCGATGATGCCAGCTTAAATGCCTTTGCTACGGGTTCAAATCCCCAAAATGCAGCGGTAGCAGCAACGTCAGGACTCCTTGAGATTATGAATCGTGAAGAGTTAGAGGCGGTTATTGGTCATGAAGTCAGTCACATTCGTAACTATGATATTCGGATTTCTACTATCGCGGTTGCCCTTGCCAGTGCCATTACGCTTTTATCAAGTATGGCTGGACGCATGATGTGGTGGGGAGGTGCAGGCCGTGGTCGTAGAAGTGATGACCGTGATAGTGGTGGACTTGAAATTATTATGCTAGTCGTTTCTCTCCTAGCGATTGTTTTAGCTCCCTTAGCAGCAACCTTGGTACAACTAGCCATCTCTCGTCAGCGAGAATTTTTAGCAGATGCTTCCAGTGTAGAGTTGACTCGTAATCCTCAAGGTATGATCAATGCCCTTCGTAAGCTGGACAATAGTCAGCCTATGAGTCATCATGTGGATGATGCTAGTAGTGCACTTTACATCAACGATCCTCAAAAACGAGGTGGCTTACAAAAACTCTTCTATACCCATCCGCCAATCTCAGAACGTATTGAGCGTTTGCAACATATGTAAAAACATCCAGAGTTTTCCTCTGGATTTTTGCTATTTTCTACATTTATAAATCTTGTAAATCGACTACTTCCATACCATGTTCTGTCAAACGATAGATATTCGTACAGACTTCTTTTAAGAAACGTCGATCATGCGAAACAGTAGCCAGACCACCGGGATAATTGGCAAAGAGTTTTCTGATTTCTGGTTGAGAAGTTGGAGAAAAGTTTCGTGTGGGTTCATCCAGAAGGAGAAAGTTCGGTTTTCGCAGAACTAAATTCAAAAGAAGAAGTTTTCCTTGTTGACCTCCAGATAAGGAGTGGATTTGGTGGTGCATCTCTGGATAGCTGAAATTAAGGCTGGCTAAACGAGATTGGATTTTCTGTATTTCCTCTTTGTGTCCAGTTTGGCTGAGAAATTCTACTGAGGATAGATCCAAATTCAATGTTTCTTGGTAATCTTGTGGCATAAAACCAAGCGAAATCTCACTTTTGCCACTTAGTAGTTGCTGCAACTTGGCTAACAGAGTGGATTTGCCAACGCCATTGGGACCGATAATGCCGATTTTTTCTTGACCACGGATAGTTAATTGTAGCCCTTGAGCTAAAACACGCTCACCAATGGATAAAGTCTCATTTTCCAGTCGAACTATAATTTTTGAAGCCGCTAATGGTTCTATATCTGAAAAGAAGAGTTGGATTTGTTCCTCTTCAAGTGGCTTTTGGGTCATGGACTGAGTTGCTTTTTCGTAGCGTCTTTCTTGAGAGAGAACATTTTTCATCTTTTTAGCCAATAGGCGACCGGCAGTACTATCTTTAGTGTTTCGCAAGGCAGTTTCTACGCTTTGCTTGACTCGGCGATGCTTTTCCATGGTTTTATCATAGGAACGTTGGTCGTTGGCAGCTTGCTGGCTTTGTCTGGCAAAATTAGCCTTTCTCTGTTCACTATAGCGATCATAGTCTAAATGTTCGACCAGGGTTTCAGCTTCCTTTCGATGCTTAACTAGTCGTAAGTGGATTATGGTATCTGCTGTTTGAGAGAGCAAGTCTTCATCATGAGAAATGAAAATAACGGTTTGTCCCATCTTTTGAATCTGACTTTTTAGCCAATCAATCGTCTCAAGATCTAAGTCATTTGAAGGTTCATCTAAAAATAAAATCTTAAAGGGTTTGGCCAATTCATGGATGAGCTGAATTTTCAAAGCTTCGCCACCCGAGAGACTACCAATCTCTTGGTCACTAGCAAAACGATTGCTGTCAAAGTGCAATTCCTCAGCCAAACGATAAAGAATGCTGTAGTCTAAATCAGCAGAATCCAAAAAGAAGTAGTCATGTAGAGTTCTATTTTTTAGCTCCTCAGGTAACTTTTGAGGAATGTAGGCCAGTGACTGATAGTCAGACTGGACGTCTCCCTTGATAGTGAAATCAGACAAATATTCTCCCATTAAAGTTCGAAGTAAGGTTGATTTCCCATTACCTTCTTCTCCAATAATGGCGACCTTTTCTCCGTCTTGGATAGTCATATTTAAATCGGAAATAAGGTCTCGTAAATCTTTGTTTTGTGTGATGGTCAGATGATTGATTTTTATCATATTATTGCCCTTTCTAGAATGTCCACATTGCATAACAAAAAGCTCTACTTTACCTAGTAGAGCCCAAAGTCTATGTCAAAAAACTCTTTTAAAAGGGCTGAAAAAGCAGCAGAAAAAAGAGCACACAAAAAGAGACAAGAACAAGATCTACTAAATAAAGGTTCTTTATTTGATAGACTTAGTTGTTCATGTCTCCCTTACCTCCGAAAATTACTATGTTTATTTTATACCTTTTGGAACACTTTGTCAAAAGAAATGAAAAATTCAAGTCTTTCTAGAAACCAAAAACAGGTCCATAGAGAGTCAGTACGTGTTTGACTTGATCGTAGTGGAATTTGTCATAGTTTCTCCAAGCTGTGCGAGCTTCTTCATTGAGTTTAAGGGTGCCAAGTCCAATCAAGAGACTGGTATGTTGGTAAAATTTCTCAAGATCAATTAAGATAGAGTTATCGAGTTTCTCTGTCTTTTTAAGTTGATTGAGTAGCTCGTCGATATTTTGCTGCAAGCGCAGATCATCAGGCAATCCTTGTTTGCAAGTCTGGTAAGCTTTGTTTAACTCGGAAATGAGTTGATAAGCTTCTAAGATTAGTTCTTTATCTTCCATATGAGCGTCCTCCTTTGCCCATGTATTGATGTCTATAGTATAGCACAAAAAATAAAATTGTCATAATAAATATATCAAAAAATAGAGAATGATTTTTTGAAAGTTTAGTTGCCTTGCTTGCGGTTCTTTCATGGTATAATCAAGTGAGTAAATCTTTATGGAGGAAGTATGAAATTAAATATTCAAGAAATTCGTAAGTTGCCGGAAGGCTTGCACTTTGAGCAAACTTTAGATTTGGTGGCAGACTTACGTAAACGTAATCAAGAAATTATAGATGTAAAAGATATTGTTGCTGTAGGGAAAGTTCAGTACGAAGACCTTATGTTTTTCCTAGATTATCAGTTGTCTTATACAATCGTTTTAGCTTCTAGCCGTAGCATGGAACCTGTAGAATTAAAAGAGTCCTATCCAGTAACGGAAGTCTTTATGGAAGGTGCTACCAATCAATTGGACCAAGAAGTTCTAGATGATGACTTGGTTTTACCGATCGAAAATGGGGAAATCGACCTGGCTGAAAGTGTTTCAGATAATATCTTGCTCAATATTCCTATCAAGGTCTTAACAGCTGAGGAAGAAGCAGGTCAGGGATTTGTTTCTGGAAATGACTGGCAAATCATGTCTGAGGAAGAGTATCAAGCCCAACAGGCAGTCAAGAAAGAAGAAAATAGTCCTTTTGCAGGTTTGCAAGGACTGTTTGACGGAGACGAATAGATGGTTTTATCCAAGAAACGTGCCCGTCATGTCATTGAGGAAATCATTGCTCTTTTTCCAGATGCAAAACCAAGTCTAGATTTTCGCAATCATTTTGAGCTCTTGGTTGCGGTTATGCTGTCAGCTCAGACGACAGATGCAGCAGTCAATAAAGCTACACCTGGACTTTTTGCAGCTTTTCCAACCCCACAAACCATGGCAGATGCAAGTGAGAGTGAGATTGCCTCGTATATTTCTCGCCTAGGCCTTTATCGCAATAAGGCTAAATTCCTCAAAAAATGTGCCCAACAACTACTGGATGATTTTGACGGTCAAGTCCCTCAGACTAGAGAAGAATTAGAGAGTTTAGCGGGAGTTGGTCGTAAAACAGCTAACGTAGTTTTGAGCGTGGGATTCGGTATTCCGGCCTTTGCAGTTGATACTCACGTAGAGCGAATCTGTAAACACCACGATATTGTTAAAAAATCAGCTACACCCCTTGATGTCGAAAAACGTGTTATGGATGTCTTGCCACCAGAAGAATGGTTGGCAGCCCATCAGGCTATGATTTACTTTGGTCGTGCTATCTGTCATCCGAAAAATCCAGAATGCGATCACTATCCACAGTTATACGATTTTAGTTCATTATAAAATTGATTTCTTGTGTTTTTTCTTGCATCGATTACTACTTTGTGATATAGTAGTAGCAATCAAATATTCCTTTAATCCTGTCCCGTGAGGCAGGCAAGGAGCTCGATTAAGTAGAAGGGTAAGTCTATACTGTTTACAGTAAGGCTCGCTTAGTTATACATTCTCAAGTCTCCTTGAAAAAAGGAGACTTTTCTTTTTGGAGGTTTGTCATGAAGACAAAAGAAGTTGTAGACGAATTGACCGTCAAGCGAGCGATTACTCGGATTACCTACGAGATTATCGAGCGAAATAAAGATTTAAACAAGATTGTATTGGCTGGGATAAAAACACGAGGTGTCTTCATTGCTCACCGTATCCAAGAGCGTTTGGAACAATTAGAAAATATCTCTGTCCCCGTTGTAGAATTAGATACCAAACCTTTCCGCGACGATGTCAAAAGCGGTGAAGATACTTCTATAATCTCTGTTGATGTGACAGAACGTGAGGTAATCTTGGTGGACGATGTGCTTTACACAGGTCGGACCATCCGAGCAGCTATTGATAACATCGTTACCCATGGCCGTCCTTCTCGTGTGAGTTTAGCTGTTCTAGTTGACCGTGGACATAGAGAATTACCGATTCGTCCAGACTATGTAGGGAAAAATATCCCAACCAGTCGTTCAGAAGAAATCATCGTAGAGATGACTGAACTAGATGGACAAGATCGTGTTCTTATTACCGAAGAAGCTTAGATAGCTAAAAGGAGTTAGCCATGTCAGAAAATCAACAAGCCATTCAACATGTAGTCTCAATGGAAGACCTTACTGTAGAACAAGTCATGAAATTGATTAAACGAGGAATTGAGTTTAAAAATGGAGCAAAAGCGTCTTACGAGGACCAACACATTGTCTCTAATCTCTTCTTTGAGAGTTCGACTCGTACCCACAAATCTTTTGAAGTAGCAGAGATTAAACTGGGACTTCACCTACTGGACTTCGATGTGAAGACAAGTTCAGTCAACAAGGGTGAAACACTCTACGATACAATTTTAACCTTGTCAGCCTTGGGGGTAGATGCCTGTGTCATCCGACACCCAGAGGTGGATTACTACAGAGAGTTGATCGATAGTCCGACGATTACGACTTCGATTATCAATGGTGGGGATGGTTCGGGTCAACACCCAAGCCAAAGCTTGCTTGATTTAATGACGATTTATGAAGAATTTGGACACTTCGAAGGACTCAAGGTAGCCATTGCTGGTGACCTTGACCATTCGCGTGTGGCTAAATCCAATATGCAAATCTTAAAACGCTTAGGAGCAGAACTCTACTTTGCTGGACCTGAGGAATGGAGAAGTCAAGAGTTTGCAGACTATGGACAGTTTGTAAGCATTGATGAAATCATTGACCAAGTTGATGTGATGATGTTTCTCCGTGTTCAGCATGAGCGTCATGAAAGTGGAACAGTCTTTTCAAAAGAAGGCTATCATGCCCAGCATGGTTTGACTCAAGAACGTTATGATCGCTTGAAAGATAAAGCTATTCTGATGCATCCTGCTCCTGTAAATCGCGATGTTGAAATTGCTGATCACTTGGTCGAAGCACCAAAATCACGTATTGTTCAACAAATGACCAATGGTGTCTTTGTCAGAATGGCAATTTTAGAATCTGTATTGACTTACAGAAACGCAAAATAAGACACAAAACGTTAAAAGATGCCTGAGAGCATCCACGAGAGGTGAATTTATGACTAAACGACTTCTAGTTTTAGAAGATGGAACAATTTTTGAAGGAAAAGCCTTTGGGGCTGATATTGATGTAACTGGTGAAATCGTCTTTAATACTGGGATGACCGGTTATCAAGAATCCATTACGGATCAGTCTTACAATGGGCAAATCCTAACCTTTACCTATCCCTTGGTTGGAAATTATGGGATTAACCGTGATGACTACGAGTCTATCAGTCCAACCTGTAAAGGTGTAGTGGTGTTTGAAGAAGCTCGTAGAGCCAGCAACTGGCGCAACCAGATGACACTGGATGAATTTTTGAAGTCTAAGAAAATCCCTGGTATTTCAGGTATTGATACACGTGCTTTGACAAAAATCATTCGCAAACATGGAACTATGAGAGCGACTCTGACACATGTGGGAGATAGTATCGATCACATCACAGATCAGCTTCAAGCGACTGTTTTACCGATTGATAATATCAAACAGGTTTCTACAAAAACTGCTTACCCAGCTCCAGGAGTAGGTTTAAGTGTGGTACTTGTAGACTTTGGTCTCAAGCATTCAATCTTAAGAGAGTTGTCTAAGAGAGATTGTAATGTAACGGTCGTTCCTTATACTACAACAGCAGAGGAAATCCTTCACTTAAATCCAGACGGAGTTATGTTGTCAAATGGACCGGGAAATCCAGAAGATGTACCAGAAGCACTTGATATGATTCGTGGTATTCTTGGCAAGATTCCAATCTTTGGTATTTGTATGGGGCATCAACTCTTTGCAATGGCAAATGGTGCTAAGACCTACAAGATGAAATTTGGTCACCGTGGTTTTAACCACGCAGTGCGTGAAATTGCGACAGGGCGCGTGGACTTCACGAGTCAAAACCATGGATATGCAGTAAGTCGTGAAGATTTTCCAGACCATTTGATGATTACCCACGAAGAAATCAATGACAAGTCAGTTGAAGGTGTACGTCACAGATACCAACCAGGTTTCTCTGTGCAATTCCACCCAGATGCTGCACCAGGTCCGCACGATGCAAGTTATCTATTTGACGAGTTCATCGAGATGATGGAAGCCTTCAAACAAACAAACTAAAGACGAGTGTGAAATCGTCGTAGAATTTATTTAATGGCAACCCGAGAGTTGCCGAATAGAAAGGCAGGTCGTTTCTTTTAGTCGCTATTAGGCGAACTAAAAACTCCCTGCACTAGATTTTTTATCGAAAAAAATCGTTTCGCTAAAAAATCGTCGGAGAATTTATTTAATGTCGCCCTGTGAGGCGACGAATAGAAAGGAGAAGGGTGAGCCGTATTTGCTGAACTGAATACGGGCTACGGACGGTGCTAAAAAGATAGTTATTCCTAGAACTGACAGTTCTTCGTCATAACTCCTATTTTAGCTTTGTCCACTTGACGCCCTTAATATCTTATAAATGCCTAAACGTACTGATATTCAAAAAATTATGGTGATTGGTTCTGGTCCGATTATTATTGGTCAGGCTGCTGAGTTTGACTATGCTGGGACTCAGGCTTGCTTGTCTTTGAAAGAGGAAGGGTATGAGGTTGTCTTAGTAAACTCAAACCCTGCAACTATCATGACTGATAAGGAAATTGCAGACAAGGTTTATATCGAACCGATTACACTTGAGTTTGTGACTCGTATTCTCCGTAAAGAACGTCCAGATGCCTTGCTTCCAACTCTTGGTGGTCAAACAGGGCTTAACATGGCCATGGAATTGTCTAAAAATGGCATTCTTGATGAATTGGGAGTAGAACTTCTCGGGACTAAATTGTCTGCCATAGACCAAGCTGAAGACCGCGATCTCTTTAAACAATTGATGGAAGAATTGAATCAACCGATTCCAGAATCTGAAATTGTTAACACTGTGGAAGAAGCCGTTGCCTTTGCAGCGACAATTGGCTACCCAGTGATCGTCCGTCCAGCCTTCACACTTGGTGGTACAGGTGGTGGTATGTGTGCCAACGAGGAAGAATTGCGTGAAATTGCCGAAAATGGTTTGAAGTTGTCACCTGTTACCCAATGTTTGATTGAACGTTCCATTGCTGGCTTCAAGGAAATCGAATACGAAGTCATGCGAGACTCAGCTGACAATGCCTTGGTTGTTTGTAACATGGAAAACTTTGACCCAGTTGGGATTCACACAGGGGATTCTATCGTATTTGCCCCTGCGCAAACCATGTCAGACTATGAAAACCAAATGCTTCGTGATGCGAGCTTGAGCATTATCCGCGCTCTCAAGATTGAAGGCGGATGTAACGTTCAGCTTGCGCTTGATCCCCACAGCTTCAAGTACTATGTCATCGAAGTAAACCCTCGTGTATCACGTTCTTCAGCCCTTGCATCTAAGGCGACAGGTTATCCGATTGCCAAATTGGCCGCTAAGATTGCAGTCGGTTTGACCTTAGATGAGGTCATCAACCCAGTTACAGGTTCAACTTATGCCATGTTTGAGCCAGCCCTTGACTACGTGGTTGCCAAAATTCCGCGCTTCCCATTTGACAAGTTTGAAAAGGGAGAACGCCGTCTTGGTACTCAGATGAAGGCGACTGGAGAAGTTATGGCCATTGGTCGTAACATCGAGGAGTCACTTCTGAAAGCTTGTCGCTCACTTGAAATTGGTGTTCACCACAATGAAATTCCAGAGCTGGCAGAAATTTCAGATGATGCCTTGATTGAAAAGGTTGTGAAGGCTCAAGATGATCGCCTCTTCTACGTATCAGAAGCCATCAGACGTGGTTATACAATAGAGGAAATCGCTGAACTCACAAAAATTGATATCTTCTATCTTGATAAACTTTTGCATATCTTTGAAATTGAGCAAGAATTGGGCTCACATCCACAAGATCTTGAAGTTTTGAAAACTGCAAAATTGAATGGTTTTTCAGACCGTAAGATTGCTGAACTATGGAAAACGACAGCTGACCAAGTACGTCAACTACGTTTGGAAAATAAGATTGTTCCAGTTTACAAGATGGTAGATACTTGTGCCGCAGAATTTGAATCAGAAACTCCGTACTTCTACTCAACATATGGATGGGAAAATGAGTCTATCAAGTCTGATAAGGAATCTGTACTTGTCCTAGGTTCTGGTCCAATCCGTATCGGTCAAGGGGTTGAGTTTGACTACGCAACTGTTCACTCGGTTAAGGCGATTCAAGCTGCTGGTTATGAGGCTATCATCATGAACTCAAACCCAGAGACCGTTTCTACAGACTTCTCTGTATCAGATAAGCTTTACTTTGAGCCATTGACATTCGAAGATGTTATGAATGTTATTGACTTGGAGCAACCAAAAGGCGTTATCGTTCAGTTCGGTGGTCAGACAGCCATTAACCTTGCTGAACCATTGGCAAAAGCAGGTGTGACCATCCTTGGTACGCAAGTCGCTGACCTAGACCGTGCCGAAGACCGTGACCTCTTCGAGCAAGCCCTTAAAGACTTGGATATTCCTCAGCCACCAGGACAGACAGCGACCAATGAAGAAGAAGCAGTGCTTGCAGCTCGCAAGATTGGCTTTCCAGTCCTCGTTCGCCCATCTTATGTCTTGGGTGGACGTGCCATGGAAATTGTTGAAAACGAAGAGGACCTTCGTTCTTACATGCGTACAGCGGTTAAGGCTAGTCCAGACCACCCAGTTCTTGTTGACTCTTATATCGTTGGACAAGAGTGTGAAGTTGATGCCATTTCAGACGGTGAAAATGTCCTTATCCCTGGTATTATGGAGCATATCGAACGTGCTGGTGTCCACTCAGGTGACTCAATGGCCGTTTACCCACCACAAACCTTGTCGCAAAAGGTGCAAGAAACAATCGCAGACTATACTAAACGCCTAGCAATCGGTCTTAACTGCCTTGGAATGATGAATATCCAGTTTGTTATCAAGGATGAAAAAGTATACGTTATTGAGGTCAATCCACGTGCCAGCCGTACGGTTCCATTTCTTTCTAAAGTGACCAATATCCCTATGGCTCAAGTAGCAACTAAGTTAATTCTTGGTCAAAGTCTTGAAGAACTTGGTTATCAGGATGGACTTTATCCAGAAAGCAGTCGTGTTCATATCAAGGCGCCAGTCTTCTCATTTACCAAGCTAGCGAAAGTAGACAGCTTGCTCGGTCCTGAAATGAAGTCAACAGGGGAAGTTATGGGTTCTGATACGACTCTTGAAAAAGCCCTCTACAAGGCCTTTGAAGCTTCTTATCTTCACTTGCCAACCTTTGGAAATGTTGTCTTTACTATCGCTGATGATGCCAAGGAAGAAGCTTTGGATTTGGCTCGTCGTTTCCAAAATATTGGTTATGGTATCCTTGCGACTCAAGGAACAGCAGCTTTCTTTGAAAGTCATGGCTTGAAGGCTCAACTCGTTGGTAAGATTGGTGATGATGAACATGATATCCCAAGCTATGTTCGTAAAGGGAAAATCCAAGCTATCATCAACACAGTTGGTACTAAGCGAACTGCTGATGAAGATGGTGAACAAATCCGCCGTTCAGCTATCGAACATGGTGTGCCACTCTTCACAGCCTTGGATACAGCAGATGCTATGCTTAAGGTACTTGAAAGTAGAAGTTTTGTCACAGAAGCAATTTAGTTTCTTGTTAAATGATCTAAGTAGCTTTTATCCAGCGTCAAAAGACGCTGGTTTTTCCTCTTTTATAGAGAAATCGAGTTAGAAATAATAGTTACAGTTCACTATTAAATGTCAAAGTTTATCAATAGATTTATCATTATCGTTAATGAGTAGACTTATTCTGACTTTCCCTAAAATTTTGTTGAATTTTCTTAAGTTTTTATCATATTTTTTATAATTAAGGTGCCTTAAGAAAAATAATGAAAAAACTAAATGTTTTTCATATAGTTTTCATTTTTTGTGTTATAATTAAGGTGCCTTAAGAAAAATATTAAGGTGCCTTAAGAAAAATAATGAAAAAACTAAATGTTTTTCATATAGTTTTCATTGTTTTAATAGTTTAAAGTCAATCTTATTTTTCTCTAATAGAAAATAATGAAAAAGTAGGTTTAGAAAGAGGTAAGTATCTATGTCTTCTCATAAAAAAGTGTCACTCTCTGAGATTAATCAATCTATCGATACTCCAAATAACAATCATTTCTGGCAAAATTTAAAGGCCTTTTTAGGTCCGGGTGCTCTTGTCGCAGTTGGTTATATGGATCCAGGAAACTGGATTACCAGTGTAGTCGGTGGTGCTTCCTATAAGTATAGTCTCTTGTTTGTTATCTTGATTTCATCTCTCATTGCCATGCAACTTCAGCAGATGGCAGGAAAGCTTGGTATTGTAACCCAGATGGACCTGGCTCAAGCAACGGCTCATCATTCACCTAAATGGCTTCGTTATAGTCTATGGGTGATTTTAGAATTAGCCTTGATGGCGACAGATCTGGCAGAAGTTCTAGGTTCAGCGATTGCTCTCAATCTTCTCTTTAAGATTCCGATTATGATAGCAATTCTCTTGACTGTGTTGGATGTTTTTCTCTTATTGCTTCTGATGAAATTTGGCTTTAAGAAGATTGAAGCTATTGTGACAACACTGATTTTAACCATTCTAGCAATTTTTACCTATCTGGTAGCTTTGTCACATCCAAGCTTCCAAGGAATCGTTGAGGGTTATCTACCGAATGCAACCTTATTTGAAAGTCCCTTGTCAGGGCATGAAAGTCAATTAACCTTGGCACTAGGGATCGTGGGAGCAACGGTTATGCCCCATAACCTCTATTTGCATTCTTCCTTGTCTCAAACTCGGAAAATCAATCACAAGGACAAGAATGATGTTCGAAAAGCCGTGCGCTTTATGACCTGGGATTCAAATCTCCAATTATCCTTGGCCTTTGTGGTTAACTCCCTTCTATTAATTCTCGGGGCGGCTCTCTTTTTCGGCCATGCATCTGAGATTTCTGCCTTCTCTCAAATGTATAATGCCTTGCAGGATTCTACTATTGCAGGAGCTATAGCTAGCTCGACCTTATCAACCTTGTTTGCCTTGGCTTTATTAGCCAGTGGTCAAAATTCGACGATTACGGGTACCTTGACTGGACAAATCGTTATGGAAGGTTTCTTGCATATGAGATTACCTCAATGGTTCATTCGTTTGGCAACTCGTCTCTTTGCCTTGTTGCCTGTCATGATTGTAGCGGTTCTGTTTGGTCATCAGGAAAAAACATTGGATCAGTTATTGGTTTATTCACAAGTCTTTCTTTCGATTGCTCTTCCATTTTCAATCTTCCCACTGATTTATCTAACTTCTAAGAAATCACTGATGGGAGAATTTACCAATGCCAAATGGAATACCATCCTTGGCTATATCGTTTCCATTATCTTAACAATTCTCAATGTGAAATTGTTATTTGATATTTTCTAAGAAATTCACCCGAGTTATAAAACAAGCATATAAGAAAAAAGATACCCAAGATTGAACTGCACCCCAAAAGTTAGACAGAAAAAATCTAACTTTTGGGGTGTTTTTAT
>NZ_CAUPII010000042.1:0-14240 GCF_963511325.1 uncultured Streptococcus sp.
ATCAAATTTCAGCTAAATTGCAAGTGTTTTACAAAGTTTTTGTGAATTATTCTTATTCTTGCTCTACTTCCTCTACCAATTTATTTAAAATATCTATAAATAGGCTTATTTTAGCAAAAGGCGATAGACCATAAATCGATAACCCAAGTCTGAATTGCCTATTTCCAACCTCGAAAGACTTCAATCATTCAGTTGTTTATAAAAAATTATGTATAGAAAAATTAAAGTTTTATCATAAGAGATTTGAGAGTTTAAAACCAATAAAAAGTTTAATCAACTACAGCGCCAAAGATACAATGATAAAAAAAGATATCGGAATCTTTTATCTCGACATCTTTATTCTGATTGATGTTTTTTGACTTCTTGTGCTTCCTTATGATTTTCATACAGTCGCGCTAAGAATTTAGCAATCTCTTTTAAAATGGAGTAGGTTGGAACAGCAACAATCATACCTACGACACCATAGATATTACTTGACAACAATAATAGCACGAGAATTGTAATCGGATGAACTTTCATGACTCCACCAACAATTCGAGGGTAGAGGATATTGCCATCCACTTGTTGGACAATCACCATATAGATGACAGCAATAATCATCTTTTGTGGATCCGTAAATAGATTTGAAATAACCATTGGAACCAAACCGATAACTGGACCTACATACGGGATCAAATTAGCCAATCCAGAAAAAATGGCGAAGACCAAGGCATATCTTAGACCAATTACACTATAACCGATAAAAGCTAAACATCCAATAATAACTGCATCTATTGACACTCCACTAATGTAACGAGAAATAGTTGTATTTAGGTTTGTCAATAAACCAGATATGTTCAATTTATCTCGTTTTAATATAGTTCTTTCTAGCATGGGTAAAAATTTATGCCCATCAAGTAGGAAGTAAATCAAGAAAACTGGTGTCATGATGATAATCAATACAGTGCTTATGAGCGCAGATAGAACACTGCCAACACTATTTGTCACACTGTTTAAGATATTTTGCAAAATATCAACATAAGAGAGATTCAGTTGTTGAATAGTTTGTTGAATATCTAGATTTTGCAGGGCTGGATGTTTTGATAACTCAATGACTAAATCTTGAAGACGACCATAAATGTTTTGACTCGAATAGATTAGGCTACTCAACTGATTAATCAAAATCGGTAGCAGATAGACAAAACTAAGTACGATTGCACAAATTAAGGCACAAAGGGTTAACAAAATCCCAATGATGCGATTGATCTTGCATTCCTTCTCTAAAAAGATAACAATTGGGTTGGTTAGGTAATACAAAAATCCTCCCAATAAAAAAGGAATCATGATCGTATTTGCAACACTGACAAAGGGTGTAATAATAGCACCCATTTCTCTCCATAAGTAGAAAATAAGGGTTATTAATAATATCTCAGTGGTCCAGAAGAATAATTTATTTCTCCGAAACATAAGCCACCTCCTCTTTTTCCTATTTTACCATATTTCAAAAAAGATTGATAACCTACATTATAAAAACAAGAATATTTTTTGTCTTTATGATAGAATACAATTACTATGAAGAAATTATTTTTAACACTATTAACACTTATTTCGTTTGGTTCCGCTACTACGGTTTTTGCCCAGGATTTTGATGTAGCAGCAAAACATGCTATTGCCGTTGAGGCTAACAGTGGAAAGATTTTATATGAAAAAGATGCTACTCAACCTGTTGAAATAGCTTCTATCAGTAAAATCCTCACTGTTTATCTAGTCTATGAAGCCTTGGAACAAGGAAAAATCACCCTTTCTACTCCTGTTGAAATCTCAGATTATCCCTACCAGCTTACTACTAATTCTGAAGCAAGTAACGTTCCTATGGAAGCTCGTAACTACACAGTTGAGGAATTGCTAGAAGCCACTCTGGTATCCAGTGCTAACAGTGCAGCCATTGCCCTAGCTGAAAAAATTGCTGGCTCTGAAAAAGACTTCGTTGATATGATGAAGGCCAAACTATTGGAATGGGGTATCCAAGACGCTACTCTCGTTAATACAACTGGTCTTAACAATGAAACTCTTGGTGCTAATATCTATCCTGGTTCAAAGAAAGATGATGAGAACAAATTAAGTGCCTATGATGTAGCCATTGTTGCCCGCAACCTCATCCTCAAGTATCCTCAGGTATTAGAAATCACTAAGAAACCTTCTTCTACTTTCGCTGGTATGACCATTAATTCTACTAACTATATGTTGGAGGGAATGCCTGCCTATCGTGGTGGTGTTGATGGACTTAAAACTGGCACGACTGATAAGGCTGGAGCATCCTTTGTAGGTACTACAGTCGAAAAAGGAATGCGTATCATTACTGTTGTTTTAAATGCTGACAACCAAGATACCAATCCATATGCTCGTTTTACTGCAACTTCAGCTCTTCTAGATTATATCTCATCCAATTTTGCTCTCCAGACCATCGTCAAGCAGGGTGAAAGTTATGAGGATAGTAAAAGTCCTGTTTTAGATGGAAAAGATGACACAGTCACAGCGGTCGCAAAAGAAGATATCAAAATTGTTCAACGCTTGGGCAGTCGAGCTCAATCAACTATCACCTATACTGCTGATACTACTGAACATACTGCACCACTTGAAGCAGGAACAGTCGTTGGCCATCTCACTTATGAAGATAAAGATCTAGTCGGGCAAGGTTATATCACTACTGACAAACCTAACTTTGAAATGGTTGCAGAGAAAAATGTCGATAAAGCCTTCTTCTTAAAAATTTGGTGGAATCGCTTCGTTCGTTTTGTTAACGAGAAGTTATAAAAAATCAAAAAATCGCGAATGTCGCGATTTTTTCTTTATTCATTTTCATCTAGAGTTGAATGTTTATAGCCATAAGTAAAGTAGATAAGAATTCCAATTAACAAGGCAATTCCAAATGCCATCCATGTTTCAAGGGTGTATTGAAGCATAAATGAAAGGCAAATCAGAATAGACAAGATTGGTAAAAAAGGTACCAGGGGAGTTTTAAATTCTCCCTCTTTGGGCATACCCTTATCTTTTCTCAATTTGATGATCCCATAGGCTAGGAGAATAAGATAGGCTAAGGTGCAGATATTGAGAAAGGCTGCGATACTTGCCAGTGGGAAAATTCCCGCTGCAATAGCTGAAACAACACCTGTTAAAATGGTCGCATTCTTAGGGACACGACTGGTCTTAGTCACTTGTTTGAAACTCTGAGGCATGAGCCCATCACGTGCCAAACTATAAATCATTCGAGACAAGGCGTAAGTCATGGAAATACATACCGTAATCAAAGTAAAAATAGCAACGAGTGAAACATAATTAGCGGCCCAACCAATACCAATACTTCTAAGAGCAAAAGCCACTGCATCATCAACATTAAGCTTGCTATAATGAACGATACCTGTCAATATCAAGGTAACCAAGGCATACAGAATGGTTACAATGGTTAAGGATAAAACAATCCCACGTGGAATATTCTTTTGTGGACTTTGAATTTCATCAACTGCCATAGAAATGGACTCAAATCCTAAGAATCCAAAGAACATCAGTGAAGCACCTGCCATAATTCCAGTGCTTCCACCATAAATCTGACCAAACCCAAATGGTGCAAAGTCTGACCAATTTTCAGGTTTAATGTACCAAATTCCAACAAGGATAAACAAGGCAAGAGCAGAAAATTTTAAAACAACAAGAATAGAATTAAAACGAAGAGCTGCTTTCGAATTTAAAAGTACAACGCCTGTAACAAGTAGAATTACTAAAATTGGTAAAAAATCAATATAAGTACCATGTTCAGGATTAAAAGTTCCATTTAAAGCTTGTGGCAAGGAAATTCCATAATGGCTAAGCAAACCCTTAAAATAGGCCGCCCAACCTGAAGCGACGCCAGAAACAGCTGTCATAAATTCCATGATAGTCAGCCAACCTGCAATCCAGGCTGGAAATTCACCCAAAATTGCATATAAATAACTATATGCTCCACCCGTTGCAGGAACACGAGAAGCAAATTCTGCAAAAAAGAGTGCAGATAAGGACACGCAGATAGCAGAAATTACAATCGATACCACAAGGGCAGGTCCTGCTAATGTTGCTGCAGCAGTCCCTGTAATGGTAAAAATACCTGTTCCCACCATAGCACCAATTCCCAAGAGAATTAAGTCCCATAGTTTTAAATGGCGATGCATTTCTGTCTTACCTAGACTAACGTCTTTGGTTCTAAAAATATTCATCATTCATCTCCCACTTTATGTGATTGTATTATTTTACCATACAAAAGACTTTTTGTGAATATTTATTAGCATCTTTCATCAAAAAAACTGAGAGTGGGACAGAAATCGGTAATTCGTTAGAATACGATTTCGTCGTCCCACCTCCGCACAGTTGAGTAGGGCTGTAAAAGCTGATGAAATCAGCGTAGTAGAGCCCACTCAACCACTGCGTCTTGCTCGACAATCCAAAGACAATTGAGAGGCTAGGACTTTTGTCCCAGCCTCAGTTTCTGTTCATAAAGTTTATCCGACTGATCCTTCCATCTCATAGCTAATCAAGCGGTTAAGCTCAACTGCGTATTCCATTGGAAGTTCTTTGGTGAAGGGTTCTACAAATCCCATAACGATCATCTCAGTAGCTTCAGATTCTGACAAACCACGACTCATGAGGTAGTATAGTTGTTCTTCTGAAATCTTAGAAACCTTAGCTTCGTGCTCCAATGCAACTTGCGAGTTGTGAATTTCATTAAACGGAATAGTATCTGATGCTGACAAGTCATCCATGATAATGGTATCACACTCGATGTGAGAAACAGATTTCTTAGAGTTCTTGTTGAAGGTCACTTGTCCACGGTAGTCAACCTTACCTCCGCCTTTAGCGATGGATTTAGATACGATAGACGAGCTTGTATGTGGAGCATTGTGGATCATCTTAGCGCCAGTATCTTGGTGTTGCCCAGCATTAGCAAAGGCAATCGAAAGCATAGTTCCACGCGCCCCTTCTCCATCAAGGTAAACAGATGGGTACTTCATGGTTGTTTTGGCACCCAAGTTTCCGTCGATCCACTCAACTGTCGCATCTTTCAAGGCTTTGGCACGTTTTGTTACCAAGTTATAAACGTTATCAGACCAGTTTTGGATGGTTGTATAACGCATGTAAGCTCCGTCCAAAGCAAAGATTTCTACAATGGCAGCATGCAAACTGTTACTTGAATAAGTTGGCGCTGTACATCCTTCAACATAGTGAACACTTGCTCCTTCATCAACGATAATCAAGGTACGTTCAAACTGACCAGTATTTTCGTTGTTGATACGGAAGTAAGTTTGAAGTGGAATATCTACCTTGACACCTTTTGGTACGTAAATAAAGGTTCCACCTGACCATACTGCTGAGTTGAGGGCAGCCAGCTTGTTATCAGTCGGCGGTACTAACTTCGCAAAGTATTGTTTAAACAAGTCTGGGTACTCTTTGAGGGCAGAATCTGTATCTGTAAAGATAATTCCTAACTTCTCAAATTCTTCTTTCATGTTATGGTAAACCACTTCTGACTCATACTGGGCAGAAGCTCCAGCAAGATAGGCACGCTCAGCTTCAGGAATCCCAATACGTTCAAAGGTTTCTTTGATTTTTTCAGGAACCTCATCCCATGAACGAGCTGGTTTATCAGATGGTTTTTGGTAGTAAATCAAGTCATCAAAATCAATCTCTGACAAGTCTGCTCCCCAAGTTTGCATAGGCATTTTTTTAAAGGTTTCGTAAGATTTTAATCGAAATTCTAACATCCACTCAGGCTCACCCTTAGCAGCTGATAGTTCACGAATGACATCTTCATTCAATCCTTTTCCTGTCGATAGGACAGGCTCTACATCGTCATGGAAACCAAATTTATATTCACCAAGATCAATTGGTTTTGGTTCTACTCTTTCTTCAGCCATAATATCCTTTCTTTCATTCTTCATTACTTATGATTAATAAAACAAAGAAACTTTGTCTTATTTGTTTTCTTGGTCTTCAATTGTTTTTTTAAGGGCATTCCAAGCTAGGGTTGCGCATTTAATTCGTTGCGGAAATTTGGCAACTCCTGACAAGAAAGCTGCATCTCCAAGTTGATCTTGACGCTCATTCTTTTGACCTTGCACCATTTCAGAAAAGATAGTTGCAAGCTCTAGGATTTCTTGCTTGGTCTTTCCTAAGACTGCATCTGTCATCATACTAGCAGAGGCAGTTGAAATCGTACAACCAGAGTTTAGAAAAGCGATATCTTCCAAACGATCATCTGCATCAAACTTGACAGAGAGATTAATCACATCACCACAGGTTGGATTGTTAAGACTGATTTGTTCAACATCTTCCAACCTACCTTGGTGATGGGGATTTTTCGAATGGTCCGCTACCACTGCCATATAAAGGCTATCTAGTTTAGAAAGTGCCATTGAAAAACTCCTTTGTCTTTAGTAAGGCATCTACTAACTTATCACAATCTGCCTTGGTATTGTAGATATAAAAACTTGCACGAGCTGTTGCTGGAAGGTCCAAATATTGGAGCAAGGGTTGAGCGCAATGGTGACCCGCTCGAACTGCTACTCCTTCATAATCCAGAGCAGTCGCAAGGTCATGAGGATGAAGGTCTCCTAGGTTAAAGGCAATGACACCTGAACGTTGAGCCAAATCTTGCGAACCGTAAATGGTCAAACCTTCAATTGCCTGTAATTTTGGAAAGACATATGCGATCAATTCTTGTTCATGGGCTTCAATCGCATCCATACCAATCTTTTCAAGATAATCCACGGCAGCTGCAAGTCCGATCGCTCCTGCCATATTAGGAGTTCCAGCCTCAAATTTCCAAGGTAATTCCTTCCAACTTGCAGATTGTTCATAAACGAAATCAATCATCTCGCCACCAAACTCCACCGGTGACATTTGTTCCAGATACTTTTCTTTGCCATAAAGAACACCGATGCCTGTCGGACCAGCCATCTTGTGACCTGAGAAAGCAAAGAAATCTACATCCAAGTCCTGGACATCAATCTTCATATGCGGTGTAGACTGAGCACCATCTACAACCATAATAGCTCCAACTTTATGAGCCATTTGAGTGATTTCCTTGATAGGATTAACCACACCAAGAACGTTTGATGCGTGAGCTAGTGAAACAAATTTAACTTTGTCAGTCAATTTAGAACGCAAGTCTTCCATATCCAGAGCTCCATCCTTGAGATAGACAAAGACCAGCTCAGCTCCAGTCTTACGACAGACTTCCTGCCAAGGAATGATGTTGGAATGGTGTTCCATGACAGAAATCAAGACCTGGTCTCCCTCAGTCAGAATTTCCTCAGCGAAGCGCGCTACCCAGTTGAGACTGGTCGTGGTTCCTCTAGTAAAGAGAACTTCCTTTGTCGAACCTGCATTGATAAACTTACGAATGGTTTCACGAGCCGCCTCATAGGAAGCTGTCGCCCGCTCCGCCAAGGTATGAACCCCACGATGAACATTGGCATTGTCCTGCTCATAATAGCGGTTAATCGTTTCCAGAACTGCTAGTGGTTTTTGTGTCGTCGCAGCATTGTCCAGATAGACCAACGGTTCATCATTAACAATTTGGTCTAAAATTGGAAAATCCTTGCGAATCGCTTCTACATCTAACATAGGCTTCCCCTTAGCGTTTTGACAATTTTTCTTCGATCGTTGCAATCATTTCATCGCGAACTTCCTTGACTGGAATCTCAACGATAACTGATCCAAGGAAACCACGAACAACTAAACGTTCTGCAGTTGCCTTATCCAAGCCACGACTCATGAGGTAGTACATGTCTTCAGGGTCTACTTGTCCAATAGAAGCCGCATGACCTGCAGTGACATCATTTTCATCAATCAAAAGAATTGGGTTGGCGTCTGAACGAGCCTGATCTGAAAGCATGAGAACACGACTTTCTTGTTGGGCATCTGCTCCCTTAGCTCCTTTGATGATGTGACCGATACCATTGAAGGTCAAAGTTGCTTTTTCAAGGATAACCCCATGTTGAAGGATATTACCGATAGAGTTGCAACCATAGTTAGTCACTCGAGTATCAATTCCTTGTACCTGACGACCACTTGAAAGAGCAACAACCTTAAGGTCTGCATGGCTACCACTTCCAATCAAATCACTATCAAAGTCTGCAACAACATTTCCTTCGTTCATGACACCGATGGCCCAGTCAATACTTGCATCGTTGCCTAATTTACCACGACGGCTAATGTAGGCAGTGACATTCTCACCTAGACGGTCAATCGCCGCAAACTTCACTTGAGCACCAGAACGTGCAATCACTTCAACTGTGATATTAGCAGTCGCCTTAGCACTACCCTCACCGCGTGATTCTAAACGTTCGAGGTAGCTGATTTTAGAGTTTTTACCTGCAATGATCAGAATGTGCTTGTTAAATGGCACATCGCTATCGCTGTCTTGGTAGAAAATTCCTTCGATTGGTTCAGCAATTTCCACGTTATCAGGAATGTAGAGAACAGCACCACTATTGAAATAAGCTGTGTGGTAGGCTGCTAATTTATCATCGTCATACTTAACAGATGACATGAAGAATTCTTCGATCAGCTCTGGAATTTCTTCTAAAGCTGAATGAAAGTCTGTGAAGACAACACCCTGTTCAGCCAACTCAACTGGAATTTGCTCAAAAACAGTTTGAGTTCCTACTTGCACCAACTTCAAGTGATTATCTAGAGCTGTAAAATCTGGAACATTTACTGAAGGTTCACTTTCTGTGATCGTTCCATCACCCAGATTCCAACGGTGGAATTTGACACGCTCAATAACTGGTAATTCCAAAGTCTCAATCTTGTCAAAAGCTTTTTGACGGAGATCAGCCAACCAGCTTGGTTCAGCGTGCATTTCTGAAAAAAGTTTAATAGTTTCTTTAGTCATTTACTTCTCCTAAAAGATACGAGGGAATTACAATTCTTCCTTGTAGTCGTAGCCAAGTTCTTCAGCTAGTTTTGCGTATCCTTCACGTTCCAATCGCGCAGCCAATTCTGGACCACCAGAAAGGACAACACGCCCCTCCATCATCACATGTACCACGTCTGGTGTGATGTAGTTCAAAAGACGTTGGTAGTGAGTGATAATCATAGCACCAAAGCCTTCACCACGCATAGCATTAACACCTTTAGAAACAACTTTAAGGGCATCAATATCAAGACCAGAGTCAATCTCATCCAAAAGTGCAAATATTGGCTCCAACATCAAAAGTTGAAGAATCTCATTACGTTTTTTCTCACCACCAGAGAAACCTTCGTTGAGGTAACGCTCAGCCATTTCTTCTTTCATGTTGAGCAATTCCATCTTCTCGTCCAATTTAGTGATAAACTCACGAACTGAAATCTTCTCATCATCTTCTTTACCAGCATTCATAGCTGCACGAAGAAACTCAGCGTTAGTAATACCAGGAATTTCTGATGGGTATTGCATAGCAAGGAAAAGTCCCATACGCGCACGCTCGTCCACTTCCAATTCAAGGATATTTACGCCATCAAACAAGACTTCACCTTTGGTTACTTCATAGTTAGGATTTCCCATAATAGCGGCAGAAAGAGTTGATTTACCAGTACCATTTGGTCCCATGATAGCTGCAATCTCTCCTGTTTTAAGAGTCAGATTGACCCCTTTTAAAATTTCTTTTCCTTCAATTTCAACGTGAAGATCTTTGATCTCTAATACTGACATGATAGTTCCTTTCTTTTTCAATCCGTTTTACCATTTTTGCTAGAAAATTGTCCTTATTTTTCTAGTAAAAAACGATAAAATGTCAATAAATATACTTTAATAGTATAACAAAAAAAAGCCTAAAAGGCTTTGATTTTGTCTAGAAGCTGAGGGTTACTTCTTTCCTCGAAAATGGTCATCAATAGCGTTGACAATTTTACCCATAATATAGCTGACTCTAAAATTTCTTAGAATTAAAATAGCCCAAAGCAAGGCCATAATATACCGTTGCTCCATGATGGATTCATTAAGGAAATAGGTCTCAGCAGCAGTAAATAAGGCCATGATTATAAATTGTTGTCTGTTCATCGTATTATGTCACAATATCCTTTTAATCTTCTTCTATGGTCACTTTATCCGCTAGAAATTCAAATCCTTGAGGAAGGACAGATTCTTCCACTTCTTCCTTAACTGGTTGACCTTGTGACGATTTAGCCTTAGCTGAGAAATCAGCCCTGACTTCTTTCCACTCGTCCATAGATATAGCAAGAATCTCTGGTGAAAATCCCGCTGCTTGACTAAGGATATTTCCAAACATGGTGTTCAGATTATCACGTTTCATGGTCTGGCCAGCATTGAAGTTAGATTCAAAAGCAAGTATGGCATGATGTTCATTGGCCGCAACAGGTTGAGAACCGACTAAAAGTGCCTTATCTGGACCTGACAAGCTTTCAATAACTTCTCCCCAAGCATTTTGGAGACGAATTAGATTTTGACGGGCTAAATCAGGATTTTCAACAGCTTCTTGAAGAATAGACTGAACCTTATTGCGATCTACGCGATAAATTGACTTGCTGTTAACTGGACGACTCGGTGTTGGTGTAGTCTGCTTAGGACTCGTGTTAACATTTGCCAGAGCCTGTTTCAATCGCGCAACTTCTTCTCTAAGAGAAGATAATTCCTCAGCCACATCACCTGAAAGTCCTGGTTGGGAATCAAGTTCTGTCAAACGAATGGTCATCATTTCCGCATAAATCTTAGGCTGTAAGCTAGCCTTGATATCAGCTAAACTTTTAGTAGCAAGAGTAATCATCTCAAACAAGACACTCTGCGGGAGTTCTAAGTTTCTCTCAAACACTTCACTATGATGAGTATTCTCCCCACCAGTTTGGACAATCAAAATATCTCGCAAGTATTGCAACAAATCTGTTACAAATCGTGTCATGCTTTTTCCGTTATCAAAAATCAAATTAAGATTTTCCAAAGCACGAGTCACATCTTTTTGTGCCAAGGCAGCTACATAATTATCCAAAGCACTTAAACTAATAGTCCCAGTAATTTCCTCAGAAACTGCTGTTGTTAATCTAGCATCTTGAGTCAAGCTCAATGCTTGGTCTAAAATGGACAAAGCATCCCGCATACCACCTTCGGCTCTACGAGCGATAATCTCAACAGCTTCGATTTCATAAGCAATCCCTTCCTTCTCTAAAATATGGAAAATATGATCTCGAATATCCTGAGTTCTAATAGATTTGAACTCGAAGCGTTGAACACGAGACAAAATGGTTGCAGGAATCTTATGAAGCTCTGTCGTTGCTAAGATAAAAACAACATTAGGAGTTGGTTCTTCAAGAGTTTTCAAAAGGGCATTGAAGGCTCCAGTTGAAAGCATATGAACCTCATCAATGATATAGACCTTATACCGAGCTATACTTGGAGCATAGGTTGATTTATCACGGATATCACGAATTTCATCCACCCCATTGTTAGAGGCCGCGTCCATTTCGATAACGTCTTCCAAGCTACCGTCTGTCACCGCCTGACAGATATAACAGTTATTACAAGGTTCTCCTCCCTCTTGATTAGGGCAGTTCATAGCCTTGGCAAAAATTTTGGCTACACTGGTTTTTCCAGTTCCACGAGGACCTGAAAAAAGATAGGCATGGCTGATCTTTTCCTGCTCTACAGCTTGTTTAAGAGTTTTTGCAACAATTTCCTGGCCTACTAACTGTGAAAATGTTTGACTTCTATATTTTCGATAAAGGGCCTGATACATTACGCTTTCTCCTCAAATATTGAAAAATTCCATTCGGTTTTCTCTAACAAAATAGAAACAAACTCTTCTAGATATTTCAGATCCAAATCATCATAATCATCAACAAGAGATGAATCCAAGTCTAAAACGCCCAGAAGACGTCCCTCTTTAACCATCGGCACAACAATTTCACTACGAGCACTACTATCGCAAGAAATATAGTTTGGATAGATCTTTACATCACCAACAATAACTGTTTGAAGACTAGCCGCCGATTCTCCACAGACACCTTTTCCAAGAGCGATTCTGACACAAGAAACTCCGCCTTGAAAAGGACCCAAGATGAGTTCATTCCCATCGAATAGGTAGAAACCTGCAAAAACAGTATTGGGAAAGCTTGTTTTTAGCAGAGCACTGGCATTTGATAAATTGGCCAAAACATTGGGCTCTCCATCTAAAAGATAAGAGAGCTGTTCATTTATTGTTTGATAAAGTGATTCTTTTTCTGAATATAACATAAAACCATTATATCAAAAAATGTTAGTAGAAAAAAGAAAAATCCCTTGTTTTAAAAACAAAGGATTTTATTCAAATTTGAATGGATTAAAGTTCGATGTCTCCGAACAAGTCAGCCATTGAGAATCCTGTTTGAGTTTCAGGAAGTTCAAAATCACGTTTTTCTTGACGTTTTGGACGACGTGGACGTGGAGCACGTTTTTCTTCTTTTTGTCCTTCTTCTTGAGCTGGACGTTCTTCAAGAGCTTTGATAGAAAGTGAAACGCGTTCTGCATCAGCGTTAACTTCAAGAACTTTAACAGTAACTTCTTGACCAACTTTAAGAGCTTCTTTTGGATTTTCAATACGTTTGTGTGAAATTTGTGATACGTGAACAAGTCCATCGATACCTGGCAATACTTCAACAAATGCACCGAAGTCAGTCAAACGTTTAACTGTACCTTCTACAACATCACCTTTAGCCAATTTTTGCTCAACGCCATCCCATGGTCCAGGTGTTGTAGCTTTAAGTGAAAGTGATACACGTCCTTCTTCTTCGTTAAGATCAAGGATTTTCACTTCAACTTCTTCACCAACAGTTACAACTGATTTTGGTGAAACGTTACGTTCGTGTGACAATTCAGTCAAGTGAACCAATCCGTCAACTCCACCAAGGTCGATGAAAGCACCGAAGCTTGTGATACGTGCAACTTTACCAGTTACAACATCACCAACAGCCAATTTACCGAATACTTCAGCACGAGCTGCTGCAGTTGCTGCTTCTACAACTTCACGACGTGAAAGGATGAAGCGGTTTTCTTTAGGATCAACTTCTTTGATTTTAGCATCAAACTCTTGACCTACAAAACGCTCAGTGTTACGTACAAAACGAGTGTCCAACATTGAAGCTGGGATAAATCCACGTACGCCTTCAAATTCAACTGAAAGTCCACCTTTAACAGCGCGAGTTCCTTTAACTGTAACAACTTCTTCTTCGCGCCCTACAAGTTTGTCCCATGCTTTGCGAGCTTCAAGGCGTTTTTTAGATACAAGGTATGTTACTGTATCAGTATCTTTACCAACCACTTGACGAAGTACAAGAACATCCAATACTTCACCTACTTTTACAAAGTCATTGATATCTGCATCGCGATCGTTTGTCAATTCGCGAAGAGTCAAGACACCTTCAACACCAGTTCCTGAGATTGCAACGTTAGCTTGATTAGCATCAACTGTCAATACTTCAGCACTAACAACATCACCAGGTTCAACTTGGCTAACGCTATTTAGCAAATCTTCAAATTCGTTCATCTAAAAAATCCTCCAACAATCAAGCTTTTCTTAAACTTGACATACTTATAATTTTTTCCTAAGCACCCGCAAAGACATGTTATATCGTTCACGTCCTTCAATTATAAAAATAAAATACCCTAAGATATTTTTCTTTTTATCTTGAATTTATTACCTAAGAACTGGGGTAGCTGGATTCGAACCAACGCATGAGGGAGTCAAAGTCCCTTGCCTTACCGCTTGGCTATACCCCAAAAGTGAAATGGAGAGAGAGGGATTCGAACCCCCGAACCCGAAGGAGCGGATTTACAGTCCGCCGCGTTTAGCCTCTTCGCTATCTCTCCAATGTTCAACAAAAACTATTATATCATGAAAATTTACAAAAAACAAGCTTTATTTTGCTAAATTATAGTTTTCAATCAAAATTTCCACAGCTTTTTCAAGTTTTTTATAAAAACTATCGACATTTCCATTCTTTATGATTGCGAATTGTCCATCTAATTCGGCAATTTCTCCGATAACTTTTTTACCGATAGTCAATGTATAACCTTCAAAACTGTCTTTTCCTACATTGACTTTGGCATCTGCTACTTGAATTTCAATTTTTTTATCTTTTTTACTCATACGATACCTCTTTTCACTCTTCCTATTGTACAAGAAATTTAAAAAACTGGCAAGAAAAAAGGCTCTATAATATTTGTAGTGGGTAAATCCCCTATGGATCTTATGGAGCCTATT
>NZ_CAUPII010000043.1:0-13665 GCF_963511325.1 uncultured Streptococcus sp.
TTAGACTAATTTCCACTTTGGTCAGATAAGTGGAAGTTACTTTGAGAAGTTTCCTTCTTGTCAATTTCAGAAAATAGATAGGAAAAAGACTTTTCAATTTTGGTAAAAAGTAGTATAATGTTTCTATTATAGAAATTTTTAGAAAATTCCGAAAGAGGTTTGTTATGGGATACACAGTTGCTGTTGTCGGCGCTACAGGTGCCGTAGGTGCTCAAATGATCAAAATGTTGGAAGAATCAACTCTTCCGATCGATAAGATTCGTTACCTTGCGTCTGCACGTTCTGCAGGAAAGGTCTTGCAATTCAAAGGTCAAGATGTGACCATTGAAGAAACAACAGAAGACGCTTTTGAAGGGGTTGATATTGCTCTTTTCTCAGCTGGTGGATCAACTTCTGCAAAATACGCACCTTATGCTGTTAAGGCAGGTGCAGTCGTCGTAGATAACACATCTTATTTCCGTCAAAATCCAGATGTACCATTGGTTGTTCCTGAAGTGAATGCCCACGCCCTTGATGCTCACAACGGAATCATCTCTTGTCCTAACTGTTCAACAATTCAAATGATGGTGGCTCTTGAGCCCGTTCGTCAAAAATGGGGCTTGGACCGTATTATCGTTTCAACTTACCAAGCTGTTTCAGGTGCTGGTATGGGAGCAATTCTTGAAACCCAACGTGAGTTGCGTGAAGTACTGAATGATGGTGTGAATCCACGTGATTTGCATGCGGAAATCCTGCCTTCAGGTGGCGATAAGAAACACTATCCAATTGCCTTCAATGCTCTTCCGCAAATTGACGTCTTCACTGACAATGACTACACTTACGAAGAGATGAAGATGACGAATGAAACCAAGAAAATCATGGAAGACGATAGCATTGCCGTATCAGCAACATGTGTACGTATTCCAGTTTTGTCAGCTCACTCTGAGTCAGTCTATATTGAAACAAAAGAAGTAGCACCAATCGAAGAAGTGAAAGCAGCTATTGCTGCCTTCCCAGGTGCAGTTCTTGAAGATGATGTTGCTCACCAAATCTATCCTCAAGCGGTTAATGCTGTTGGTTCACGTGATACTTTCGTTGGACGTATCCGTAAAGATTTGGATGCAGAAAAAGGTATTCATATGTGGGTGGTTTCTGATAACCTTCTTAAAGGTGCCGCTTGGAACTCAGTACAAATTGCAGAAACACTTCACGAACGTGGATTGGTTCGTACAACAGCTGAATTA
The DNA here is from genome assembly GCF_963511325.1 of uncultured Streptococcus sp. Lineage (GTDB taxonomy): Bacteria > Bacillota > Bacilli > Lactobacillales > Streptococcaceae > Streptococcus. The sequence goes on from NZ_CAUPII010000043.1 coordinate 1,224, forward strand.
AAATTTGAATTGAAATAATGTGTAGGAGTTCATTTGAACTCCTTCTTTAAAATAGAAAGGTGTTTCGTATGTCTTATCAAGATTTAAAAGATTGTAAAATTATCACGGCCTTTATTACTCCTTTTCATGAAGATGGGTCAATTAATTTCGATGCCATTCCAAAGTTGATTGAACATTTATTAGCACATCATACAGACGGAATTCTTCTAGCAGGAACAACTGCTGAGAGTCCGACTCTAACTCACGATGAGGAGTTGCAGTTGTTTGCAGCTGTTCAAAAGGTTGTCAATGGCCGTGTTCCTTTAATTGCCGGTGTTGGTACCAATGACACACGTGACTCTATCGAGTTCGTCAAAGAAGTAGCAGAGTTTGGTGGTTTTGCGGCTGGTCTTGCGATTGTTCCTTACTATAATAAACCATCCCAAGAAGGTATGTATCAACACTTTAAAGCTATTGCAGATGCTTCTGATTTGCCAATTATTATTTATAACATTCCAGGACGTGTAGTTGTCGAAATGACTCCTGATACTTTACTTCGTTTGGCGGAACATCCAAATATTATTGGTGTCAAAGAATGTACCAGTCTTGCCAATATGGCTTACTTGATTGAGCATAAACCAGAAGAATTCTTGGTGTACACTGGTGAGGATGGTGATGCTTTTCATGCTATGAACCTTGGTGCAGACGGAGTTATATCTGTTGCTTCCCACACAAATGGAGATGAGATGAATGAGATGTTTACTGCAATCGAAGAAAGTGATATGAAGAAAGCGGCAGCTATTCAACGTAAATTTATTCCTAAAGTCAACGCTCTCTTCTCTTACCCAAGTCCGGCACCTGTTAAGGCGGTACTCAACTATATGGGATTTGAAGCTGGGCCAACTCGTCTACCTTTGGTTCCTACGCCTGAAGAGGATGCTAAACGCATTATCAAGGTTGTTATTGATGGGGATTACGAAGCAACTAAGGCGACTGTCACTGGAGTTCTTCGTCCTGATTACTAAGATAACTAATATAAAAAAACTTTCTAAACAAGTAAAATTGTTGGGAAGTTTTTTTCTTTTTCTACGAATAAATAGACAGAGAGAAAAACAAGGAGTCTATCATGAAAATTAAGATTGATAATTTTGAGATTTATAAGTTGAAACAAGCAGGTTTAAGTAATCAACAGGTTTTAAAGGTACTTCAATATGGAGAAATCTATGATCAAGAATTAACCCTAGAAACGATAGCAGAAGCATCTGAGTGTAGAAATCCAGTGGTTTTTATGGAACGTTACCATAAACTCACCTTTGAAAGTATGGAGCGACTACGAAGTGATTTTGAAAAATTTCCCTCTTTTTCCATACTAGACGATGTCTATCCCTTTGCTCTCAGTGAAATCTATGATGCTCCAGTGTTGTTATTCTATAAGGGCGATTTAAATCTCTTAAAGTTGCCTAAGATTGCGGTTGTAGGCAGTCGCTCTTGTAGTCAAACAGGGACAAAATCAGTTCGTAAGGTTATTGAAGAATTAGAGAATGAGCTGGTGATTGTGAGTGGGCTGGCTAGAGGGATTGATACTGCAGCTCATATGTCTATTCTTCAAGGTGGTGGAAAAACCATTGCAGTCATTGGGACTGGCTTGGATGTCTATTATCCACGATCCAATAAACGACTGCAGGACTACATCGGTGAATATCATTTGCTACTGAGTGAATATGGACCGGGTGAAGAACCTTTGAAATATCACTTTCCAGCAAGAAATCGAATTATTGCTGGCCTATGTATGGGTGTCATCGTTGCTGAGGCAAAGATGAGATCTGGTAGTTTGATTACTTGTGAGCGAGCTATGGAAGAAGGAAGAGATGTTTTTGCTATTCCAGGGAGCATTTTAGATGGTCGTTCAGATGGTTGTCATCACTTGGTTCAAGAAGGTGCAAAACTTGTTTCAAGTGGTCAGGATGTGCTAGCAGAATTTGAATTTTAAGAACTAGCAAGGTTTTATCGGTTAAACTTTTCTTCTATATATAGGAGTTAAGTCTTGACAGGTTTTTAAAAATGGTTTACACTTTATAAAGTTTATTACTTTGAAAAGGTGTGATACTGTGGCTACGGCAACAAAGAAGAAAAAATCAACAGTTAAAAAAAATCTAGTAATCGTGGAGTCGCCTGCAAAGGCTAAAACGATTGAAAAATACCTGGGTAGAAATTATAAGGTTTTAGCCAGTGTTGGTCATATTCGTGATTTGAAAAAATCCAGTATGTCAGTCGATGTAGAAAATAATTATGAACCCCAATATATCAATATTCGTGGGAAAGGTCCTCTGATCAATGACTTGAAAAAAGAAGCTAAAAAAGCCAATAAAGTCTTTCTCGCAAGTGACCCGGACCGCGAAGGAGAAGCAATTTCTTGGCATTTAGCTCATATTCTCAATCTAGATGAAAATGATGCTAACCGTGTTGTTTTCAACGAGATTACCAAGGATGCGGTAAAAAATGCTTTTAAAGAACCTCGTAAGATTAACATGGATTTGGTGGATGCCCAACAAGCTCGTCGTGTTTTGGACCGTTTGGTAGGTTATTCCATTTCACCAATTCTTTGGAAGAAGGTCAAAAAGGGCTTGTCAGCTGGCCGTGTTCAGTCTGTTGCTCTCAAGTTAATCATTGACCGTGAAAATGAGATTAATGCATTTCAACCAGAAGAATATTGGACTATTGATGGAGTCTTCAAAAAGGGGACTAAGCAATTCCAAGCATCCTTCTATGGAATGAATGGCAAGAAGATGAAATTGACAAGCAATGAAGAGGTCAAAGAAATCTTGTCTCATCTATCCAGCAAAGACTTTACAGTTGATCAGGTAGATAAAAAAGAACGCAAGCGTAACGCTCCACTCCCTTATACTACCTCAACTATGCAGATGGATGCAGCTAATAAAATCAATTTCCGTACTCGAAAGACCATGATGGTTGCCCAGCAACTCTATGAAGGGATTAATATTGGTACGGGCGTCCAAGGTTTGATTACCTATATGCGTACAGACTCGACTCGTATCAGTCCAGTTGCTCAAAATGAAGCTGCAAACTACATTAATGAACGTTTTGGCAGTAAATATTCTAAACATGGCAGCAAGGTAAAGAATGCGACTGGTGCACAGGATGCCCATGAGGCTATCCGCCCATCAAGTGTCTTTAACACGCCAGAAAAAATTGCTAAGTATTTGGATAAAGACCAACTTAAGCTTTATACCCTTATCTGGAATCGCTTTGTAGCGAGTCAGATGACGGGTGCTATCTTTGATACCATGGCTGTGAAGCTCTCTCAAAATGGAGTTCAGTTTGCAGCGAATGGTAGTCAGGTCAAATTTGACGGTTACTTGGCCATTTACAATGATTCAGATAAGAATAAGATGTTGCCGGATATGGTAGTTGGTGATGTCGTCAAGCAGGTCAATAGTAAGCCTGAGCAACACTTCACTCAACCGCCAGCACGTTATTCGGAAGCGACACTGATTAAAACTTTGGAAGAAAACGGAGTCGGTCGCCCATCAACTTATGCACCTACAATTGAAACCATTCAAAAGCGCTATTATGTGCGTTTGGCAGCCAAGCGTTTTGAACCGACAGAATTGGGAGAAATTGTTAACAAGCTCATCGTTGAATATTTCCCTGATATCGTCAATGTAACCTTTACAGCTGAAATGGAAGGTAAACTGGATGATGTCGAAGTTGGAAAAGAGCAGTGGCAACGAGTCATTGATGAATTTTATAAACCCTTCTCTAAAGAGGTTGCCAAAGCCGAAGAGGAAATGGAAAAAATCCAAATCAAGGATGAGCCAGCAGGATTTGATTGTGAAGAGTGTGGCAGTCCGATGGTCATTAAACTTGGTCGTTTTGGTAAGTTTTATGCTTGTAGCAATTTCCCAGATTGCCGTCATACACAGGCTATCGTGAAAGAGATTGGTGTTGAGTGTCCAAGCTGTCATCAAGGTCAAATTATTGAACGAAAAACCAAGCGTAATCGTATCTTCTATGGTTGCAATCGCTATCCAGAATGTGAATTTACTTCTTGGGACAAGCCTGTTGGCCGAGATTGTCCAAAATGTGGAAACTTCCTCATGGAGAAAAAAGTCCGTGGTGGCGGTAAGCAGATCGTTTGTAGCAATGGTGATTACGAAGAAGAAAAAATCAAATAAAAAAATGAGTTCTGAAAGTAAATTTCAGGCTCTTTTTAGTAAAGGCTTGACAAAATTCATCATTGTATGCGAAACTAGAAGAAGATTATTTTATACTCAATGAAAATCAAAGAGCAAACTAGCTAGCTAGCCGCAGGTTGCTCAAAACACGGCTTTGAGGTTGTAGATAGAACTGACGAAGTCAGTAACATATATACGGTAAGGCGACGCTGACGTGGTTTGAAGAGATTTTCGAAGAGTATTAACTAGGAGAAGTTATGCGTATTGTTTATCTGACTATTGGATTTTTGTCATTAGCTTTGGCTATTGTTGGAGTTGTCTTGCCCTTGTTGCCCACGACTCCTTTTCTTTTGTTGTCTATTGCTTGTTTTTCGAGAAGTTCCAAGCGTTTTGAAGATTGGCTCTATCATACCAAACTTTATCAGACTTACGTGGCGGACTTTCGTGAGACCAAGTCTATTGCGCGTGAACGTAAGAAAAAAATTATTGTATCGATTTATATCTTGATGGGAATTTCCATTTATTTTGCGCCTCTTTTACCAGTCAAAATTGGTTTGGGATGTTTAACCATCTTTATTACCTACTATCTTTTTAAGGTGATTCCTGATAAAGAATAGCTTTAATAAGTAACGATTTTCCTTGATAAAAACAAAAACATATTCGAAATAATATGATATAATAAATTTAAACTAATCTTCAAGGAGAATCAAATGATTTACGAATTTTGTGCTGAAAATGTAACCTTGCTTGAAAAAGCTATGCAGGCAGGAGCTCGTCGCATCGAGCTTTGTGACAATCTAGCAGTTGGTGGAACAACTCCAAGCTACGGAGTGACTAAGGCAGCTGTGGAACTGGCTACCGACTACGATACGACCATTATGACTATGATTCGACCACGTGGTGGTGACTTTGTTTACAATGACCTCGAGATTGCTATTATGCTCGAGGATATTCGACTAACTGCTCAGGCAGGTAGCCAAGGTGTCGTCTTTGGTGCCTTAACAGCTGATCAGAAGTTGGACAAGGCCAATCTTGAAAAATTAATTGCTGCATCTAAAGGTATGGAAATTGTTTTCCATATGGCATTTGATGAATTGAGTGAACAGGAGCAGTTAGAAGCTATTGATTGGCTCAGCCAAGCTGGAGTGACACGCATTCTGACTCGTGCTGGTGTATCTGGCGACTCGTTAGAGAAACGCTTTGCTCATTATCATAGAATTCTAGAACACGCTGCAGGAAAAATTGAAATTTTACCTGGTGGAGGGATTGACATGGACAACCGTCAAACCTTTATTGACCAACTGGGTGTGACACAATTACATGGAACTAAGGTCGTCTTTTAAAAAATAGAAAGGAACTGCTAGCTTTTGGTAGCAGTTTTCGCTTATGCTTGAAATTTTTAAAGCTTATCAGTTTAATAGTAAAAAGGCTAAAGAGTATGGATTTGTAGAAAATCAAGGCGTATGGAACCATAGTTCGACTATCTTGCACGGAGATTTTCTCATGATGGTTACAGTTGAGGATGGAGACTTAAGTTTTCAAGTTTATGACCAAGAAACTGGCGATCTTTATCCTCAAGTTCATATGGAAAGTATGAGAGGTACGTTTGTTGGAACTGTTCGAGAGGCTTGTTTAGAAGTTCTTTATGACATTCGAAAGGCCTGTTTTGAGGTGAAGGAATTTATCTATCCTCAGACCAAGAGAATCATGTCACTTGTTCAAGAAAAGTATGAAAATCAATTAGAATACTTATGGGAGAAATCTCCTGATACTGCGATTCTACGCCATGAGAATAATCAGAAGTGGTATGTTGTTTTGATGAGAATCTCTTGGGATAAGCTTGAAAAGGGCAGAGAAGGAACAGTGGAAGCAGTCAATCTCAAACAGGATCAAGTATCTGATTTGTTGGTAAAAAAAGGAATTTATCCAGCCTTTCATATGAACAAGCACTACTGGATAAGTGTGCCACTTGATGATAGTTTATCAGATGAAGAGCTTCTTGAATTAATCGAAAAAAGTTGGAATTTGACTTTGAAAAAATAACTAGATTTACTTGATTTTTCAAATACTTTCAATTAGCAAAATATTCTTTACTGAAGAAATTTTCAGAAAATATTGGATTTTTTCTTGACATGTGTTTTTTCCTATGCTAAAATACTAAACAAGATATCAAACGAAGGAGAAAGTCAAATATGAAAACAGCTAAGTTTAATCAATTTGCTTTGTTGTTGAGATACTCGGGCTAGTGCAAAAGCATTAGTCCTGTTTGGCTTACCAAGCGGGAGTAAATCAACATCTCGCTTGGAACTCCGAGCGAGATGTTTTTTTAAAACCGAATTTAGAAAAGGGGAAATCTTATGAGAACAGTTGAATTTCTAGATACTAGCCTTCGAGATGGTGAGCAGACACCAGGTGTTAATTTTTCGATCAAGGAAAAGATTGCCATTGCAAGACAACTGGAAAAATGGGGAATTTCTGCAATTGAAGCTGGTTTTCCAGCAGCTAGTCCAGACTCATTTACTGCAGTTCAGGAAATCGCAAAAGTCTTGAAGAAAACAGCAGTGACTGGTTTAGCTCGCTCTGTTAAATCAGATATTGACGCTTGTTATGAAGCACTTAAGGATGCTAAGTATCCACAAATCCATGTTTTTATCGCTACTAGTCCTATTCATCGTGAATTTAAGTTGAATAAAAGCAAAGAGGAAATATTGGAAGCTATTAAAGATCATGTTTCCTATGCACGGAGTAAATTTGAAGTGGTAGAATTCTCTCCTGAAGATGCGACTAGAACTGAGCTGGATTTCCTCTTACAAGTCGTTCAAACAGCGGTAGACGCAGGTGCAACCTATATCAATATTCCTGACACGGTTGGTTTTACCACACCAGAGGAATATGGGAATATCTTTAAGTATCTGATTGACAATGTTAAAACCGACCGTCAGATTATCTATTCGCCTCACTGTCACGATGACCTTGGAATGGCAGTTGCCAATAGCCTTGCTGCTGTTAATAATGGTGCGGGGCGTGTTGAAGGAACCATTAACGGTATTGGAGAACGAGCTGGGAATGCTGCTTTAGAAGAAATAGCGGTAGCCCTCAATATTCGCCAAGATTACTATCAAGCAGAAACTAGTATTGTTTTAAATGAAACCATCAATACGTCAGAAATGGTTTCTCGCTTCTCAGGAATTCCAGTTCCTAAAAACAAGGCTGTGGTCGGTGGCAATGCCTTTTCTCACGAATCTGGTATTCACCAAGATGGAGTCCTTAAAAATCCTCTCACTTATGAGATTATCACCCCTGAATTGGTCGGTGTTAAGAGTAATAGTCTTCCACTTGGAAAATTGTCAGGTCGCCATGCCTTTGTCGAGAAACTAAGAGAATTGGCCCTAGACTTTACAGAAGAGGACATCATACCACTCTTCGCTAAGTTCAAGGCGCTGGCTGATAAAAAGCAAGAAATCACAGATGCAGATATTCGTGCTCTGGTAGCTGGAACCATGGTTGAAAACCCTGAAGGATTCCACTTTGATGATTTACAACTTCAAACTCATGCAGATAATGACATTGAAGCACTCGTTAGCCTAGCTAATATGGATGGTGAAAAAGTTGAATTTAATGCAACAGGTCAGGGTTCTGTTGAAGCTATTTTCAACGCTATTGATAAATTCTTTAATCAATCTGTTCGCTTGGTATCCTATACGATTGATGCGGTAACTGATGGGATTGATGCCCAGGCACGTGTATTGGTAACTGTTGAAAACAGAGATACAGAGACTATCTTTAACGCAGCTGGACTTGATTTCGATGTGTTGAAGGCTTCGGCTATTGCCTACATTAATGCCAATACCTTTGTTCAAAAAGAGAATGCTGGTGAGATGGGAACAACTGTTTCCTATCGCGACATGCCTAGCGTGTAAAGGAGAATGCTATGACGAAGAAAATAGTGGCTCTAGCAGGGGATGGTATCGGCCCAGAAATCATGGAAGCTGGTTTAGAAGTTCTGGAGGCTCTAGCTGAAAAAACAGGTTTTGACTATGAGATTGACAGACGACCTTTTGGAGGGGCGGGTATTGATGCTGCAGGACATCCCTTGCCTGATGAAACCCTCAAGGCTACTAGAGAAGCGGATGCTATTCTGCTCGCTGCAATCGGTAGTCCTCAGTATGATGATGCTCCAGTTCGACCTGAACAAGGGCTTCTGGCCCTTCGAAAGGAACTAAATCTCTATGCCAATATTCGTCCAGTTAAAATTTTTGAGAGTCTCAAGCACTTATCACCTCTGAAGCCAGAACGAATAACTGGTGTTGACTTTGTAGTAGTACGTGAGTTGACAGGAGGAATTTACTTTGGTGATCATATCCTTGAAGAAAAAAAAGCGCGTGATATCAACGATTATAGCTATGAGGAAGTAGAACGAATTATTCGCAAGGCTTTTGAAATTGCAAGAAGTCGGAGAAAAATCCTTACCAGTATTGATAAGCAAAATGTTTTGGCAACCTCAAAACTCTGGCGGAAAGTAGCTGAGAAGGTATCACAGGATTTCCCAGATGTGACCTTGGAACACCAGTTAGTGGACTCAGCTGCCATGCTCATGATTACCAATCCTGCCAAGTTTGATGTTATTGTAACGGAGAATCTTTTTGGAGATATTCTTTCTGATGAATCAAGCGTTCTATCTGGTACACTCGGGGTTATGCCATCAGCCAGTCATTCTGAAAATGGCCCAAGTCTTTATGAACCCATTCACGGTTCAGCGCCTGATATTGCAGGTCAAGGAATTGCCAATCCTATCTCCATGATATTATCTGTTGCTATGATGTTGAGAGACAGCTTTGGACGTTATGAGGATGCGCAGCGTATCGAACGTGCTGTAGAAGAAACTTTAGCTGCTGGCATTTTAACAAGAGATATAGGAGGACAGGCTTCGACTAGAGAAATGACAGAAGCCATTATCGCAAGACTATGAAATTAAACGAAGGAATTACTTTTGCCCTCCTGATTTGGAATCTCATCATTTTCTTGATATATGGCATTGACAAATTCAAGGCAAGAAGAGGTGCTTGGCGAATACCTGAAAAATATTTACTATCATTTGCATTTTTTTGTGGTGGTTTTGGTGCCTGGTTGGCAGGACTCACTTTTCATCACAAGACTAGAAAATGGTACTTTAAAACAGTTTGGTTCCTAGGAATAGTAACTACACTAGTAGCTTTGTATTTTGTATGGAGGTAATGAATGGCAGGAAAATCAATTTTTGATAAATTATGGGACCTCCATGTGATCACAGGAGAAGAGGGACAACCACAACTCATGTATGTGGATCAACACTATATCCACGAAGTGACCAGTCCTCAGGCATTTCAAGGATTACGAGACGCAGGACGCAGATTGAGACGACCAGACTTGACATTTGGTACCTTTGACCACAATGTACCGACAGTTAATATCTACGATATTCGAGATGTAATTTCCAAGGCTCAAATTGATAAGTTGGCGGAGAATGTTGAGGAATTCGGGATTGAACATGCGGCCCATGGTTCTGAAAAACAGGGCATCGTTCATATGGTTGGTCCCGAAACAGGACGAACACAACCAGGAAAATTCATCGTCTGTGGTGATAGCCATACAGCAACCCATGGAGCTTTTGGAGCGATTGCCTTTGGAATTGGGACCAGTGAGGTCGAGCACGTATTTGCTACTCAAACCATTTGGCAGGTTAAGCCAAAGAAAATGTTGGTGGAATTCACAGGAGTTCCTCAAAAAGGAGTCTATTCCAAGGATTTCATTCTAGCCTTGATTGCCAAATACGGTGTTGCTTGTGGTGTTGGCTACGTAGTAGAATATCGTGGCCAAGCGGTTGATGCACTTAGTATGGAAGAGCGAATGACCATCTGCAATATGTCTATCGAGTTTGGCTCTAAGATGGGAATCATGAATCCAGATCAGAAGACCTATGATTATCTCAAGGGACGCGAGTGTGTTCCCAAAGATTTTGACGCAGCAGTTGCTGACTGGAAAAGGCTGGTCAGTGATGACGATGCCGTCTATGACAAGGTTATCCGAATGGATGTCTCTGAATTGGCTCCTATGGTGACTTGGGGAACCAATCCAGCTATGGGTGTTGACTTTGATTCTAGCTTCCCAGAAATAAAGGATATGAATGATGAACGTGCTTATCATTACATGGATTTACAACCAGGTCAGAAACCAGCAGATATCCAACTAGGCTATGTCTTTATCGGTTCTTGTACCAATGCTAGACTAAGTGATTTACAGCTGGCAGCTCGATTTGTTGAAGGGAAGAAGATTGCCTCTAACTTAACAGCTATTGTGGTACCTGGTTCTCGACCAGTCAAGCGAGCTGCTGAGAAGTTGGGCTTGGATAAGGTTTTCTTAGATGCTGGCTTTGAGTGGAGAGACCCAGGTTGCTCCATGTGCCTAGGAATGAATCCTGACAAGGTACCAGATGGTGTTCACTGCGCCTCAACTAGCAATCGTAACTTTGAAGATCGTCAGGGATTTGGAGCGAAGACTCATCTTTGTAGTCCAGCAATGGCAGCTGCGGCAGCTATCGCAGGACGTTTCGTAGACGTTCGGCAAATGCCAGAGGCCCAGTAAGGAGAGAATATGGAAAAATTTACAGTTTATACAGGAACAACGGTTCCTCTTATGAATGATAATATTGATACCGACCAAATCCTACCCAAGCAGTTTCTCAAGTTAATTGATAAGAAAGGATTTGGTAAGTACCTCATGTATGCTTGGCGTTATCTGGATGATCGGTATACTGAGGACCCAGACTTTGTCTTTAACCGACCTGAATATCGCAAAGCTAGTATTCTCATCACAGGAGATAATTTTGGGGCTGGTTCTTCGAGGGAACACGCAGCTTGGGCATTAGCAGACTACGGCTTTAAGGTCGTGATTGCCGGATCTTTTGGAGATATTCATTACAATAATGAACTCAATAATGGCATGTTACCCATTGTTCAACCTAGGGAAGTTAGAGAAAAACTCGCCCAGCTCCAACCAACTGACCAAGTGACGGTTGACTTGGAACAACAAATAATCATCTCACCAGTTGGAGAATTCTCCTTTGAAATTGATAGCGAGTGGAAACACAAGCTCTTAAATGGTTTGGATGATATCGGTATTACCTTGCAGTACGAAGATTTGATTGCTGCTTACGAAAAACAACGCCCAGCTTATTGGCAGGATTAGAGTAAATATAGAAAAGGAAACAGAACTATGACAAAACACATTCAATGGGACGGAACACTTTCACAAGAAGGCTATGACATTTTAAAAGGTGAGGGCGGATGTATTGTTTGCCCTACAAAAGTTGGTTACATCATCATGACTAGCGATAAGGCAGGTCTTGAACGTAAGTTTGAAGCCAAAGAACGTAGTCGTAACAAACCAGGCGTAGTCCTCTGTGGAAGCATGGATGAGCTTCGCGCTTTAGCTCAACTCAACCCTGAAATCGAAGCCTTCTATCAAAAACATTGGGATGAAGATATTCTTCTTGGTTGTATTCTTCCTTGGAAACCAGAAGCCTTTGAGAAATTGAAAGTATACGGTGATGGCCGTGAAGAACTCATGACTGACGTTCGTGGAACGAGCTGCTTTGTTATCAAATTTGGGAAAGCTGGTGAACAGTTAGCTGCCAAACTTTGGGAAGAAGGGAAAATGGTCTACGCTTCATCTGCAAACCCATCTGGAAAAGGAAATCGTGGTAAGGTTGAAGGTATCGGTCAACGTATCGAAGGAGCAGTGGACCTTGTTATAGAAGCTGACGACTATGTTGCTTCAATCCAGCCAGACAAAACAGTTGAAACACGCTACGAACAGGGCGTGATGGTGTCTATGGTTGATAAAGACGGCAAACTTATTCCAGAACAAGGTGGAGCACGTTCAACTTCACCAGCGCCAGTTGTGATCCGTAAAGGACTGGATATTGATAAAATCATGATGCATCTATCAGATACCTTTAACTCATGGGATTATCGTCAAGGTGAGTATTATTAGGATGTAGAAGAAGTGAGGTTTATACTCTTCGAAAATCTCTTCAAACTACGTCAGCGTCGCCTTACCGTAGATATATGTAACTGACTTCGTCAGTCTTATCTACAACCTCAAAGCAGTGCTTTGAGCAGCCTGCGGCTAGCTTCCTAGTTTGCTCTTTGATTTTAAATGAGTATTAAATTGTGGCTCTATAATATTTGTAGTGGGTAAATCCCCTATGGATCTTATGGAGCCTATTT
>NZ_CAUPII010000044.1:0-12157 GCF_963511325.1 uncultured Streptococcus sp.
AAGTCCTACTCACCTTCAACCTCTCTTTCTGTAACTTTATCTTCGCTAGACTTCTAGTTAATAAAACTGCCCTTGAGGTTACCAAACACCTCTATGACATCAAGAACACTCTTCACCAAGCGGATAAAGACTTCTTCCATCTCTTTCCTGTCATTCTTACCGATAATGGTGGGGAGTTTGCCAGGGTTGATGACATCGAAATGGATGTGCGAGGAGAGAGTAAGCTTTTCTTTTGTGACCCTAATCGCTCTGACCAGAAAGGGAGAATTGAGAAAAATCACACGCTGATTCGCGACATTCTACCTAAGGGAACTTCCTTTAACAATTTAACTCAAGAGGACATCAATCTCGTTTGTTCACATGTCAATAGCGTCAAGCGCGCTGCTTTGAATGGAAAATCAGCCTATGAACTCTTTGCTTTTACTTACGGAGAAGAAATTCCTAAGCTTCTCGGCATTTCTAAAATACCTGCAGAAGACGTCTGTCAGTCTTCTAAATTACTCCAACATAAGATCTAAAAACTAACCTTCAACCCCATTCAAACGTCTCACACTAACTTCCACCATAGCGGAACTTAATCTGAAACGCTTTCAGATGAGGGGATTTTGTGCGCTCTTTTTTTCGATTCTTTTCGGCTACAGAAGCGATGAAATCAAGCATTAGTAAAACCAGTGGAATTTACTCTGACACGGAATTCCACTGGTTTTTAGGATTTTTATCAGATTAACTTCCACTTTTACTAGCGGTGGAACTTAATTTGGGAATTTAGCCTAGAAAGTTTGAGAAGGAGGGTAAAGGTGCTTCCTAGGCCGTACTGGCTGGTAACTGTGATTTCTCCACCTAATTGATGGGCTAATTCACCCGCAATCGCAAGGCCTAGGCCATGACCACCCGTTTTCATATTGCGCGAAGTTTCGACACGATAAAGGCGTTTGAAAATATTCTCCAAATCCTCTGGGGCAATTCCCTGCCCCTCATCGGTCACACTGATTGAAAGCTGGTTCTTCTCCAGCTTAGCCACCACTTCCAGCTTGGTTCCTGGAGCTGAGTATTTAAAAGCGTTATTGACCAGATTCACCAAGATGCGAGAAAGTTTGGCATAATCTCCTTCAATCCGGGCAGACTCTGGAATCACCTGTAAGTGGACATCTCGCTCCTCCTGCTCAATCAAGAACTGAAATTCACTCATACACTCAATCAAGAGCTGATCCAGAAAAATGCTGTCTTTACTAGTCGTCTCTGCCTGATTTCTAGCTGTGTTTAAGGTCAAAAAATTCAACTCTTCAACCAGTTTATTAAGCCTTTCGGTCTGGCGTCCAATGGTTGCTAGATAATGGGCTTGTTCTCCTTCCTTGATAACTCCGTCCAAAATTCCTTCTACCGTCGCTTGGATAGAGGTGATGGGAGTCTTGATATCATGCGAAAGCTGGGCAATCATCAAGCCCTTTTCTCGTTCGCTTTCTTCCAAGGAATCAAAGGTCGCTTGCAAATCATGGGACATTTCATTGAAGGCTTGCCCTAACTGCTGAAATTCTACAGGCCCTTGAACCTCCAGATTTGAAGGAAAATCCTTGTCCGCTACTCGCTTGGCATGTTCCTTGAGTTTACCCAATGAAGTAAAGACTGGTGATAGGAGATAGAGACTAATCCCAGCACCAACAAAACTTGCCATGAGAGTCATTCCCACTAGGAAATAAATCTCTCTTTCGTCAATTAACATTCGCTGGACTGCCCAAAAAACTACGATAATCGTTAGGAGTGTTGAAATGATATACCCCACTAGAATATAACTTTTTAATTTCATTAACTACCTCGTGCTTTCTCAATTTTGTAGCCCAAGCCCCAGACAGTTTTGATAGTAGGCGTTTCTGCACTGGCATGTTTAGCCAACTCCTGTCGAAGAGCATGAATATGAACATTCAAGGTATTGGTATCATCCACATAGTCTTCTTGCCAGACCTTTTCATAGAGGTCTGTCTTAGAAAAAACCCGCTCTGGATTACTAGCTAAAAGCCATAGAAGTTCGAAGGATTTGACTGTCAAGTCAAGCGCCACATCTCCAACTTGGACCTCATGGCTACCGTGATTCATCCGTAAATCCCCAAGACTGACTACTTCTGTCTCACCTCCACGATGAAGGCGACGCAAGATATTGTGGACACGCAAAACCAGCTCACGTGGGCTAAAAGGCTTGGCAATAAAGTCATCTGCCCCTAAGCTCAGACCGTAAATCTTGTCCTGCTCACTGGTCTTAGCCGTAATAAAGAGAAAAGGCTGATCCGGATATTGATACTGGACCTCACTAATCAAATCATAACCATCCATCCGAGGCATCATGATATCTGTAATAATCAAATCAATCGGTTTTCGCTTGAAGATTTCTAAGGCCTCTACTCCATCATGAGCCACCAAAACCTGATACCCTGCCTGAACCAGATAGCGTTGATGAATATCTGTGATTTCTACCTCGTCGTCAACGAGTAAAATTGTCTTTCCCATCTGTCTCTCCTTTGAAAAAAACAGTGCTATACCACAATAGTATAACACTATTTTAATCGCTTTACGAACATTCTAATCGCTATCTGGATTTTTCAAATCCTAGATAGAAAGTCTGTAGCTAGACTAGTCATTTTCCTCTTTTTTAGCTTTCAAACCGAGACCACCCAGCAGTCCAGCCAAGGCGAGTCCAAAGAATCCAATAGCAGACATTGATGTTTGGGCTTCACCAGTATATGGAAGCATGTCTTTTCGGCCTTTCATTTTATCAGCCATCATTGGATTTGACGCCTTGTTATTAGCTGCCATCTTGCCTTCATCAGACATTTTCCTTGAGGCTGCTGGAGCTTGATCTTGTTTCATGCTTGGTGTTTCCATAGGCTGGCTAGCATTCATGGTTTTATCCTGCTCTTTGTTAGGCATCATCTTATCCTGACTAGCAGCTGGCATTTGCGAGTTCATCGGAGTAAGAGACTGATGTCCATTCAAGTTTACTGTCAAATCCTTAGTCGCTACCAGATTAGTTAAGTCGGGCTTGCCGTCTTTTGCGCCGTACACCTTGATAGTAGCTTTATAACTTTGAGTGCCGTTTTGTTTCAAGAGGTCAAGAAGCTCTTTATCTGATTTGCCTTGAGTACCGGCCAAATCCACTTCATAGAAGTAGAGACCTTTGCCCAATTTCTCTACTGGTGGGAGAGCAGGATTTTTAGCTGAACCATTGTCTGACCATGGGGCCTTGTCGGATGCTTTCAAGATAAGGCGAGTCAACATACCGTCACCAGCGAAGAATTCATATGGAATGACTTGGTTAACTCCGGCTGTGAATGGGCCTGGGAAGTTGGCTTTGTCCAAATAAGTGGCTGGGACATCTACTGTGTCTTTGGTGTTGTCGGCCACTCCTTTTTGAACTTCAGCAGGCGTAGTCAAGCCATTCAAGTTGACATCCAAATCTTTTGTCGCTACAAGATTGCTCAAATCGGCCTTGCCATCTTTTGTACCGTACACTTTGATAGTTGCTTTATAGCTTTGAGTGCCGTTTTGTTTTAACAAGTCAAGCAGCTCTTTATCTGATTTACCTTGAGTGCCGGCCAAATCCACTTCATAGAAGTAGAGACCTTTACCCAATTTCTCTACTGGTGGAAGGGCAGGATTTTTAGCTGAGCCGTTGTCTGACCATGGAGCCTTGTCAGAAGCTTTCAGGATAAGGCGTGTCAACATACCATCACCTGCGAAGAATTCGTATGGAATGACTTGGTTGACTCCGGCTGTGAATGGGCCTGGGAAGTTGGCCTTGGCCAAGTAAGTAGCTGGGACATCTACTGTGTCTTTGGTGTTTTCAGCCACACCTTTTTGTACTTCAGCTGGAGTGGTCAAGCCGTTCAAGTTGACATCCAAATCCTTAGTCGCTACTAGGTTGCTCAAATCTGCTTTGCCATCTTTTGCACCATACACTTTAATAGTAGCTTTATAGCTTTGCGTACCGTTTTGTTTCAAGAGGTCTAGAAGCTCTTTGTCTGATTTGTCTTGAGTGCCTGCCAAGTCCACTTCGTAGAAGTAGAGACCTTTGCCTAATTTCTCTACTGGTGGGAGAGCTGGATTTTTAGCTGAGCCGTTGTGTGACCATGGAGCCTTAACGGATGCTTTTAAGATGAGGCGGGTCAACATACCATCACCTGCGAAGAATTCATATGGAATGACTTGGTTGACGCCAGCTGTGAATGGACCTGGGAAGTTGGCTTTGTCCAAGTAAGTTGCTGGGACATCTACTGTGTCTTTAGTGTTGTCGGCCACGCCCTTTTGCACTTCAGCTGGAGTGGTTGCTGGTTGAGCTTCATTTGCTTCACGGTCTTGTCCAGAAACTGTAGGCGCAGGATTTGTCGCAGGTTTAACCGCATCCTCTGTTTCTTTCTTAGATTCTGGTTTTGCTTGCACTTCTTCTTTTGGCGCTACCACTTGGTCTTTATCAGCTACATTCACTTTTTCTGGAGAGCTTGTAGTATCCAAGCTTGCTTTAGGTGCTGAGTCTGCCTGTTCTGAAGGAAGAGCAGTATCGACTGCTTCTTTGAGAAGTTCTACTGGTAAGTCACTCTTTTCACTCACCGAAGTAGCATCTGGCCCAACTTGAGCCGGGGTTGGATTGACCACATCGGCACGTACAGAACTTGGTTGACCAACTAGGACAAAGAAGCCACTAGCCACAACAACTGAGGCAACACCGACACTAAGACGGCGGATAGACCAACGAGTATATCTCTGATTTGGATTGAATTTCATAGGATTCTCCTTAGAGTTTTTCTTTATTTGATGACTCTAGTATAATCTCCTAAAATTAAAAAGGATTAAGAAAAAGTTAAAATTTTTCTTAAATCCCTCTTATAAATTACTTATATTGACTCAATAGTCGTTGAAAAAAGAATAGTCATTCCTCTTCTACTCACTAAGGCTTGCTAGGGTATCCAAATATTGGTTATTAATCACCGCCATGATATAGGTATCCGGTTTTAATAAATCATTTGGTCCAAACTGTACATCTAAGGGAGCATTTTCGTAGTCACGAAAACCGAGGATATTGAGATTGTATCGTCCTCGAAGGTCTAGTTGACTAAGACTCTGCCCTGTCCAGGACTGTGGAATTTTCATCTCGACAATTGAGACATTCTTGTCCAACTGAAAGACATCTACACTGTTATTAAAGAGAATCGTCTGTGCCAACGAACGACCCATCTCAAACTCTGGTGAAATGACTGAATCTGCACCGATTTTTTCAAGGACTTTTTTTGCTGTATGACTTTTAACCTTAGCAATAATAGTCGGTACCCCTAGACTCTTGCAATGCATGACTGCAAGAACACTAGACTCTAGATTTTCACCAGTTGCGACGACTACGGTATCGCAGGTATCAATTCCAGCCGATAGCAAGAGCTCTTCATCGGTGATATCTCCAACAACACCACGCGCCAAGACTGGTTCAAATTGATTGATTCGTTCCTCATGGTCATCAATGGCTATGATATTTACATCATGCTTAGCAAGAGCGGCGAGAACACTACTCCCAAAAATACCCAAACCTAAAATTCCGATTGTCCGATCTGACATAGTTTATCCTTTCTTATCCTATGGTTATATCTGCTTTCATATAGTGAATCATATCTTTCTTATCTGGCCGATACTCAGCCAAACTGACTAATAGCGTCAGTGGCCCAATTCGTCCGATAAACATCAGTAGCATGACAATGCTGAGAGCTAATTTGCCTAATTCTGGTGTCAAATTAGCAGTTACTCCAACCGTAGCAAGTGCTGAAATAGTTTCAAACATCAGGTAGATAAATTTCGGATTCCCTTCTGCTGTTATTCCTAGTAAAATCAAGCCAACCAGAAAAGTCAATAAAAAAATAATGAAGACACTGAATGATTTTTGGACTGTCCGAGGTTCAATCGTTCTCTGTGCTACATTGGCATGAGGTAAGCCTAAAAATTCACTGCGTGCGAATACCAACAAAACAAAGAAGGTCGTGATTTTAAGTCCTCCTGCGGTTCCTCCAGGTGCTCCACCGAGAAACATCTGTAAGATATAGATCAGTAAAGTAACAGGCCGAGCCTGGGTGTAATCAATAGAAGCAAAACCTGCTGTTCTCATGCTAACAGTTTGGAAGAAGCTAACCAGCAATTTCTCAGGGATACTGAGATTTCCAATCGTTCCCGAATTGTTCCACTCTATCAAGAGGGTTGAAACTGTTCCAGCAAATAAAATCCCCGCTGTTAAGAAGAGAACTAGCTTAGTATGGAAACGAAGACGGCGTTTTTTCTTCTTTCCCAATTGAGTGGCTAAATCAAACCAGACCATAAAACCTAGACCACCTGTAATAATCAAGCCAGCAATCACTAGATTAACCAAAGGATCTGTCTGAAAGGCTAGCAAACTCGTACTTCCAAAATTATCAAATCCAGCATTACAGAAAGCTGAAATCGCCAAGAAGATAGACGTTAAAACACCTCGTCCCCAACCAAACTCGGGGATAAAACGAAAACTCAGCAGAAAGGCTCCGAAGCCTTCTACTAGAAAAGTCGTCAGGAAGATGGAACGTAGAAAATCCCTCAGAGACTGGGTTTCTTCGAAGCTAAAGCTCTCCAGAATCGTTTCTCGACCTCGAAGACTGAGTTTTTGCTTGCCCTGGATATAGAAAATTCCGATAAAGGTCATGAGACCCAAACCACCAATCTGAATCAAGAACATACAGATCAGCTGCCCCCAGACATTGTAGGTCGAAGCGACAGGTAAGGTAAAAAGTCCTGTCACACAGACCATAGATACGGCTGTAAATAAATGATCAAAGTAACCGGCATGAGATGTTGGAGATTGTACAAATGGCAGACTCAAAAGGAGAGACCCCAAGAGGATAACTAAAGCAAAACTTAAAAAGATTCTCCGAGCGGGTGATAAACGTCCTAGAATGGTATTTATTTTTTCAACAATTGATTTTAATAACATAGCTACATTGTACCACAAAAATCTGAGAATACTCACATATGACTAACAATCTCAAGGCAGAGACCTAGCGCCTTATCAAAAGCTTCCGAACCCCAATCGCGGCTATCATAGTTTTCTAAATCGGCTAAAGAATCTGCGGTAAAGAGCAACTCTCCCCAGACAACCCCACGTAGCTGGGCTACTGCTGCAAGAGCTGCACACTCCATCTCCACAACTGCACAGCCTTCTTCCTTGCGATAGGCAACTTTTTCAGCTGTTTCTCGGTAAAAACCATCTGTCGACCAAGTCATAACCTCTTCATAAGGAATGCCTAGTTGTTCCAAGACTTGCTCAATAGCAGAAATCGCTTCTACATGTACATCCATATAACGAGAAGGCGCTGCATAGTGGTAGCTGGTCCCCTCATCGCGTAGGGCTCGAACTGGAACTAGAAAGGCATTTTCTTCTATATTACTCAGCACCCCGCAGGTTCCCGTGGAAATGATTTTCTCCACACCGTAACCAATCAACCAATCCATAAACTGGGCCGCAGGGGCAGAACCAACAGGAGCCTGAGCCAGACATACTTCCTCACCCTTGTAACTCATGACATAAACAGGATAGGTTTTAGTGGCAGACACAAACTCCCCAACGCACTCCGCCTCTACTTCCTGAGCAAAGCGGTCAATCTCCTCCTCCAAAAATGCATAGATGCACTTCTTTGGCAACTGTAAATCTAATCCTTCGTGATTTGGCATGATAACTGCCTGAGGATTATCATCAAACTCTAAAATAGGAATGGCATGTTTTTGAATCATAGAGTACCTCCTCTAAATTTGTACTATTATAACAAAAGCAAAACGAAAGTCAAGACGGAAGCCTAAGTCAAATCAGAAAAAACCTACCTTAAGTAGGAAACAACAATTAAATGCTTTTTTCGTCATAATAAACTTGCTATAGCTTAGGAATTATCTTATAATAGATTGAATTTGAAAAAGGGAGAAATCTTATGAAATTCTATTCCTATGACTATGTGCTCAGTCAGATCAGTCAACAGAATTGGGCCATGATTATCGTATCAGCTTTACTGCTGATCGTGACTGGATTTTTTGCATTTAAAGCTTTCAAAGATAAAAAAGGGAGCAAGTTCCGTGAATTATCGCTCATTTCTATTTTGACCTTAATCGCATTCGTTTTGATAAGCATTACGAATCTTCAAAACAGTCAATCCAATGATAATCAATTCCGCTCTTCCCTAAACTTTATCGAAGTCGTTTCAAAAGAATTAGGTGTAGATAAAAAAGAGGTCTATGTCAATACCTCAGCAGTAACTGATGGAGCTATTATTAAGGTTGGCGAACATTTTTATCGTGCCATTAGCGGGACTGACCAAGATAGCTATTTATTAGAAAAAATGGAACTCTATAAATCAGATGTTGAACTCGTGGAGGTTGAAAAATGATAAGCTTTTTTGCTACGATTGCAATTAAATTAGCCTTGGGGCTACTTTCTCTTGTTTTTGTTATTAACGTAACAGGTAAAGGAAATTTAGCACCAAGTTCTGCAGTAGATCAAATCCAGAACTTTGTTCTCGGGGGTATTATCGGTGGGGTTATCTACAATAGTTCTATCACCATCATCCAATACATTGTTATCCTCATTATTTGGACTATTCTCATTTTACTCCTCAAATGGTTGAATACCAATGTTTCCTTCATTAAACATCTGATTGACGGAAAACCTACGATTATCATTAAAAATGGAACATTAGATCCAGAAGCCTGTCGCTCAAAAGGTCTAGCTGCTGCTGATGTTGCTCTTAAATTGCGCGCTCAAGGAATCTTTCAATTAAAGGATGTCAAGAGAGCTGTGATTGAGCAAAACGGACAACTAATTGTCGTAAGAATGGGTGACGAAAATCCTAAGTACCCAGTCATCACAGACGGTGTTGTCCAAGTTGAAATCCTAGAAACCATTGGCAAATCCGAGGAGTGGCTAACTGAGAAATTGAAAGAAGAAGGTTTCGAAGAAGTCTCAAATATCTTTATCGCTGAATATGATAAAGGTCAATTGAATGTTGTAACCTATTAAAAAATAAACTGATGCTTTTCGTATCAGTTTTTTGCTTTTTAGCATAAAAGGGTATATACTTAAACCAATATCTGATGTAATTTAGATAATACAAAAAATTAACGGAGGTATCCCCCATGTCAATCGAAGAAAAATTCAACCAAGCTAAAGGTTCTGTTAAAGAAGGCTTTGGTAAACTAACTGGCGATACAAAAACTCAAACAGAAGGAGCTGCAGAAAAGGTAGCTTCAAAAGCTAAAGAAGTTGCTGAAGATGCAAAAGAAGCTGTCGAAGGTGCAGTATCTGGCGTAAAAAACATCTTTAAAAAAGACGGAGAATAATTCTTTCTCGTCCTAATAACATAAGAAACTCTTATTCCAAGCTGTTAATATGCTAGGGATAAGAGTTTTTTCTTTAAATTATTATGTTTTTTAATATTAGAAAATACTTCTTATGATGTGTTGCTCAACCTAAAGCAAAAAGAACTAATTCCTATACTCCTCCTATTTCCACAAACCACCTAAGATTTGTTTTTCCAATAAGCCTAAGTCCTCTTCTCTCATTTCGCCATTGACGCCAACGACATATAGTTGAGAGAAGTAAGCTAACAATGGACCTATACAGATGCGAACCATTTGAGGAATCGTTATCTCTGGATTTACACGTGGATCTGCTAGCAATTCCTTATGAAGCACTCGAAGTTTATCTTGAATAGCATTCCAGATAAAAATCTGTTCATTTTTTAGTTTTTTATTTGAAAAACTCTCTTGTAGAATGATTTTCATCAAGGCACGATTTTTTTTGAGATAGCTCATACGATTATGGACGAGATAACGAACCCTCTCTTCTGTCGTTTCAAAAGCTAAGAGTTCCTCAAAAAAACTACCGAGAATGCCTGGGACTACAGGATGTAAAATAGCCGTCAGTAAATCATCCTTCGTCTTAAAATACTTAAACAAAGTTGCCTGGCTTAGTCCAGCACGCTCAGCTATGTGAAGAGTTGAGGTCCCATGGTAACTCCTGGTTGATATGAGATCCACTGCTGCCTGCATGATTTTTTTCTTTCCTTGAGGGTAATTCGCTTCTTCTAAGTAATCTTCAAACGATTCAAAAACAGTCTTATCCATCCAATCTTCACACCTTTTTAGCATTATTTATGTTGATTTCTAAACTTTACGATAACGACGCAATCCAACAATATTGAGAATTGTTAAAATGATCAAGAAAATCATTAAAACACCAAGATTTGACAAAATATCACCAAGATTGTGTCCGTAAAGAATAATCTGGCTTATTGCATCACCAGAATAGGTTAATGGCAAAAATTTCCCCACAGTTGGAGCCCATTCTCCCATGGATGACAATGGAATAATTCCTGAGAAAAAAAGTTGGGGCATAATCACGAGAGGAATAAATTGCATCATTTGGAATTCTGATTTTGCTAGAGTAGACAAGAGAATTCCAAAAGCTAGTGCTACAAGAGCCAGTACCACATTAACTATTATAACATTTAAAATATTTCCTACAACTTCTACATCTAGTAGCCAAATTGCTGCTAAAACGACAACTGCCGTTTGAAAAATCGCAATAATACCGTAAGACAACATATAGCCATAGACGATTTCAGAACGTTTCACTGGGGTTGCTAACAAGCGATCCAAGGTTCCACTTGTTCGCTCTTTCAACAGTGCCATACCAGAAATCAAAAAGACAAAGAAGAAGACCACAAAGCCAATTAAAATTGGAATCATACGTGCAAAGAATCCAGTATTTTTATCTCCATATTGGTAAGATTCTTTGATTTCAGGCGCCTTTTCATCTAATTTCAATTGTGGAAGAGCTTGTTTGACACGAGATAATAACTGATCGGTGCCTTCATTGACGATACTTGTTCGTAACACTTGTCGTGTCATAGTTGTTTTAGAAGCATCCGTATTTGCGTAGTCGACCTGATACTCACCATCTTTATACGATATGACTGCATCTACTTTCTCGTCAGCTAGAGCTTTTTTAGCCTGATCTAAGTCTTGATAAGTCTCGACGTCCACATGATCGAGCTCATCCATTTTTGTTACCAAACCAGTTGGTAGATCTTGTGTCGCTAACTTGACATTCACGGTTGTACTAGCTGAAAACATGAGGTTCATCAGCCACATAATAAATACCGGCGCTACAAACATCATAGCCAAGGTTCGTTTGTCACGAAGCAATTCTTTGATAACTTTTTTAGCAATAGCAATGGTTCTCATCTTACTCTCCTTCTGCTTTCAAAAAGACTTCTTCAATACTTGAAACTTGATAACTATCTTTTAAGTGTTGCGGTGTATCAAAAGCAATGATTTTTCCACCTAATAATAAGCCGACCTTATCCGTTAACTCTGCTTCATCCATAACATGGGTAGTAACTAATATCCCTACCCCATTGTCTCTAAGCGCGAATAATTCTTTCCAGATTTTCTTTCGAAGAGAAGGGTCGATTCCAACTGTCGGTTCGTCCAAAATCAAGAGCTGAGGATTCCCCAGAAGCGCGACGGCTAAAGACAAGCGTCGCTTCATTCCTCCAGAATAACCGGATACCGTTTTATTCAAATGCTCTGTCAGATCCACAACTTGAGCCACATGGGCAATTTCAGCTGTCAGATCTCTTTTGGATAGCCCTTTTAGCTGACCAAAAAATTCTAGATTTTCTTGACCTGACAAGGCCTCATAAAGAGCATCAGACTGAGCCATATAGCCAATATCACCTAAAATATGACGATTTGGCATAGTATGGTCCAAGACTAAAGCGATACCGCTATCCGCCTTTTCCATTCCTAGCATGGTTTTAATCATAGTTGATTTACCAGCACCTGATGGACCGATTAGACCAATGATTTCTCCAGGCTGTAAATCAAAACCAACGTGATCTAAGACCATTTGACGACCAAAAGATTTTTCTAAATCTTTTAAATGTAACAATTTTTTCATTTGAATCCTCCTAGGTGAGTATTTACTCACTTTTGAAATATAAAACTATTATAGTGAGTATCCACTCACTTGTCAAGTTGAAAGTTGATAGTTGAAAAAAAGGTAATTTCTCAAAGTAACTTCCACTTTCCTGACCAAAGTGGAAATTAGTCTAAA
>NZ_CAUPII010000045.1:0-11703 GCF_963511325.1 uncultured Streptococcus sp.
AAACTTTGGTTCAACCAGAATTGCCAGCCTATACAGGCGAACTTAGCACTAAAGGAACTCAAGAAGAGGGCCACGAAGGCGAATCTTTGATTCAGCCAGAATTGCCAGCCTATACAGGCGAATTTAGCGCTAAAGGAACTCAAGAAGCAGGCCATGAAGGCGAATCCCTAGTTCAACCAGAGTTGCCAGCCTATACAGGCGAGATTAGTGCTAAAGGCACCCAAGAAGCAGGTCACGAAGGTGAATCCCTAGTTCAACCAGAAGCCCCAGCTTACACTAGCGAGCATAGTGCTAAAGGCACGCAAGAAGAAGGCCACGAAGGCGAATCTTTGGTTCAACCAGAATTGCCAGCCTACACCGGTGAGATTAGCGCTAAAGGAACTCAAGAAGAAGGCCACGAAGGCGAATCTTTGGTTCAACCAGAATTGCCAGCTTACACAGGTGAGATTAGTACTAAAGGAACTCAAGAATCAGGTCACGAAGGTGAGTCTTTAGTTCAGCCAGAATTACCAGCCTATACAGGCGAACTTAGCGCTAAAGGAACTCAAGAATCAGGTCATGAAGGTGAATCCCTAGTTCAACCAGAAGCTCCAGCTTATACCGGCGAGATTACAGCCAAAGGCACGCAAGAAGAAGGCCACGAAGGCGAATCTCTAGTTCAGCCAGAAAACCCCGCCTACACCGGCGAAATCACAGCAAAAGGAACTCAAGAAGAAGGCCACGAAGGTGAATCCCTAGTTCAGCCAGAATTACCAGAGTATACAGTAGCTGAAGCAACTATCACAGAAACTGAAACTGTAGAAGTTCCATATACAAGAGAGTATGTAAATGACGATACTCGCTACACTGATGAAGAAACAGTAATTCAAAATGGTCAAGCAGGAAGTCAGCTGATTCATCGTGTCTATAAGACAGTCAATGGCCAAAAAGTTGGGGACCCAATCAGCACGAGTACAGAAACTGTTAAGGCTCCAGTAAACGAAAAAATTAGTCGTGGTACCAAGGCTATTGAAGGTAAAGTTGAAGAAGTTTCATTTGAAGAAATTCCTTTCGAGACAAGAACAGAAGTAGACAGCACTCTTCCGAAGGGAACAGAAGTTGTTGCTCAAGCTGGTCAAAACGGTAAGAAAAAGATTACCAAAGTCTATAAGACTCTTAAGGGCGTGAAAACTGCGGATGCTCCAACTATTTCAGAGGAAGTTGTCGAAGCTGCGCAAGATCGTCTCATTAAGAAAGGTGATCAAGTCCTCGCTGCGCCAACGTTGACAATTACTCAAATTGATAAAGAAGAATTAGAGCGTAGTGCCAAGGTTCGTTACCAATTGGTCAAACCAACAGGTGTAACCATTAAATCTCTTGAAGTTGTCTTGAAAGACGGAGACACTAGCCTTCAAACAGTCAACATGTCTGAGGGAGATTTGACTGCTAATCTTACAGACTTGAAATACTACAAGGACTACAAGATTGCAACCAAGATGGTTTACGATCGTGGAAATGGGAACGAAGAAGTTGTTCTCACGGAAGAACCACTGCGACTTGATCTCAAAAAAGTCGAAGTCAAAAATATCAAGGAAACCAGCCTTATCAGTGTTGATGACCAAGGTGTAGAAACTGATAATAGTCTATTGTCAGCTAAACCATCAGATGTTAAACCTTATTACTTGAAAGTGACAACTCATGATAACAAGGTTACAAGACTAGCTGTTGACAAGATTGAAGAAGTTACTGTAGATGGTAAAACATTGTACAAAGTAACTGCCCAAGCCCCTGATTTAATTCAGCGTAATTCAGACAACAAGTTCAGTCAAGAATATGTCCATTACTTTGCTAAGCCAAAAGCTCATGAAGGTGATGTTTATTACGATTTCAATGATCTTGTAAAGGCCATGCAGGACAATAAAAATGGAACATTTAAACTAGGTGCTGATCTTAATGCAGCTAATGTTCCAACACCAAATAAACAATATGTACCTGGTAAGTTTAGTGGAACTTTAACAAGTGTTGAAGGAAAGCAGTACACAATCCACAATATGGCTCGTCAATTGTTCGATAATATCGAGGGTGGCTCGGTTACAAATGTTAACCTAGGTAACGTTGATATCAATATGCCTTGGGCTGAAAATATTTCACCACTTGCAAGAACGATTAAAAATGCTACAGTTGAGAATGTCAAGGTGACTGGTAGTGTTCTTGGTAAAGATGGTATTGCTGGTATTGTCAATAAAGCAGATGTTGGTGGCCTACTTAAAAATGTCGCATTCATTGGTAAACTTACTGGTGTTGGTGACAAAGGCTGGGATATTGGTGGTATTGCCGGTGAAATTTGGAGAGGGAATATCAAACACGCTTATGTAGATGCTGATATTACAGCAAATAAAGCTCGTGTTGGTGGTCTTCTTGCTAGATCTGATAATGGTTCGGATCCTAATGGAATCGACAAGTATGCTTCTGTTCGTAATGCTGTTACTAAAGGAACCATTAATGTTAAGACACCTGTTGAGGTTGGTGGATTCATTAGTAAAAACTGGACATGGGGTAGAGTTGCTGATACTGTTTCAATGATGAAGGTTGAAAATGGTGAAGAGTTCTACGGTTCAAAAGACTTAGACGAAGAAGACGGTTACTATACAAACGATTGGATTGAGCGAAACTATGTTGTTAAAGATGTCAGCTCTGGTAAACGTTCATTCAAACGTTCTCGTACTAACAGAATTCAAGAAATCAGTCTTGAAGAAGCAAATAAAAAGATCGCTGAATTCGGTATCACTGCTGATACGTTTGAAATTAAACCTCTTGTTGAGGATACTCTCAATAATAAGAAAGTAAAAGCTGATACTTATAAAGATACTCAAGATTACGATGCCTCTCGTGAACTTGCCTACCGTAATATCGAAAAATTACAACCTTTCTATAATAAAGAATGGATCGTAAACCAAGGAAACAAACTTGCTGCAGGCAGTCCTCTCTTGACTAAAGAAATCTTGTCTGTAACTGCCATGAAAGGCAATGCCTTTGTGACAGAATTGGCTGATGCTGACCACATTTTGGTGCATTATGCTGACAAGACCAAAGACATCTTTACTGTTTCTCTGAAAGAATCTAAGGTTAAACAAGTGAAAGAGTACAGCATTGCTGAACTTGGAGAAGTTGTTTACACACCTAATATGGTTGACAAAGACCGTAGCGATCTTATCAATGCTATCGTTGAAAAATTAAGTCCAGTTGAGCTACAATCAGATCCAATTTACCAAAAACTTGGTAGAACAGGACCAAATAAAGTTAACGCTATCAAAGATCTTTACCTAGAAGAAAGCTTCAAAGAAGTCAAGGATAATCTGGCTAAATTTGTGAAACAGTTGCTTGAAAATGAAGATCATCAATTAAACACAGATGAGGCTGCTAAACGTGCTTTGATCAAGAAAATTGATGATAACAAGGCAGCGGTTCTCCTTGGTCTATCTTACCTTAACCGTTATTACGGAGTAAAGTTTGATAACTTCAATATCAAGCAACTCATGTTGTTCAAACCAGACTTCTATGGTAAAAATGTAAGTGTGTTAGACTTCTTGATTCAGATTGGTTCTAAGGAAAGTAACATTAAAGGTGATAGAACTCTAGAAGCTTATCGTGAAGCTATCGGTGGAGTTATCGGTATCGGCGAGTTAAACAGTTTCTTAGACTATAATATGCGTCTATTCACAGAAGACAAAGACCTAAATGATTGGTTCATCAAAGCAACCAAAGACAATGTCTATATCGTTGAACCAAAAACAACAACTCCTGAGTTTGCCGATAAGAAACACAGAGCCTACGAAGGTTTAAACAACGATGTGCATGGTAAGATGATCTTGCCACTCTTGAACTTGAAAGATGCCCATATGTTCTTGATTTCAACTTACAATACAATGGCTTATAGTTCATTTGAAAAATATGGTAAGTATACTGAAGCAGAACGTAATGCCTTTAAAGCTGAAATCGATAAGGTTGCAAAAGGTCAACAGAATTATTTAGACTTCTGGTCACGTCTATCAATCGATAAAGTTCGTAATCAACTTTTGAAGAGCAACAACATGGTTCCAACACCTGTTTTGGATAACCAAAACTATAAAGATATTAGTACTGATAAATACGGTCACACTAATAGTGGTAAAGATGTGGCGCCTATCCGTGAATTATACGGACCTACAGGACGTTATCATGCGACTGACTGGCGTATGGGAGCTGTGGCTCGCGTTTATCAGAATCCATATAAAGATGATTCTGTCTTCTTCATGGTTACGGATATGATTAGTGACTTTGGGGTTTCTGCCTTTACCCACGAAACAACTCACGTAAATGACCGTATGGTATACTTGGGTGGCTCAAGACACCGTGAAGGTACTGATTTGGAAGCATTTGCACAAGGAATGTTGCAAACTCCATCAGTATCAAATCCAAATGGTGAATACAAAGCCCTAGGTCTCAACATGGCTTATGAACGTCCAAACGATGGCAATCAATGGTATAACACCAATCCAAATGATCTGAAGTCACGTGACGAAATTGATCGTTACATGAAGGGCTACAACGACACTCTTATGCTTCTGGATTATCTTGAAGGAGAGGCTGTCCTCGATAAAGCAAATCAAGATTTAAACAATGCTTGGTTCAAGAAGGTTGATAAGCAATACCGAGGAAATAACACCAAGAACCAATTCGACAAGGTTCGACCTTTAAGTGATGAGGAAAAAGCTATTCCTTTACGCACAGTAGATGACTTAATTACGAACAACTTCATGACTAACCGCGGTCCAGGTAACAGAGTTTATAATCCTACTGACTTTGATTCTGCTTATGTGAATGTTCAAATGATGACTGGTATCTATGGTGGTAATACAAGTGAAGGTGCTCCAGGAGCGATGTCATTTAAACACAATACTTTCAGAATCTGGGGTTACTATGGCTACGAAAAAGGCTTCTTAAACTATGCTTCTAACATGCTAAAAGCTGAATCTAAAAAAGCTGGAAAAGATACTCTAGGTGATGACTTCATCATTAGCAAGATTTCTGAAGGAAAATTCAACAATCTTGAAGAATGGAAGAAAGCTTACTTCAAAGAAGTGGTGACAAGTGCCAAAAATGGAATTCAGTCTATTGAAATCGATGGTAAAACATACAATAGCTATGAAGACTTGAAACGCGCATTTGCTGAAGCAGTTGATAAAGATAAGGCTACTCTAAGTAACGGATCTGTCAAATTTGATAATACCGTATCACTTAAAGAAAAACTCTTCAAGAAACTTCTTCAACAAACAGATAGCTTTAAAACTTCTATCTTTAAATAATCTCAAACTCTCATCTGCTTAGCAGGTGGGAGTTTTTTGGTTTCCAAGAGTTTTAAGAATTTTCCAAACAGATTCTAAGTATTTTTAGCAAGGTAGGTATATAATAGAACTACAAAGTGAATATCTATATTCATATAACAAAAAAGAAGGTGATGAAGATGAAAACATGGCAAGCAACTGTATTGGTCTGCACTAGTTTGTTTTGTCTATCAGCTTGTAAAAATCAGACAACAAGCGAAACTGACAAACAAAATGGAGACAAACAAGCGCAAGTTAGCTCTCAGGTAGCAAAAAAAGGAGAAGTAGTTCCAGATTTTGAACTCATGGGAGTTGATGGGAAAAACTACCATCTATCAGATTACAAAGGTAAAAAAGTCTATCTCAAATTTTGGGCTTCCTGGTGTTCTATCTGTCTAGCCAGCCTCCCTGATACCGATGAGCTGGCTAAAGAAGAAAGCGATGATTATGTTGTTTTGACAGTCGTTTCTCCTGGTCAAAAAGGCGAGCAAGCAGAAGAAGGCTTCAAGAAATGGTATCAGGGCTTGGACTATAAAGATTTACCAGTATTGTTAGACCCTTCGGGACAACTTTTGGCGAGTTACGGAGTTCGTTCTTATCCGACTCAGGCTTTTATCGATAAAGAAGGCAAACTAGTCAAGACCCAGCCAGGTTTTATGGACAAAGAAACTATTTTACAGATGCTAAAAAGCATAGATTAGAGGCTCATCATGAATGATAAATTAAAAATAATTGTATTCATTGGAATCATCATTTGCATTATTATTGGATTTTTATTTCTTTTGGAAAAAAGGAGCGCAAGCTACACAGATACCACTCAAATCGAGAAGGCAGCAGTTAGTCAAGGGCAAAAAGTCACGAAAAAAACTCAATCAAGTAAAGATGCTGACTTACATGATATCTATCTAGCTGGAGGTTGTTTCTGGGGAGTTGAAGAGTATTTTTCTCGAGTGGCAGGTGTGACAGATGCTGTTTCTGGCTATGCGAATGGGAGAGGAGAAACAACCCAGTATGAATTGATCGGCCAAACCGGGCATGCTGAGACTGTTCATGTGACCTATGATGCCAATCAGATCTCTTTAAAAGAAATCCTGCTCCATTATTTCCGCATTATCAATCCAACTAGTAAAAATAAGCAGGGAAATGATGTGGGGACTCAGTATCGGACTGGTGTCTACTATAAGGACGAGCATGACCTAGAAGTCATCAATCAAGTTTTTGAACAAGTTGCTCAGAAATACGACCAGCCTCTAGCGGTTGAAAAGGAAGCCTTAAGCAATTTTATTGTGGCTGAGGACTACCACCAAGATTATCTCCAGAAAAATCCTAATGGCTATTGCCATATCAATGTCAATCAAGCAGCCTATCCTGTTATTGATGCAAGTAAATATCCAAAACCGAGTGACGATGAATTGAAAAAACTTTTGTCTCCAGAGGAGTATGCCGTGACTCAAAATGGTCAAACAGAACGTGCCTTTTCAAATCGTTACTGGGATAAATTTGAAGCAGGTCTTTATGTGGATGTTGCGACTGGCGAACCTCTCTTTTCTTCGAAAGATAAATTAGAATCGGGTTGTGGTTGGCCAAGTTTTACCCAGCCGATCAGTCCAGATGTTGCGACCTATAAGGAAGACAAGTCATACAATATGGTCAGAACGGAAGTCAGAAGTCGAACAGGGAATTCTCACCTAGGACATGTCTTTACAGATGGACCTCAGGACAAGGGAGGTCTACGCTATTGTATCAATAGTCTATCCATCCATTTTATCCCAAAGGATCAAATGGAAGAAAAGGGCTATGGTTATTTGTTGGATTATGTTGAGTGATTTTGAGATTATTAAAAAGTGTTTACTAGAAATATATTTTAATTCATAAGAAGTGTAGAATTTGGATTTTAGAAGCGGTTGGGCAATTTAATCGAACGTGGTGGAATCACTCCTGAAAATTTTTGATTTTGAAAACAAGTAAGGTGAAAGCTATCAGGGTGAATATGGCGCTCTCGGGCTCAACATGGCTTACATGCGACCAAATGATGGGGATCAATGGTACAATCCAGATCCAACCAAGTTGCAAACACGCCAGCAGATTGACCACTACATGAAAGGTTATAATGAGGCCTTGATGCTTCTAGATTATCTGGAAGGAGAACGAGTTCTCGCTAAGAATGATCTGGCTTTGAAGAAGGCCTGGTTCAGCAAGATGACCAAGCAGATGCGCTATCAGGACCAAGATAATAAACTCCTTGCTCCTAACCAGTGGGACTATGTCCGTCCATTGACAGATGAGGAAGCCAAGACTCAGCTAAATTCTGTGGATGATTTGATCAAAAATAACATCATCACCAATAGGCATTATCAGGGAACTTACCGACCAGAAGACCTCAAGACAGCTTATGTCAATGTCAAGATGGTAGACGCTATCTATGGTGGAAATACAAGTCAGGGAGCTCCAGGAGCCATCTCCTTCAAGCATAATGCCTTCCGTATGTGGGGTTATTATGGTTACGAAAATGGTTTCCTAGGCTATGCTTCTAATAAATATAAGGATGAGGCCTTAAGCGAGGGACGTGACACCCTTGGAGATGATTTCATTATCCAGAAGGTTTCGAAAGGCAAGTTCCAGAACTTGGAGGAATGGAAGAAGGCTTGGTTTGACGCTATTATTGCTAAGGCAAAACGAGGAATCCATAGTTTTGAAATTGATGGTCAGCAAATTGATTCTTATGAGAAATTGCAAGATTTGTTTGACCAAGCAGTAGAAACGGATTACCGAAACTTCAAGTATGGAGGCTCAGTTGCAAACTATACAGTAGCTCTGAAGAAAAAAGTCTTCCAAAAACTATTGCAGGTGACAGATGCCTTTTTATCTGAACTCTTTCCCAAAGGATAGATAAAAGTTGAAGTGATAAAAGAGTCTACTATTTTTAGATTTTCTTAGGAAGTGACATCTACTTTATCATTCTCAAAGAATAAAATTGCCAGATCTCCTGTTGGGGTCTGGCTTTTATGGTATACTTAGGATATGCATAGAAAAACAGTGATTGATTTTAGGGCTTTGGGGGAGAGATACACCTTTACCCAGCCTATCAAAGAGTTAAAAACCAGAGATTTAGCAGAAGTAACAGACTTGTTAGCTCAAGTGGAAAGCTACCAAGAACAGGGCTATTATGTGATGGGTTATGTTAGTTATGAAGCAGCACCTGCTTTTGAGGAGAAGTTAGCAGTTCACAAGGCTCCTCTACTGGGAGAGTATTTGCTTTACTTCACTGTTCATGATAGGGTGGAAATATCCCAAATTCCTCTGACTTATGAGGAGGTGGATTTACCATCAAACTGGCAGGAAGTAACAGCAGCAGAGGACTATGAAAAGGCGATTGCCCAGATTCACCATCATTTACGACAGGGCGATACTTATCAGGTCAATTATACGGTTCAACTCAAGCAGGAGTTGTCTGCTAATCCTTTTGCTATCTACAATCGCATGGTGGTAGAGCAGGAAGCAGGTTACAATGCCTATGTTGAACATGACGACATGGCAGTAATTTCCATGAGTCCAGAACTCTTTTTTGAGCAAAATGGTCGTGAATTGACAACTCGCCCTATGAAGGGAACGACTAAACGTGGTCTGACTGATGCTGAAGACTTGAAAGAGGCAGCCTGGTTGGAGCAAGATCCCAAAAATCGCTCAGAGAATATGATGATAGTGGACCTCTTGCGCAATGACATGAATCGTCTGTCTGAGGTGGGAAGTGAGCATGTGGAGCGTTTATGCCAGGTGGAACAGTATTCAACGGTTTGGCAGATGACTTCGACTATCAAGAGTCAGTTACAACCGGATGTTGACCTAGTAGAAATCTTCCGTTCTCTCTTTCCATGTGGCTCCATCACAGGAGCTCCCAAGATAGCAACCATGGAAATTATCAAGAACTTGGAACCACAAGCTAGAGGAGTCTACTGTGGAACTGTTGGCCTCCTACTTCCCAATGGACGACGGATTTTCAATGTGGCTATTCGAACCATACAACTCTACAAGGGGCAAGCCATCTATGGAGTCGGTGGAGGCATCACTTGGGATAGTACTTGGGATTCAGAATACCGTGAAGTCCAGCAAAAGGCAGCTGTTCTTTACCGAAAACAGCCTCGTTTTCAATTAATAACGACAGGGAAAATCAGCCAGAAGAAATTACTCTTTGAAAAAGAGCATCTAGAAAGACTACAAAAGGTTAGTCGTTACTTTGCCTTTCCATTTGATGAAGATAGTTTGAGACAAAAGATAGAGGAAGAGTGTCGAGCTTGTGACCTCCATCAAGACTACCGTTTGCGAATCAGTCTCAGCAAGTCTGGAAAAATAGAAATTGATCGACAAGTATTGATACCACTTAGTTCTGGCTTCTGTCAGGCCAAGCTTTGTCAGCAAGAAGATGATTTGCAGCAGGCCTTTACCTACTTTAAGACGACACACCGACCGCATTTGACAATGGGAGATCAGGAAATCATCTATCACACTGCTGATGGAAAATTGCTTGAAACCTCTATTGGCAATCTGGTTTTGAAAATGAATGGGAAACTATATACACCGCCAAGTCAACTAGGTCTTTTACCAGGGATTTATCGTCAACACTTGCTTGAAAGCGGAGAGGTAGAAGAGAAAATATTGACTATTTCTGATTTGGAACTGGCAGAAGCCATCTATGGCTGTAATGCAGTCAGGGGCTTGTATGAATTGTCAGTAAAGGAGAACTAATTGAAACTCATATTTTTACACGGTTTGGGACAGTCAGCAGATAGTTGGAAAGAAGTTCAGGATTTGCTGGCAGATTATCCCTCTGAAGCCCTGGACTTATTTCCTTCAGGAGTTGGGACCTACCAAGAAGCCAAGGAACGCATTTATCAGCACTTATCAAAGGAAACAGAGCCTTTTGTCTTAGTTGGCTTATCTTTAGGGGCTGCACTTGCATTGGAGCTTTCAAGTTCTGAGATACCAAATCTTCAGGCCTTGGTTTTGTCAGGATGTCCACTGAAATTAGCAGGTAACATTCCTTTTTACATTCAGTTGCTGATATTTAAATTGCTTCCTAAGAGGATATATGAGAAGCAGGGGGCAGATAAAGCTCTTATGGTTGGAGTTTCTGAGGAATTAAAAACACTTGATTTAAGAGAGATTGTACGGAATTGTCCCTATCCAAGCTTGTTAATTTGTGGTAGTCAGGATAAGCCAAATCTTAGTTCAATGAAAAGTATTCAAGAACTGATGCCAGATTCTCAGTTTGAGATTATCTCTGACGGCCCTCATGTACTGAATAGGGAAAAACCAAAAGAGTTTGCAGAATTAACCAGAAGTTTTCTTGAATTGCTGAAACAAGTTTGATAAAATAATAATGAAAGTGATAATATCATAAAGGAGAAAAAGATGAGTCAAAAGATTATTGGGATTGACCTTGGTGGAACTTCTATCAAGTTCGCTATTTTAACGCAAGAAGGAGAAATCCAAGAAAAATGGTCTATTAAGACAAACATTTTGGATGAAGGAAGCCATATCGTAGACGATATGATTGAAACTATTCAACACCGATTGGGCTTGCTTGGATTGTCTGCTGAAGATTTCCGTGGAATTGGTATGGGGTCACCTGGTGTGGTTGACCGTGAAAAAGGGACTGTTATCGGTGCCTACAACTTGAACTGGAAAACTCTTCAACCAATCAAAGAAAAAATGGAAAAAGCCTTGGGGATTCCATTCTTTATCGACAATGACGCCAACGTGGCAGCTCTTGGTGAGCGTTGGATGGGTGCTGGTGAAAATCAACCAGACGTTGTATTTATGACACTTGGTACAGGTGTTGGTGGCGGTATCGTGGCAGAAGGTAAATTGCTTCACGGTGTTGCAGGTGCTGCTGGTGAGCTTGGCCATATCACTGTTGACTTTGACCAACCAATCGCATGTACTTGCGGTAAGAAAGGCTGTCTTGAGACAGTAGCTTCAGCGACAGGTATCGTCAACTTGACTCGTCGTTACGCAGATGAATACGAAGGCGATGCAGAGTTGAAACGCTTGATTGATGACGGAGAAGAAGTAACAGCTAAAACTGTCTTTGATTTGGCAAAAGAAGGGGACGATCTTGCCTTGATCGTTTACCGTAACTTCTCACGTTACTTGGGTATTGCATGTGCCAACATCGGTTCAATCCTTAATCCATCAACAATCGTTATCGGTGGTGGTGTATCTGCTGCCGGAGAATTCCTTCTCCAAGGCGTGCAAAAGGTTTATGATGAAAATACCTTCCCACAAGTACGCACAACAACTAAATTAGCTCTTGCAACTCTAGGAAATGACGCTGGAGTTATCGGAGCAGCATCACTTGTAT
>NZ_CAUPII010000046.1:0-10757 GCF_963511325.1 uncultured Streptococcus sp.
GTCCTCTCCAGATGTTAGTTTTTATTCAACCCACTACAGTTGACAATGAGCCATTTTTCATGGAAACTCTATTATTTAAGAGTAACTGAAGCTCCAGCTTCTTCCAATTTAGCTTTGATTTCTTCAGCTTCTGCAGCTGCAACGCCTTCTTTGATGACACCTGGTGCACCATCAACAAGTTCTTTAGCTTCTTTAAGACCAAGACCTGTGATTTCACGTACAACTTTGATAACGCCGACTTTCTTGTCGCCTGCAGCTGTCAATTCAACGTCAAATGAATCTTTAGCAGCTTCTTCAGCACCACCAGCAGCAGCTACAGCTACAGGAGCAGCTGCAGTTACACCAAATTCTTCTTCGATAGCTTTTACAAGGTCGTTCAATTCAAGGATTGAAGCTTCTTTAATTTCAGCAATAATGTTTTCAATGTTCAATGCCATTGTTATTTCCTCCAAATAAGTTTATATTTTATGTTTATATTTTTGTAGCTAGGCTACGCTGCGTAGCTTAAGATTAAGCTGCGTCTTCTTTGTTGTCTGCAACCGCTTTGACTGCAAGAGCAACGTTGCGCACTGGCGCTTGAAGTACAGAAAGGAGCATAGAAAGAAGTCCTTCGCGGTTTGGAAGAGTTGCAAGAGCAACGATTTCTTCTTTTGATGCGACAGCGCCTTCGATTGCACCACCTTTGATTTCAAGTGCGTCAGCAGTTTTAGCAAAGTCGTTCAAGATTTTCGCTGGAGCGATAACATCTTCGTTAGAAAATGCTACAGCAGATGGTCCAACAAATACAGATGCAAGTTCTGCAAGGCCAGCTTTTTCAGCTGCACGACGTAAGATTGAGTTTTTAATAACTTTATACTCAACTTCGCTTCCACGAAGCTCACGACGAAGAACTGTATCTTGTTCAACTGTCAAACCACGAGCGTCTACAACGACGATTGATGCAGCAGCTTTCATTTTTTCAGCTACTACGTCAACTAGTTCTGCTTTTTTAGCAATAATTGCTTCACTCATTAGTGTGTTCACCTCCGTAATTATTTTGCTTGGGGAATTTTTCCAAAAGAAAAACGCGCCCAAACCTAGACACGAAAGTACAATACGCTTCTTTTTACATGATACGTTTTGTCCTCGGTAGGATATTTATGAGTCGATCTCCCCTACTGTCTTAGGCAGTTTTTTCAAACCGTATATAAGTATACCATACTACTTTGTTTAGTGCAAGAGTTTTTTTCTTATTTTTTAAAAAATTTATTTATTTTTTAACCTTATTTCAAGATAATCTCATCAAAAATCAATTTTAGTTCTTGACTTGTTTGATTTTTTATTGTACTATACAACTGTATATACAGCTAAAAGGAGTTATTATGAATACACAAAAGAAAACACAATTCATGACCTTGACCGCATTGCTAACAGCTATCGCTATTTTGATTCCTTTGGTGATGCCCTTTAAAATTGTCATTCCTCCCGCTTCCTACACTTTAGGAAGTCACGTTGCTATTTTTATCGCTATGTTTCTCTCGCCATGGATGGCTATCTTTGTTATTATAGCTTCTAGTTTAGGATTTCTCATGGCTGGGTATCCGATTGTCATTGTACTTCGCGCCTTTTCCCATATCTTTTTTGGAAGTCTGGGTGCTTTCTATCTTCAAAAACATCCTCAAACCTTGGACAATAAGAAATCTTCATTGATTTTCAATTTTGTACTTGGTTTGGTTCATGCTATTGCTGAAGTTTTGGCTTGTATGATTTTTTATGCTAGTACTGGAACTGACTTAAAAAATATGTTCTATGTCTTGTTTGTCTTGGTTGGATTTGGTACTATTATCCATAGTATGGTAGACTATTATCTAGCCTTGGCTGTTTATAAAGCATTGAGAAAACGCCGTTAAGCGTTAAGAAAGAAGAATATGACAAAAAATCGAAAAGAAGCACTTCTACAACTCTTAAAAGAAGCTCAAAAACCTCTAAACGGAAAAAGCTTAGCAGAACATTTTCATGTCACTCGCCAGATTATCGTTCAGGACATTGCAGTACTGCGTGCTGATGGTGCTCCTATCTTATCAACCAATCGTGGCTATATTTATAAAGAAAGCAAAACCAGTCCGTATGTTCACAAGCTGTTTAAAGTAAAGCACGAGATGGAAGAAATCGGTCAAGAACTTCTAGCTATCGTCGATAATGGGGGACGTGTTCAGAATACCTTGATTGATCATCCTGTCTATGGAGAAATTGAAACCTTGCTCAAACTCTCTTGTCGTCGGGACGTTCAGCATTTTTTAGAGCAAGTCGAAAGGTCTGACTTTAGACCACTTTCTGAATTAACAGATGGCGTCCATTATCACCTAGTCGAAGCTGAAAACGAACAAGACCTTCTCTATATCGAGAAGGCCTTGGATAAGTTAGGTTATTTAGTAAAGGATTAGAAGATTTTCTTTTCCCAATCGTCTTCTGTACGGCGAGGGTAGAAAAATTCAGACTTATCCGGATCTTCCATCATCTCCATTAAAGGTAACATATCATAGGCCAGATCCAAGTTTGGAATCTGGTCTTTTTGCACCCAAGAAACTTCTCCTTCATCTGAAGAACGAAGGGTACCAAAGAACTCAGTCGCCTTATAACAAACGACAATATAGCGGCCACCTGTATCTAGTGGCCAATTTTTAATGCCGACAAGTTGAGGATTTTGAATCGTCAGACCTGTTTCCTCGTATATTTCACGAATAACAGATTCTGCAAAGGCCTCACCATCTTCCACATGACCTCCTGGAAAAGCATAGCCAGACCAGCGGTTGGTTTCAGGCGATCGATACTGCATAACCACGCGCTGATTTTCAAGGTCTTCTATTAAACAAATATTAGTTAGAATGGTTAATTGTGCTCTAGACATAGGACTCACTTTCTAATGTTTAATTTTTTTCTACATACTTAACTTTAGACTTCATAATCAAAGGATTAACTAAGTCATGATATTCATGAATTTCATGAAATAAGAATCCTCTGATGATTCTTATTTCATTTTTTTCCCTAATCACATAGTAGTCTAAATTGATAGGCATAGATGAATCTGGAACCGTGGAGAAAAATAAAAATATCATAAACCAGATTATGAGAGCAACGAATCCACTGAGAGCTTGAAAAATCAGATGATGCCATTGAAAGATTCTAGATTTATAAAAGATGGTCCATGGTTGGATAAATAGGGTTAAACAAAGACCAAAGAACCAGAAATTCCACAAGACTGGGGTAAAAGATAAGCCAAAAAGCCCTAAGATAAAATGAATCAGTACAAATACCAGGCACGAAAGGTAAATAACCCTAAATATCGTTAGATGTTTCATCATGATTGACTCCTTTTCTTTTCAATATATTTGTAAATTATAATTGTCACAATAGGCACTAGAAAGAAAATGAAATAAGTAACGAGGGGAAACCAGATATAGCGATAGTCTAATGCCCATATCGGAAGTAATCTTGTTCCTCTTTTAGAGGTCATCCCAATCGTTAACTGGAATACACAAGCAATTCCGTTAGGATATAAAAACATTTCTGCAAAATTTCGCAAGGAAATCCAGTCTTTCTTAAAGGTACGAAGGAAAGTATGATAAGATGCATTCACCAAAAGGACGATATTTAAATAAAGTGGAAAACTATAATGCAGTTCCCGATAGGGACTTGGAATAAGGGGTGTTCCGTACAATAGACATAACATTCCTAGAGCAGAAAAGAACAGAACGCTTGCATCAAGGATCCAGGCAATTGTTGAATGTAGCACAAACCACAGATTCATGCGGTCTAACCAACCTATTTTTCACTTTGATTTAGAATGCTTTTTGTGTGCACTAACATTCTTTCTCAATCGTTTCTTCTCTCTCCTTCTAATTCATCATAAACAGATAAACATTAAACCTATTTGATACAAATTTTTTATCGTTAGGGAATAATTTTTGATCTTATAATTTACCAGAAATATATATAAATAGTTTTTTTCTTAAATACTCAATAAATGCACCTACAATAAATATTAGAAGTGTCATTAAGAGAATGATCGTGACAAATATAACGAATTTCTGTCCGTCAACTAAAGAATAAATGTTGGGTAAAATCCTTCTAAAAATCAGAGGGTGAACATGAAACAAATAGACTCCTAATGTTAATGGAGATAATGTTAAAACTATTTTTTTCAAAGTTAATGGAAAATTTTTGAGACTTAAAAATAGTAGAAATATTGATATTCCTTGAAGAATTACTGTTGGAGATGTATAACTTCTCCACTGTTCATAGCCAAGACTGTGCAATAGAAAAGTTAAACTTGTCAGTAAGATAATCATTCCAGCAACTTGCCAAACTTTAAAACGATTTTCAAAGTCTAATCTATTGATGATAGCTCCTATCATATAAAGGAGTATCATCCATAAAACACTATATCCACCCCACAATCCTAACGAATCTTGTTTAAATATTGTTGGAATAATAGAGAAATATACAAATCCACCACTAACAAAAAGTAATAACAATTCTTGTTTTACTGTTAATATAGCTTGATTTAAAAATGGAGCCACTAACATTAAACCGAAATAACAACTCATATACCAGTATTGACCATGGCTAATTGGCGTAAAAGCAGAGAGCCAATCGCTTAGTTTAACGGATGACTTTGAAAAAAGTGCGAATATTAATGTGATTGAAATCGTATAAAAAATGATTTGCAACCAAAAACTAAACATTTTTTTATAACTAAATTTAGAATGAAGTCCGACATAGCCACTGATTAAAATATAAATATTTACTGCCGAATAAGAAAATGCTTCTAAATAATTTGCAAAAATATAATAAAAATTCTTTTGAATGGCAAATTTTTCTAAAATTCCTCCCATGCCCAGAACATGTAGATTGCAAATCATCAGCATTGCTAAAATTCTACAAGCTTCAATTCCTAGGTGTCTATTTTTCATTAATATACCTTTCCACACTATTTATATAACTTCTCAATCTAACGCCTTGACTTCCAACATCATATCACGAATCTGAGCAGCCAGTTCAAAGTCAAGCACTTCGACGGCTTCTTGCATTTGTTTTTCCAATTTCTTGACCAGTTCTTTTCGTTCTTGTTTATTGAGGCTATTGATATCAACTTCCTTGTCCTCTTCCTTGGCAACTGTCTTGGTAACAGAAATAAGATCACGGATTTCCTTTTTAATAGTTTGTGGTACGATGCCATGCTCTTCATTATAAGCCATCTGAATTTTACGACGACGAGCTGTTTCATCGATGGCTTTTTGCATAGACTGAGTCATAGTATCAGCATACATAATGACATGACCTTCACTATTACGGGCTGCACGACCGATGGTTTGGATCAGACCACGTTCGTTACGGAGAAAGCCTTCCTTGTCAGCATCAAGAATAGCAACCAGACTTACTTCAGGAACGTCAATCCCTTCACGAAGGAGATTGATTCCAACCAAGACATCAAAGACTCCTAATCGTAAATCTCGGATAATCTCTGTCCGCTCTAAAGTCTTGATATCCGAGTGCATATACTTGACCTTGATCCCCATTTCCTTGAAGTAGTCTGTCAAATCTTCTGCCATTTTCTTGGTCAAGGTAGTAATAAAGGTGCGTTCATTCTTTTCAACACGGGCATTGATTTCTCCCAAGAGGTCATCAATCTGTCCCATGGTTGGGCGCACTTCCACCTCTGGATCCAAGAGACCTGTTGGACGGATGATTTGCTCAATCACGGTGTCCGTTTGTTCCATCTCATAATCACCAGGTGTCGCTGAAACGTAGACAATCTGGTGAACATGACTTTCAAACTCTTCACGACGAAGAGGACGATTATCCAAGGCAGATGGCAAACGGAAACCATAATTAACCAACATTTCCTTACGCGAACGGTCACCATTATACATTCCCTTGATTTGTCCCATGGTCATGTGGCTTTCATCAATCATAATCAAGAAATCATCTGGGAAGAAGTCGAGAAGCGTATAAGGTGGCTCTCCTTCGCTCCGTCCATCCATGTGACGCGAGTAGTTTTCGACACCATTGGTATACCCCATCTCACGTAACATCTCGATATCGTACTCTGTCCGTTGTTTCAAGCGTTGCGCTTCAAGGAGTTTGCCTTCTTTTTCAAAGATAGCTAATTGTTCTTCCAATTCAGCCTGGATCTTAGCAATCGCTACTTCCATGTGGTCGTCATTGGTCACAAAGTGAGTGGCTGGGAAAATCGCCAAATGGTCCACTTCACCTAATACTTGACCTGTCAAAGCTTCAACCTCTCGAATACGATCAATCTCATCTCCGAAGAATTCAACACGAAAGGCATGCTCATCACGAGATGCTGGGAAAATTTCCACCACATCTCCACGTACACGAAATCTTCCACGCTGGAAATCAATATCATTGCGTTCAAATTGAATATCGACTAATTCATTAAGCAGTTTATCACGAGAAATTTCAAGTCCTGGGCGCAGACTTACTACACTATCAGCATATTCTTTAGGGGAACCCAAACCATAAATACAAGATACGGATGCTACAACGATGACATCGTTACGCTCCAAGAGCGCTGATGTAGCGGAGTGACGGAGTTTATCAATCTCATCGTTAACTGAACTATCTTTTTCGATATAAGTATCACTAGAGGGAACATAGGCTTCTGGCTGGTAGTAATCGTAATAGGACACGAAGTACTCGACGGCATTCTCAGGGAAAAATTCCTTAAACTCCCCGTAGAGCTGGCCTGCTAGGGTCTTATTGTGGGCGATGACTAGGGTTGGTTTATTAACTTTGGAAATCACCTGACTCATGGTATAGGTCTTTCCTGTACCAGTCGCCCCCATCAAGATTTGAGCTTTTTCACCACCCTCGATGTTATCTACCAACTGCTCAATAGCCTGCGGTTGATCCCCAGATGGTTGGTATTTGGATACAAGTTTAAATTTGTTGTCTGTAATTCTATTGATCATAATTGCCTCATACACATTTTCTATCCTTCTATTTTACCATAAAAAAGATCTACTTACTGATTCTCAACTTCTTGCCACTTAGTATCTTATGTCATATCTTCTTACATCGAAACGCTAAATATTTGCCAACTTTTTTATTTTCTGCTATAATGGGTAAATATTCTAAAAAGGAGACTAAACATGAAGAAAAAAATCCTTGCATTTTTATTATTTTTATTTCCCTTATTCTCTTTAGGCTATGTTAATGCGGACACTATCAAGATTGTTAGTGATACAGCTTATGCACCCTTTGAGTTTAAAGATACAGACCAGACTTATAAAGGAATTGATGTCGACATCATCAATAAAGTCGCTGAGATAAAAGGATGGAATATCCAAATGTCTTATCCAGGCTTTGATGCTGCTGTCAATGCGGTCCAAGCAGGGC
The DNA here is from genome assembly GCF_963511325.1 of uncultured Streptococcus sp. Lineage (GTDB taxonomy): Bacteria > Bacillota > Bacilli > Lactobacillales > Streptococcaceae > Streptococcus. The sequence goes on from NZ_CAUPII010000046.1 coordinate 7,402, forward strand.
AAGCAGATGCGATCATGGCTGGTATGACAAAAACCAAAGAACGTGAAAACGTCTTTACAATGTCTGATACATACTATGATACAAAAGTTGTCATAGCAACGACTAAGTCTAACAAAATCACTAAGTATGAAGAACTCAGTGGTAAAACTGTTGGTGTTAAAAACGGTACTGCCGCACAACGTTTCCTAGAAAGCATCAAAGATAAATATGGATTCACTATCAAAACCTTTGATACTGGTGATTTGATGAATAACAGTCTCAGTACAGGTGCTGTAAATGCCATCATGGATGACAAACCAGTCATCGAGTACGCTATTAACCAAGGGCAAGATCTCAGTATCAACATGGACGGAGAAGCCGTTGGAAGCTTTGCTTTTGGAGTTAAAAAAGGTAGTAAGTACGAATACCTGGTTACAGAATTTAACGAAGCTTTAGCTCAGATGAAAAAAGATGGTAGCTTGGACAAAATTATCAATAAATGGACAAGTTCTTCTAAAACTAGTTCACAAGTGACTTCTCTCACTTCTACTACAAGCGCAGGTCAAAAAGCTACTCCAGTCAAATCAAAATACGTTATCGCAAGTGATTCTTCATTTGCACCATTCGTTTTCCAAAACTCAAGCAACCAGTACACTGGTATTGATATGGACTTGATCAAGGCTATTGCCGAAGACCAAGGTTTTGAAATTGAAATCACCAACCCAGGTTTTGACGCTGCTATTAACGCGGTTCAATCTGGTCAAGCTGATGGTATGATTGCTGGTATGTCTGTTACAGACGCTCGTAAAGAAACCTTTGATTTCTCTGATTCTTACTATACAGCTAATACTATTCTTGGAGTTAAGGAATCAAGTACCATTTCTTCTTATGAAGATTTGAATGGTAAAACCGTTGGTGTAAAAAACGGTACTGCTTCTCAAACCTTCCTAACTGAAAATCAAAGCAAATATGGTTATAAAATTAAAACCTTTGCAGACGGTTCATCTATGTATGACAGCTTGAACACAGGTTCAATTGACGCCGTGATGGATGACGAACCAGTTCTTAAATACTCTATTAGCCAAGGACAAAAATTAAAAACACCAATCGAAGGTACTCCAATCGGTGAAACTGCTTTTGCAGTTAAAAAGGGAAGCAATCCTGAATTGATTGAAATGTTCAACAACGGTCTTGCAAATCTTAAAGCAAGTGGTGAATTCCAAAAGATTCTTGATAAATACCTTGCAACTGATTCAACAAGTGAATCATCAGCTGTTGACGAAACTACTATCTGGGGCTTGTTGAAAAACAACTACAAACAACTCCTAAGTGGACTTGGAATTACCCTTTCTCTAGCTTTGATTTCCTTTGCAATTGCGATTGTTATCGGGATTATCTTTGGTATGTTTAGCGTTAGTCCTTATAAATCACTTCGTATTCTTTCAGAAATCTTTGTCGATGTGATTCGTGGTATTCCATTGATGATTCTTGCTGCCTTTATCTTCTGGGGAGTTCCTAACTTTATCGAATCCCTTACAGGCCAACAGAGTCCAATCAATGACTTTGTCGCTGGTACAATCGCCCTCTCCCTAAACTCAGCCGCTTATATCGCTGAAATTGTTCGTGGTGGTATTAAGGCTGTTCCTATCGGACAAATGGAAGCTAGTCGAAGCCTTGGTATCTCTTACAGTAAAACCATGCGTAAGATTGTCTTGCCACAAGCAACCAAACTTATGCTTCCAAACTTCGTCAACCAATTTGTTATCGCACTTAAAGATACAACTATCGTATCTGCAATCGGTTTGGTCGAACTCTTCCAGACTGGTAAGATTATCATTGCTCGTAACTACCAAAGTTTCAAAATGTATGCAATTCTCGCAGTCTTCTATCTTGTGATTATCACTCTTCTTACTAGACTTGCAAAACGCTTAGAAAAGAGGATTCAATAATGGCTAAATTAAAAATCGATGTCGATAATTTACATAAGCAATATGGTAAAAACAAAGTCCTAAAAGGAATCTCAGCAAAATTCTATGAAGGAGATGTTGTTTGTATCATTGGACCTTCTGGTTCAGGTAAATCAACTTTCTTGCGTAGCTTGAATCTCCTTGAGGAAGGTACAAAAGGTCATATCACAGTTAATGGCTATGATTTGACGGATAAAGCAACCAACGTGGACCACGTTCGTGAAAATGTCGGAATGGTGTTCCAGCACTTCAATCTTTTCCCACACATGACGGTATTGGAAAATATCACTTTCGCTCCAGTAGAGCATAAGTTGATGACTAAGGCCGAAGCTGAAAAATTGGGAATGGAACTCCTTGAAAAAGTTGGATTGGCTGATAAGGCTAATGCTAATCCTGAAAGCCTATCAGGTGGTCAAAAACAGCGTGTGGCTATCGCTCGCGGTCTAGCCATGAACCCTGATATCATGCTCTTTGACGAACCAACTTCTGCCCTTGACCCTGAGATGGTCGGCGACGTTCTTAACGTTATGAAGGAATTGGCTGAACAAGGCATGACCATGATCATCGTAACCCACGAAATGGGATTCGCCCGCAAGGTTGCCAATCGTGTGATCTTTACTGCTGACGGTGAATTTCTTGAGGACGGAACACCTGACCAAATCTTTGACAACCCACAACATCCGCGTCTTAAAGAATTTTTAGACAAGGTTCTAAACGCCTAGAAGAGATTGGGCAAAAAGTCTTTATAATCAAAAAAACGCATTGTATCAGATATTAAAATGTACTGACCCCAAAAAGTTAGACAATTAATTTATTCAAAGGATTTAGTTCTGTATTGCACAGGACTGAGTCCTTTTAGTTTTACCTTAATTCGTTTGTTGTTGTAATAATCAATATAGTTTACAATAGCTTGTTCCAATTGCTTAAGCGACTGAAATGACTTCTCATAACCATAAAACATCTCCGATTTCAGAATCCCAAAGAAGGACTCCATCATACCATTGTCTGGGCTGTTACCCTTACGCGACATGGATGCTTGAATTCCCTTACCCTCTAGAAACTGATGATAAGAATCGTGTTGATATTGCCAGCCTTGATCACTATGGAGAATCGTATTCTCGTAGTGCTTCTCTGTGAATGCCTGTTCCAACATTGTTTTTACTTGTTCTAAGTTGGGTGAAGTTGAAAGATTATAGGCGATAATTTCGCTATTAAAGCCATCTAAAACTGGTGATAAGTAAAGCTTTTGGGTACTTGCTGGAATGGCAAATTCTGTCACATCTGTGTAACACTTTTCCATTGTTTTAGAGCCTTCAAATTGACGTTGAATGAGATTCTCTGCCTTCTTGCCAACGTCTCCTTTATGAGAAGAATATTTTCGTTTCTGTCGCATTTTAGCTTGTAAATTGA
>NZ_CAUPII010000047.1:0-10548 GCF_963511325.1 uncultured Streptococcus sp.
CTCTTCCTCCCTACTCACCTGAGTACAATCCTATTGAGAAAACATGGGCTCATATTAAAAAGCATCTCAAAAAGGTATTGCCAAGTTGCAATACTTTTTTCGAGGCTCTTTTGTCCTGTCCTTGTTTCAATTGACTATAATAGCTGACTATTTCATCATGAAAATTTGAACAATCATGATGATATAGATGAGCAGTGTTAGTAAAAATCCAGCTCGCCAAAAGAATTTAATAAATTTTGGATAATAAAAACTACGTCTTTTGTTTAAGAAGAAAAAGACTAACACAATTGCTAGTATTGATAAGGCCGTTCCCAATACGGGAAGTTGATTATGTATAAACATCTTAGCCGTTATCAAATAATATTCAAAAATTAGAAAAGGAAAAGCTAAATCAGCAGCATTGATGCCCCTTTTCTTTAACTTAAAGAGTCTGCTTAAAATAATCGCCAGAGCTAAGGTTAGTACCAAAAGCAAGATGGAAGCAAGTTTCATTAAAATCATACCATTATTGTATCATAAAATTTTGAGAATAGAAAAGTAAATTCCTTGATTTATTACTGTTTTAGCAAAAAATCATTGGTAAGAAACAGATTTTATAATTCCTGCTTGAACAGAATGAATCATGTTTTCGGTACGATGATAGTTTGAACTCTCAATATAAATCTTTTTTGTTTCATCAATATAAACAGGTGCTAAGTGCTTTAAACTATTAAATTTTTTAAGAAATAAAGCTACTTTTTCTGGGTCTTGTTCATTGATATACTCCCCTTATAGTGGACAGTGAAAAAACAAAATTTCACTAGAAACTACAGGGGGAGTTTTCGTATGGCAAAAAGAGGTCCGAAATCAGTGGAGGAGAAGTTAGAAGTTGTTCATCTTTACCTTGAACAAGGGAAGTCAATATCTATTTTGACCAAAGCATTTGGAGTAAATGGTGACACAATCAGAAATTGGATTCGTAAGTATCAAACAGATGGTGTAGAAGGGCTCAAGGAGCGTCATAGCTGGAAGAAATATAGTTCAGAGTTAAAAGAAAAGACTGTAACAGATTATCTTGCAGGTAGAGGTAGTTTATCTAGGATCAAATTTTCATTATTTTTGTTTTATCCCTTAAAGGTTACAATGGTTGCGCCAGATCCACCTGCATTTTGTGGTGCATAGCCAAAGCTCTTGACTTGTTTGTTTCTTTGTAAGTATTTAGTTACACCTTCACGGATGACCCCTGTACCGATACCATGAATGACATCAACTTGGGCCATATTGTTGAGTAGGGCTTGGTCTATAAAGGCATCCAAGGCTTCCATAGCTTCCTCGTAGCGTTTGCCACGAAGGTCTAGTCGAGCTTGTGGACCTTTGCCAGCAGCACGTTTGACGACGTTGACTTGTTTTTTCTTGACTGGTGCTTCTTGCTGAGCTTGTACCAAGTCAAACTCTTTTTCCTCAAGTGTCATCTTAATCAAGCCAACCTGAGCCTCCCAACGACCATCCTTGAGTTGATTGGTCAAGGTACCACGTTGACCATAGCTTAAAACGATAATATCATCTCCAACTTTTGGAGCTCGTTTTTTCTTGGCCTTCTGAAGAACCTTGTTTTTAGAAAGGTCAACTTTTTCAGGGGCTAACTTCTTGAGCTTAGCCTTGGCTTCGATAATCTCATGTGGTTTTAGTTGAGATTTACTGTGAAGATTTTTTAAAATATCATCACTCTCAGCTAGTGCTAAGTCAACAATCTCAGCAGCTTGTTCTCGCGCCTTATTGAGTTCAGTTTCTTTCTCACGATTGAGCTCGTTATAAAGTTTTTTAAGGGCACGGTTCATCTTGAGGTTTTCTTGCTCGACTTGGCGGATATTTTCAAGACGTTTCCGGCTTTCAAGTGTTTGTTCTTCCAATTGCTCAATGATCCGATTGACATCATTGTCTTGGTTAATCTGCTTGCTGGCATCGCCTACGATGACATCTGACAATCCTAGACGTTTAGCAATCTCAAAAGCATTACTTCGACCAGGTACACCCTGCATAAAGCGATAAGTTGGGCGCAGGCTAGCTGTATCAAACTCCATACTAGCATTTTGAACATAGGCCGTTTCAATCCCGTAGGCCTTTAGTTCAGGATAGTGCGTAGTTGCCATAGTCTTGACCTGACGCAGACGCAAGTCTTCTAAGATAGACATAGCAAGGGCTGCTCCTTCTTGAGGATCTGTACCAGCACCAAGCTCATCTAGTAACAAGAGCGAGTTTTGGTTAACTTTACCAAGAATATCGACGATGTTAGTCATATGACTAGAGAAGGTTGAGAGACTTTGTTCGATGGACTGTTCGTCTCCAATATCCGCAAAGACCTCCTCGAAAATCCCTACACGACTACCCTTATCAGCTAAAATTGGTAGACCAGACTGGGCCATCAACTGAGTCAAACCTAAGGTCTTGAGCATAATGGTCTTACCACCTGTATTAGGACCCGTGATGACGATAGCTGTTAATTCTTTTCCAAAGTGCACATCATTTGCGACTGCATTTTTTACAAGAGGATGACGAACGTGAAGAAGTTGAATCTCCTGTCCCTCAGACACTTGAGGTACTACTGCCTCCGTCTCTTGGATAAAGCGAACCTTAGCCCGAATCAGGTCCAAATGTCCGATAATCCAAGCATCATTAGCAATTTCAGCTGCGTGTGGTCTTACTCGTTCAGAGAGTTCTTGGAGGATACGCATCATCTCATAGCGTTCATCTGCACGAAGACTGGCTATTTCCTCACTCAACTTGACCACTTCACGAGGTTCGATATAAACAGTGTTCCCACTGGCAGAAATATCATGTACTACACCAGCAATCTTGTTACGATAGGTATTCTTAACTGGAAGAACTTGGCGACCATTTCTACTTGCGATGATACCTTCTGTCAGCATCTGAGCTTTTTGTTTGAGAAGGTCTTGCAAGACATCACGGACTTGACTTTCACTATCATGGATTTTTCGACGGATTCGTGCCAAATCCTCGCTAGCAAAGTTCTCAATAAATCCAGCTTCGTTGATGGCTTGTAGATTTCCCTGTAAATGTGGAAAATCATGAAGTTTCTCAAACCAACTTGCCAGGTGATCCAAACGTACATTTTCAAGATTGTCATAAAAATTCTGCAATTCACGACTGGCAAAGATGACACGTTTGAGTAGAAGAAATTCCTCGATGTTGAGATCAGCACCCATTTCCAAACGTTTGGAGGTCGCTGCAATATCTTTTGTTGCAGAAATGCTGAAATGAGGATGCTCGACAAAGAGTTCTTGCATTTCCTTCATCTCTGCAAAAGCTTGTCTAATCTTGTCTCCTTTATCAGTCGGAGCAAGTTCTTTCAACTGCTCTAATCCTTGCTCCGTCAAAAGATGGGGCTCAAATAAAGCCTTGACCTTATTAAATTCTAATGTTTCTAGTATTTTTTTATTCATTTTCTTTTCCTTCGTAATGAGCGAACGAATTTTTCAAATTCTCACTCTTTTCAAAAAGGCTCCTAAACTATTGATACTCAATGAAAATCAGAGAGCAAACTAGGAAGCTAGCCGTAGGTTGCTCAAAGCACTGCTTTGAGGTTGTAGATAAGACTGACGAAGTCAGTCACATATATAATCCAAGGCGAAGCTGACGTGGTTTGAAGAGATTTCCGAAGAGTATGAGATTGTAAACAAAAGGCTAGGAATAGTTCCCGCCCTTTTTATCCGATTATTTTGGTTACCCAGAGTTGTTTAATCATATGAGTAGTGATGGGAACACTCTGGATAATATGTTTAGCTACAAAACTGTTTTCAAGTGAATTTTGAACGATTGCTAGAGGCACAGTCGCAAGGATGGTCAGCATCATCTGAAGGACAAATAAGGTCACTCCAACTGATAAGACTCCCGCACCGATGCGAAAATATTTCCCACCAAACTTTTTGGTTGGTACTAGGTTAAAAAAGAGTCCAATCAAACGACCGATGCAGTAAAATACGGTAAAGGCTAAGAGATAGCCAATACCTGCGTAAAAGACCTTGTCCAATTGGAAGAGCTGGTCAGATGGGAAGAAAAAGGTACCCTGCCCTTCCTGGGGATTGGCATACGGAATCAACAAGTGAAATGTTTCTCCCAATGACTGATAAAAATTCCCCGCAAAATAAGCTGAGACGATTGTAGCTAGGAGATAATAGGCTTGTAGGACCAAGCCTCTGCGATAGCCGATATAAAAACTCCAAGCCAGAACCAATAAAAGAAAGATGGAAATCATAGTGAGTCCTCAATCTTACTCTGCTCTTGTTTAGTCGCTACAACTTGATGACGGAGGGCGTCTAATTCTTGTTCCTTATCATCAAATTCAATCTCACGGCTGAGTTGGGTCGACAAGCTATTGACTGCTAATAAAATAGCGATTGTCTCATCATCCGCTCCAGGCATCTGCTCTTTAATTGCTTCATATTTTTCTGTTGCGACCTTGGCAATTTCCTCCATAAAGAGGTTGTCATGCTCAGTTGTTAGGGTCAATGTTTTTTTTCCGAATGTAAACTTGTATCGATTTAAATTTGCCATAAAATTCACCTCACGATATTATACCAAATTTCACTAAGTTTGTCAGTTTTTACCAATTCTACGGCTTTTATGGTACAATAAGAACTATGGCAAGTATTACATTAACCCCTAGTGAAAAGGAAATCCAAACCTTTGTTCAGCAATATGAACAAGCACTGACTCCTAGTAAAAATCCTTATATTCGCTACTTTTTGAAACTTCCGCAGGCAAGTGTTTCCATCTACACTTCTGGAAAAGTCTTACTTCAGGGAGAAATGGCTGAAAACTACGCCAGCTTTTTTGGTTATCAAGTCAGTCAAGGAACTAGCGGACAAAATTTCCCCTTGCTTGGGACAGATGAGGTGGGAAATGGTTCCTACTTTGGTGGTCTCGCTGTTGTAGCATCCTTTGTAACACCTGACCAGCATGACTTCCTACGAAAACTAGGTGTAGGGGATTCTAAGACTCTGACTGACCAAAAGATTCGTCAGCTTGCACCTCTGCTTAAGGAGAGAATCCAGCACCAAGCGCTACTTCTTTCTCCCAGTAAGTATAATGAAGTCATTGGGGAGCGCTACAATGCCGTTTCCGTAAAGGTAGCCCTGCACAATCAAGCAATTTTTCTCCTCCTCCAAAAGGGAGTCCAGCCAGAAAAGATTGTGATCGATGCTTTTACGAGTGCTCAAAACTATGAGAAGTACTTAAAAAAGGAAGCCAATCATTTTTCTAATCCAGTCAGTCTGGAGGAAAAAGCCGAAGGTAAGTACTTGGCTGTCGCAGTAAGTTCTATCATTGCGCGTGATCTATTTCTGGAAAATTTAGAAAATCTGGGTGGAGAACTTGGCTACCAACTTCCAAGCGGGGCTGGGACAGCTTCTGATAAGGTAGCTAGCCAAATCCTTCAAGCTTATGGTATGCAGGGACTTAACTTCTGCGCCAAACTTCATTTTAAAAATACTGAAAAAGCAAAAAAACTGCTAGAAAGGTAAATTATGAAATATTTTAAATCGTTTTTAAAAGAGTGGAGTTTTATCCTCATTATCACTCTTATCGCCCTTAGTCGTCTCTTTCTCTGGAGGAATGTCAGTGTAGAAGGACATTCAATGGATCCTACCTTGGCAGATGGAGAAGTCCTCTTTGTGGTTAAACATCTCCCAATCAATCGTTTTGATATTGTGGTTGCTCATGAAGACGATGGGAACAAGGATATCGTTAAACGGGTCATTGGTATGCCAGGAGATACTATCCGTTACGAAAGCGACAAGCTCTATATCAATGGTCAAGAAACTGATGAGCCCTATTTAGCAGAATACCTTAAGCGTTTCAAGGAAGATAAACTCCAAAGCACTTATACTGGAACTGGTTGGGATGGTAAAAAGGGAGAATACTTTAGAACCATTGCCCAAAAGGCTCAAGCCTTTACCCTAGATGTTAATTACAACACTAGCTTCACCTTCACTGTTCCAGAAGGAGAATACCTCCTACTTGGTGATGACCGTCTGGTATCTAGCGACAGTCGACATGTTGGTACCTTTAAGGCAAAAGATATCACTGGTGAAGCCAAATTCCGCTTTTGGCCACTCAAGCGTATCGGAACATTTTAAAAACTAGGAAGAGGCCGAGAATTTCCCATCTCAGCCTCTTCTCATTCTATTTTGACTAAATCTGGGATAAATTTTCTCAGACACTATTGTAAGGAATTTTATGGAAGTTTATTTTTCAGGCACCATTGAACGCATTATTTTTGAAAATGTCAGCAATTTTTTCCGTATTTTACTCCTAGATATTGAGGATACCAATGCTGAAGACTTTGATGATTATGAAATCATTGTCACAGGTACTATGGCTGATATCATTGAAGGAGAGGAATACACCTTTTGGGGACAAATTGTCCAACACTCCAAGTATGGGGAACAGCTACAAATGACTCGCTATGAGAGAGCCAAGCCGACTAGTAAGGGCTTGGTCAAGTATTTCTCCAGCAGCCATTTTAAGGGAATTGGACTCAAAACAGCACAGAAAATTGTGGATATTTACGGAGATAACACTATTGACAAAATCTTAGAAAATCCAGACAAACTCCAGTCTATCTCTGGACTCTCTGCTAAAAACCGTGAGGCCTTTGTCTCAACTCTTCGTCTTAATTACGGAACAGAGATGGTCTTAGCCAAACTGGCTAATTACGGCATCCCAAATAAACTAGCCTTTCAGATCCAAGATTTTTACAAGGAAGAAACGCTAGAGATTGTCGAGAACTATCCCTATCAACTGGTTGAGGATATCAAGGGTTTGGGCTTTACCATCGCTGACCAACTGGCCCAAGAACTGGGGATTGAGAGTCAAGCTCCCGAACGCTTCCGTGCTGGGCTCGTTCATAGCCTCTTTCAAGGTTGCATGGAAACGGGAGATACCTATATGGAAGCTAGAGACTTGTTGGAGCAAACCCTTAATCTTCTAGAATCCTCCCGTCCAGTCGAACTAGATCCGAGTCAAGTTGCCCAAGAACTTGCTTATCTGATTGAAGAAGATAAGGTCCAGCAGATTGATACCAAAATCTTTGATAATAGCCTCTTTTTTGCAGAAGAAGGGATTCGCAGCCAACTCATCAGAATCCTCGAAAAAGGACAGAGTAAAAAACAGGATCTAGAGACTATTCAAGACCATATCACAACTGTTGAGGAAGAACTGGGAATTGAGTATGATAGTATTCAAAAACAGGCCATCTGCGATGCTATCCAAAACAAGGTCTTTATCCTTACAGGTGGGCCTGGTACAGGTAAGACCACTGTTATCAACGGCATTATCGCTGTCTATGCTCTCTTAGAAGGACTAGACCTCAAGAGAAAGAGCAATTTGCCCATTCTCCTAGCCGCTCCCACTGGTCGCGCAGCCCGTCGCATGAATGAGCTAACAGGTCTACCTAGTGCTACCATTCACCGCCATTTGGGTATGACTGGAGATGACGACACCAGCCATCTGGAAGATTATCTGGATGCTGACTTTATCATTGTAGATGAGTTTTCTATGGTAGATACTTGGCTAGCCAACCAGCTCTTTTCCAACATCTCCTCTAACAGTAAAATCCTTATCGTTGGTGATAGCGACCAGCTGCCATCGGTTAGTCCTGGTCAAGTCTTGGCTGACTTGCTCCAGATTTCAAGTATTCCTCAAACACGTTTGGAACGAATCTACCGTCAGAGCGAAGAATCAACCATCGTCACGCTTGCCAGTCAGATTCGTCAGGGAATATTGCCTGCAGACTTCACCCAGAAAAAAGCAGATCGCTCCTACTTTGAAATCGCTAGTAACCATATCCCTGCTAGCATTGAAAAAATCCTAGGTGCTGCTATCAGAAGTGGCATCCCTGCTCGTGATATTCAGGTTCTTGCCCCTATGTACCGTGGAACTGCTGGTATTGATGCCATCAACCAGCTCATGCAAGACCTCCTTAATCCTCCACAAAAAGACCAGCTTAGCTTTGAAGCTCCTCAGTACCACTATCGAACAGGAGATAAGGTCATTCACCTAGTCAACGATGCAGAGGTCAATGTCTTTAACGGAGACTTAGGCTATATCACAGACTTGATTCCAGGAAAATACACCGAATCCAAGCAAGATGAAATTGTCATCGACTTTGATGGGAACGAGGTTTCCTATCCTCGAAATGAATGGTACAAGATTCGCTTAGCCTATGCCATGAGTATCCATAAGTCTCAGGGTAGCGAGTTTCCTGTTGTGATTCTTCCGATTACTAGTGCTAGCAAACGCATGCTGGAGCGCAATCTCATCTACACTGCTATCACTCGGGCCAAAAGTAAACTGATTTTACTAGGCGAAATACAGGCCTTTGACTATGCAACCAAGCACATCGGGACAGCACGCAAGACCTATCTAATTGAACGTTTCGCTGACCTAATGGAGAATGCAGAGGAAACAAACCAACTTGCAACCGATACTGCCATCTCAACATACACTGAACAATCCTATATTCTAACCGAAGAAAACTGGACTAGTATCCCAGCTATGATTGGGATTAGCCAAGAAGACCTACAAGAATTTTTCGGAAAATAAAGTATAAGAAAACCCACCGAATCCGGTGGGCTTTTATCTTTTCAGATTATTTTACTGTTGCAGTGCTTGTGATCAATTCAACAGCTTTTTTGATTGTGATATCGTGTTTCAACATATCAGCTGAAAGCAAGTTTTGTACTTGAGCAACTTCCATGTTGTAATCTGCAGCCAATTGCTCGATTTCTTTTTGGATTTCTTCGTCAGTAGCGTCAAATCCTTCAGCTTTCGCAACTGCTTCGATAACAAGGTTAGTCTTCGTACGTGACTCAGCTTCTGCTTCGTATTGTTTGTGAAGGTCTTCTTGAGTAGTTCCAGTGATTTGGAAGTACATGTCAGGGTTAATACCTTGACGTTGCAAGTTTCCAAGGAATTCATTTACTGAACGGTGAACTTCTTCGTGGATCATTTCTTCTGGAAGTTCTACGATTTCAGCATTTTCAACTGCTTTATCGATTGCTGCACCTTCAACTGCATCCTTGTATGCTTCTTCTTTAGCAGCAGCCAATTCGTTGCGGTATTTTTCTTTCAATTCAGCAAGTGTTTCAACTTCTTCGTCGATATCTTTTGCAAGTTCATCGTCAAGAGCTGGAACTTCTTTAGCTTTTACTTCGTGGATAGTTGTCACGAATTTAGCTTCTTTACCGGCAAGGTCTTCTGCTTGGTAGTCTTCTGGGAATGTTACGATAACATCAACAGTTTCACCAGCTGAGTGTCCAACCAATTGGTCTTCGAAACCAGGGATGAATTGACCTGAACCAAGTCCAAGTGAGAAGTTTTCACCTTTTCCACCGTCAAATTCAACACCGTCAATAGAACCAACAAAGTCGATAACAACAGTGTCGCCGTTTTCAGCAGCAGCTTCTTTGATCACCAATTCAGCCAAGTTGTTGCGTTCACGTTCGATACGTTCTTCAACATCAGCATCAGTTACTTCTTTTTCTACATCAACTGATACTTCAAGGTTTTTGTAGTCACCCAATTTAACTTCAGGTTTTGTAACAACTTCAGCAGTGATAACCCAATCTTGACCTTTTTCCATTGAAGTTACGTCAATTTTTGGTTGTGCAACGACTTCAAGACCAGCTTCTTTTACAGCTGCTTCATAAGCGTTTGGCAAAAGAGCGTTCATAACGTCTTGGTAAAGTGACTCTTCACCAAATTTTTTGTCGAAGATAGGACGTGGAAGATGACCTTTACGGAAACCAGGAACGTTAAGAGATTTCTTTACTGAGTTAAATACACGATCCAATTCTGGTTTGATTTGGTCTTGAGAGATAGTGAAAGTCAAGACACCACGGTTTGTTTCTTTGTTTTCAAATGATACAGACATTCTGTCATTTCTCCTTAAAATTTTTTTAAATACAGCCTATTATAACATTTTCCATTGATAAAAGCTAGACTAATGCCGATAAATCTGGCTAAAACACATTTTGGGTAATTTGGCGCGTACTATTCTAGGTTCAATCCATTATATAAAAAGAAGACAAACATTCTTAAAATGTTTGCCCTCTTAATGCTATAGACTCGATCATCTAGTCCAAAGTAATTTCAATAGGATTAAATATTTATTCTAATCTTCTTTTTTCTTACGAACTACAAGTCCAAATCCACTCATTACTCCAAGAAGTCCAAGTGCTGCTAAGCTAGTATGATCTTCAGTACCAGTATTTGGCAACTGAGGAGTATTTTCTTTAGCAGAGGTTGGTTTCTCTGGAGCTACTGGTTTCTCTGGAGTTACTGGTTTCTCTGGAGTTACTGGTTTCTCTGGAGTTACTGGTTTCTCTGGAGTCACTGGTTTCTCTGGAGTTACTGGTTTCTCTGGAGTTACTGGTACAATTGGAACGTAGATGATTGGTGTGTCATCACCTGGGTTTGTTGGAAGGTTTGGAAGTTCCTTACCTGGTTCTACTGGTTGACCTGGTTTGCTTGGATCTTTTGGATCTGGCA
>NZ_CAUPII010000048.1:0-9737 GCF_963511325.1 uncultured Streptococcus sp.
TTACCCAGATGGTTCTAAGGATGAAGTACCAGTTAAAGTAACTGTAAAAGATCCAACTAATAAAGTCGTTAAAGATCCATCAGTAACCCCAGTTACAGATCCAAGCAACTTGACTGACGCCGAAAAAGCTAAAGTAGCGGAAGAAGTTAAGAAAGCTAACCCAACCGCGAAAGATATCAAGGTTAACAAAGATGGATCAGTAGTTGTAACCTTTGAAGATGGTACAACAGCTGTAATTCCAGCCGATAAGACAGTTAAGAAATCATCAGATAAAGTTAAGGAATCAGATGGAGTTAAGAATCCATCAGTAACCCCAGTTACAGATCCAAGCAACTTGACTGATGCCGAAAAAGCTAAGGTAGCCGACAAAGTTAAGAAAGCTAATCCAACAGCAAGCAAGGTAGAAGTAGGAAATGATGGCACAGCAACAGTAACCTTCCCAGATGGTTCAGTAGTAGTCTTGACCCCAGCGAAGACAGTGAAATCAGCTGATTCAAATGGCGTTAAGAACCCATCAGTAACCCCAGTTACAGATCCAAGCAACTTGACTGATGCTGAAAAAGGTAAAGTAGCCGACGAAGTTAAGAAAGCTAACCCAACAGCAACAGATATCAAGGTTAACAATGACGGATCAGTAGTTGTAACCTTTGCAGATGGATCAGTAGCAGTAATTGCAAGTGAGAAAGCTGTTAAGGAAGCAACTAAAGAGTCAGCTGCTAACCAATCAGCTAAGAAAGCTGGAGCGAAAGAATTGCCAAATACTGGTACAGAGCAATCTAACGCTTCACTTGGCTTAGCACTTCTTGCAGCAGCGACAGGTGGACTTCTCTTCGCTAAAAAACGCAAGGAAGAAGAGTAATTTATCATTACTCTGATAAAGCATACTTGAGAATCTTGATTCTATGAGTTTGCTAGAAAAACCGTAAGAAGAAATTCTTACGGTTTTTTTGATGAATAATATTAGGAGAATGGTGGAATGTCAGTCTTACAGATCTTTAAAACACTAAAAATTCAATTGAATAGCTGTTCAATGTATATGCTATTTTTCCCATAGAAGAAAAGTTAATGTTGCCATCTTTTAAGTATCTTGATGTATATTGGATTGAAATAAGATATGAACAAAGAGTTTAGGAAAGTCAAATTAATTTCTAAAAATGTTTTAGAACCCGTAGCGTACTATTATAGGTTCAATCCACTATAACATTGTAAACTTGTATGAGAACAGAAAAAACGTTGAGATCATCAACGTTTTTTTAATATAATGGAGCCGGTGGGAGTCGAACCCACGTCCAAACACCTGCTAACATATTTGTCTACAACCATAGGTTATGTATTGTTTTAACAGCCCCTCGACACATAACTCAAGCCTAGAAACTGCGAGTCTATAAATCTCTTATCAAACTGCTAGACAAAGCCTGATCGTATCTCGCTAATAATAAGACCTGTCATCAGACACGAGCAATCCGAATCGGGTCACGCCTGCTGTTTTTTAGGCAGCTAGAGCGTAAGAAGTGTTATTTTTTGCAGTTATATTTAACTGAGCGTTTACGTCGCCACACGAGTCGCAAAATATGCCTCATAATGCCTGTCGAATCCGTAACGACCCCAAAAGACAATACAACTATTATACCTTATCTATTGGGAAAATGCAAAAGCTGAGTAAAGATTAGCATTTGCTTTGTTTTTAGGGATTGTCTGATACTCTAAGGGCTAAATATTCTTGCTACTTGTAAGAAATAATCGGGAAGGTTTACGGAGAAAGAGATGGTCTGAGCTGTAGAGTATTTGACTTGTTATTTCCGAAAAACCTTGTTGGCTGAGACTTTCTTCAAGTTCAGAAATGATAAAACCGTGTGTCTCTCCAGCTGGTACAGTAAAATCAGCGATAAAGAGTTGCCCGCCATGAGTCAAATGTTCCTTGAACATAGCCAGACTGTCCTCGAGATTAGGCATATGATGAAGAACTCGACTGACGATGATAAGATCGAACTCTTCTTCAAGTGGTTCAAGTAATAAATCCTGTTGAATCAAGTATAGGTTTGCAAGCTTTTGACTTTCAATCTTGAGACGAGCTTGCGCAAGCATCTTGTCTGCAATATCAACCAAGGTCACTGATTTAGCTTGTTTGGCAAGAGGAAGGGCGATAAGGCCAGTTCCACCTCCAAAGTCTAGGATTGATTTGTTCGACAAATCAGGCACTTGTTTTACTAGATGCTGGCAAACAAGATCGGCCAGAAATTGATTTTTTGGAGAATCAAATGATTCTGCTCGATGATTAAAATGATGTTCCATATTTCTAGTCTAGCATAAAGTTTGGCAGTTTAACATTTCCTAGCTTTATTCTAGTAAAGGAATAAGCAAAAAGATTTCTCTCAAAAGGCGGTGGGACAGAAATCGATAGACAAAGTCTCGATTTCGTAGTCCCAGCCCCGCGAGGATGATTAGGAGCTTTTTGGAGTCTAAAAGACGAACAAAAAGTTCAATCAGCTACCGCGTCAAAGTTTGATTGTTAATAAAAAGTGAGGTCGGGATTTTTTGTCCCAACCTCTTGTTATTCTGTAGCTTGTTGCCAACGTTTTGCTAGAGTCCGTGAAAGGCTTGAAATAGCTAGGTTGAAGCTGAAGTAGATTAGGGCGATCAGGATATATAAGCTGAAAACCTGTTCTGGTTCAAAATATCGGCCCATGAGGATTTGACTGGCACCAAAAAGCTCTTGGAGGGCGATTACAGAGTATAGAAGACTTGTATCCTTAATCACTGTTACAAATTGAGAGATGATGGCAGGGAGCATCTTGCGGATGGCTTGCGGTAGGATGATATGATAGAGGATTTGGTGATAGGAGAAACCTTGTGCCATTCCAGCCTCGTATTGTCCTTGATCCACTGCGTTAAGACCACCTCGGACAATTTCAGCAAGGGCTGCTGATGTAAAGAGAGTAAAGGCAGTGATTCCGGCTGGGGTAGATTTCATTTTAAAGACTAAAAAAATAGTGAAAATCCAGAGTAGATTAGGAACATTTCGTACAAATTCAATGTAGACACTAGCAAGGATTCGTAATAGGGTGTTTTTTCCGTTACGCATGATAGCAAGGATGGTTCCAATTGCTGTTGAAAGTGTGATAGCAATCAAAGAGATATAGAGGGTTAGACCAAAACCTTTTAAAATAAAGATGAGGTTGTCTAGACTGAGAACTTCAAGAATACTTTCCATAAAAACCTCCTAAAGTGAATAAGCTTTTTTGTTAGCTTGCTCCATTTTTCGTCCAAATTGAGCAACAGGGAAGCAGAGGGCAAAGTAGAAGAAGGCGGCGCCTAAAAAGGCAGGGACATAGTTTCCGTTGAGTGCGGACCAAGATTTGGTGACAAACATAAGATCAACTCCAGAAATGATAGCTACTGTCGAAGTATTCTTAATCAGGTTGACGACTTGGTTGGTCAAGGGAGGGAGAATGATGCGAAAAGCCTGCGGTAAGATAATCAAGCGCATTTCATTTGCATAGGTGAATCCCTGAGAAAGAGCGGCTTCGAGTTGGCCTTTAGGGATAGATTGAATTCCTGACCGAATGACCTCAGCGATATATGCGCCGTGGTAGAGTCCGACACAAAGAACGGCAGTCCAGTAGATGGGAATCATGATAGTATGGTTACTAATCAGAGGCAAGCCGTAAAATACAATAACGAACTGAACTAGGAGAGGGGTGTTTTGATAAAATTCGACAAAGATACGGGACAAGATCCGTAAACTGCCATGTTTACTAGTGGATAAGGTACCGAATAGGATGCCTAATAGCATGGCTAGGGCAAAAGAACCTAGAGCGATAGCTATAGTAAAGAGAAATCCGTTAAAAAATTGACCAAAATGTTGAAAATAAGCTGTCCAAGATGATGAATCTATCATGTAGCTACCTCCTTATTCTGCTGAGTGTTTGGAAGGTTTGAGATTGTAGCGATCGTATAAGTCCTGCAAGGTCCCATCCTGACTCCATTTGACAACCAATTGATCTAGATAGTCATTCAGTTGCGTGTTCGATTTTTTGGTTACAATACCATAGTCAGAAGGTTTGAAGCTATCGTCAAGTAGTTCAGTTCTTTTGCTGCTATATCCGGAAAGGATAGAACGGTCTACTGAGAAGGCATCAATCCGATGGGCGTGGAGGGAGGTGATTAATTCAGGATAAGAGCCGAGTTCGACAAATTTAAAGGATAGTCCTTTTTTATTACCTAGCTCTGTAATCAGCTTTTGGGTGATGGATCCTTGTGCGACTCCAATGGTTTTTCCGTTTAAATCCTCAATATCTTTAATCTTACCTGATTTATTTACCAAAAATCCACAGGCGTCTGTATAGTAAGGGCTGGTGAAGTTGTAGAGCTTTTTCCGCTCATCTGTAATAGTGAAGGTGGCGATATCCATATCCACTTGTTCGTTGTCTAACAGAGGACCTCGCGTTTGAGCAGTAACTGGAACGTAGCGGACCTTGACCTTGAGTTGATCTGCAATCAGTTTAGCTAACTCTGTTTCAATACCTGAGAATTCTCCTGTTTTCGGATTTTTATAGCCGAAATTCGGAACGTCTTGTTTGACGCCGACAACGATTTCTCCCTTTTTTTGAATATCTGCGATACTGGTATCTGCTTGAACTGATGTCACAAATCCAATACTTAAAAGGCTGGTAACTACTGTTGCAAGAAAGAAATTCTTTTTCATAGGCGTCTCCTTATTTGACCTTGTCACTTTCGTGGTTAATAATCTTGCTGAGAAATTGTTGGGCGCGCGGTTCACTTGGGTGGTCAAAAAATGCATCCACATCTGTTGTATCGACCAAGACTTGCCCATCTGCCATAAAGATGATGCGATCAGCTACCTTGCGAGCGAAGCCCATTTCGTGTGTGACGATGATCATATTCATACCGTCCTGGGCTAGTTTTTGCATAACAGCAAGGACATCACCGATTGTTTCGGGGTCGAGAGCTGAGGTTGGTTCATCAAAGAGTAGGAGTTCAGGTTTCATAGCTAGGCCTCTAGCGATAGCTACTCGTTGCTTTTGTCCGCCTGATAAGGTGGCTGGATAGGAATCTTTCTTATCCCACATATTTACAAATTCTAAATATTTTTGTGCAGTTTTTTGAGCCTCTTTGGGATCAATACCCAGTACTTTAATAGGTGCGAGAGTTACATTTTCTAACACAGTCTTATGTGGATAAAGATTAAAATGTTGGAAAACCATACCTACTTCCTTGCGGAGAGGGACCAAATCCTTTTGGCTCGCACCTGCCACTTGGTGTCCGTTTACCAGGAGACTTCCGCTATCAATCGCCTCTAGACCATTGATAGTACGGATCAGAGTTGACTTTCCAGAACCAGATGGTCCAAGTAAAACAACAACTTGGCCTTTTTCAAAACGAAGGTTGATATTCTGGAGTGCGTGGTAGTCTCCGTAATACTTTTCAACAGCTTTAAATTCTACTAAAGTCATAATTTTTCTCCTTTGTGTTAGATTTTGTAACATAGATTCTACAACAAAAGCGTTTTCCTGTCAAATGATATTACAAAGAAATTAGTAAAACTTTGATAAAAGCAAAGCAGATAGAGAAAAACTGAAAATCATGTTATAATAAAATGATAGAATCGTAAGAAAGAGTGGATGATTTTTTTGATAATTCCTACTTATAATTGGCAATTTGCTCCGCAAGTTGAGGATGCGGATTTTACAAAGATAGCCAAGAAAGCTGGTTTGGGTCCTGAAGTGGCTCGTTTGTTATTTGAACGAGGTATTCAGGATGAAACCAGTCTGAAAAAATTTTTAGAACCTTCTTTAGATGATTTGCATGATCCCTACCTTTTAAATGATATGGAAAAGGCAGTGGAGCGGATTCGCCATGCTATTGAGCAAGGGGAACTGATTCTCATTTACGGGGACTACGATGCGGATGGGATGACTTCGGCTTCCATTGTCAAGGAAAGTTTAGAACAGTTAGGCGCTGAGTGCCTGGTTTATCTTCCCAATCGCTTTACGGATGGTTATGGTCCAAATGCCAGTGTCTACAAATATTTTATCGAACAGCAGGGTGTGTCTTTGATTGTGACGGTGGACAATGGTGTGGCGGGGCATGAGGCCATTGATTTGGCTCAGTCTATGGGAGTGGATGTCATTGTGACTGACCACCATTCTATGCCTGAGGTTTTACCAGATGCCTATGCTATTATCCATCCTGAACATCCAGGGGCGGACTATCCTTTCAAGCATTTGGCGGGTTGTGGTGTCGCATTTAAGTTGGCTTGTGCCCTTTTAGAAGAAGTGCAGGTTGAGTTGTTGGACTTGGTTGCCATCGGTACAATTGCCGATATGGTCAGCTTGACGGACGAAAATCGTATCATGGTCCAGTATGGTCTTGAGGTCTTGCGCAATACCCAACGAATGGGGCTACAAGAAATGTTTGAAATCGCTGGGATTTCGAGTAGTGATGTGACAGAAGAGACGGTTGGTTTTCAGTTAGCACCTCGTTTAAATGCCCTTGGACGCTTGGATGATCCCAATCCAGCTATTGATTTGTTGACTGGATTTGACGATGAGGAAGCGCATGAAATCGCCCTTTTGATTCATCAAAAGAATGAAGAACGTAAGGAAATTGTTCAGTCGATTTACGATGAAGCTAAAGGCATGGTGGATCCTGAGAGAAGTGTTCAAGTTTTGGCGAAGGAAGGCTGGAATCCGGGAGTTCTTGGAATTGTAGCTGGGCGCTTACTTGAAGAACTGGGTCAGACAGTCATTGTCTTGAATATCGAAGATGGACGCGCCAAAGGTAGCGCTCGAAGCATTGAAGCGGTTGATATTTTTGAAGCTTTGGACCCGCATCGAGAACTATTTATAGCCTTTGGTGGTCACGCAGGCGCTGCAGGTATGACCCTTGAAGTGGATAAGTTGGAAGTCTTATCTGATCTTTTGGAAGCCTATATCCGAGAAAAAGGTGCAGATGCCCAAGGAAAAAACAATCTATTTTTAGATGAAGAACTGGATTTAGAGACCTTGAGTCTGGAGACGGTGAAAAGTTTTGAACGTCTAGCTCCTTTTGGGATGGATAACCAAAAACCTGTCTTTTATATTCGAGATTTTCAAATTGAAAATGCTCGCGTTATGGGAGCTGGTAATGCTCATCTTAAGCTGAAAATTTCCAAAGGTGAGGCCAGTTTTGAGGTGGTCGCTTTTGGTCAGGGTAAATGGGCGACTGAATTCTCACAGACTAAGCAACTGGAATTGGCAGTGACTCTCTCTGTCAACCAGTGGAATGGTCAAACAACCTTGCAGTTGATGATGGTTGACGCCCGTGTAGAAGGTGTCCAGCTCTTTAACATCCGTGGCAAGAATGCCCTATTACCAGAAGGGGTACCTGTTTTGGACTTTACGCAAGAGTTGCCTGATGTGATCTCTTGTTCAGCTATTGTCGTAAAAAATATCCCTGAGGATATATCCCTCCTTAAGAAAATCTGTCAGGAGCAAAATTTTTCTGCTATTTACTTTAAAAATGATATAGCTAAGGCTTACTACTTGACGGGATATGGCACAAGAGAGCAGTTTGCAAAATTGTATAAAGCCATCTATCAGTTCCCAGAGTTTGACATTCGCTATAAACTCAAGGATTTGGCAGCCTTTCTCAAGATTGAGCAAATTCTATTAGTTAAAATGATTCAGATATTTGAAGAGCTTGGCTTTGTGACCATTGAAAATGGAGTCATGAGGGTGAATAAAGAGGCTGAAAAGCGTGATATAGCTGAGAGTCAGATTTATCAAAAGCTGCAACAAACTGTTAAAGAGCAAGAAATAATGGCGCTTGGAACAGTTAAGGAAATCTATGATTTCTTAATGGAAAAAAGTGAATAGAGATAGAAAGAGTTGGCTTGCTGACTCTTTCTATTTGCTCTCAAGTGGAAGTTAGTTGAAGTAGAAAATGGAGAAAGAAGTGGAAAGGAAATTCCTAGTAGAGTATAAGTATCAACAGAAGAAAGAATTTGAAGCTAGTTTACCGATACCAAGGGAGATCTTTTTAGATTTGTTTGATTTTTTGGATCAGAAGTTAGAGTCGCTGACTTGTTATGATGCTTTTCTTTTGAAAAATTATGTTTAAAAGTATTTTGGCTAAATCTCTTGGTAAATCAAGTGGAAGTTACTTTGAGAAATTACCTTAAAAAATCAACAAACGATTTAACTTGTCAAAGCAGAGGTTTATTGTTATAATAGGTAGGATGGAGGCGTTATGGCACTTAAAAAAGCAAGTCTAGCCTGTGCGGTTTGTGGTTCTAGAAACTATTCGATTAAGATTAGTGGAAATCCAAAACCAACACGCTTAGAAGTAAATAAATTTTGTAAACACTGTGGCAAGTACACCACACACCGAGAAACGAGATAGGAGAAAACGATGCGTTTTATTAAGGATATTTTTAAACTTCTTAAAGAAACAACTTGGCCGACTCGCAAGGAAAGTTGGTTAGATTTTAAATCTATCATGGAATACACTGCTTTCTTTGTAGTGATGATTTATATTTTTGACCAATTGATTGTTAGCGGATTGATTCGTTTTATTAATATTTTTTAAAATAAGCTAAGAAAAAGATCTAGTCGCTGAAATTCTTCAGTTAGGAAAGGAAAAAACATGGATAGTTTTGATAAAGGATGGTTTGTGCTACAAACTTACTCTGGCTACGAAAATAAAGTAAAAGAAAATCTATTGCAACGTGCACAAACATACAATATGTTAGAAAATATTCTACGTGTTGAAATTCCTACACAAACAGTGCAAGTGGAAAAAAATGGAAAGAAAAAAGAAATCGAAGAAAATCGCTTTCCAGGTTATGTTCTTGTAGAAATGGTTATGACCGACGAAGCATGGTTTGTTGTACGTAACACACCAAACGTAACAGGATTCGTAGGTTCACACGGAAACAGATCAAAACCAACTCCACTTTTGGAACAAGAAATTCGCGATATTTTAGTTTCTATGGGTCAAACTGTCCAAGAATTTGATATTGATGTTGAAGTTGGCCAAACTGTTCGCATCATTGACGGTGCTTTCGCAGATTACACAGGTAAGATCACAGAAATTGATAATAATAAAGTTAAGATGATTATCTCAATGTTTGGTAATGATACAGTAGCGGAAGTAAATCTTAATCAGATTGCAGAACTTTAACCAAAAAAATTATCAATATAAAATCACAAACAAAGACAATTGTAAAAGAGACAGTTGTCTTTTTTTACGGCTCATTTGTCAGTATTCATACTTCCTGATACACCTTGGACTTGAAAAAACACAAGACAGAAATCAAAGCCCTTCTTTCCCCCTTTCTCTGCTATACTACAAGCAGAGAAAGGGGGAAAGCAAATGCTTGAAAAGTATTATGAGAAGGTAAAAGGAATTGTCCATAGATGTCGAAAAGATTACTATCTCCACCTGTGGGAAAAAGAGGATTGGGACCAAGAAGGACTGATCTGTCTCTATGAACTCCTCGAGGCCCATCCAGAATTAGTGGAAGAGGAAAAGAAACTCTACGTCTACTTCAAAACAAAATTCCGCAATCGAATCCT
Source organism: uncultured Streptococcus sp. (assembly GCF_963511325.1). GTDB lineage: Bacteria > Bacillota > Bacilli > Lactobacillales > Streptococcaceae > Streptococcus. The sequence goes on from NZ_CAUPII010000048.1 coordinate 9,579, forward strand.
AGATAGCGTCAGAAAGCAAGAGAGTCAAAAACGTCGCCTAGACCGAATGGCCTACGAAGAAGTAGGGGAGATTAGCCATCGCCTACCAGAAGGAGGATTGTGGCTGGATGATTACTACGCCCTTCATGAATTGTTGAATACTTATAGAAGAAAGTTACC
>NZ_CAUPII010000049.1:0-8821 GCF_963511325.1 uncultured Streptococcus sp.
AGAAGATCCAGAGTTCACAGGTGGTGTCAATGGAGCAGAAGCAGCTAGTCATGAGCTTCCAGAGTTTACTGGTAATGTCAATGGAGCAGAGGCAACTGTCCATGAGCTCCCAGAATACAAGGATGAGCAGTTACATGTAGCTCAGGCTATGTCACAAGACAAGACTTATCAAGTACCTGCAAATCGTCAAGATATTCTCCCTGAAACAGGCGCAAAAGAAACTGCTACCCTTGCAAGCTTGGGAGCTGTAGGAGCACTTCTTGGATTAGCTGCAATGGGAAAGAAAAAAGAAGACGAATAGAATCTGTCAAACTCAAGAAACACTTTTGAGAAAGTATAGATTTCGTGGGAAGTTATTGCAGAATAGTAGCATTGTTTAAAGAAACTGCTGTAATAGTTGTCCAAACTCTGGAGATTGAAAATAATAACTAATCTCAATTATAAAAAGCGAGCAAAACGAGTTTTCTGAGAGTCAGAATTCCGTCTTGTTCGCTTTTTTATATCAAGAATCAGGTGTAGAGTTCTATGTGCATAAGTCATCAGTTATAGGACTTGGGCAAACTAAAAACCAGCGACATTAATTGCTGGTTGCACATATGCTTGTTTACTTGATAGGAATGAAGGCTTATCTAGACCTTCTATTTCTACGATAGCCGTTTAGTTTTTTATTTTCCCAATAACTGTTAAAGATTTTTTCTTTACTTTCACGATCAATTTCTAGGAAATAAGCATAGAGTAGATCAATTAAGATCAACATAGGAAGTTGGGCAGAAATGCGTTGGATATAGGAAGCCTGACTCTGGCTGGCTACCAGTACAGTTTCTGTAAATTCCTGAGTTTCCTTGCTAGGCGTACTAGTAAAAAGAACAGTTTTAGCCCCCATATCTTGAGCGTCTAGTAGACTGTCAATGATGGATGGAGTTGTTCCTGAAAGGGAAAAGCCAAAGACCAAACATTTTTCATCGATGATACTGGTTGTCCAGGCGAAACCATCTGGATCTGTCAAGGCCTCACAAACGACTCCAAGTCTCATGAAACGCAATTTCATCTCACGTGCAACGAGGCCAGAACTTCCAGTCCCAAAAAAATAGACGCGTTCTGATTGATCAATCATTTGGGCAATGCGCTCCAGTTGGTCATCATCAATCAATTCTTGTGTCATTTCTCGGATGTTTGTATAGCTCCTCAAGACTCTTTGGGTCAAAGGATTCATATCCTGTTGTGGGACGGAAAGGGTATCTTTTTGTTGTTGGTATTTGAAAATAAATTCCCGATAGCCCGTAAAGCCACATTTTTTGGCAAAACGAGTGAGAGCCGCCTGAGAAATATGAAGTTTTTGAGTGACCTGCTGAGAAGACAAGTCATCGTGAATGGTATCTGCCTGCAAAAAATAGCGGGCAATCTCTTGCTCTAAATCGGTCATTTCTTCAAAGTGAAGATCAATAATCGTAGAGATATCTTGCTTGTTCATGGGCCTCCCTTGTAGTTATTGGTTAAAATTTTTATCAATGAAATCTATAAAATAGCGCTTACTTTAATTATACCACAGTTGCTTTGTTTTTTGGATAAAAAGGAAAAGTCTTTTCTTTTTCCATAATTTTCTCTTTAAATTATGGTACAATGAAGAGTAAGATTTTGATTAGAAATGAGACTACTTTGTATGAGAAAATTTAATAGCCATTCGATACCGACTCGGCTTAATTTATTGTTTGCAATCGTTATTTTGCTCTTCATGACCATCATTGGTCGCTTACTCTATATGCAATTCGTAAATAAGGATTTCTATGAAGCCAAGTTAGCGTCTGCTAGCCAAACTAGGGTAACAACGGGTTCTGCTCGTGGAGAAATCTATGACGCGGCTGGAAAACCCTTGGTAGAAAATACCGTCAAACAAGTCGTGGCTTTCACACGAAGTAATAAGATGACGGCTACAGATTTAAAGGATATTTCTACTAAACTTTTAACGTATGTAACAGTTTCCTCTCCAAATTTGACAGAACGTCAGATGGCTGATTATTATCTAGCGGACCCAGCTGTCTATAAAAAAACGGTAGAGGCTCTTCCAAAAGATAAGCGTTTTGACTCAGATGGTAATCAACTTTCTGAATCGGATCTTTATAACAATGCTGTTGAGAGTGTTACCTCTAGCCAAACTAATTATACAGAGGATGAAAAGAAGACTATTTATCTCTTTAGTCAGCTCAATGCAGTTGGAAATTTTGCAACAGGCAATATCCAAACAGATCCCTTAAGCGATACTCAGGTCGCTCAAATTGCTTCTGCCTCTAAAGAGTTACCTGGGATTAGCATCTCGACTTCGTGGGATCGCAAGGTTCTTGAAACCTCTCTGGCCTCTATCGTAGGAAGTGTTTCAAGTGAAAAATCAGGCCTTCCAGCTGAGGAAGTAGATGCCTATCTTAAAAAAGGTTATTCCCTCAATGACCGTGTTGGAACCTCTTACCTTGAGAAACAATATGAGGAAGTCCTACAAGGGAAACGTACTGTTAAAGAAATCCATCTCGATAAACATGGAGACATGGAGAGCGTAGAAAATATCGAAGAAGGTAGCAAGGGGAAAAACATCAAATTAACCATTGATTTGTCCTTCCAAGATAGCGTAGACAGCCTTTTGAAGAGTTATTTTAATTCTGAACTTACAAATGGTGGTGCTAAATACTCAGAAGGTGTTTATGCAGTAGCCCTTAATCCTAAGACAGGTGCTGTATTGGCAATGTCAGGAATTAAACACAATCTAGAAACAGGAGACTTGACACCAGACTCACTAGGAACAGTGACCAATGTTTTTGTACCAGGGTCTGTCGTTAAGGCGGCAACCATCAGTTCTGGTTGGGAAAATGGAGTCTTGTCAGGCAACCAAACCTTGACAGACCAACCAATCGTCTTCCAAGGTTCTGCCCCTATCAATTCCTGGTATACCCCTTATTACGGTTCCTTTCCGGTTACAGCCGTTGAGGCTCTAGAATATTCATCTAATGCCTACATGGTTCAAACTGCGCTAGGAATGATGGGTCAGACCTATCAACCAAATATGACAGTCAAAACCAACCAACTTGAGTCTGCCATGGGAAAACTACGCGCGACTTTTAGTGAGTATGGTTTGGGTGCTTCTACAGGTATTGACTTGCCCGAGGAATCAACAGGATTTATCCCCCAAAAATTTGACTTGGCTAATTATTTAACTAATGCTTTTGGCCAGTTTGATAACTACACACCGATGCAATTAGCCCAGTACGTTGCAACTATTGCTAACAATGGTGTTCGTCTAGCTCCACATATTGTCGAGGGAATATACGACAACAATGATAAGGGTGGCCTTGGGGAATTAATCCAAGCAATAAATACCAAGGAAATCAACAAGGTCAATATTTCTGAATCAGATATGGCAATCTTGCACCAAGGATTTTACCAAGTATCGCATGGAACTAGTCCCCTAACGACAGGACGGGCGTTTTCAGATGGTGCCACTGTTTCTATCAGTGGTAAAACCGGTACAGCTGAAAGCTATGTAGCTGGTGGTCAAAAAGAAGCTAATAATACCAATGCCGTGGCCTATGCTCCAACAGAAAATCCTCAAATTGCAGTTGCAGTAGTCTTTCCTCATAATACCAATTTAACCAAAAATGTTGGGCCAGCAATTGCTCGCGACATTATCAATCTATACAACCAACACCATCCAATGAATTAGAAAGGAAGCCATGCTTTATCCAACACCTATTGCTAAGTTGATTGACAGTTATTCTAAACTTCCGGGTATTGGGATCAAGACAGCAACCCGTCTAGCCTTTTATACTATTGGAATGCCGGATGATGACGTCAACGAATTTGCTAAAAATCTCCTTTCAGCTAAAAGAGAGTTGACCTATTGTTCTATCTGTGGACGTTTAACCGATGAAGATCCCTGTTCTATCTGCACAGATCCAAGTCGGGACCAAACAACTATCCTCGTCCTAGAGGATAGTCGAGATGTAGCTGCTATGGAAAATATTCAGGAATACCATGGGTTATACCATGTATTGCATGGGTTGATTTCACCCATGAATGGAATTAGTCCGGATGATATCAACCTTAAGAGTCTTATGACTCGTCTTATGGCCAGTGAGGTTTCAGAGGTCATCGTAGCTACCAATGCAACAGCTGATGGCGAAGCGACCTCCATGTATCTCTCTCGCTTGCTCAAACCTGCAGGTATCAAGGTTACTCGTCTAGCACGAGGTCTAGCAGTAGGAGCAGATATCGAATATGCAGATGAAGTAACGCTCCTAAGAGCCATCGAAAATCGTACCGAACTTTAGTCTATGAAGTTAAATCGCTGAATAATTAGCTAGCAGGTATAAAATATTTAAGAGCACAGAGACTGGACTATTTTTCTTCCAGTCTCTTTTCTTGTTTTGTGCTATACAAGTTTAAAAAAATAGACAAATGTGATATACTAAAGAGCAAGTATTCTAGTAGAAATAGGACAATCATATGAAACAAACAATTATTCTATTATATGGTGGACGCAGTGCAGAACGTGAAGTGTCTGTCTTGTCAGCTGAGAGTATCATGCGTGCGGTTAACTATGATCGTTTCGCAGTAAAAACCTTCTTCATCAGCCAGTCTGGAGACTTTATCAAAACCCAAGAATTTACCCAAACTCCTGGGCATGAAGACCGTCTCATGACCAATGAAACGATCGATTGGGACAAGAAAATTGCTCCAAGTGCTATATACGAAGAAGGCGCCGTTGTTTTTCCAGTTCTTCATGGACCTATGGGAGAAGATGGTTCCGTTCAAGGTTTCTTAGAAGTCTTGAAAATGCCTTATGTTGGTTGCAACATCTTGTCTTCAAGTCTTGCTATGGATAAGATTACTACCAAGCGTGTCTTGGAGTCTGCTGGGATTGCCCAAGTTCCTTACGTAGCTATCGTTGAAGGAGATAATTTGGCTTCTAAGATTGCAGAAGTAGAAGAAAAATTAACGTATCCAGTCTTTACCAAACCATCTAATATGGGTTCTAGTGTTGGTATTTCTAAGTCTGAAAATAAAGAGGAACTTCATCAAGCTCTAGAGCTTGCCTTCAAGTACGATAGTCGTGTCTTGGTAGAACAAGGGGTAAATGCTCGTGAAATCGAGGTTGGACTTTTAGGAAACTATGGTGTCAAGAGCACTCTTCCTGGTGAAGTTGTCAAAGACGTAGCCTTCTATGACTATGATGCCAAGTATATCGATAACAAGATCACCATGGATATCCCGGCTAAGATTAGCGATGATGTAATAGCTCTTATGCGTAAAAATGCAGAAGCTGCCTTCCGTGCTATCGGTGGACTTGGCTTATCACGTTGTGATTTCTTCTATACAGATAAGGGAGAAGTTTTCCTAAATGAGCTCAACACCATGCCAGGCTTCACCCAATGGTCTATGTATCCCTTGCTTTGGGACAATATGGGGATTAGCTATCCAGAACTAATCGAGCGTTTGGTTGATCTTGCTAAAGAAAGCTTTAATAAGCGTGAAGCACACCTATTATAAAGACAGCTATAAGGGCGGGGAAGGACTCCTTGTCCCTTTTTAAAGGAGTAAATATGAAACTTACGATTCACGAAGTTGCGCGTGTCGTCGGTGCAAAAAATGATGTGACTAGCTATGTGGATATCCCACTGGTCAAGGCAGAGTTTGATAGTCGTTTGATTGGATCTGGGGATTTATTTGTGCCACTCAAGGGCGCGCGTGATGGTCATGACTTTATCGAGACAGCTTTTGAAAATGGCGCAGCTTTAACCTTATCAGAGAAAGAAGTAGAAGGTCATCCTTATATCTTGGTAGAAGATGTTTTGACAGCCTTTCAAAATCTTGCGGCCTATTACCTTCAAAAGATTGGTGTCGATGTCTTTGCTGTCACAGGTTCAAATGGGAAGACTACGACCAAGGATATGTTGGCTCATTTGCTTTCTACAAGCTACAAAACCTACAAAACACAAGGAAACTACAATAATGAGATTGGCCTTCCCTACACGGTTCTCCATATGCCGGATGATACCGAAAAGCTGGTCTTGGAAATGGGACAGGATCACCTAGGAGACATCCATCTCTTATCTGAACTAGCTCATCCAAAGATAGCTATTGTGACCTTGGTAGGAGAAGCTCATTTGGCCTTCTTCAAGGACCGTTCTGAAATTGCCAAAGGGAAATTGCAAATCGCTGATGGGATGGAGCAGGGTGCCTTGCTTTTAGCACCAGCTGATCCCATTGTAGAGAATTATCTACCTGTTGACCAAAAAGTAGTTCGTTTTGGTCCAGGTGCAGAACTCGAAATTACAGAATTGATTGAGCGTAAGGATAGTTTAACCTTCAAGGCCAATTTCTTAGAGCAGGCTCTCGACTTGCCAGTGACTGGTAAGTATAATGCGACCAATGCCATGATTGCTTCTTATGTTGCCCTGCAAGAAGGAGTGACTGAGGAGCAGATTGGTCAAGCCTTCCAAAATCTAGAATTGACCCGCAATCGTACCGAGTGGAAAAAAGCAGCCAACGGTGCGGATATCCTATCAGATGTCTACAATGCAAATCCAACAGCTATGAAGTTGATTTTGGAGACTTTCTCAGCCATCCCAGCCAATGAAGGTGGCAAGAAACTCGCAGTTCTGGCGGATATGAAAGAACTTGGAGATCAGTCTGTTCAACTTCATAATCAAATGATTTTGAGCATTACACCCGATGCCCTTGATACTGTTATTTTTTACGGTGAAGACATTGCTGAATTGGCTCAATTAGCCAGTCAAATGTTCCCAATTGGTCATGTGTACTACTTCAAGAAAACAGCCGATGAGGACCAGTTTGAAGCGATGGTTAAGCAGGTCAAGGAAAGTCTTGGCGCACATGACCAGATTCTGCTTAAAGGTTCGAACTCTATGAATCTAGCCAAGCTAGTAGAAAGTTTAGAAAATGAGCACAACTGATTTCGCCAAAGCTATTCAGAGAATGTTAGCTATCACTGATACTGGGTTGACCTATTCAAAGGATTCTTATGACCGTGAACGTTATGAGGATTTACGTCAGATTTTATGGAGTGTCTTGCAGGATCAAACGGAGCTCGATCAAGAGGAATTGACTGCAATTTTAAAACCAACAGGTAGCTATGCAACTCCCTTGATGGATGTAAGGGCATGGATTGTTCAAAATCAGAAGATTTGCCTGGTTAGAGGACAAGGAGAGGATACTTGGGCATTACCTGGTGGCTTTGGTGAAGTAGGTTATTCGCCTAAGGAAAATATCCGAAAAGAAGTTCAGGAAGAAACAGGCTTTTCGGCAGAAGTAGGCTCTTTATTGGCGGTTTTTGATACCAATCGCTTTCAACTTCAGAACAAACAGTATGCCAAGTTCGTCTTTGACTGTCAGTTATTGGATGGACAATTTCAAGAAAATCAAGAAATTGCAGAACTTGAATTTTTTGATATCAAGAATCTCCCACCCCTATCTGAAAAACGAATAACCCAAGAACAAATGGAAATTCTATGGCAGGTCTATCAGGGTGAGCGGGAACAATATGTCGATTAGAAGCTTTGTTTTATATTAAGATCGACAGTTTCTTTTACACAAAATTATAAGAAATAAATGTAAGCTAGGCTCTATAAAAATCAGTAAGAGATTGGCTTATATGAAAATGAGGAAAGTTACATGAATTTTTGGGAAGCTTTATTTAGTACGCAGCCGACGGAGCCACCCCAGTTTGACCTTCTTTGGTATGGAAGTCTATTTACCTTATTAGCATTGACTGTGTTTCTTGCCTATCGTTATGGTGAGAAAAAGGCCTGTCAGCGATTTTTCCAGATTTTACAGGCGGTACAGCTAATCCTGCTCTACGGATGGTATTTAGTAAATCAGATGCCTCTAACTGAAAGTCTACCCCTTTATCATTGCCGTTTGGCTATGTTTGTAGTGCTTTTGGCCCCGGGTGTCTCTAGAGTCAAACAGTATTTTGCTGTATTGGGAACCTTTGGAACTTTGGCAGCTTTTATTTATCCAGTGCCAGATCCCTATCCCTTTCCCCACATTGCCATCCTGTCCTTTATTTTCGGACACTTAGCTCTCTTTGGAAATTCCTTGATTTATCTCCTGAAGGACTACGATGCTAGTTTACTGGATTTCAAACGAATCCTAATTATCACGTCTTCGCTCAATGCTTTGATTTTCGTGATTAATTTAGTAACAGGTGGAGATTATGGATTTTTGACAAGACCACCATTGGTTGGAGACCACGGTCGTTTGATCAATTATCTAGTGGTAACGCTATTCTTGACTTGCGCTATTTACTTAGTCTCTAAAATTTTTCAAACAATCCTTCAGGAACAGGCAGAAAAAAGGTTGAGAATCTGGCAGAAATAAAAAAATATTTTCCCAATCTCTTGACTTTTATCTGAGAATTTTGATACAATAGTAGACGGTATTGTTTACCCCATTTGTAAGGCCCCGGAACCTTTCAAATAACTTGCGGACCGGAACATCCGCCCTGTAAACAAAAACGATATTCATATAGGAGAAATCATGAACAAAACTACATTCATGGCTAAACCAGGCCAAGTAGAACGCAAATGGTACGTTATTGACGCAACTGATGTACCTCTTGGACGCCTTTCAGCAGTTGTTGCTAGCGTACTTCGCGGAAAAAACAAACCAACATTCACACCACACACTGATACAGGTGACTTCGTAATCGTTATCAATGCTGAAAAAGTTAAATTGACTGGTAAAAAAGCATCTGATAAGATCTACTACACTCACTCAAACCACCCAGGTGGATTGAAATCAATCTCTGCTGGTG
>NZ_CAUPII010000050.1:0-8550 GCF_963511325.1 uncultured Streptococcus sp.
CCCAGTTGTAGAGGTTCCAGAATACACTGGCGTTCTTGGCACAGCAGGCGATGAAGCAGCGCCAGTTGTAGAACTTCCAGAGTATACAGGAGTAGTTGGAACGGCAGGAGAAGAAGTAGCTGTAAACGAAGTTCCAGAATTCAAGGGTGGAGTTAACGCAGCAGAAGCAGCTGTGAGCCAAGCACCAGAATTCACAGGTGGTGTAAATGGTGCCGAATCCGCAATTCATGAAGTACCAGAGTTTACCAGAGGTGTGAATGGAAGTGATGGCGCAATCCATGAAATTCCAGAATACAAAGGCCAAATTGGTACAGTAGGTAACCAACCTGCGCCTGTAGTGGAAAAACCAGAGTATCGAGAAGATTCAAAACTTTCAGTAGAGAATAAAGATACATCTAAAGAGGTGAATTCAAATGCTCTTCCAAATACGGGTGAAGATAATTCTGAAACAGCTCTCTTCATCGCTAGTGTCAGCATGGCAGTTTCAGCAGCACTCTTAGCTGTCAAAAGAAAAGAAGATTAAAATACAAAAAAGTTTTCAATAAAAGAGAGCTTAGACTCCACAATCATTGTCGTGGAGAAAAAGAAAACCCAGAGAGGACCCTCTAGGTCCTCTCTTTTTCTAAAGGGGAATGAGAACGCTTACCACTTGTGAGCGTATGAAAGGAAACAGGAAAAAATGGGAAAACATTTTTTTGAGAAACGGTGTCATTACAGTATACGTAAATTTACAATCGGCGCAGCTTCTGTTATGATTGGTGCTAGTATCTTTGGAGCTAGTGTGGTTCAGGCTGCTGAAACAGAAGGACCTTCAGAGACAGAAGGTACGGTAACACAGGCTCAGCCTCTGGATAAACTGCCAGCAGATATAGCAGCAGCTATTGAAAAAGCAGAAGCGAGTGCTGGAACTGTAGATGATCAACCTGCAGCGTCAGAAACTGGAGCAACTGCAGCTGAAACAACTACTCCAAAACCAACTGAAACTCCTGCTCCTAAGGAAGAAGTGGCTTCAAAACCAGCTACAAATCCTAAAGAGGAAGCAGTTTCTGAGGCGAAACCAGTTGCAAGTCCTGCGATTAAAGATGTAGTAGATACACCAGATGTCAATCATCTAGAAAAGGCGACTGCAACAGCTTCAAACCATGAAGCCAACACACCATTTACAGCAGAAAAGGCAATCGACGGAAAACCTGATACTCGTTGGGCAACTGACCAAAACGTTGAGAAACCAACAATCGAATTTACACTTGAGAAGACAACAGTGATTAAGCATGTTGAGATTGATTGGGACCGCCGTCTTCGTGGTGAACAAAATGATCCAAATATCAAGTCATGGAACCTCTATTACGCTGGTCAGGATGATGTGAATGGTTCAGGAGTTAAAGAATGGAAGTTGGCTTATCAAAGAACAGGGAATCCTCTTCTTGATGAAAAAATTGACTTGAAAGAAGCTATCCAAGCCAAATACCTTAAACTTGAAATCACAGATTACCAAGCTGGTACAATGAACTGGAAAAATGTTGGGATTCAAGAAATTCGTGCCTACTCAAACATTCCAGACGCTAGCAAACCAACAGATATTCGCCAAGTGACAGAATTAGCTGTTGCTGAAGATGGAAAATCTCTTATCTTGCCTAAATTACCAGGTCAAGTCAGCTTGATTGGTAGCAACAAACAGGGAGTTGTTGATCTTAATAACAAGATCTACAAACCCTTAACAGATCAAACTGTCAAGGTAATGGTCCAACAAGTCAAGGATACTCATACCTTCACAAAAGAATTTGAAGTCCTTATTAAAGGATTACATGCAGATGAAGGCGTTGGTACTAAACCAGCAGTTGCTCCAGCAGTTCAACAATGGTATGGAACTGAAGGCAAAACTTCTATTACAGCTGATACCGTGATTTCAGTTGGCGATTCTGGATTTGGTCAAGAAGCTAAATTCTATCAGACTGACCTTGAAAGTCGTGGGCTAGAAATCGCTACAGGTGATCAAACAGCTCAAAAACGGATTGAATTTAAAAAGGTTGAAGATAAGGGGTATGGTAAAGAAGGCTATGGTATCACTGTAAAAGATGGTGTTATCACTGTAGAAGCTGCAACCAACGCAGGAGCCTTCTATGCAACTCGTACTCTCCTTCAGATGGGAGAAAAAGACTTACAGAATGGTGAAATCCGTGATTTCCCAAGCTTTAGTCACCGTGGCTTTATGCTAGATACAGGTCGTAAGTTTATTCCTTATGATACTCTCGTGGATATCATGCTTAACATGGCCTACTACAAGATGAACGACTTGCAGTTGCACTTGAATGACAACTATATCTTCCTAAAAGACCACTTGGCTGGTAAGAATCTTTCTCAAGATGAAGAACTGGATTATGTTCTTAAAAATGCCAAGACAGGATTCCGTGTAGAGACTGATGTTGTCGGTGAAAATGGTGAAAAATTAACATCTGACGAGCATTACACTAAGGAAGAAATGCAAGAAATTATCAAGTTAGCAAAAGCTTTGCATATCAACCTTGTTCCTGAAATTGATACACCAGGTCACGCTCTTTCATTTGTTAAGGTTAGACCTGACCTTATGTACAAAGGCAGTCTTAGCGATTATAGGGGTAAACACAATGTAGAACGTGTGGCTATGTTGGACTTGGACAACAAGTACGAAGAAACGCTTGCTTTTGTTAAATCAGTCTATGATAAATTGTTGGATGGAGAGGATGCACCACTTCATGGTGTCTCAACAGTTCATATCGGAACCGATGAGTACTACGGTAGTCGCGAAAGCTATCGTCGCTATGTCAATGATATGATTCAGTACATCAAAGGCAAAGGCTATACACCACGTATTTGGGGTTCACTTAGTGCAAAACCTGGTACAACGCCAGTTGATTGGAAAGATGTAGAAGTTGATATCTGGAGTATCGGATGGCAACGTCCAGCTGATGCTATTGCTCAAGGCGCTAAGATTATCAATATCACAGATATTCCAACCTATAGTGTCCCAAGCGGAAGTAACAGTCAAGGTAGTTATGGCGATTATGCCAACTATGAAACTCAATACAATCGTTGGACACCAAATGACTTCTCAACAGGTGGAGGACCACGTCTAGAAGCATCTAATCCAAATATCCTTGGTGGTGGTCACGCTGTATGGAATGATAATATTGACCTCCATGAAACTGGACTCACTTCTTACGATATCTTTAAACGCTTCTTCAAGAGTATGCAATCAACTGCAGAACGCACTTGGGGTTCAGACCGTGCAGCCAAGACCTATGCAGAACGTGTTCAACCAGCAAGTGTTTATGCACCACAGTCTAACCCAGATAAGACCGTAGCTGAAGAAGACTTGTTCAAGATTAATCCTGAGACTGTCAAAGATTATCTTGCTAAGAAAGTACAGAAGACTGAAGCAGGTTTGAACTTCGAAAAAGATAGCACTATCGAAGGCCTAGTTGGTGATGCTGGACCAAGTCATGTCTTGAAATTGGATGTGACAGTGACTGGTGATGGCGAGCAAACCTTCTCAACAAGTGGAAACAACCAACTTTACCTTGCGGACAAAGATGGCTACCTTGCCTATACTTTTGAGCAATTCCATATTCAATTTAACAAGAAACTTGAAAAGAACAAACGTTATCAAATTTCTGTCGTAACCAAACCTCAAGTAACAGAAGTTTATGTAGATGGTGAAAAAGTTGAACGTATTGCAAATCCAGCTTACCCTCGCTTTGCTCATAATAGCCTGGTTCTACCTCTTGAAACAATCGGTGGCTTCAAAGGAATTTTGCATAGTGCAGAATTGTCAAATGAACCATTCGTAAATCCACGTTTGATTCCAAATGATAAATTTACAGTTTCTGCAACAAGTCAGGAATTGCCAGGAACCAATACTGAAGGTCCAGTAGAAAAAGCTTTCGACAATGATCCGAATACTTTCTGGCATTCAAAATGGTTTGGAGATCAGGCTCCATTCACTGTTGCAATGAACTTGAAAGCAGCAGAAAAAGTAAATGGTCTGACCTACCTTCCACGCCCAGGTGGAGGCAATGGTGTCGTAACATCTTATGAAATCTATGCTCAAAAAGATGGTCAGATGGTTAAAGTTGCTTCTGGAACTTGGGAAAATAATGCCAAAGAAAAGACAGTTAACTTTGAGGCTATTGAAACAGATAAGGTAGAATTTAAAGTTCTAGCAGGTGCTGGAGGATTTGGTAGTGCTGCAGAAATTCAACTTCTGAAACCAGTTTCTACTAACAAAGCAGAAGAACCAGTTAGTCCAGAAAAACCTGTGACACCAGAAAAACCTGAAACTCCAGAAAAACCTAAAGTTGAGGAAATGGGTGATGGGACAACTGAACTTGCTGATAGCTTTGTAGCTACGAAACCTACAAGCGACGAGGCAGTTGCTGCAGCAGCCCAAAGTCAAGATTATCTCAAGAAAGAGTACAAGGTCTTCCCAACACCACAAAAAGTAACTTACGATGAAGGTGTTACGAAACTCCATAAACAAGTCAATCTTGTCATGGGCGATCAATTAGATATCTATACTCGTAACCGCTTGAAGAGTGTCCTACAAGATCATCAAATCTCTTACACAAGCAGTCAAACAGCAGTGGCAGGTGCTACCAACATCTACCTTGGTGTTCATGGTCAAAATTCACAGGCTGAAAAAGAAGTGTCTGGCATTTCTCAAGGACTCTTTGATAAGATTGATGCCTATGCCTTGTCTATCAAGAACAATACAATCTCTATCGTCGGTAAGGATACAGATGCTGTCTTCTATGGTTTGACAACTCTCAAACACATGCTTAATGAAAGTGAAGCTCCAGTCTTGCGTAATGTAACAGTTGAAGACTTCGCTGAAATTAAGAACCGTGGCTTTATCGAAGGATACTATGGTAACCCTTGGAGCAATGCTGATCGTGCTGAATTGATGCGCTATGGTGGTGACTTGAAGTTGACGCAATATTTCTTTGCACCAAAAGATGATCCATACCACAACAAGAAATGGCGTGAACTTTATCCAGAAGAAAAATTAGCTGAAATCCGTGAATTGGCACGTGTCGGAAACCAAAACAAGACTCGTTATGTGTGGACCATCCACCCATTCATGAACAACCGTATCCGTTTTGGCAACGATGCTGACTACCAAAAAGACCTTGAAACTATTAAAGCTAAATTCACTCAATTGATGGATGTCGGTGTTCGTGAGTTCGGTATTTTGGCCGATGACGCTCCAAGTCCAGTTGGTGGCTACAATAGCTACAACCGCTTGATGAAGGACATGACAGACTGGTTGACTGAAAAACAAGCAACTTATGTTGGTCTTCGTAAGGAAATGATTTTCGTTCCAGGTCAATATTGGGGTAATGGACGTGAAGATGAGTTGAAATCTCTAAATGAAAACCTTCCAACTTCAACTTCTATGACCCTTACTGGTGGTAAGATTTGGGGTGAAGTGTCTGAAAGCTTCCTCTCTAACCTTAAGAATAACCTGACTGCAGGAGGTAAGACTTACCGACCAGTTTCTCTGTGGGTAAACTGGCCTGTTACAGATAACTCTAAACAACACTTGATTTTGGGTGGCGGTGAGAAATTCCTTCATCCAAATGTGGACCCAAGTCTCCTATCAGGTATCATGTTGAACCCAATGCAACAATCTGAACCTTCTAAGATTGCCCTCTTCTCTGCAGCTCAATATGCATGGAAACAATGGAAGTCAGAAGACGAAGCTAAGAAAGTAAATGATATCGCCTTCAACTTTGTTGAAACAGGTAAATTTACTGACAGTGAAACATCTGTTGCCTTCCGTGAACTTGGTAAACATATGATCAACCAAAACATGGATGGTCGTGTTGTGAAATTGGAAGAGTCTGTTGAACTCGCACCAAAATTGGCAGCCTTCATGTCTAAGTTGAAAGCTGGTCAAGATGTCAATGCAGAGCGTGCAGAATTGCGTGCAGAATTTGCTAAACTAAAAGCAGCAGCTCAACTTTATAAAGCATCTGGTGATGAAAAGATGCGTGCTCAAATCCACTACTGGTTGGATAATACTATTGACCAAATGGACGCCTTGAGTGCTCTTCTTGATGGTACAGAAGCTATCGAAAACAATGATTCTGCTAGACTTTGGGATAGCTACTACAAGGGATTGAAACTTTATGAACAGTCTCAAACTTATACTTTCCATTATGTAGATCATGATGAAAAAGCTGAATTAGGTGTTCAACATATCCGTCCATTCTTGCTTGGCCTTCGTGAAATCCTTGCAACTGAAGTTCAAAAAGCCTTGCATCCAGACCAAGTCATTAGCACTTTTATTACGAACCGTACAGGTGTAGAAGGCGGACTTGCTGAAGTCACTGATGGTGATTTAGGAACACATGCCCTAATTAAATCACCAAATAGCATCCAAACTGGTGATTACATTGGCTTGAAATTTAACAAGGCTGTTCCAATTCAAAACTTGACATTCGCAATGGGAACTCAAGCAAATCCGCGCGATACCTTTAACAATGCTAAGGTTGAGTACCTCAATGAAAATGATGAGTGGGTAACACTTTCAGAACCAAGCTACACTGGTAATGAGCCTCTTCTTAAATTTGAAAACCTCAATATCAATGCTAAAGCTGTTCGCATGATTGCGACTTCAGATCGTGGAAACACTTGGTTTGCGGTAAGAGAAATTGCTGTTAACCGTCCTGTAGAAGTTGTTCGTAACAAACAGACAGCTACTGTGACAATCAGTCCAAATCTTATGTACAAGTACAACACAACAGTTGGTCAGATTACAGATGGACGTGATAATACTGAAGCCATGCTTGCAAATGCTGATAGAACAGACACAACTCCAGTCAATGGTTGGGTACAACTTGACTTGGGTGAAGTCAAACCTGTGACCAAGGTTCGTCTAGTTCAAGGATCAGGAGATAAATTGGCAGAAGGTGTTCTTGAATATTCTGCAGATGGTAGCTCATGGCAAGAATTGGATCGCTTGACTGGTGAACAAACAAAAGAAATCGAAACTCCAATTTCAGCTCGCTACGTTCGTGTTCGCAATACTAAGAACATCAACTTATGGTGGCGTATCGCTGACTTCTCAGTTGAAACACGTGCAGGCAATAGCGAATTGACTGATACAAACGTTGAAAGCCTGAAGTCAACTCCAGTTTATGATAGCCTAGGTCGTTATGACTTGCAAATTCCAAGCGGAACTAAGCTTCCAGCTAATAGCTACTTGGGTATGAAACTTGATCGTCTTCACCAAGCTGAAAGCATTCAAGCACTTGGTATTGAAAATCCATCCCTCAACTTGGAATACTCTCCAAATGCCCAAGAATGGTATCCAGCTGATCAAGTGACTGATAAGTCCTTGGTACGTTATGTTCGTCTAGTTAATAAGACTGATCAAGAACAAGCAGTGACAGCAACATCTCTACTTGTTAAGACAAAAGAAGTTCAACCAACGACACTTGATTCTACATCAATGGGAATCCACCCAACATACGGTCGAAATGATGTTCGCAAAATCAAGAATTTGGATCAGTTGTTCGATGGTGTTTACAATAACTTTGTAGAGTTTTCTGATTATGCTCGTAAAGATGGTCATATTACCTTGAAACTTGGTAGCGAGCGTGACATTAAGAAGATTAGAGCTTACATCCAAGACGGCACTCAAAACTATCTCCGTGATGGTAAGATTCAAGTTAGTCAAGATGGTAAGACTTGGACAGATGTTGTAACAGTTGGTGACGGTGTTGCTAATGAAACACGTGATGATTCCTTGACAGATGGCTGGACACACGATTCTAAGATGCCAGGAAATCGCTATATCGAGGGTGAACTTTCAAGTCCAGTTAAAGCCAACTACCTCCGTGTTCTATTTACAGCAGACTATGATGCTCGTTTTGTAGGCTTCACTGAGTTGGTTATCAATGATGGTGAATTCGTGAAACCAATCAATGACCCAACTGTTGAAGGAAACAGCGGTGAAAGCCAAGGAAACCTATACACAAACCTTGTGGATGGCAAAGTATTGACAAGCTACAAGGCTGAGAAAGAACAAGGTGAGCTTGTCTACCACTTGTCAGAACCAACAGACGCAAATCATATCCGACTTGTTTCAAGTCTTCCACAAGGAGTGAAAGCTCGTGTGCTTGCTCGTACTCTGAAAGAGGATAAAGCAGATGCTTGGTCAGAACTAGGTGAGATTACCTCAAGCTTCCAAACATTTGCTGTCAGAGATAAGTCTCCATTATTGGATGTCAAACTTGTTTGGGAAGGTGGCAAACCAGAGTTCTACGAAATGACTACATTCCACCAAGAACTTCCGGAAGAACCAGAGAAACCAGCTCCAACTACAAGTAAGGGTGATGAAGCAGCACCAATAGTAGAAGTTCCAGAATTTACCGGTGGCGTAAATGGTGTCGAAGCAGCTGTTCATGAAGTTCCAGAGTACACTGAAGCTATTGGCACAGCAGGTGATGAGCCAGCACCAGTAGTAGAAGTCCCAGAATTCACAGGTGGCGTAAATGGTGTCGAAGC
>NZ_CAUPII010000051.1:0-8071 GCF_963511325.1 uncultured Streptococcus sp.
CAGAACTAAATCCTTTGCTTAAATTAATTGTCTAACTTTTTGGGGTCAGTACATTAGTTTCTACTATCTTTTTCTTAATCAACTAATTCATCAATCATACTATGTTTTAGTGGTAAACTACACATCACTAAAAGGAAAATAAAGGATGATTGAATCCAAAAGAGAGCCAAATCAAAAATTCCGTGCACAGCTACTACTGTCAAGAAAGAGAGGTAAAGTCCAAGAATAGGACGCTTACTAGGTACTTGACTCATATCAATCAACATTCGTACTGGAGTGGCAGAAGCAATCCCCAAGAGAACAGTACCAACAACTCCATAACTCAAAATCGTATCTATATAAATACTATGAGCATGTTCATGATAAGGTGCTCCAATACGAGGGAAAGAGTGCATGTAGGTTAGCGGTCCTTCACCCCAGAATGGATTTTGCTTAAACAAGGCCATTCCAGCATTCCAGATAGAAACACGTTCTTCCATAGATGAATCTAAGGTTCCCATTCGAACACCCAAATCACTAGAAAATAGAAAGGCTAAACCAACCCCAAAAACTCCTATACTAAGCCAGAAAGCACGCCAGTTCTTAATAGTTGTGAAGAGATAAATAATCGCTCCAAAGATGATGGCTGGAAAAGCTGTACGATTCTGCGTAAAGTTTAAACCGAATAAATTAGCAAAGATGGCAATCATAGAAAAGATTCGTAACCACCTTAACTTCGTTGTGCTAATTAGGTAAAAGCCAATCATGATACAGAAACAACAGATAATTCCATAGTAATTGGGATTAAAGAAGGCAACCTCCGCTCGATTTTGATGCCAAACCTGCATTCGTGGTGAGAGGAAGGTATAATCAAATTTCTTTACAATTTGGAAATGTTCCAAGGCTGCAAAGGCTGCTGCAAAGACACTTAATGCTAATATTCCTTCAATCGTCAACCTGAAAAATTTAGGAGTCAATTGAGATTGATAATAGTAAAAGAAGATGGCAAACAGAAACATGGCCACCGAAGAAACTACTCCCATCACATTTTGTGCCAGAAGAGAAATTGCAGTGCTATAAGCAATAAAAAAGAGCAAGACAGGGTGTTGAGACAAACGTTTCAAGATCCCCTTCATCTCCCCAGTATATACTAACCAAAGTAAGTAAGAGATAAAAATAATAACAAAAAGATAAAAAGGAAGAAAAATACTCAGAATAACTCCTAAAAGAAGTCCTTCTTGTTTCGATAAACTTTTTAACTTTTCAATGACACCTATTGATTTCACAACAGATCCTTTCCTTCTGAATATCACATTCAGATAAATAAGCTATTAAAACATTTTACCATTTTTCAAGCGATTTGAAAACCTCTTTGCCTCTATCATCCAAACTAAAACTGGGTAAAATTTTATAGTTAGCTAAGATTACTTGAAAATCGCTATCCCTTTTTTAAAAATATGGTACAATAAATCTAATTATTCCAGAAAGGGTCTAGCATGAAATCCTACCAAGAAGTCTATAAAATACTAGCTACTGAGACTGATTATCTAAGCGGAGAAAAAATAGCAGAGAGATTAAATCTATCTCGAACTTCAGTATGGAAGGCGATCCAACGTCTCCAACAAGAGGGACTGGAGATTGACAGTATCAAAAATCGTGGGTATAAACTTCTGGACGGAGACCTTATCTTGCCTCAGGAAATCGAAGCGAATAGTCCCATTACTGTCCAGTTTAAACCCTCAACAAAATCTACCCAAACCGATGCTAAAGAGGCTATGGAAGCTGGTGCCAAAGGGGATAAACTCTACCTTTCCACTAGCCAAACCATGGGACGCGGTCGTTTTCAACGTCCCTATTATTCTCCAGATAAGGGGGGGATTTACATGTCCCTTCACCTACAGCCTAATCTCCCTTATCAGGATCTCCCTGCCTACACACTCTTAACAGCTGGAGCTATCTACAAGGCTATCAAAAACCTTAGTTTAATCGACGTGGATATCAAGTGGGTCAATGATATTTATCTGAACCAGAAAAAAATTGCTGGTATTCTAACCGAAGCCATTACCTCCGTCGAAACTGGACTCGTTACAGATGTTATCATTGGGGTCGGAATCAACTTTTCTATCGCTGAATTTCCAAAGAATCTACAAACTAAAGCTGGAAGCTTATTTTCGCAACATACTCCCATTACTCGCAATGAATTGATTGCTGAAATTTGGAAATGTTTCTACGAAACAGAAGCCGATGAACTTCTCTATCTCTATAAAAAACGCTCAATCGTTTTAGGAAAAGAAATTTCCTTCAAGAAGGATCAGGAAATAATCACAGGAAAAGCCTGTGACATCTCTGACCAAGGTCAACTGCAGATAGAATTAGCAAACGGTGAAAAGATTTGGCTCAATAGTGGCGAAGTTTCACTGACTAAATGGTAGTTTTCCTATATCAAAAAAATCGACCTTTCTTATTGAAGGTCGATTTTTTTGATCTGTTATTTTTTCAAACGTTCAACGTCACGTGCAATGACCAATTCTTCATCCGTTGGAATTACCAGTACACGTACACTTGCTGCATCTGTCGAAATATCTCCGGTTGCACCAAAGACATTTTTCTCTGGATCTACATCACAACCGAACCAAGAAATCCCTGAAATAACATCTTCACGTACATTAGTAGAATTTTCACCGATACCTGCTGTGAAAATAATAGCATCTGCTCCATTTAGGACTGCAAGGTATTGACCAATATGTTTTTGGATACGGTCAACATACATTTCATAAGCCAAAGTGGCATCGTGATCTCCTGCCTCCATAGCAGCAATTACATCACGCATGTCACTAGATTTACCAGAAACACCCATCAATCCTGACTCACGATTGAGAATACGACTGATGTCCTCAGGCTTGTTAAAGTCCTCTGTATATTGCATTAAATAAGGAATGATGGCTGGGTCAATATCCCCTGTACGAGTTCCCATCATTACACCACCAAGTGGAGTGAATCCCATTGAGGTATCAACAGATTTCCCACCCTTAACAGCTGTAATAGAAGCACCATTACCGATGTGACAGGTGATTAACTTCAACTCTTCAAGTGGACGTCCCAAGAGTTTTGCTGCTTCTTGAGCAACGTACTGATGGCTTGTACCGTGCGCTCCGTACTTACGAACCTTGTTTTCTGTATAATACTTAGTTGGTAATGGATAACGGTAGGCTTTCTCTGGCATTGTTGTGTGGAATGATGTGTCAAAAACTGCTACACTAGTGATCTCTGGCAACAATTCTTTGAAGGCACGAATTCCAGCAGCGTTTGCAGGGTTGTGCAATGGAGCAAGAAGTCCTAGTTCTTCGATTTTTTCTAGAACATCCCCTTCAACAACTGTAGACTCTTTGAAGTATTCTCCACCTGCAACAACACGGTGTCCAACACCAGTAATTTCATCATAAGCTTTGATAATATCAAAACGGATCAAGTCATCAAGCAAGATTTTTACAGCCAAAGTATGGTTGTCAATGTCAAGGACTTGTTGTTCTGAGCGACCATCGAACTTAACTGTAGAAATAGAATCTTTCAATCCAATTCGCTCAATCAACCCTTTTGCTAATACTTTTTCTTCTGGCATTTGGTAAAGTTGCCATTTCAAGCTAGAGCTTCCAGCGTTAATTGCAATGGTTTTTGTCATAATGTTTCCCCTTTTTTAAGCGTTTTCAACTATTATATCAAAATTTATACTAGATTTCATGTTCTTGACACCAATTTTGAAAATTTTCCTTAAATTCCAACAAAATTTCAGGATCCCGAAGGCTAGTAAGTGGATAAACAAAGGGCTCTGTCCCTTCTCCCACCTTCTTTTGCAAAACAAAAATGGTCTTAGACTGGGCTCCTTGAGCGAATAGATCCTCTGGTAAAGCTATGATAGCGACTAGTTGAGCTTGATCAGTCAGCCAGGATTTCAAGAGATCACTCTGAGGACTCGTCAAAAGATCTGTTGGAGCAAGGAAAATAGCATAGCCTCCCGTCTTAAGATACTTGAGAGATTGCTCCATTAATAGATGATGAGCATAAGTATGTTCATCCTTTGCTGCCACTTGATAACGTGAGGCAATCTGATCGTCTGGGTAGTAGCCAATCGGGAGGTCGCTCACAATAAAATCACTTTCTTTTAATACTTGTGGACGTACTGCATCTCCTTGGACAAAGCCCATTTGAAGATCCATAACTTCAGCCATACTCGCTGCCAGATCAATCAAGAGGTCGTCTATCTCAATCCCTAGGTAATCTACCTTTTTGTTCATGGACGTTAAAAAGCTAGCCCCCAGAATTCCCATCCCAGAGCCCAATTCTAGTAGACTTAGATCTTTAGCAGGCCACAATTGCTCCATCAAAAAAATCATCAAGTGACCAATCGCATCTGGTGTAAACTGGTGGTTGGCCTGAAGAGGTTCTGTTTGTGCTGCCTTCATTAATAAGAATTGGTAGGTTCGTAACCACTCTTCTTTTCGAAGAGCCAATCGTTTTAAAGCTTGATTGTTTTTCTTGACATCTTCCAGATTTGTCTGACCATCCAGATAGATTCCATTTTGTTCAATCAAGGCATCGTAAAAATTTGTCGCCAAATCGTTTTGAATGATTTGGACATTTTCTAGTAAATAGGTATATGCTTGTTCAATTTTTTCAAAATCCATACCCTTATCTTACCAAAAATAATGTTCTTTTTCCAGATTTTCATGATAGTGAAAACAAATCATAACCACCCGTCAAACGGGTGGTTTGCACCAGGGCTATAAGCCCAAATTACCAGCCAGCGCCTAAAGACGCTGGCTTTCACGTTGTTCAAGCCTCATTGCTCTTGACTCGTCACTTGCCTCTTAAAGAGGCGTGAGTATTACTTGCCACTATCCCTAAAGGGATCCTCATATTCTTTTACACTTAATTTATCTAGTGCTATATCATGCTTTTCCTGATCTTGTATGTATTTCCTTATCGTGGCTTCATTAAGCCCTACTGTACTCACATAATAACCTTCTGCCCAGAAATGCCGATTCCCAAACTTGTACTTGAGGTTGGCGTGTTTGTCAAACATCATGAGTGCACTTTTACCTTTTAAATAACCCATGAAACTCGAAACACTTATCCTTGGTGGAATACTTACTAACATATGTACATGGTCTGGCATTAAGTGACCCTCGATAATTTCAACTCCCTTATAACTACACAAGCGATGAAATATTTCACCTAAACTACTCCGATATTGATTATAGATGACTTTTCGTCTATACTTAGGGGTGAACACAATGTGATACTTACAGTGCCACTTTGTGTGTGATAAACTATGAGACTTTTGTACCATGGTTTTCTCCTTTCGCTTTACAATTGGCTTGAACACCTTTATTGTATCGCGTTTGGAGTTTTTTTGGTATAACCTTCGACGCGCACCCGCATAGCGGGTGGTTTATTTGTCTCGCACCTAACGGAGCGAGACGGACTGAAAGTCACATAAAATTAAAACCTCTGAGATGACTCTCAAAGGTTTAATCATGACTATTTACTATTTTCGACAGCTGCTGTTACAAAAGCAGTGTAAAGTTCTTCTGGGCGGTTTGGACGACTTGAAAGCTCTGGGTGGTATTGACAAGCCACAAAGAATTTGTTTTCTGGAATTTCCACAATTTCGACCAAGCGGTTGTCTGGTGAAACACCTGAAAAGACAAAACCTGCTCCTTCAAACTGTTCACGGAAGCCATTGTTAAACTCATAACGGTGACGGTGACGGCGTTGCACCACCTCTTTGTTATGATAAGCTGCCGCTGCCTTAGAACCACGTTTTAACTTAGAAGGATAAAGTCCCAAACGAAGGGTCCCACCCATGTCCTCAACATCAATCTGATCACGCATGATATCGATGATAGGGTATTTGGTATCAGGATTTAGCTCTGCTGAATTAGCTCCTTCAAGACCTAAGACATTACGTGCAAACTCGATACAGGTCAACTGCATACCCAAGCAGACTCCCAGCATTGGTACATCATTTTCACGCGCATAGCGAATCGCTTCAATCTTACCTTCTGTTCCGCGTTGACCAAAACCACCTGGCACGATGATTCCGTCAGCGTCAGATAGGAGTTCTGCCACATTGTCAGCTGTCACATCGTTAGCATTGACCCAATCAATCTTGACTTCTGCATCATTGGCATAACCAGAGTGTTTCAAAGCTTCAACAACTGAGATGTAGGCATCTTGCAACTCAACATACTTACCAACAAGAGCAATCTTGACTTGTTTTTTGAGGTTCATGACCTTGTCAACCATAGCTGACCACTCTGTCATATCTGCTGCAGGTGCATCAATTTTCAAATGGTCACAAACGATTTGATCCATACCTTGTGCTTGCAGGTTAAGTGGGATTTGGTAAAGATGATCCACATCCAAGGACTCGATAACTGCTTCTGGTGCCACATCACAGAACTGGGCCAGTTTATTTTTAATTCCTTGTCCAGCTGGCTTTTCAGTACGGATGACCAACATATTAGGCTGGATTCCCAAACCACGCAATTCTTTGACAGAGTGTTGAGTTGGTTTTGTCTTCATTTCACCAGCTGCCTTGAGGTAAGGAAGCAAGGTCGTATGGATATACATGACATTATCTGCACCCACATCTGCCTTCATCTGACGAAGAGCTTCTAAGAATGGAAGTGACTCGATATCCCCGACTGTTCCACCAACCTCTGTAATAATGACATCAGAGTCTGTCGTAAGAGCAGCACGCTTGATTTTTTCTTTCAAGGCATCTGTAATATGAGGAATAACTTGGACAGTTGCTCCAAGGTACTCTCCACGGCGTTCCTTACGAAGAACTTCGCTGTAGATTTTACCAGTTGTCACGTTTGAGTATTTATTGAGGTTGATATCGATAAAACGTTCATAGTGACCCAAGTCCAAATCTGTCTCAGCCCCATCATCTGTTACAAATACTTCTCCGTGCTGGTAAGGGCTCATGGTTCCTGGGTCAATATTGATATAAGGGTCAAATTTTTGAATGGTCACCTTCAAACCACGGTTTTTCAAAAGGCGCCCAAGGCTCGCTGCAACGATCCCTTTCCCAATTGACGATACCACACCACCAGTGACAAAAATATATTTCGTAGACATAGATTCCTCTTTCTAAAATGCTCAAGGTCTTGTTCACTAATAGGGGATTGAGAAAACAAGACCTTCATCAATAACTACACCCCAAGAAGAAAAGCTTCCTGGAAAAATAAAAATAGCTCCCTAATAACTAGGGAGCTCCGACCTCTAAAAGAGGTGCCCGAACAATATATTACCTCAAAATGAAGCATTTGTCAAATAGAACAAATCGTTGACTTACCATTCTATTTTGCAGGAAACTTCTCAAAGTAACTTCCACTTATCTGACCAAAGTGGAAATTAGTCTAAAACGGATTTTTATGGTGGAATTAAGTGTGAGACGTTTGTGGTAGAAATGAGGCCTACTATGACCAAACATAAACACCTTACCCTTTCAGACCGTAATGATATCCAATTAGGTTTAGAGCGCGGTGAAACCTTCAAAGCTATCGGGCAACTTATTCTAAAAGATCCGACTACTGTTTCTAAAGAAGTCAAACGAAACAAACAAATTAGAGACTCTACCTTTAACAACCTTTCTTGCCCTCTACTCGATAAAGCTCCCTTTGTCTGTAATGGGTGCTCTAAAAGAAGACAAAACTGTGGCTATCAGAAAATCTTCTACCTCGCTAAACAAGCTCAAAAGCAGTACGAACAAACTATTGTTGAAGCTCGTGAAGGCACTCCTCTCAACTCTCAGACTTTCTGGGACATGGACAAAGTCATTTCTGATGGGGTTAAAAAAGGACAACACATCTATCATATCCTCAAGACTCATAACCTTAATGTCAGCTCCTCAACCGTCTATAGACACATCCGAAAAGGATACCTGTCTATCGCTCCTATTGATCTAGCTAGAGCCGTTAAATTCAAAGAGAGACGAAAAAGTAAGCTACCTTCCATCCCTAAAGAAGATAAAAAAGGCCGTTCCTATGAGGATTTCCTAAATTATTTGGCTCTTAAGCAACTA
>NZ_CAUPII010000052.1:0-7343 GCF_963511325.1 uncultured Streptococcus sp.
TTGAAGAATTCGGTAAAGACATGAAGATTGTCTACACACCACTTCATGGTACTGGTGAAATGTTGGCTCGTCGTGCTCTTGCCCAAGCAGGATTTGACTCTGTTCAAGTCGTTGAAGCTCAAGCAACTCCAGACCCAGACTTCTCAACTGTTAAATCTCCAAACCCAGAAAGTCAAGCAGCCTTTGCCCTTGCAGAAGAACTTGGTCGCCAAGTAGGCGCTGATGTTCTTGTTGCAACTGACCCTGACGCTGACCGTGTTGGTGTTGAAGTTCTTCAAAAAGATGGTAGCTACCTTAACCTTTCAGGGAACCAAATCGGTGCCATCATGGCAAAATACATCTTGGAAGCCCACAAAAATGCTGGAACTCTCCCTGAAAATGCGGCTCTTTGCAAATCTATCGTATCAACTGACTTGGTAACAAAGATTGCTGAAAGCTACGGCGCAACCATGTTCAACGTCTTGACAGGTTTCAAATTCATCGCTGAAAAAATCCAAGAATTCGAAGAAAAACACAATCACACTTATATGATGGGATTTGAAGAAAGCTTCGGTTACTTGATTAAACCATTCGTACGTGATAAAGATGCTATCCAAGCTGTTCTTGTTGTTGCTGAACTTGCAGCTTACTACCGTTCACGTGGTTTGACCCTTGCTGACGGTATCGAAGAAATCTACAAAGAGTATGGCTACTATGCTGAAAAGACAATCTCTGTTACTCTTTCTGGTGTTGACGGTGCTGAACAAATTAAAGCAATTATGGCTAAATTCCGCAACAATGCACCAAAAGAATGGAATGCAACAACTATCACTGTCGTTGAAGACTTCAAAGCACAAACATCTACTGCAGCCGATGGCACTGTAACAACCTTGACAACTCCTCCAAGTGATGTATTGAAATACACTCTTGCAGATGGTTCATGGATCGCAGTTCGTCCTTCAGGTACAGAACCAAAAATCAAGTTCTACATTGCAGTTGTTGGTGAAAGCAACGAAGAATCACAAGCTAAGATTGCTAACATCGAAGCAGAAATCAATGCCTTTGTAAAATAAAATCCTATAAAAGATGAGACCAACCAATCTCATCTTTTTTTCGTATCAAATCTAAGCAATTTTAGAAACTTTATGGCATACTAGACATATCAATGAAAGCGAGGTAATCTCATGGAACAATTTTTAGAAAACATCAAAGATCTTGAAGTTACAACTGTAGCGCGTGCTCAAGAAGCACTTGACAATCAAGAAACAGCAACTTTCTTTATCGGACGCAAAACTTGTCCTTATTGCCGTAAATTTGCTGGTACATTGGCTGGTGTAGTAGCTGAAACCAAAGCGCACATCTACTTCATCAATAGCGAAGAGCCAAGTCAACTTGAAGCTTTACAAGACTTCCGCTCACGCTATGAAATTCCGACTGTACCAGGGTTTGTTCACATTGCAGATGGACAAATCAATGTCCGTTGCGACTCTTCAATGTCAGCTCAAGAAATCAAAGAATTTGCTGGCTTGTAAAATAGTCTATAAAAAAGAAGGCTTGTGCCTTCTTTTTTATATCTCCGTCAATGGTGTTGCGGTATCTGGTGAAGTATCGTAAACTTGAAAGTCTACTCCAACTCCAAGATCTGCTTGAGCTAACTGATTGACCATGGTCATGTGGGCCAGTTCCTTGATATTATTCTCCTTAGACAAATGGCCTAGGTAAATCTTCTTGGTACGATTACCTAGTGTGCGAATCATGGCGTCTGCTCCATCCTCGTTTGAGAGGTGACCAAGGTCAGACAGGATGCGTTGTTTGAGTCGCCATGCGTAAGATCCTGCTCGCAGGATTTCCACATCATGATTTGACTCGATCAGATAGCCATCTGCATTCTCGACAATGCCAGCCATACGGTCACTAACATAGCCCGTATCCGTCAGCATGACAAAGCTCTTATCATCCTTCATAAAACGATAAAACTGGGGCGCCACTGCATCATGACTCACACCAAAGCTCTCAATATCGATGTCACCAAAGGTTTTAGTTTTTCCCATCTCGAAAATATGCTTTTGCGACGAGTCAACCTTACCAAGATACTTACTATTTTCCATAGCCTGCCAAGTTTTCTCATTGGCATAAAGATCCATGCCGTATTTACGAGCCAGAACGCCCACACCGTGGATATGATCTGAATGCTCATGCGTTATCAAAATAGCATCCAAATCCTCTGGTTTACGATTGATTTCACTCAAAAGGCTTGTAATTTTTTTGCCAGATAGGCCCGCATCTACTAAAATTTTCTTTTTTGGTGTTTCCAAGTAAAATGAATTTCCACTGGAACCCGATGCTAAAATACTGTATTTAAAACCGATATCACTCATTCTAGTCTTCTAGTTCATCCTCCCAAATCTCTTCTTTCACGGCATCCTTATCGTATGGCAGTACGATAGTAAAGGTTGAACCCTTACCGTATTCACTCTTAGCCCAGATAAATCCATTATGTTGTTTGACGATTTCTTTAGCAATAGCAAGTCCTAGACCAGTACCACCTTGAGCACGACTTCTTGCCTTGTCAACACGATAAAAACGGTCAAAAATCTTTGGTAGATCTTCTTTAGGAATCCCAAGCCCTTGGTCCGAAATTGATAAAATCATCTGATCATCTGTAGTCTTCATGCTTACAGTGATTTTTCCACCATCTGGTGAATACTTGATAGCATTATTTAAAATATTATCAATCACCTGGGTCATCTTATCCGTATCAATCTCAATCCAAACAGAGTTAATCGGATAATCTCTCACCAACTCGTACTTCTTCTCCTCATCCTGACTTTTCATTTTATCAAAACGATTGAGAATAAAGGTGATAAAGGCAGTAAAGTTAATCAACTCGACATCCAAGTGACTGGTTGCGTTGTCAATCCGTGATAGATGCAAGAGGTCCGTCACCATCCGCATCATACGGTTGGTTTCATCAAGAGAAACCTTGATAAAGTCTGGAGCAACCGGTTCTGTAAGAGCTCCTTCGTCCAAGGCCTCCAAATAAGATTTTACACTTGTCAAGGGTGTACGCAACTCATGACTAACGTTCGAAACGAAAAGCCTTCTCTCACGTTCTTCTTTCTCTTGTTCAGTCGTATCATGTAGAACTGCTACTAAACCAGAGATAAAGCCAGACTCTCTACGAATCAAGGCAAAACGAACGCGCAAACTGATATATTCGCCATTAAGATTCTGCGAATAAATCATCAGCTCAGGGCTCTGAGTAATAAGTTCTCTCAGCTCATACTCTTCTTCAATCTTGAGTAACTCTAAGATATTTTGATTAAGAGCATCATCCCTTTCAACTCCAAGTTGTCTCTTGGCCATATCATTGATCATGATGATTTGCCCACGACGGTTGGTTGCAAGCACTCCATCTGTCATGTAGGACAGGATACTATGCAACCTTTTACTCTCTTGTTCCAGATTTTCTTGAGTCAGACGAATGACTTCAGACAAATCATTAAGATTGTTAGTGATATTAGTTATCTCTGAGCTTCCTTGCATATCCAAAACCTGAGAATAATCACCATCAATCAAATCTTTTATTTTCTGATTGATCTGCCTCAAACGAATATTATCACGACGACTCTCAAGCAAGAGAAAAGACACTAACAGAATAAAGCCAATTAAGATGAGGATAAAGATAAAGTCGCTCGTCAAAATTGTTTGTCTAATTACTTCAATCATTATTTCTCATATAATATCCTACTCCACGACGAGTTAGGATGTATTCAGGTCTGCTTGGTGTATCTTCAATCTTCTCACGCAAGCGTCGAATGGTTACATCAACTGTACGGACATCTCCAAAATAGTCATATCCCCAAACGGTTTCAAGAAGATGTTCTCGGGTAATAACTTGTCCAAGATGAGAAGCTAAATGATGCAAGAGTTCGAATTCACGGTGGGTTAGGTCTAACTCTTCACCATATTTCTTAGCCACGTAGGCATCTGGTAAAATCTCCAAATCGCCAATCTGCAGACTTTGTAATTTCGTTTCAGGTTCTTGGCTATCAACTGAGACAAGATCTGTACGACGGAGAAGAGCTTTAACACGGGCCTGTAGTTCACGATTTGAAAACGGCTTGGTTACATAGTCATCCGCCCCAAGCTCAAGCCCGATAACCTTATCAAATTCGCTATCCTTTGCTGAAAGCATGATAATGGGAACACTACTTGTCTTACGAATAGTTTTTGCGACCTCAAGTCCATCAATCTCTGGAAGCATCAAATCCAAGATAATAATATCTGGTTGCTCAGCTTCAAATTGTTCAAGTGCTTCACGACCATTAAAAGCAGTTACAACTTCATAACCTTCCTTGGTCATATTAAATTTTATAATATCTGAGATGGGTTTTTCATCATCTACAATTAGTATTTTTTTCATTTAGTCACCTTTTTCCTTATCTCATTATACCAAAAAAAAGTAAAGAAGACACGCATGACCGATGCTAGTGGCTTCTTTTCAAGTAGGCTTGCCAAATCTTTTGCTGAGGTTTAGCTAGGGGATAATTGCTAAATTCTTCTGGACTTAACCAAAGGACTTCTCTATCTGTATATTCCTGTGTCTCAGCAACTCGGCCTGCAATTATCTGGATATGCCATTTACGATGGCTAAAAATGTGCTTGACCTCTTCAAAACGTAGATCTTGCCACTCAACTTTTAAATCATAGTCCTGTTCAAAACTCTCCTGTGGAGATGGTCCCAGTTCTAGAATCGGCTCCGCTACTTGACTAAAAAGGTCCAAGTCCTGAGTCTGGTCTGAGAATTCATCAACTTCAATCAAGGGAAAATGCCAAAATCCAGCAAGTAACTTCTCACTTTCATTCTTTTCTAATAGAAACTGACCCTGACTATTTTGCACTACAAGAGCCTTTAGATAAATAGGGATTGGCTTTTTCTTGGGCGCCTTAATGGGATAGCGATCCATGGTTCCATGTTGGTAAGCAGCACTGAACTCCTTAACAGGACTCTCCTCAGGTCTTGGATTAACAGGAGCCTCAATATCTGAACCTAAATCCATCAAAGCCTGATTGAAATCACCTGGACGATCAGGATCTATCAAAACCTCCATCATAGCTTGAAATATTTTTCGATTGCTAGGATTTCCAATATCATGATTGACTTCAAATAAACGTGCCAAAACGCGCATGACATTGCCGTCTACTGCAGGCTGTGGAAGGTTAAAGGCAATACTAGAGATTGCACCAGCTGTATAAGGACCTATCCCTTTCAAGCTTGAAATACCTTCATAAGTAGACGGGAACTTGCCTTCAAATTCATTTATAATCTGTTGAGCGGCTGTTTGCATATTGCGGACACGAGAATAATAGCCAAGTCCTTCCCAGGCTTTTAATAAGCGCTCCTCAGGAGCATTTGCTAAGCTTTCTACGGTCGGAAACCAGTCTAAAAAACGTTCATAATAGGGAATGACGGTATCAACTCGAGTCTGCTGCAACATAATTTCAGATACCCAGATATGATAAGGATTCTTGCTTCGTCTCCAAGGTAAATCCCGCTTATTTTCGTCATACCAGGCTAATAATTTTTGACGGAAAGAGAGAATCTTGTCCTCTTCCCACATGGTCACACTATATTTCTCCAAATCTAACATATTTCTAGTATAGCATAACCTTTTAGGATACTCAAAAAATCAAGATAGACATTCAATAAAACAAAGACTAAAAGGAAGAAAAAGGAAATCTAAAGATTATCTTGTTTAAAATTTGAATAAACACATAGTTTAAAAAGTTTATCAAAATTTAAGATGTCCGGAAACAAAAGTGGAAAAGATTTATTCTGTTCATAATACTCTAATTTTCATATAGTCACTTGTCAGTTTTAATTTAAAAATGTTGATTTAAGTTAAATATAGTGGATTGAAATAAGATATGAATAGAGAGGTTAGGAAAGTCAAATAAATCTCTAAAAATATTTTTAGCAGTTGTAGCGTACTACTCTAGATTCAATCTGCCATAATTTCTAAAAATGTTTTAGAATTCGTAGCGTACTATTCTAGGTTCACTCCACTATACCAAAACTATCGTAAACATGTAAAAAAGCAACGGCAAAAACCGTTGCTTTTTTTAGGAGATACGGACTATTATCCCAGACTCCTTTGTCTTCAATCTGAACTTTCAGATTTTTTGATCAGAATAATCAAATTACTGATTAGTTAGAAAGCTTATTCTTCATCATCACGCTTACGACGTTTAGCTACTAATCCTAATCCTGTTAGACCTGCTACAGCTCCTAGGAGCAGATTTGTAGCCGAAGTTGCTGTTCCAGTATTTGGAAGTTGCTTACGTGTCTTAGTGGTATCAGTTTGAGGAGCTTGACTAGTCGAATGAATCACTGACTGGCTTACGCTTACTGATAATGATAGTGATTGCGATACTGATGTGCTAATTGAATCCGATGTAATCACACTATCGATATCTAAACTATCAAGTGATAAGCTCTCTGGCATTCCCTTACTTGTAACAACAGATGTGCTTGCTGATTCAGACGCTGATGTTGATGCGCTTGTGCTTGCTGACTCAGAAGCCGATGTGCTTGCTGATTCTGACGCACTTGTGCTTGCTGACTCTGAGGCAGACGTTGATGCTGATTCAGAAGCGCTTGTGCTTGCTGACTCTGAGGCAGACGTTGATGCTGATTCAGATGCTGATGTACTTGCTGATTCTGAGGCAGACGTTGATGCTGATTCAGATGCTGATGTACTTGCTGATTCTGACGCACTTGTGCTTGCTGATTCAGAAGCGCTTGTTGATGCTGATTCAGATGCTGATGTACTTGCTGACTCTGATGCACTTGTTGAGGCCGATTCAGAAGCCGATGTGCTTGCTGATTCTGACGCACTTGTTGACGCCGATGTTGACGCTTCTGACGCACTTGTTGATGCTGATTCTGAAGCGCTTGTGCTTGCTGATTCTGACGCACTTGTTGATGCTGATTCAGAGGCGCTTGTGCTTGCTGATTCTGACGCACTTGTTGATGCGGATTCAGAAGCGCTTGTGCTTGCTGACTCTGACGCGCTTGTGCTTGCTGACTCTGACGCACTTGTGCTTGCTGACTCTGAAGCACTTGTTGATGCGGATTCTGATGCACTTGTTGACGCTGATTCTGACGCACTTGTTGAGGCGGATTCAGAGGCTGATGTGCTTGCTGATTCTGACGCACTTGTCGACGCCGATGTTGACGCTTCTGACGCACTTGTTGAGGCTGACTCAGAAGCTGATGTGCTTGCTGATTCTGACGCACTTGTGCTTGCTGATTCTGATGCACTTGTTGATGCTGATTCTGAAGCTGATGTGCTTGCTGA
>NZ_CAUPII010000053.1:0-7274 GCF_963511325.1 uncultured Streptococcus sp.
GAATTTTTCAAGGAAAAAAGATGAAAACAAAAATAATTGTGATTGTTGGACCGACCGCAGTTGGAAAAACAGCTCTAGCCATTGAAGTTGCTAAGCATTTTAATGGCGAAGTGGTTAGTGGCGATAGTCAGCAAGTCTATAGAGGTCTAGATATTGGGACGGCTAAGGCTAGTCCAGAAGAGCAGGCAACTGTTCCTCATCATTTAATCGATGTTAGAGAGGTAACCGAGTCTTACTCGGCTTTTGATTTTGTTTCAGAAGCTAAGATGGCTATTGAGGATATTGACAGTCGAGGTAAGCTCGCTATTATTGCAGGTGGAACTGGGCTTTACATCCAGAGTCTACTAGAGGGCTATCATCTAGGTGGAGAGACACCTCATGAGGAGATTTTGGACTATCGAGCTAGTTTAGAGCCTTATACAGATGAGGAATTAGCTCATCTTGTGGAGCAAGCTGGCCTTGAAATTCCCCAGTTTAATCGTCGTCGTGCCATGCGTGCCTTGGAAATTGCCCATTTTGGTCAAGACTTGGAAAATCAAGAGACCTTGTATGAACCTCTGATTATTTGCTTGGATGATGAGCGTAGTCAGCTTTATGAACGGATTAACCACCGTGTGGATTTGATGTTTGAAGCTGGACTATTGGATGAAGCTAAGTGGTTGTTTGACCATTATCCAGATGTGCAGGCTGCTAAAGGGATTGGCTATAAGGAACTCTTTCCTTATTTTCGTGGAGAGCAGTCCTTAGAAGAAGCTCGTGACAGCCTCAAACAGGCGACTCGCCGTTTTGCCAAGCGTCAGCTAACCTGGTTCCGTAATCGTATGCAGGTGACCCTTTATCAGATAGGAGAATCTGGTGTTAAAGAGCGTATTTTAAACCAGATTGAGGAGTTTTTAGATGATTGAAACGGAGAAAAAAGAGGAGCGAGTCCTGCTCATTGGTGTTGAACTCCAGGGCATGGATAATTTTGACCTCTCCATGGAAGAGCTGGTTAGTCTAGCTAAGACGGCTGGTGCAGTTGTAGTCGATAGTTACAGACAAAAACGTGAAAAATACGACTCCAAGACCTTTGTCGGAACTGGTAAGTTGGAAGAAATTGCTCAAATGGTGGACGCAGAAGAAATCACGACAGTCATCGTCAATAACCGTCTGACACCACGGCAAAATGTTAACCTCGAGGAAGTGTTAGGTGTCAAGGTCATTGACCGTATGCAGTTGATTTTGGACATCTTTGCCATGAGAGCTCGAAGCCATGAAGGTAAGCTACAAGTTCATCTTGCACAACTCAAGTATCTCTTGCCTCGTTTGGTTGGTCAGGGGATTATGCTCAGCCGTCAGGCAGGGGGAATTGGTTCCCGTGGTCCTGGTGAAAGCCAGCTGGAGCTTAACCGTCGTAGTGTTCGCAACCAAATTACAGATATCGAACGTCAACTCAAGGTGGTTGAGAAAAATCGGGCGACAGTCCGAGAAAAACGCCTGGAGTCAAGTACCTTTAAGATTGGTTTGATTGGCTACACCAATGCTGGTAAATCAACCATCATGAATACCTTGACCAGCAAGGCCCAGTATGAAGCGGATGAGCTTTTTGCAACTCTAGATGCAACAACTAAAAGCATCCATCTGGGGGGCAATCTACAGGTTACCTTGACTGATACCGTTGGATTTATCCAAGACTTGCCGACAGAATTGGTGTCAAGTTTCAAGTCGACCTTGGAAGAAAGCAAGCATGTAGATCTCCTGGTTCATGTTATCGATGCCAGCAATCCTTATCATGAGGAACATGAAAAAACAGTTCTTTCCATCATGAAAGACTTGGACATGGAGGATATTCCTCGCTTGACCCTTTATAATAAAGCGGATTTGGTGGAAGATTTCACGCCTACTCAAACGCCTTATGCATTGATTTCTGCCAAGTCTAAAGATAGTCGAGAACAGTTGCAAGCTTTATTGCTAGATAAGATCAAGGAAATTTTTGAACCCTTTACTTTGCGCGTGCCTTTTTCTAAGTCCTACAAGATTCATGATTTAGAAAGTGTTGCGATTCTTGAAGAGCATGACTACCAAGATGATGGCGAGGTCATCACAGGCTACATTGCTGAGAAAAACAAATGGAGATTAGAAGAATTTTATGACTGACATCAAATCATTAGCTCTCAAATATGGCGGCTATACAAGTCTAGACAAGGTCTATCTGGATCAGCTTTTAGCTGGTAGGTCTGACCAAGAGCAGTTAGCCCTCATCACCCCTCCCCCCAGCGTAGTTAATGCCTACTTTGCAGAACTTTACCAGAAAAAAAGTCCTCAAGCTGCGACAGATTATTTTGCGGAAGTCAGCCAGGAACTGAACCTCTACAATGCTGAGCCAAGTTTCACGGAAGAAAGCAAGCCCTTTATTCGTCTGAATCTATCAGGCAAATCTTTTGGTTTTTGCTATGAGAGAGAAGGCCTTGGTCGCATTTTCTCTGAATATGAGGAAGCAATCACAGCTGACTTACTTTTTGAAATTGCGCAAATTTTCCCCCATCAGCTAGTCTTTGAGGAGTCTGGAAAAATTTACATGAAGGTTGTCGGGGATGAGGAAATAGTTAGTGTAGAAAGCTTAACAGCTTTAACTGACTTGGAAAGCTTGGCAGATGGTCGCAAGCGTCTCAAAGGTTATAGTCAAGAAGATTTATTACAAGAAGCTAAAGCCTTTACTGGTAAGCTTTATTATCGCTCAGAAAACCGCACCGCTATGTTATATTTTAATTAATTAGAAAGTATCGAATGGATATTCAATTTTTAGGAACAGGGGCTGGTCAGCCCTCTAAAGCCCGCAACGTTTCAAGTCTCGCCCTGAAACTCTTGGACGAGATTAACGAAGTCTGGCTCTTTGACTGTGGCGAAGGAACGCAAAATCGCATTCTGGAAACCACGATTCGACCACGAAAAATCAGCAAAATCTTTATCACCCACTTGCACGGAGACCATATTTTTGGCTTGCCAGGTTTTCTTTCTAGTCGTGCTTTTCAAGCCAATGAAGAGCAGACAGATTTGGAAATCTATGGTCCCCAAGGCATCAAGTCATTTGTCTTGACTAGTTTACGTGTGTCAGGTTCACGCCTGCCCTATAAGATTCATTTCCATGAATTTGACAAGGATTCTCTAGGGAAAATTCTTGAAACAGATAAATTCAAGGTGTATGCGGAAGAGTTGGATCACACGATTTTCTGTGTCGGCTATCGTATCATGCAAAAGGACCTAGAAGGGACCTTGGATGCTGAGAAACTCAAGGCTGCTGGTGTTCCATTTGGACCTCTCTTTGGAAAAATCAAAAACGGTCAGGATGTTGTCCTAGAAAACGGCACCGAGATTAAGGCAGCAGATTATATTTCAGCACCGCGACCTGGTAAGATTATTACCATTTTGGGAGATACTCGAAAAACAGATGCCAGTGTGCGTCTTGGTGTCAATGCAGATGTTCTTGTCCATGAGTCGACTTATGGCAAGGGAGACGAAAAGATTGCCCGCAACCACGGTCACTCAACCAATATGCAGGCTGCTCAGGTAGCGGCAGAAGCAGGAGCCAAACGCCTCTTACTCAACCATATCAGTGCTCGTTTTCTTTCAAAAGACATTAGCCAGCTCAAGAAAGATGCGGCAACAATTTTTGAAAATGTCCATGTGGTTAAAGACCTGGAAGAAGTGGAAATCTAGAAGATCGAGAAAGGAAAAGTATGTCTACTGTTCTCATTACGGGAGCTAGTGGTGGTCTAGCCCAAGAAATGGTCAAACTCTTGCCCAATGATCAATTGATTTTGCTGGGTAGAAATAGAGAAAAATTAGCTCAACTATACGGAAATCATCCACAGGCTGAATTGGTTGAGATTGATATTACCGATGCTCAAGCCCTAGAAGGCCTAGTAGCTGAACTCTACCAGCGCTATGGAAAGATTGATGTTTTGATTAATAATGCTGGCTACGGGATTTTTGAAGATTTTGATAAGATTTCTGATCAAGATATTCATCAGATGTTTGAGGTTAACACCTTTGCTCTCATGAATCTATCTCGTTTGGTTGCTTCTCGTATGAAGGAAATCCGAAAAGGTCATATCATCAATATCGTCAGCATGGCTGGATTGATAGCGACTAGCAAGTCTAGTCTTTATTCAGCGACCAAGTTTGCGGCCATTGGTTTTTCAAATGCTCTGCGCCTAGAACTCATGCCCTATGGAGTCTATGTGACGACGGTCAATCCAGGTCCGATTCGTACAGGATTTTTTGATCAGGCTGATCCGGATGGAACCTACCTTAAGTCGGTTGACCGTTTCCTACTCGAGCCAGATGAAGTAGCTAGAAAGATTGTCAAAACCATAGGAAAAAACAAGCGGGAACTCAATCTTCCAATCTTGCTGCACTTAGCCCATAAGTTTTATACCCTCTTTCCTAAGTTAGCAGATAAGTTGGCTGGGGAGACTTTTAATTATAAGTAGAATCATATTCGCACCTCAAGAGCCAGTAAACACTGACTTTTGGGGTGTTTTATTATCAAATATCTCCCAGTATTGCAAATCAAATTTTAAAATAGTATACTAGAAACATCGATTATAAAAACGTTTGCGTTTCATTATTTTTAGGAGACAAGACATGGAATTGACAGCCATTTATCATAGACCAGAATCAGAGTATGCTTATCTTTACAAAGAAGGTCAGTTACATATCCGAATCAAAACCAAGAAAGATGATGTCCAGCAGGTCATTCTACACTATGGTGATCCCTTTATTTTCATTGAGGATAAGTATGAATCTAAGAAAGAAATGACCAAAGTAACCTCAGATGCCTTATTTGATTATTGGCAGGTTAC
Organism: uncultured Streptococcus sp.; assembly: GCF_963511325.1. Classification (GTDB taxonomy): domain Bacteria; phylum Bacillota; class Bacilli; order Lactobacillales; family Streptococcaceae; genus Streptococcus. The sequence continues at coordinate 4,845 of NZ_CAUPII010000053.1, forward strand.
AGTATCGGTTGATTTTGCACGGATTCAGTATCTCTTTGAACTTCTTGATACAGAAGGCCAGGGTGTCTACTATGGAGATAAGGGTTGTGTAGAACATACTCAAGAAAACTTGGATGCTGAAGGTAATGGTTTCAAGCTTCCTTATATTCACGAAATCGACGGTTGCCAAGTTCCTAGCTGGGTTTCAGAAACTGTTTGGTATCAGATTTTCCCAGAACGCTTTGCTAATGGAAATCCTAATTTGACTCCAGATGGAGCTCGAGAGTGGGATGCTACCATTGCACCTAACATGGATGATTTTTTTGGTGGAGATTTACAAGGGATTATTGACCATTTAGACTATCTAAAAGATTTGGGAATCACTGGAATTTACCTATGTCCGATTTTTGAAGCGACGACCAATCACAAGTACGATACGACGGATTATTTTGAAATCGACCGTCACTTTGGAGACAAGGAAGTCTTTCGTAATCTAGTCGAGGAAGCCCACAAACGTGGTATCAAGATTATGCTAGATGCAGTATTTAATCATATTGGCAACCAGTCAGTCCAATGGCAGGATGTTCTAAAAAATGGAGAAAACTCAGTTTATAAAGATTGGTTCCATATTCAGGAATTTCCAATTACTGAGGATAAGCTTAAGAAGGCCAGAGAATTACCTTATCATACCTTTGCCTTTGCTAGCTATATGCCTAAGTTAAATACAGCAAATCCTGAAGTCAAAGACTATCTTTTAAGTGTTGCGACCTACTGGATTGAGAATTTTGATATCGATGCTTGGCGTTTGGACGTTGCCAATGAAATTGACCATCAGTTCTGGAAAGATTTTAGAAAGGCAGTTCTCGCTAAAAAGCCTTATTTGTACATCTTAGGTGAAATCTGGCATACTTCTCAGCCTTGGCTAAAAGGGGATGAGTTCCATGCTGTCATGAACTACCCGCTCTCTGAAAGTATCAAGGATTATTTCTTGCGTCAGCATAAAAAGACAGAGCAGTTTATTTCAGAAATCAACAGCCAGTCTATGTACTACAAGCAACAAATCTCGGAAGTGATGTTTAACCTTCTGGATTCTCACGATACGGAGCGTATCCTCACAACTGCCAATGGAAATATCCAGCATGTCAAGGCAGCCCTAACTTTCCTCTATCTGCAGAAAGGTACCCCTTGTATCTATTACGGAACAGAGCTAGCACTATTAGGTGGACCAGATCCCGATTGCCGCCGTGTCATGCCTTGGAACCGTGTTTCTGAGGACAATGATATGCTGAATTTCATGAAGCAATTAATCAAGGTCCGTAAGGAAATTTCAAGCATTATTCAATATGGAACCAATAAGCTAGAAGAAGTGAAGCCAGATGTTCTGTCATTAACCTGGAACTACGAAGGGAAAGAAGTTCAGGCTATCTTTAACCAGTCTAAAGAGAATTTTGTTTTAGAAAGAGACTCTGTTGATTTAGCTAGTCATTGCCAGCTTAAAGCTGAACAAGAGGTTATCTTACCAGCTGGATTTGTAGTTACTGTTTCTGAATAAAAAGGAATAAAATGATGGCACTCAAGGAAGTTTATGATTATTTTCGTCACTATGATAAGGAAACTTATCAAGTTGTCGCCTGCATGGGCAATGAACCATCGGAAGAAGATGTTCAGGATTTTGAAAATCAATACGGCATTCGTCTGCCAGAAGATTTCAGGGAATTCACCATGTCAGCTCTGGGAGGTCTCTTTATGGAAGTCAGGGAAGAGCTATGGCCAAGAGCCAAGGCTTACGATGTAGCCCCTTTTTGGACCTTCTGCCGAGGTATCAAGGTCTTGGGAATTGCAAATGGCATCCCAGACTTCCTAGACATTCGAATAAAAACTAAGGAATTACATGATTTAGAATTTGTTGACTATATTCCATTTCTATCTATCATCGGGGATGGAGATGTGATTTTCTGCTTTGATAAGGACAATCATATAGTAGCTCTAGATTGGTATAATAGTGGCGAAACTGAAGAGCTTGAATGTGATTTTTCAGGACTTTTACTCCATCAAATTGCCGAGCTAGAAGAGCGAAAAAATGAGATGGTCAAGCTGCTGGACAAGGGTAAATCTAGTCAATAATCTATAAGGAAATATCAGTTTGATAGTCCGTAAAAGAGGTTGGGACAAAAGATCCCGACCTCACTTTTTATTAGCAATCAAACTTTGACGCGGTAGCTGATTGAACTTTCTGTTCGTCTTTTATACTCTTCGAAAATCAAATTCAAACCACGTCAGCGTCGCCTTTCCGTATATATGTTACTGACTTCGTCAGTTCTATCTACAACCTCAAAGCAGTGCTTTGAGCAACCTGCGGCTAGCTTCCTAGTTTGCTCTTTGATTTTCATTGAGTATTAGACTCCAAAAAGCTCCTAATCATCCTCGCGGGGCTGGGACTACGAAATCGAG
>NZ_CAUPII010000054.1:0-6920 GCF_963511325.1 uncultured Streptococcus sp.
GGCTGGGACTACGAAATCGAGACTTTGTCTATCGATTTCTGTCCCACCGCCTTTTTTAGTAAAACCATTCACTAAATGTACATTCAGATTTTTAAACTTTTCTACAAATTATAGAAAAAAGAATCAAAAGTATGATTTTTATGCTGCCAGTATTGAAGTTTCTTATATTATTTTATAAAATAGAAGCAAAATACTACTGAAAAAGTAGAGCGCTTACACAAAAATGGAAGCGGTTACGAATATAAGGAGGATCTTATGGGAAAAGGTCATTGGAATCGAAAAAGAGTGTATAGTATCCGGAAATTTACCGTTGGAACTTGCTCTGTAGTCATCGGTACTTGCTCGGTATTATTTGGAGCAAGTGTAGCTGGTGCAAATCCGGTAGCTGCGGAAGAAACTCCGATTACAGTTGCTACAGAAAAAGTAGAGGACGAATCTAAAAAAGAGAACCTTGTTGAAACGGTAAATTCAGTTGCTGATGAAGCGGTTGCTCCAAGCCATGAAGCTGAAAAAGCACAGGACGACCAAACTGTACAATCAGATTCTGATAAAAAAGTGGATTCCATGTTAGATAAGAAACCTCAAGCAATTACTCAAGATCAATCTGCTCAAACGGAAAAACCGGACCTAAAACCGGCTACCAGTGAGGAGGTAAATCAATTGGTTGAGGATCGTAAAGTAGAATTTAACCAAAACTGGCATTTTAAACTCAATGCTAATGCCAAAGACGCCATCAAGCCAGATGCCGATGTATCAAGCTGGAAGAAATTAGACCTTCCTCATGACTGGAGTATCTATAACGACTTCGACCATCAGTCTCCTGCCCAAAATGAGGGTGGACAACTGAATGGTGGGGATGCTTGGTATCGCAAGACCTTTAAATTAGATGAAAAAGACCTAAACAAGAATATTCGCCTAGTCTTTGATGGTGTTTATATGGATTCGCAAGTCTATGTAAACGGTCAGCTAGTTGGTCACTATCCAAATGGTTACAACCAATTCTCTTATGACATCACTGATTATCTCAATAAAGACGGTCGTGAAAATGTCGTAGCTGTACATGCGGTTAATAAACAACCAAGTAGCCGTTGGTACTCAGGAAGTGGTATCTATCGTGATGTTACTCTTCAAGTGACAGACAAATTGCATGTTGCCAAAAACGGTACAACCATCTTAACTCCAGACCTTGAAAAACAACAAAATGGTAAGGTTGACACTCACGTATCAAGTAAGATTGTCAATACAGATGACAAAGATCATGAAATTGTTGCTGAATACCAAATTATTGAACGAAATGGTCAGGCTGTAACGGACGTGGTTCGTACAGATAGTCAAGTCTTGAAAGCTCATCAATCAACTAGTCTAAATGCTATTTTGCAAGTTGAGAAACCAAAACTTTGGACAGTCCTTAACGACAAGCCTGCCCTTTATGAATTGGTAACTCGTGTCTATCGTGATGGCCAGTTGGTAGATGCTAAGAAAGATTTATTTGGTTATCGTTATTACAATTGGACTCCAAACGAAGGCTTCTCTTTGAATGGTGAACGGATTAAATTCCACGGTGTTTCTCTTCACCATGACCACGGGGCCCTAGGAGCAGAAGAAAACTATAAGGCAGAATACCGTCGTCTTAAACAGATGAAGGATATGGGTGTGAACTCTATCCGTACAACCCACAACCCAGCTAGTGAGCAGACCTTACAAATTGCTGCAGAGCTTGGTTTGTTGGTTCAAGAAGAAGCTTTTGATACTTGGTATGGTGGTAAGAAACAGTATGACTATGGCCGCTTCTTTGAAAAAGATGCCACTCACCCAGAAGCTAAAAAAGGTGAAAAATGGTCTGATTTTGACTTGCGTACCATGGTCGAAAGAGGTAAGAACAACCCGGCTATCTTCATGTGGTCTATCGGTAATGAAATCGGTGAAGCTTCAGGAGATCCACATTCTCTAGCGACTGTTAAGCGTTTGGTCAAGGTCATCAAAGACGTTGACAAGACTCGCTATGTCACAATGGGAGCAGATAAATTCCGCTTCGGTGATGGTAGCGGTGGACATGAGAAAATCGCTGACGAACTGGATGCGGTTGGATTTAACTATTCAGAAGATAACTACAAGAAACTGCGTGCTAAACATCCAAACTGGTTGATTTACGGTTCAGAAACTTCTTCTGCAACTCGTACTCGTGGTAGCTATTTCCGTCCAGAAAGTGAGCTAGTTCATAGCAATCAAGCTTACCGTCATTATGAGCAGTCTGACTACGGTAATGACCGTGTTGGTTGGGGTAAAACAGCCACTGCATCTTGGACTTTTGACCGTGACAATGCTGGTTATGCTGGTCAGTTTATCTGGACGGGTACCGACTATATCGGTGAGCCTACTCCGTGGCACAACCAAAACAATACGCCAGTTAAGAGTTCTTACTTCGGTATCGTAGATACAGCCGGAATTCCAAAGAATGACTACTACTTGTACCAAAGCCAATGGGTTTCTGCTCAGAAGAAACCAATGGTTCACCTGCTTCCTCACTGGAACTGGGAAGACTCTAGTCTGAAAGAGAATGTAGCTGATGCAGATGGTAAGATTCCTGTTCGTGCATTTTCAAACGCTGCAAGTGTGGAATTATTCTTGAATGGTGAATCTCTAGGCAAGAAGACATTTAACAAAAAACAAACAAGTGATGGACGTACTTATCAAGAAGGTGCCAATGCCAAGGAACTTTACCTTGAGTGGAAGGTTGCTTATCAACCTGGAACCCTGGAAGCAGTAGCTCGTGATGAAGCAGGTAATGAAATTGCTCGTGATAAGATTACGACTGCTGGAGAGCCTGCAGGTGTTCGCTTAGTCAAAGAAGAACATGCTATTGCAGCAGACGGGAAAGACCTCACTTATATTTACTATGAAATAGTTGACCAGGCTGGTAATGTAGTTCCTACAGCTAACAACCTTGTGCGCTTCCAGTTGCATGGTCAAGGTCAAATTGTCGGTGTGGATAACGGTGAACAAGCTAGCCGTGAGCGTTACAAAGAACAAGCAGACGGTTCATGGATCCGTAAGGCCTTTAATGGTAAGGGTGTTGTGATTGTCAAATCAACTGAGCAAGCTGGTAAATTTACTTTGACTGCTCACTCTGATCTCTTGAAATCGGCTCAAACTACAATCTTCACAGGTAAGAAAGACCAAGAAGAAAAAACTGTCTTAGGTACAGAAGTACCTAAAGTACGTACAGTTATCGGTCAAGCACCAAAAATGCCTAAGAAAGTGGCCTTTATCTACAGTGATGGCAGTCGTGCAAAACTTCCAGTAGAATGGTCAGCAGTTGATGTCAACGAACCAGGAATTGTTACTGTTAAGGGTGTGGCAGATGGACGTGAAGTAGAAGCGCGTGTTGAAGTCTTGGCTCTCGAAGCAGAATTACCTGTAGTCAAGAGAATCGCTCCAAATACAGACCTAAGTTCAGTTGATAAATCTGTTTCCTACGTATTGTCAGATGGTACTGTAGCAAGCTATGACGTTGATAAGTGGGAAATTGCAGCTGAAGATCAAGCTAAATTAGCTATCCCAGGATCTCGCATCCAAGCTAAAGGAATTTCAGGTGAAGACCAAATCGATGCGACCTTGGTAGTCGCAGAAGGGGAAGCAGCTAATCCAGTCGTTCCAAGCGTAACTGTGGCAGATCAAGTGGTTGAAGGCCTTTCAACTGACAAACCTGTAAAATACCACAAGCTTGCTTATGGAGTCGCCTTGCCAGAGGTTAAAGCTACAGCTGAAAATGCGCAAGTGACGGTTATTCAAGCTAATGAAGCAAATGGTATGCGTGCAAGCATTCATGTTCAACCAAATGATGGTGGAGCACTTCAAACCTATGCTATCCAATTCTTACAAGAAGCTCCACAAATTGAACGTTTGAGCCTAGAAGTTGAAAACGCAGCTGCTTTGAAAGAAGACCAAACAGTTGGTATCAAGGTCTTGGCTCACTATCAAGACGGTACACAAGCAGTCTTGAAGGCTGATAAGGTTACCTTCTCAACTACAGGTGAAGGAGATGTAGCTGTTCGTAAAGGTCTGCTTGAATTGCATAAACCTGGTCAAGTAACTCTGAAAGCTCAATTTGAAGGAGCAGAAGGTCAGATTGACTTGAACATTCAAGCAAATACGGAAAGCAAAGTTGTCCAAGCCATCCGTCCAGTTAGTGTCGTGACAGGTTTGAACCAAGAACCAAGTCTACCTGCTACTGTAACTGTAGAGTATGACAAAGGATTTCCGAAGGTTCACAAGGTGACTTGGCAAGCAGTTGCTAAGGAAGATCTTGCTAAATACCATAGTTTTGAAGTCCTAGGTAAAGTTGAAGGAATTGAGAAAGAAGCACATGCTAAGGTATCTGTCGAAGGTATCATTGCTGTCGAAGAAGTGAGCGTAACTACTCCAGTTGCAGAAGCTCCTCAACTTCCAGAGAGCGTTCGTACTTATCACTCAAATGGCCAAGTATCTTCAGCTAAAGTAACTTGGGACGCAATTGAACCAAGCCAATACGCACAAGAAGGCAAGTTTACTGTGACAGGACATGTCGAAGGTACTCAACTACCAACTAAACTTCATGTTCGTGTGTCTGCTCAGACAGAAACTGGTGCTAATATTTCTGACCAGTGGACTGGTTCAGAATTGCCACTTGCCTTTGCATCAGACTCAAATCCAAGTGACTCAGTAGCCAATGTCAATGACAAACTAATTTCATATAACAACCAACCAGCAAACCGCTGGACAAACTGGAACCGTACAAGTGAAGCATCCGTAGGAATTCTCTTTGGTGACTCTGGTATCATGTCTAAACGATCAGTTGATAACCTCAATGTAGCCTTCCACGAAGACCACGGTGTTGGTGCACCTAAATCCTATGTCATCGAATACTATGTTGGTTCAGCAACTCCAACAGTTCCTAAGAATCCAAGCTTCGTAGCACGTGAAGACCATGTCTTTAATGACGATAAAAACTGGAAAGAAGTAACAAATCTCAAGGCTCCTGATCAAGTAAGAGCTGGAGAAATGACCCACTTTAGCTTTGATAAAGTCAACACTTACGCAGTTCGTATACGCATGGTTCGACCAGATGGTAAATGGGGTACTTCTATTACAGAAATGCAAATCTTCTCTAAACAAGTAGCTGCAGCTAAGAATGCTCAAGCAAAAATCCAAGTAGATGGAAAAGATTTGCCAAACTTTAACCCAGGCTTGACTGACTACTATCTAGAAGCAAGCCAAGGAAAAGCTCCAGCTGTTACAGCAAGTGTCACTGAAAATGGTATTGCAACAGTTGTACCAAGCGTAGGTGAAGGAGATCCAGTTCGTGTTGTTGTCAAGGCTGAAAACGGAGATATCCTAGGTGAATACCGCCTACACTTCACAAATGATAAAGAGTTACTCGCAAGTAAATCTGTTGCTGTTGCCAAATCCTCTCGCTTGATTGCTAAAGGACAAACTCTTGAGCTACCAGCAAAAGTTCCTGTTTACTTCACAGGAAAATCTGACTATGAAATCAAAGACTTGGCTGTTGACTGGGAAGCAGTTCCAGCAGAAAATCTAACAAAAGCAGGTGAATTTACAGTTCATGGTCGCGTTTTGGGTACTGATTTAACTGCTGAAGTGGCTGTACGTGTGACTGATAAACTCGGTGAAAACCTATCAGACAACCCAGACTTCGATGATGACAGCAACCGCTCATTTGCCTCAGCAACTAACGATATTGATCCAAACTCTCGTGACCGTGTGGACTATGTCAATGATGGTTCTGATGATGAAAGCCGTCGTTGGACCAACTGGTCTCCAACTCCATCTGAAAATCCAGAAGTTTCAGTAGGGGTTATCTTCAGAGAAAATGGTAAGATTGTTGAACGTACAGTAGCTGAAGGAAGCATTCGCTTCTTTGCAGATGGTGGAACAGATGCACCTTCTAAACTCGTTCTAGAACGCTATGTGGGACCAGAATTTGATTCACCAGAATATTACTCTAACTATCAACCATACGATCCAGAACATCCATTCAACACTCCTTCTAACTGGGAGAAGGTTGAATACCGTGCGGATCAAGAAGTTCAAGCAGGAACTGACATCCATGTAACCTTTGCACCAGTCAAAGCTAAAGCTATGAGATGGCGCATGGACAGAAAAGCAGACAAGAAGGGTGTGGCTATCACTGAAATGGCCTTTATCGCACCAAGTGAAGCACCAAAAGACAATACAGCTTCTAAACTTCTTGTAGATGGTAGAGAGCTTGCTGACTTCTCTGAAGCTCGTGTGGATTACCAAGTAACCTATAGTGGAAACCGTCCTAAAGTGACCGTTGAAGCTGGTGAAAACGTAGCGGCAACAGTTGTTGATAGTGGTGACGATAAACTTCCAGTCTTGGTACGTCTCGTTTCAGAAAGTGGTAAACAGGTCAAGGAATACCGTATCCAATTGACAAAAGAAAAGGTTGAAAGTGGAAAAGTTGCCCCAGCTGTTCAGGAAGAGCTTCCTAGCCTAGAAGTGGTAGAAGAAGCTCTCAGCTTCAAGACAGTGAAGAAAGAAGATCCAACTCTAGCAGAAGGTGAAACTCGTGTGACTCAAGCAGGTCGTGAAGGTAAAGAACGTATCCTGACTGAAGTAGCAGTAGATGGAAGCCGTACTGAAAAACTTCGCGAAACTATTGAAGCACCGCAAGATGAGATTGTCTTAGTCGGAACTAAGAAAGAAGTATCTGGTAAAACAGATCCAGCTATCCATGAGGTTCCAGAATTTACTGGTGGAGTAAATGGTGTCGAAGCAGCTGTTCATGAAGCTCCAGAATACACAGGAGCAATTGGAACAGCAGGTGACGATCCAGCTCCGGTAGTAGAAGTTCCAGAGTACACAGGAGCAATTGGAACAGCAGGCGACGATCCAGCTCC
>NZ_CAUPII010000055.1:0-6155 GCF_963511325.1 uncultured Streptococcus sp.
TTGTCCTCTCCAGATGTTAGTTTTTATTCAACCCACTACAGTTGACAATGAGCCAATAAAAACAACCAGCACTTTCTATTGAGGTGCTGGTTTTAATCATTCACATTAAACTTTTCTCCGCTTGATTTCGAGTAATCTTTGATAAAAGAAGAATTGACTACTATAGATATAAGGGAAAGTAGGGATGCTCGCAATTCCGAAGCTGATCCAGATAAGGAGATACCAAGGAAGTAGCTGTAAATCAAGGACGAAGCGTTGGAACTTATAGCCTTTCATAAGGAAGCGACTGGTTTTGAGTACGCGGCTTGGCTTGGCAATTCCAATTGCAAGGGTATCGCAAAGGAGAAGCTCTACTTGGGAATAAGCGTAGTATTGTGGCAGATAGGCAATGGTTCCCAAAATCATCAGAAAGACGCTACCAAAGAAGTAGAGTGCAAAAGTGAGCAGAAAATGTTCGATATCTGAATTGGTGACGTCTACGGCTGGAAATTCGGGATGAAGTTCTACAAATTTACGAGCCATGGCACTGCTATAAAAGAGCAAGTAGACACCAAAAAGATTAGGGATGCTCCACAAAAAGAGATAGAAACGCTTGAGCAAGAGAGTCAGAAAGGTCTGGGTGAAGAAGCGGTTGTCAAGTAAGGACAGACTATCTTTAAAGGAAAGCTCTATCTCGGAAATTCTGTAAAGATTAATGGTTGTAAACAGAGCACCAGCTAGGATAATAGAACTTGTAAATCCTATTGCTAGAGGAAAGAGTGAGGACTGGATCAAGCTCATCAAAAAAGTAAAGAAGGATTGCTCAAGAATCCCCTCATCAAGTAAGGATAATGGGCTTATAAAGCTGGATAGAATCAGAAAAATGCTTGGTAATAAAAAGACAAGCAATAGACGTGGATGTTCAGCTTGAAACTGTTTAGCTTGTTGACGAACTTCTTTTAAATCAATTTTTGGGTATTTCATTCTTTCATTATACCATAGTTCGTGACAGTTCCTGTTTTTTTTGATAGAATCATACAGTATGCCCTTGGGCACAAAGTAAGAACTGGGACTGTCTTTCCCAGCTTCGGAGGTAAAAAATGTCAGATTCACCAATCAAATATCGTTTGATTAAAAAAGAAAAACACACGGGAGCTCGTCTGGGTGAGATTATCACGCCACACGGAACCTTCCCAACTCCTATGTTTATGCCAGTTGGTACTCAAGCAACGGTCAAAACCCAATCACCAGAAGAGTTGAAAGAGATGGGTTCAGGGATTATCCTCTCTAACACCTATCACTTGTGGCTTCGTCCTGGAGATGAACTCATTGCACGTGCAGGTGGGCTTCATAAGTTCATGAACTGGGATCAGCCTATCTTGACAGATAGTGGAGGTTTCCAAGTTTATTCCCTAGCAGATAGCCGTAACATTACAGAGGAAGGTGTGACCTTCAAAAACCACCTCAATGGTTCTAAAATGTTTCTATCACCTGAAAAAGCCATCTCTATCCAAAACAATCTAGGGTCAGACATTATGATGTCCTTTGACGAATGTCCTCAATTTTATCAGCCTTATGATTATGTGAAGAAGTCAATCGAGCGTACTAGCCGTTGGGCTGAGCGTGGGTTAAAGGCTCATCGTCGTCCCCATGACCAAGGTTTGTTTGGGATTGTACAAGGTGCAGGATTTGAAGATCTTCGTCGTCAGTCAGCTCATGACCTTGTCAGCATGGACTTCCCAGGATACTCTATCGGAGGGTTGGCAGTTGGAGAAACTCATGAAGAGATGAACGCAGTTTTGGACTTCACCACTCAACTCCTTCCTGAAAATAAACCTCGCTACTTGATGGGAGTGGGAGCGCCAGATAGCTTGATTGATGGGGTTATTCGTGGTGTGGATATGTTTGACTGTGTCTTGCCGACTCGTATCGCTCGTAACGGAACTTGTATGACAAGCCAAGGACGTTTGGTTGTCAAGAATGCCCAGTTTGCGGAGGACTTTACACCACTTGATCCTGAGTGTGATTGCTACACATGTAAGAACTACACCCGTGCCTACCTTCGTCACTTGCTCAAGGCTGATGAAACCTTTGGTATCCGCTTGACCAGTTACCATAACCTCTACTTCTTGCTCAATCTTATGAAGCAGGTTCGTCAGGCTATTATAGATGACAATCTCTTGGAATTCCGTGAGCATTTTGTTGAAAAATATGGCTACAATAAATCAGGTCGTAATTTCTAAGTTTAGTAGACTAAAGCTGAAATCCTAAGTTTTCTCTTAGGATTTTTCTTCTTTTTTTGATAAAATAAAGGTAGTATGGAATGAACATTAGATGGTTTTTTTACTACTCTAATGAACGGAGAATAAACTCGTATGCGTATAAAATGGTTTTCCTTGATTAGGATTACAGGCTTACTCTTGGTACTCTTGTACCATTTTTTTCAGACGGTTTTCCCAGGAGGTTTCTTTGGGGTTGACGTCTTCTTCACCTTTTCAGGTTTTCTAATTACGTCACTCCTGTTAGAAGAATTTGGACAAAAAGGTAAGATTGATATTCTAGGATTTTTTAGGAGACGTTTTTATCGGATTTTCCCTCCAGTCGTCTTGATGATTCTCGTCGTTATGCCCTTTACTTTCTTGGTTCGGCAGGATTATGTAGCCGGGATTGGTGGTCAGATTGCTGGTGTCCTTGGTTTTATGACTAACTTCTATGAAATGTTAACAGGAGGAAGTTATGAATCTCAGTTCATCCCCCATCTCTTTGTTCATAACTGGAGTTTAGCGGTTGAAGTTCATTACTATATCTTGTGGGGCTTGGCAGTTTGGTTCTTGTCCAAGCGGGTAAAATCATCTGGACAATTAAGAGGTCTAGTCTTTCTTCTATCATCAGCTGTCTTTATCATCGGTTTTCTTTCAATGTTTATCGGTAGCTTTATCGTTTCTTCCTACTCGACGCTCTACTTTTCTAGCTTTACTCACGTCTATCCTTTCTTTCTAGGCAGTATTTTGGCATCTTTGGTAGGTGTTCGTCAAACGACTACTCTTGTTAAGCGTTTAAATAATACCTGGGATTTGAAAAAGACCTTGCTAGTATTCGGGGCAGGTCTCGGAGTTTTGCTCTTATTGACCTTCTTCGTGAAATTCAATTATCTCTTTGCCTACTTGCTTGGCTTCTTGTTGGCAAGTTTAGCTGCACTTGCTATGATTCTTGCTACTCGAGTCTTGCATGAGAAAACACCAAATATTGAGGAGCCAAGGGTGATTAGCTTCCTAGCTGATACCAGTTACGCAGTATATCTCTTCCACTGGCCGTTTTATATTATTTTCTCCCAATTAATGGGAAATATACCAGCAGTGATTCTCACCACTATCTTCTCTTATCTCTTTGCAAGCCTTTCTTTCTATGTGATTGAACCTTTCATTGCAGGGAAGAACAGTAGCTTATTGCAAAAGGTAAAAGAAATTCCGCATATTCAACCAATCTTTGCGGGTAGCGTCGGTTTCCTTAGCTTGCTGACACTGATTGTGATGTTTATTGCTCCCCAAGTCGGTGCTTTTGAAACGGATTTGATGGTAAATGGCCTTAATCAAGCTCAAACCAATATCACCCGTACAAAAACCATGGCGGATCAAGCAGAAGCTAGTCGCTACAATATTGCCGAAGGTGTATCCATCATCGGAGATTCTGTAACCTTGCGTGCAACACCTGGACTTAAAGAGGTTCTACCAGACGCTCAGACAGATAGTCAAGTAAGCAGAAATACCAAGCAAGCCAATGCTATTATGCTCAATCACAGTCAGAATAAAGTCCTCCCTAAAATAGTCGTTATTGCTACTGGAGTGAATAACCCTGAGGATTATAAGGCTGATATCGATTCTTTGATAACAAATCTACCTAAGGGACATCAACTTGTACTTATGACACCTTATGAGGGTGATACAACTCAAGCAACTCAGCCTTATGTAGAACAGTATGCTAGCTATGTGCGTGAAGTGGCTCAAAAGTATCCTTACATTGAGGTTGCAGACTGGAATCAGGTATCTAAAGATCATCCAGACATCTGGAAAGGAACGGATCAGGTTCACTTTGGAAGTGATAATGCCAAACTAGAAGAGGGAGCTAAGCTCTACGCAGAAACGATAGCATCAGCTATCAAGGCCTTGGCAGATAAACCTGTGAAGTCAAAATAATATTTAAAAAGTAGAGATGACCTTTTCTCTACTTTTTCTTTTTAGAAAGTATGTCTTAGAAACTCAATCATTGTCTGAGTTTATTTCTCTAACCTATGCCAATATCCCCTTGATCTAGGTTGTTAGCTCTTTGGGCAGTTTGGTCCAAACTATGACTAATTTCTAGTCTGTAGTTTTTATGGCAAATCCAGTCTTGATTGGGAAAGACTTGCCAAATTGTCAGAATTATGAGAAAATAGGTGCAGTTTACAAATGGAGGGAATGCAATGAGAGAAGATATCAAAATCAATGATCGTGCTTTAGCATTAGGGGATCAAATCATTGACAAGCTAGAAAAAGTTTACGATACAGATGTGGAACTAGATGTCTATAATCTTGGCTTGATTTACGAGATTCATTTGGACGAGGCTGGTCTTTGTACAATTGTCATGACCTTCACCGATACTGCCTGTGACTGTGCAGAAAGTTTACCCATCGAAATCGTGGCAGGTTTGAAACAGATTGAAGGAATTGAGGATGTCAGGGTTGAAGTTACCTGGTCACCTACCTGGAAGATTACACGCATCAGTCGCTATGGGCGTATAGCACTTGGACTACCACCGCGCTAAAAAACAAGAGCTCTCTGCTAATAAACAGAGAGCCTTTTTGTTATTAGATTCCTCTAACTGCAAAATAGTGTCCGCTTGGATTTGCAAAGTTAAAGTTAGGGAAAGGTTGAGTATTGATCGAACTAGTGGTATCAGTCACTGTAGCTAGGCGTTTATGAAGACCGTGAAGGTCTGCTGACTCAAAGAGTAGGCTAGGTTTCATATCAACTACCTCTGGCGATACCTGACGAATAAAGTCTTTGGCGTAGACAGTAAAATTCAGTGTACTGTCCGTGTGAGGTTTCATTTCAAAAGTTTCAAAACCCATAATTTCAGATTGATTAAAAACCTCAAAACCGATAGCAGACCAAAAGTTTCTCTCAGCTGCTACATCATCTACGTAGAGCATAATTCCTGTATTTTTTGAAAACATTGTCTCTCCTTCATAATCATAGTTAGAGCAATTATCTTATCACATTTCACGAGATAACACAAAGGATTAGAAAAAGCAGTCATTTAGCGACTGCTTATTTTTATAGTTATTTTTTACCAGATTGTTCCATATTCCAGAAGTCTGTAACGGCACCACGTGATGCAGAAGATACGGTATGGGCATATTTACCGAGGACACCACGGCTATAGAGTGGTGGCAAGGTTGTTTCTGCCTTACGTTTTTCAAGTTCTTCGTCAGATACAGCCATGGAAATTTCTTTAGTATCTTGGTCGACAGTGACGATATCACCTGTACGGAGGTAGGCGATTGGTCCACCATCCTGAGCTTCAGGAGCGATATGCCCAACAACCAGTCCATAAGTACCACCAGAGAAGCGTCCGTCTGTCAAGAGGGCTACCTTGTCTCCTTGACCTTTACCAACGATCATAGAAGAAAGTGACAGCATCTCAGGCATACCAGGACCACCCTTAGGTCCAACGAAACGAACAACGACAACGTCGCCATCAACGATTTCATCTGACAAGACAGCTTGGATAGCATCTTCTTCAGAATCAAATACCTTGGCTGGCCCAACGTGACGACGAACTTTAACACCGGACACCTTGGCAACTGCACCGTCAGGAGCAAGATTACCGTTCAAGATGATAAGCGGACCGTCCGCACGTTTTGGATTTTCCAATGGCATGATAACTTTTTGACCTGGTGTAAGGTCTACAAAGTCAGCTAAGTTCTCAGCAACAGTCTTACCAGTACATGTAATGCGGTCTCCATGAAGGAAACCATTTGCCAAGAGATATCTCATAACCGCAGGCACACCACCGACTTCGTAGAGGTCTTGGAAGACATACTGACCAGAAGGTTTCAAGTCGGCCAAGTGAGGCACACGTTCTTGGATCGTATTGAAGTCCTCAAGTGACAAGTCAACATTGGCAGCATGGGCAA
>NZ_CAUPII010000056.1:0-5563 GCF_963511325.1 uncultured Streptococcus sp.
GTTCGCCTTTGTCAGTCACAACAGCTTCGGGTAAGGCTGGTTGAACTTCCGGTTCACCTTTATCAGTTACAACAGCTTCGGGTAAGGCTGGTTGAACCTCAGGTTCTACCAGATTACCACCAACTGGTGCTGTATATTCTAGCTTCTCTGCTTTAGGAGCCTCATCTGGGACTGTGCCTACGGGTTCAGTGTATTCTGGCTTGTCTGCTTTAGGTGCTTCGTCAGGCACTGTACCCACAGGTTGAGTGTACTCTGGTTTCTCAGCCTTAGGCGCTTCGTCTGGAACTGTACCCACTGGTTTAGTGTACTCTGGTTTCTCTGATTTAGGTGCTTCGTCTGGAGCCATACCTACAGGCTCAGTGTATGCTCGCTTCTCAGCTTTAGGAGCCATATCAGGAACTGTTCCTACCGGTGCAGTATATTCTGGTTTTTCATGAACTTCGGGCTCAACCAGATTACCACCAACTGGTGCTGTATGTTCTGGTTTTTCTGCTTTAGGCGCTTCATTAGGAATACTTTGAATTTCAGATACTGGAACATTTTTTGTCCCCTCATTCTTATGTTGAATTTCTGAAATTGCATCATCATCAAGCGGTAAGTATCCAATATAACGATATCCAGCAATTTGAACTATTCCTTCATTACTTGGAGCTTTCAAAGGATTGCTTATATCGAGAGCTTGCATACTAGAAAGACTAATCATTCCGATAGTAGTAACTAAGAACAAACTACTAACTTTTTTCTTTTTATGAACCAAAAGGACTAAACTACCAACAGCTAATAGTCCTAAAGCTGTAAGCACAGAAGTAGATGAACCTGCTGCAGGAAGAGCTTCCTGCTGATAAATAAGAGCATAAATTACCTCATTATCAGTAGGAATTCCTGCTTGAATCTTTCTTTGTTCTTCCTTTGTAAGAGCGCTTTTTTCAATGTAATGATAGGTAGAAGCATGAATGACTGACGGTGCAACCAAGATACTTCCGAGTAAAAATGAACCAACAATCCCACAGATTTTTCGGATTGAAAACCGTTCTTTTTTAAATAATGACAAGCGTAATCACCTTCTTTAATTTTATTTCCTAATAGTAAACACTATTTTTTATTTTCGAAAATTGAACTTCTAAAATCATCAGTTTGATTTAGATAGGCCTTAAACACTGCTCTCTTTAACTTATGAACTGCACTATCATATTCTGGATTATAGTTGTCCCAAGAATAACGATTCTCATCTGCATCCTTACGGACAGCTTCGTCCATTAATCGCTGCAGTTCTTCTACACTATGAATCGTCTTTCTTGCAAAACTTGCCCAAGATTTGGTTGGATCGTTGAAGGTCACCTTTTTCAAGTTTACAAACTGACCCACCCGTTCTTGGTACATAGCTGTCTTAAATTCTGCCCAAGTTTTATACTTACCTTCAAATACCTTTTCCAAAACAAGATCATCTGTCACCAATCCTCGTTCTTTACCATAAAGATTGATAGTTTTCCC
Source organism: uncultured Streptococcus sp. (assembly GCF_963511325.1). Classification (GTDB taxonomy): domain Bacteria; phylum Bacillota; class Bacilli; order Lactobacillales; family Streptococcaceae; genus Streptococcus. Next base: position 1,492 of record NZ_CAUPII010000056.1, read on the forward strand.
TTGTTGTTTAGCAACTTCCTCGTATTGGTTTGAGATATAAGGTACCATTCCATCCTTAAAACCTTTGGCAGCCAGAAGTTCATAAGCAATCCTACGTCCCATCAAATCACCCGGAGTTCCCTTACTGCTCAGAGCCGAATAGATTGGGGCGAAGAGTTTAATCGTATAGTAACCGTTTCTTTCATATTCCCCAGACTTATATTCACGAGCTGACAAGATATTATTTTTAATTAAACTATCAAAGGTAGTCAATTTTTTGGCATCTTCTTCTGTCAGATTTTGTACAACGTTAGTAGCGTAAACCTCATTTCCATCTGCAGGATCTTTCACGTATTTATTCTCGATTTTTCTCAGGGCCGTCATTTTCTGATAAGCATCTAACTGTTTCACGATAGATTGCCCTTCGAGATATTCCAACATGTAAACGACATCAAACATATTGTGGACGTAGTTCTGAAGATCTGCTGCGTCATTAAATCTTGTAGTTGGATCAAGTACTTGCAATCGCTGGCCTTCTGTACTATCTGATGTTTTATGTTTCAAGATAGAGTTGATGGTAATGGTTGCATCACTTGGTTGGTCAGGAGCTTGCAATAAGCCTTTTGCGAAGAACTCCGGTCCTAAGCCGCTTCTTCGACCATAGCCACCAAGGTAAATATCCTGATCTGAATCATGGGTCATCTCATGGGTATAAGTAATGGCTCCATCCTTGTCTAACATACGATAGGACATATAGTAAACGCCATCTCCAGTTGCATAAGCACCATGATGATTGTGAACTACTTTATTCCCCACTGGACCAAAGAAATTCTTCATCGCCGGATTGGTACTATCAAACTTAGCCTCAACTGTAGCTTTTCCAGATGTTGTATCATCTCCAAACTTATAGGCATCATAAAGTAAAATTGTACGATAGAGCTTTTCACGTCCTTCTTTATCTAAAATACGATACCAATAATCATAGTGATCTCGCTGACGTTTGGCTGTTTCACGCGCATTATCTTCAACAAACTTATTGAGTTCATCTCCAGCCTTATAATCGCTGTTGCGGTAGCGATCGTAAGCGCCAAATCCTAGACTAGACAAGGTTGAGATGACAAATACAGATCTTTCTGGCAAGGTAAGGAGAGGCAAGACCATATTGCGGTATTTCCAAGTACTACTAGTAATTCTGTCATAAACACCGATAGAATACTTAGTCCCTGCTTGCTCTTGCTTGGCTTTGACCTCTGCAATAGTGGATTTTTCTTCGACAATGAAAGCTTTGGTCTGTTTTTTAAACCAGTCATTATTGCTAGTGTTTGGTAAAAAGACTTTTCGGTAATTTTCCAACGTGCTAAACAAATCTGTCGTTCCATGATGGCTGGCAAGACTGATAGCATAAGTATCGACATTGTTTTTAGCAAGCAGATTATTAAATCCTGATTTCCCTAACTCAATCAGAGTATCTAATGGTGAAGTATTTCCTTTACCAAAGAAGTCTGGACGATACATCACCAGGTCTTTGACATTCACTTGACCATAGCTAAAGTTATACCAACGTTCTAAATAAGTTAAACCGAGTAGCAAGGCTTCCTTATTGTTCTTGATTTTATCTACAAGATAGCCTCTGGTAACTGGGTTGTCACCAGCAAGTCCAGCATCTGCTGACAAGAGTTTTTTCAAACTGTTTGCCAAATTTTGTTTTGTTTTGACGAACTGGTCTTCCAGATAGAGCTCAGTTTGCTTGACATCTGGAGAAATTCCGAGTGTCTTTCTGATGGCATCCGACTTATAGTCAACCTTTTGTAAGTCAGGTAAGACTTGCTTTATGATAGAGTCTTGGTCATACAAGAATTGATTTGGAGTGTAGAGGAGTCCTGTATCCCCTAAGCTATATTCTGCCAACTTAGCAAAATCAGTCTGGTATCTGAGATCGAGCTTCTCAGATGAATGGTCCTGATAGTGAAGCAAGAGTTTATTTGCAGTCTGTTTGTTAGAAACAATATCTGTGATTACTTGGTCATCCTTCATCATAACTGCGGACAAGAGTTCTTTTTGATATAAGAGACTGTTCTCATTAACCAGGTTTCCGTATTTCACGATGGTCGCCTTGTTATAGAAAGGTAACAATTTTTCAATGTTCTTATAAACCAAAGCACGGTTAGCTTGATAATGCTTCACCTTAGAAAAATCACTTTCTTTACTACCACTTGTTGAAAGGGGCTCCACTGTTGGAGGAGTGAGAGGATTGATTTCTGCTTTTTTATTAGTCACTTCAGAAGCATCTAGCATTGTTCCTCTTTCTTCAAAGGATTCTTTGCTGACGACTTCATCCCTAACCAAGGTGACATTGTATACTCTGTTCGCCTTGCTGCTGAATGTATCCTTCACCTTCATTCCATTGTAGTGGTAACCGGTAATAGCATTCCCGTTGGTTACATTGACATCACTTAGTACATTGGTCAATCTTCCTGCATGCTGTTCCTCATTCGTCTTTCGATCCCACAAATATCCAGCCACACCCGCAACTCTACCAAAGTGCTTGACATTGTTGATATCACCTTCCGCATAACTGTTCTGTATATGCGCATCTTGGTCTACTAGACCTGCAAGACCACCGACAGTCTGATCTGATCTATTGGTGTTTGACGAAATGGTTACTGTCGCTTTGGATTTAGCAATAGACGCATTTTTTCCTGTTAAATGACCGACCAGACCGCCAATATTGTAGGCATCAGTTGTTTCATAGGTATTGACAATTCTTCCCTTGAAACTACTCTCTGTGATGCTTGATTGGTCTGCCTTAGCCAACAAACCACCGATACCACGTTCTCCAGCCAGAACACCATCGACATGAACTTGTTTAATCTTTGTGCCATTCATAGCTTCATTTGCCAGTGAAGCAATATCATTTTTCCCTGAAATAGTAACATTTTTTAGACTCAGTTTTTCTACTGTAGCACCATTCAAGTTTTCAAACAGAGGTTTTTTCAAATTATAGATAGCATACTTCTTACCATCTTTTTCTCCAATCAAATGACCAGTAAAGGTTCCCTTGATATAGGATTTATCATCAGGATCAAGCTCCACTTCGTTAGCATTCAGGCTAGCTGCTAAATGATAGGTTCCAGAGAGATTTTGGTTTATAGCTTTGACCAGATTACTAAAGGAAGTAAAGTTTGTATTTTCCTCTTTAGACTTCTTATCGAGGTAGAAGGTGAAATGGTCGACATATTTATTGTTCTGCTCTTGCTGGAGTTTCTCAGCCTTAGCTGTAATTTTATAAACTGGCTGACCATTTCTTTCCTCTTCAGTAATTGAAGCGACTGGTAGATAGACATCTTTAAATGCCGAAGATTTTACCTTGACAAAGTAATTATCCGTATTCTTTGGAATTCCATCCAATGAGATATGTTGTTTATAATTCCCATTCGTCTGGCTGTACAATTCAATATCCGAAACATTTCTTAATTCGAGTGTTTTTTCTGGATCTGTTTCTTTCGGCTTCTCAATCGGAGTTTCAGGTTTTAATTGCTCAATATTCCCCTTATATTCAGGAAGTGGATCTACCTGTTCAGGCTCACCTTTGTCAGTTACAACTGCTTCTGGTAACGCTGGGTGAATCTCTGGTTCGCCTTTGTCGGTTACTACAGCCTCTGGTAACTCTGCTTGGACTGCAGGTTCACCTTTTTCAGTTACTACAGCTTCTGGTAACTCTGGCTGAATTGCAGGTTCCCCTTTTTCAGTTACTACAGCTTCTGGTAAGGCAGGTTGGGTTGCAGGTTCGCCTTTGTCACTTACTACAGCTTCGGGAAACTCTGGTTGGACTGCAGGCTCGCCTTTGTCACTTACAACAGCTTCCGGCAATTCAGGTTGGACTGCAGGTTCCCCTTTTTCAGTTACTACAGCTTCTGGTAACTCTGGCTGAATTGCAGGTTCCCCTTTTTCAGTTACTACAGCTTCCGGTAAAGCGGGTTGGACAGTTGGCTCACCTTTGTCACTCACAACAGCTTCTGGTAATTCAGGCTGAACTGCAGGTTCACCTTTATCGGTTACAACAGCTTCTGGCAACTCTGGTTGAACTGCAGGC
>NZ_CAUPII010000057.1:0-3330 GCF_963511325.1 uncultured Streptococcus sp.
TAAAAATACCCCAAAAGTTAGATTTTTTCTGTCTAACTTTTGGGGTGCAGTTCATAGCCACCGTTTTTATTTTTTGTAAGGCTATTTAAGACAGGGTCTTTCTCGTTGTTTTTGAAGACAGCCCATCGCTGGTTATCACGAGTCACTCCTGAATATGGATCATAGATTGTTCGTTTATCACCATTAAAGAGATTATAATTCTGTTCCCATACTTTAGATGTAGGTATATAGGCTGTATTTCCATATTGGGTAAAGCCTTGGAATCCGTCAGAAAGTCTTCTACCACTATCATTACGGTAACGTGTGAAACTCAAATCTTTTACCGTATTAGACGAGTGCATGATATTAAAAGGAGCTTGGAAATAATATTCTTGCTGATATGAAGCCTTTGTCATCCTTTTTCCATCATTATTGAAGAAGACATCATAGACGATCCATTTACCTTCGCTATCTTGTACATAGGTTGCCTTAATATCAGTCTTATTTTTAGTGAATTCCGGATTATCATTTATTGTTTTTTGCCCACCGTTCTCTTTCGGATCGACAGAAGCAAAATACTTGATATTGGTTAAAGCACCTTGATTAATTTGACCATTTGCTCTAAAACCTGTTCCCTGTCCCATACTTTGACCATTACGTGGATCATGAGAACCTGAAGTCAAACGATTACGTGCAATCATAACAGAACTTTCGTTACGTTTGATGACACGATTCATATCCTCAACATCACGAAGGCTAACTTCTACACCACCAAATGCAGACTTGGCTACGGCAACTTGGGCGATAGCTTTCTCCAAGATTTCACGTGTCAAGTCATTCTCAGGTGTTTGGGCGATAGTCTGCTCCAAACGTTCAATAGATAATTTGAGACTAGCTTTAGCTTTTTCCAGTTGCTCAGCATTAGTATTTTCTGAAGTTTCCTCAGACTTAGCTGAAATTTCTGAAGTTGGCTTCGCTACTTCTGGCTTGATTTCCGGAGTTGCTTCCTGTGTACTTTCGTCATTTTTATCTTCTTTGACTTGAGGAGTTTCCACTGCTCGTAGCTGGTCCAAAACATTGGTCAAGCGAGCTACTAAAGCGTCCACTTCTTCTTGACTCACTTTTGAATCAGCGAGAGTCTGTTCAGCCTTAACAAGTTCTTCCTTGGCAGCAACCAAAAGATCTGTATTAGCAGCTTCCTTGACGTGGAGCTGGTCTTTGAGCTGTGTCACAAGCTGACTTGCAACAGCTGTATCCACTTTTACAGAACTAGTAGGCTCTTCCTTATCCTGCGATGCTAGCGGACTAGTATCTTGAGTTAAAGCCTCTACATGAGGTTGGTCGACAGGTGTTACGCTATCCGCACTAACGACGCGCGCACCCAAAAACATCAGTGCTGCAACAGCAACTGAAGCCGCACCAAAGCTATATTTACGAATAGAAAAGCGTAAAACTTTTTCTCGTTTTTGGCGTTCAATACGACTCATGGATGATTTTTTATCCATTCTATTATCTCCTTTTTTTGAATTTGCTCACCTGAAACACATATTGCTTATATTTACATATTGTTTATATTCACAGGAAAAGCTATCCAAGTATAATTTTATACTTTTTATTGGGAATATGCAAACTATTTATCGCTTAAATCATACTTTTTTTAGTTTTTATGCATCTAAAACATTTATATAGTATTTATACTTGATTCACCCTCTAATTTTCTTCGGTTTTATTGAATCATCTTGATACTTTTCATTCTTCAACTCATTAAAAATAAATCATATTTAAAATATCACTCAAACGATTGGCATTATTATCGGCGCTTCATTTTTATTATTTTGTCTTTAAAGTTTGTTTTATTTTAAAAAAATTCGAAATAAATTGTATATAAGTTATTTACCTTTTATCCTTCTAAATAAAACTGGAGTTTTTCCTTTCTGTAGAATAAATCCGTTGTAGCTTATCGTATTAGTTGTTTCATAGTACAATACATTTCTCGAGGATAACGAATGGTAAGTGCTCAATACCCCAAAAATAAAAGCGCTGAGTCGGTCAATTAAGCTCTAAAACTCATCTTAAAACAGCATCAAATTCTTTCCATCACGGCAGACAATGGAGCCGAATTCAACCGCTTGGCTGATGTGTTTTCTAAGGAGCATATCTACTATACACATCCCTATGCCTCTTGGGAAAGGGGAACTAATGAGAATCACAACTGACTCATTCGTAGATGGTTACCTAAGGGAGCTATAGTAGATTGAACTTAAATTAGTACACTACGGATTCTAAAACATTTTTAAAAATTATTTTGACTTTCCTAACCTCTTTGTTCATATCTTGTTTCAATCAATTTTAAGAAACGACTCCCAAAAAAGTCGCATTTATCGAAAAATGGATTAATAACTATCCTAAAATATGGAGAGGACAACGATTGCCCTCTCCATATTTTAGCTTTTATTTAACCCACTACAGTTGACAAGGAGCCCAAAAAGCGAACAATACTTAGAATTCCGTTTAACAAAATCCTAGCATTGTTCGCTTTCTTTATCTAAACATTCTTTTTATTTTACGACTAACATGATTCCCAGAACCAATCTAGTTTATCTTTACAATACAAAAGAATGAATAGTGATTGACTAAATTTTTAGTCTTCTTTTTTCTTTCCAAGAGCAAGTCCGAGACCACCTAGAATACCAAGAAGGCCTAGAGATGCAAGAGTCGCATTTGATTCAGTACCAGTATTTGGCAATACTTTTTGAGAATCATTTGACTTAGCTCCATTAGTATCAGGTGTTACTGGCGCAACTGGTGTTTCAGTTGTTGGGGTATTTGGTGTTACCTTACCTGGTGTTGTTACTGGAACTTCAACAGCTGGTTTACCTGGTTCTGTAATCTTACCTGTACCTGGGACATCTTTCTTAGGAAGTTTGTCATTTGGTACTTTACCTTTACCATCTTGACCGATTTCAACAATGATTGGACCATCTTCACCTGGGATTTCTACCTTAGTTCCTGGTGGGAATGTTGAGCCATCTGGTTTCTTCGGTGTTACTGTAACGTCACCTGTCTTAGGATCTTGTTCAACATCTACTGTTGGTGTCTTTTGACCTGGTGTTGTTACATCCACTGGTTGTGATGGTTTCTTGTTCGGTTCAGTTACTGTTCCTGTACCTGGGACATCTTTCTTAGGAAGCTTGTCATTTGGTACTTCACCTGAGCCATTGTCGCCGATTGTGACTGTGATTGGTGTGTTGTTTTCACCTGGAATCACAACCTTGCTGCCTGATGGGTATGTTGAACCATCTGGTTTCTTAGGCGTTACTACTGCATCACCATTTGGTTTGCGTGTGATTT
>NZ_CAUPII010000058.1:0-2661 GCF_963511325.1 uncultured Streptococcus sp.
TATCAGATTAACTTCCACTTCTAATAGCGGTGGAACTTAGTTTGCGAATTTAGCAGTTTTTAGATACAAAAACCTCCGCCATAAGGACGGAGGTCTAACTTCTTATTTTTCCATAAATTGGTGCAGACGACGAATGGCTTCTTTAAGAGTTTCCAAGTCTGTCGCATAACTAAGACGAACATTCTCTGGTGCTCCAAAGCCAGCACCTGTAATCAAGGCCAGGCCAACTTCCTCAAGGATGGCCGTTGTAAAGGCTGTTACATCGCTATAGCCTTTCATCTCCATAGCTTTTTTTACATTTGGAAAGAGATAGAAGGCTCCTTGAGGTTTGACAACTTCAAAGCCAGGGACTTCACACAAGAGTGGATAGATTGTATTCAAACGTTCTTCAAATGCTTGACGCATAACTTCCACAGAATCTTGCGGTCCAGTTAGCGCTTCAATCGTTGCATATTGAGATACCGCAGTCAGGTTTGAAGTCGTTTGACCTGTTAGTTTACTCATGGCAGCGATGATTTCTGGATCACCCACTGCATAACCTACCCGCCAACCAGTCATGGCATAGGCCTTAGACACACCATTGATAACAATGGTTTGTTTGCGAATCACTTCTGATAGACTAGAGATTGGCACAAACTCATTTCCGTTATAGACCAAACGACCATAAATATCATCTGCTAGGATGAGAATGTCATGTTCAACAGCCCAATTTCCAATGGCCAAGAGTTCCTCACGAGAATAGATCATACCGGTAGGATTAGATGGCGAGTTAAGAACCAAGACCTTTGTCTTATCTGTACGAGCTGCTTCTAATTGCTCCACAGTTACTTTAAAGTGATTGTCTTCCTTGGCTTGGACAAATACTGGTACACCTTCAGCCATCTTAACCTGATCCCCATAGCTGACCCAGTAAGGAGTAGGAATGATTACCTCATCTCCAGGGTTGATAACAGCCATAAAGAAAGTATAGAGTGAGAATTTAGCACCAGTCGCAAAAGTGACTTCGTTGGTCGCTACAGAATATCCGTAATAACGTTCAAAATAGGTATTGACCGCTGCTTTTAACTCAGGCAAACCTGAAGCTACCGTATAGAAAGAAGCACGTCCATCTCGAATGGCTGCAACAGCGGCATCTTGAATATTTTCAGGAGTATGAAAATCGGGCTGACCTAAAGTTAAGAAAAGAACATCTTTTCCTTCAGCTTTTAACTTCTTTGCTCTTGCATCACTAGCCAGAGTGACACTTTCTTCCATTTCTAAGACACGTTTAGATAATTTCATAGTTTCTCCTTTTCGATTAGGGCACCAGATTCAAAATCTACTAGATAATAGTCTCCTCCAGACTTGATTTCCCAGACAGGTTTTTCAGCATAGCGTCCAAAGGTAACCGTATCAATTTCAGTAGCTCCTTTTTCTCTAACAACTGCTTCTGCTTTTTCTTGTGAAGTACCATTTTCTAGTTGATATACGTAAATATTATTATTACTTTTCTCTATTAAAACAGCAACTTGTTTCTGATTCTTATCTTGACCAAGAACGCTATAATAGCTTTCTAAACCATTAAAGATATCAACCTGGCTGACCGTTTCTAGATTCGCATACTGCTTGGCAAGTTTTTCCCCTTCTACCTTTGCTGTCTGATAAGGCTTCATGCTAAGCCACTCCAAATAGAGAAAGGAAGAAGTCACAACTAGAGCCAGCAGGGTCAAGCCAATGCTGTACTGAAATAATAAGGAATTTTTTTCTTTTTTCTGTCTCATTTTCACTCGTCTATTTTACCATCTATCCTAGTGAATTACAAGTGAATAAAGGGGAGGATTTAGCACGGAACTTCTCTTATGATAGGAGTATATGACGCTTGAATCATTGATTTCACAGACTTTTCATAATCTCTACTCCTAAAAATAATCTTGACTATCATCGATTTTTATTTTCTGAGCAGATTTCTTGCAAATGATTTCCCTTTGTTGTAACATTGTTTATAACAACAGAGATAACTCTGATTAAAATCTAAAGGAGACTCCCTATGTCTAAAAAAGTATTATTTATCGTTGGTTCACTTCGTGAAGGTTCTTTCAACCACCAAATGGCGCTAGAAGCTGAAAAAGCTCTTGCAGGTAAAGCTGAGGTTAGCTACCTTGACTACTCAGCAATCCCACTTTTTAATCAAGAACTTGAAGTTCCAACTCTTCTAGCTGTAGCAGCAGCTCGTGAAGCTGTTCTAGCTGCTGATGCTATCTGGATTTTCTCTCCAGTCTACAACTTCTCAATCCCTGGAACAGTGAAAAACTTGCTTGACTGGCTTTCACGCGCAATTGACTTGTCTGATACACGCGGAGCATCTGCTCTTCAAGATAAAATCGTTACTGTATCTTCAGTAGCAAATGCAGGTCATGAACAACTCTTTGCAATCTACAAAGACCTCTTGCCATTCATCCGTACACAAGTTGTTGGTGAATTCACTGCAGCTCGTGTCAATGATTCTGCTTGGGTAGATGGCAAATTAGTCCTTGAAGACAGTGTTGCTACTTCACTAAAACAACAAGCTGAAGACTTGGTTCAAGGTATTCAATAATTGAATGAAAAAAAGATAGTAGAAAATGTTATGAACTGCACCCCAAAAGTTAGACAAAAGAAAATCTAACTTTTGGGGTGTTTTTA
>NZ_CAUPII010000059.1:0-2565 GCF_963511325.1 uncultured Streptococcus sp.
TGGACAAAAGGCCCAGCAAAAAAAGGGCTACCAAGAGATTCGAGTGGAAGTCATGGGAGGCTATACGCCTGAGTTGATTATCCTCAAGAAATCAGTGCCAGCCCGTATTGTCTTTGACCGTAAGGATCCTTCACCCTGTCTGGACCAAATTGTTTTTCCAGATTTTGGTGTACATGCGGACCTGCCAATGGGTGAAGAGTATGTAGTGGAAATCACGCCTGAGCAGGCTGGAGAGTATGGTTTCTCTTGTGGCATGAATATGATGCACGGCAAGATGATTGTAGAATAGGAGAATGATATGACTGAAATTGTAAAAGCAAGTCTTGAAAATGGTGTTCAAAAAATCCGTATCACGGCAGACAAAGGCTACCATCCAGTCCACATTCAACTGCAAAAAGGAGTTCCTGCTGAGATTACCTTTCACCGTGTGACACCTTCAAACTGTTATAAGGAAATTCTATTTGAAGAAGAAGGCATCTTGGAACCAATCGGCGTAGACGAAGAGAAAACAATTCGTTTTACACCTCAAGAATTAGGCCAACATGAATTTTCTTGTGGTATGAAGATGCAAAAGGGAAGCTATACAGTCGTTGAGAAGACTCGAAAATCTCTGTCACTTTTACAGCGTTTTTGGATTACTAGTATCTTTACTGTGCCTCTTGTGATCCTCATGATTGGGATGTCGACAGGAGGAATTAGTCACCAAGTCATGCGTTGGGGCACCTTTTTAGCCACAACACCGATTATGCTAGTAGCAGGTGGTCCTTATATTCAAAGTGCTTGGGCTAGTTTTAAAAAGCACAATGCCAACATGGATACCTTGGTTGCTCTGGGAACCCTAGTGGCCTATTTCTATAGCTTAGTTGCCCTCTTCGCTGGCCTCCCCGTTTACTTTGAAAGTGCTGCATTTATCTTCTTCTTCGTTCTTATGGGAGCCGTTTTTGAGGAGAAAATGCGGAAAAATACTTCCCAAGCTGTGGAGAAATTACTTGACTTGCAGGCTAAAACTGCAGAAGTCTTGCGTGAGGATAACTATGTTCAAGTCCCTTTGGAGCAAGTCAAGGTAGGTGACCTGATTCGAGTGCGTCCCGGTGAAAAGATTGCGGTTGATGGTGTCGTAGTAGAAGGTATCTCTAGTATTGATGAGTCTATGGTGACAGGTGAGAGTCTACCTGTGGACAAGACAGTTGGAGATACTGTTATTGGCTCAACCATCAATAATAGTGGAACACTTGTTTTTAGAGCAGAAAAAGTTGGTTCAGAGACTGTTTTGGCTCAGATTGTGGATTTTGTGAAGAAAGCTCAGACAAGTCGTGCGCCGATTCAGGACTTGACGGATAAAATTTCAGGCATTTTTGTTCCAGCAGTTGTCATTTTAGGGATTGTGACCTTTTGGGTTTGGTTCGTCTTGCTCAGGGATAGTGTAGTTGTGCTTGGAGCGAGTTTTGTCTCTTCGCTTCTCTATGGAGTAGCAGTTCTGATTATTGCCTGCCCTTGTGCCTTGGGACTTGCAACACCGACAGCCCTTATGGTGGGGACAGGTCGCAGTGCCAAGATGGGAGTTCTCCTCAAAAATGGAACGGTTCTACAGGAAATCCAGAAAGTCCAAACTATTGTTTTTGATAAGACAGGAACTTTGACGGAAGGGAAACCTGTGGTCACAGATATCATCGGCGACGAAGTAGAAGTGCTTGGATTGGCAGCTTCCTTGGAAGAAGCTTCTCAACACCCACTGGCTGAGGCTATTGTTAAGCGAGCGACTGAAACTGGACTTGAGCTTCACACTGTGGAAAATTTCCAAGCCTTGCACGGAAAAGGTGTCTCAGGGCAAATCAATGGAAAACAAGTTCTGCTTGGAAATGCTAAAATGCTGGATGGCATGGATATTTCTAGCACTCATCAAGATAAACTAGAAGAACTGGAAAAAGAAGCTAAGACAGTTGTGTTCTTGGCTGTGGACAATGAAATCAAAGGCTTGCTAGCCTTGCAAGATATCCCCAAGGAAAATGCCAAGCTAGCCATCAGTCAGCTGAAAAAACGAGGTCTTAAAACAGTCATGCTGACAGGAGACAATGCAGGTGTGGCGCGTGCTATTGCCGATCAAATCGGAATCGAAGAGGTCATTGCAGGTGTCTTGCCAGAAGAAAAAGCTCATGAAATTCATAAACTGCAACAGTCAGGCAAAGTAGCCTTTGTTGGTGATGGTATCAATGACGCTCCTGCCCTTAGTGTAGCAGATGTGGGGATTGCTATGGGAGCTGGAACGGATATCGCTATCGAGTCAGCAGATTTAGTGTTGACAACCAATAACCTCCTAGGCGTGGTTCGTGCCTTTGACATGAGTAAGAAAACCTTTAATCGAATTCTGCTCAATCTTTTCTGGGCCTTTATCTACAATGTCGCAGGAATTCCGATTGCAGCAGGAGTCTTTTCTGGTGTTGGACTGGCCCTCAATCCAGAACTAGCTGGTCTAGCCATGGCCTTTAGTTCTGTATCTGTTCTGACTAGTTCACTCTTACTAAACTTTAGTAAAATAGATTAAAAGCGGGCTTGCTCGCTTTTTAT